>JAADGF010000072.1 GCA_013152545.1 Gammaproteobacteria bacterium
TGGTAACGCTCACAAGTGACCAGTTATTCGCCAAGTCGCGTCTGGAATGGATTGTCCGCACGATGTCACGTCAACCTGGGGGCGGCGGTCCTTTTGAGCCATCACGCGATGAATTGATAACAACCCGGTCACCCGCCAGAACCGTTACCGGGGTTAATCCCGTTACGATGCAGGATTCGAATGTTAAGGTATCGCCAGAAGACGCATTAATTAACGACCCGCCATTGGAAAGCGTGCCGATAATTCCCATAGAAGCGGCAGCACAGGTTATCGCCGATGTGGCCAATACGGTCATGGCCGAAGGGGTAAGCGCGGCAGCGGCAGGCGATGCGATGCTGGATGCCATTGCGGGAAAGGTCAAAAAAGTCCTGCCAATAAAAGTCATAAAAGGAATAGAAGCCTTTGGTGAACGCGCGAAAGCGAAATACAAAACAATAACGGGCAAGGAAACACATCCCGATTATAACAGACGCTACCACGGCAATGATGATCTTCTGCTGGATAACAATAACAGACTTGAAGAAGTCGAAGTCAAAGCCACCGCTAACCCAACGCGTAAACCCTTGCCGACAAAAAACAAACGCGGCAAACAAGGCTCGGCGGCCAATAACCAACAACGCGGAAAAGTCATGGAAGGTAAACAATCCAAAGTGGGCAAAACCTCTAACCGCAAAGGTGGCGCCTATACGCAGGCAGAAATTGATTTGTGGAAAGAAATAGAAGATGATAAAGGCCAAAAACGCCACACCTTTATCCGTGCCAACCAGGCCACCAATAAAGCCGAAGTGTATGAGCAAGATCAAGACGGCAGCCTGATGAAAAAAACAATGGAATTTACCGTAGATGATTAATCACAGAGGGCAAGATTAATGACAACCGACCACGAACCGGAACAACAACAGATTGACCATTGGCTTAAAGTGGCTCAAGAGCGGGTTGACAGAAGATTTAAACATTATAATTCCGGCTATTATGAAAAAAAAGACTTGCCCATACAAACTTTCTATGCAGGATTAGGAGATGCTTATGCCGATCTCGCTCGCGCCCAGTTTTTAAATGGCGAACCCGCCAGGGTATTCAGGGAAAACTTTGCAAAAGCGGCCGGTTACATTCTGAAAAACTTTAACATGGCTTATGATAAAAGCGATCCCGATTATGTGGGGAATCAAAAAGAGACGGATACCTCCGGCTTTGGTTATGGTTGCGTTAGCTGGTGGCTAGTCGGCGAAATCACTTTTATCGACGGTATTCACTATGCCTTTATGGGGGCGGACTTTGACACCGCGCACGCGCTTGCCAAATTGTTTCGAAATCGACCTGACGGACGCATGCAGGAAAAAGAAGTCAATCGCTATGCCCATGCCTTAAAAAATACCTTATTAGGCGACATCGACGCTGCAAAAGCGCTATTAAAACCCACCCTCGATGAATTGAGGGTGAAGAAAACCAAGGATCTTTTCAGATTAAATTATATCACCCTGACCATACCGTTATACGGCATTCTGGATAATGATGAAGCCTCGTTCAATAAAGGGTTGGCGTTATACCTTGCTTTGGATCAGACCTATGCACAAGGGGAAGGAAAAGACACCGATTACGAATTTATCTGTAGTGAGGCGGTAGCCCTGGCTAATCTTGGCATTCATTTTAACCTGAACGTCACCGTTGACTATTACACCTTGCCAAAAGGTTTACTGATTGAATCCAGGGTGTAATGACTTTACCCAGCTTGGCCGAAATCAAACCCTCATTGCTAACGCTTTTACCCAACAAGGAAACTGAGCCGCCAGTTGCGGCATTTAAAAAAGGCACTGACGCACAGTCGCTCAGAATCGGAGGCGCTGGGCAAAGCCGGGCTGGAACAGGCCAAACGCCGATCGGGGCATCCAACCGACCCGCGTTATACCGATCGTTACCATGGCCCGGATGACATGAGCAAAAAAGACGGTAAACTGGCCGAGTGGGAGGCCAAGGGCAGCAAAAATGACTTAACACCGTTATGGAATGAACAGGACGTGTAATTAATACCTAAATCTCAAACGCTTTGGGTATATTCATGATCAATAACAACTTTGAGCCACTCCCCGAAATAGAAGCAACTAAAATAAGTCGATGTCACCTTCGGCCAGGTCTTGTTGGCTAATGGAGGTCTGCATTAATCGTTGAAAATTCTCTTTATAACTTGTTATTTTTTGATTCAATTGTTCATTTACAACACCAACATCAACATTATTTTCATTTTTATGAGCATTGTATTTAATAATATCCGCCCACACTTCTACCGGCATATTCTGTATTAGCTCCAAACGCTGCTTAGAAAAAGCCACTAATTGACTAACCATGTCTTCGAATTGAAGCGATACCACGATACTCTGAACATTCTCGTCAATTGATGCAGTTAACATTGTCATTTCATTAATTTTTTGAGACAAAAATTCATCTGAGCTTTTCAATTCTGCTAACATGCTATTAATACGCGTCTTGGTCTTAATCATCATGCGCCTATTTTTTGAAGCCTTATCCTTTGAAGCCATAGTGCCAATAGTTATTTTAACACTTTCTAAATCTAGCTGGATATTTTGTATTTCTTCACTTATTTGTGCGCTAAACCCATTGGAATGTTGCGATAACGTCTGAACCTTATCTGTAACCCCTGACACCCCACCAACTGTACTCGCTGCATTAAGCACCAATAAATGCGTTGGCTCTGTTATGTTTTTCAGGTCGCCCAGAAAAATCTCAACTCCCTCTACCCGTGCAATGATATCATCTATTTTGCGCACTATTGTCATGCTTTGCTGGCTATTTTCCACGATCTGAGCCACCAAACAATCCAACATCCTCTGAATTTCACTCGCGAATGATTTACTGGCTACATTTTTAATGGTTTCATTACTGCTGCCATTGATCGCCGTAATATTTTCATTGGCATTATTTTTGGTCATTCTCTGCAGTAATGAAAGCAGAATGCTTTGCTGGTTTTTAATATTACCATGCAACCCCTGGAAACTACTGTTCAGTTTTGTAATTGCGTCGGAAACGATGTCACCCACCTGATTCACTTCCTGGCATGTGGCACTGGCTTGATGACACAACAGTGTAGCGACTTCCTCCCCCATTATTTGTAGCGCCAAGTTATGCTTATCATCCACGCCCTCTACAGTAGTGAAACTCAGTTTCTTTTTTTCTGAGCAAAAAGCAGAAACCGCCCAAGCACTCACAATAGCAACAAGAAAAGCAATACTCAAAACCGACGCGCCAGAGAACAACATAGCAATAACAGCAATACATGAAAGGCTTGCAGCGAACCAATAATTATGTATTAAAATTTTTAGCATGCACGTATACTGCCCAGATGGATCATGAACGCAATAGTCTGCTGCGAATTCGAAACAGGGACGTCAATCATTTGAGTGGCAATCAGATCAACAGTAGCAACTTTAGCAATAGTATTTATTGTCGTATACCCTATTATCATAAGGTTATTTATGCTCTATCACGACAATGGAAATTCACAGGTAACTGATAAACTCATTATAAACAGATTTCTCAAAAATTTATTATGCTATCCATCGCATCAAATTGGAAACAATAGTATGTAATGGAACAACTTTGTCGACACAACCCAATTTAACCGCTTCGCCAGGCATCCCCCACACAACACTGGTTTTTTCATCTTGAGCAATCGTTAATGCACCTGCCTCTTTCATTTCTAGCATACCTTTTGCGCCATCATTCCCCATCCCCGTCAACAAAACTGATATAGCATTGCAACCTACATTTTGTGCAACAGACCGAAACAACACATCTACTGATGGTTTATGACGATTGACACGTTCCCCATCATCTAAGCGGCAAACGTATCGTGCACCACTGCGCTCTACTAATAAATGATATTTACCCGGTGCAATATAAACATGACCCGGTAAAATTTGTTGACCATCAGCAGCCTCACACACTGTCATTGCCGACGCGGCATTCATACGTTTTGCAAAAGGCGCGCTGAACTGCTCGGGTATATGCTGCGTGATAACGATACCCGGTGAAGCGGCGGGCATGTCGATCAATACATCTTTAATGGCTTCGGTACCACCAGTGGATGCACCAATGGCAATCAATTTTTCAGTTGTTTTAAAACTGGAAAGTGCTTTACGCGGCTCAATTGCAGCATCCTGCCGCCCCTTGTCTCGAACGATCGGCACTGAACGTATTCTGGCAGAAGCGGCAGCTTTCACTTTACTAATGAGTTCATCAGCATAACTCCCTAAAGAGTGTGATAGATCGATTTTAGGTTTAGCCACATAATCTACAGCACCAATCTCCAGTGCTTCTAACGTAATTTCTGCACCTGCTTCCGTTAAGGATGAGACCATCACCACCGGCATAGGCCGAAGGCGCATTAAATTTCGTAAAAAAGTAACGCCATCCATTTTTGGCATTTCAACATCCAACGTCAACACATCAGGCTTAAGCTGTTTTATTTTGTCTCTTGCCACATAAGGGTCACTGGCTGTTCCAACCACATCAATAGCACGATCTTGACTTAAAATTTCCGGCAAAAGCCGTCGAATCAACGCTGAATCATCTATCACTAGAACACGGATTTTCTTGCTTTTCATCTTTGACTCGCTCATCACATTCCATACCCTATCGTTGATAACTTACAATACAAAATTAGTGACCGAATCAAAGAACCACAATTCATCAATTGAATCAGACCCTAAAAAAGATCAATCTCACCTGCCTCCGGTTTTTTACCAAGATCCTGCAAGTAGGCATTTTCACGGTCTACAATGGTATTATTATGTAAAGACTTCAACTTTTTCATTCGTACTTTTCCTGACAAAGGATTGTAAATAACTTTTCGCGGATAAATATCACCTAAGTCCTGGGCGTCAATACTAAGGCCCTCTATGTTTAAATAATGGAGCACAAACTCAACGTTACGAGCACCTACATCGGTCGTTTTCGCCAATATTTTTCCACCACCAAACAATTTAACTTCAAGATTCTGCCGAGTACCACCATGCTTCAGTATACTGTTAATCAAATATTCCATGGCAACGTTACCGTAACGTGTCGCGGCACTCATACCTGCATTGCGCCATTCATTACTACTATCTTCGTTTTCAAGGGGTAACATAAAATGATTCATACCACCAATACCAAAAACCTTATCCCTAATACAGGCTGAAACACAGGAACCTAATACAGTGGTAATTAATTCATTCTGAGTGGTCACATAAAATTCGCCAGGCAATATTTTAGCGGTGATTGAATTATTTGACTTATCTATATAGCGTTTTATGGACGAAAACCCGGGCAAAGCACGATGTATCGTTGTGGGCTGAGCGCTAAATGTTTTTGCCAGTCCCTTCATGCTACTTTCCGGTAGATGGTTTTTCCCAGTAATTTAAACCGTTCTGTAACCCGGTAGAGCGTTTCAGAATGCCCAATAAACAAACGTCCATGATCTGCTAATAAGTTCGCGTAACGCTCCATTAAAACACGTTGAGTGGGTTTATCGAAATAGATCAAAACATTGCGACAAAAAATTATGTCAAACGGCCCTTGCATAGGCCAATCCTGCATTAAATTAAGCTGTTTAAATGTAATTAACGCCTTTAGGTCCGGACTGGCTTGTAGCAACCCGGCATTCTCCCCTCGGCCATTTTTGAACCAGCGCCGACGCTTCTGGTTATCGATGCAACTTAAGCGTTCCTCAGGATATACTCCCTGCTTTGCTTTTTCTAACACACTCGTATCCAAATCGGTAGCAAGAATCTTTATATCCCAGTTATTACTTTCTGGTAAATTTTCTAATACAGTCATCGCAATACTGTACGGTTCCTCACCAGAGGAACATCCCGCTGACCAGATCCTTAACCGGCGAGTCTGCTTATTCAGGCTCGCACATTCAGGCAACAGTTGGTTCGCTAAATAATCGAAGTGATGAGACTCACGAAAAAAAGATGTTAAATTCGTCGTGATAGAATTAGTAAACATCCCCAACTCAGTTTGATCTTCACCACTTACCAGCAATTTGCAATATTCACTGAAATTATCCAAACCCAGGCGCCGTAACCGTCTGGCCAGACGGCTATAAACCATACCCCGCTTGGCACTGGAAAGTGAAATACCCGTGTGTTGAGACACTAATTTCCGAATGGTATCAAAGTCCTGGTCGGAAAATTGAAATTCTCGCTCTAAAGCCAAAATAAATTCACCCCGCTAAACCTGGTTGAGTATTTAGAAATCTTCCCATTCACTGTCATTACCATCTTGGCTTGGCGGTGATCGTCTGGCATTATCCGTATTTTTACTGGCACGGCGGGGAGCGCGTACAGGTGCCTTTGGCGCAGCATGCGTTACAACGGATGCAGACCTGCTGCCAGTTGCCCCCTGTTTGTCCATTGTAAAATACTCCATTAATTTACTCATTCCTTTAGCTTGGTCTTCTAGTGACTCACTCGCTGCTGCTGCCTGCTCCACCAAAGCGGCATTTTGCTGTGTCACTTCATCCATTTGCATAACCGCTTTGTTGACCTGTTCAATACCGGCGGATTGTTCCTGACTCGCGGCAGCAATTTCTGCAATAATGTCGCTCACTTTTTTAACGCCACTCACGATCTCGGTGAGTGTAGAACCCGACTCGTCAACCAGCTTGCTACCCTCATCCACTTTTTCAACACTGTCCTGAATTAAACTCTTAATCTCCTTGGCCGCCGTTGCACTGCGTTGTGCAAGATTGCGTACCTCACCAGCAACCACTGCAAAACCACGGCCTTGTTCACCTGCGCGGGCAGCTTCAACCGCTGCATTTAAAGCCAGCAAATTGGTTTGAAATGCAATTTCGTCAATAACACCGATAATGTCTGCAATTTTTTTACTGGCGCTATTAATTTCTGCCATTGCAGAAACTGCCCGGCCGACGACATCGCCGCCCTTTTCCGCTTGCTCGCGAGCACTGCTTGAAAGTTGGTTCGCTTGACGAGCATTATCCGCATTCTGTTTCACTGTACTGGTTAACTGCTCCATGCTTGAGGCTGTTTCCTCCAGACTGGATGCCTGCTCCTCAGTACGCTGACTGAGATCTTGATTACCCTGAGCGATTTCACCCGCAGCGGACATAATGTTTCCAGCAGACTCAAGAATTTGACTGACCATCCCTCGTAATTGGTCAACAGTCATATTACAGTCGTCCTTTAATTGATTAAACAATCCCTTATATTCATAGTTAATTGATTCCGTTAAGTCGCCCTCAGCCAATGCTCGTAATACAAGGACCACTTTATTAAGCCCATCATCGGAAATTTCCACCAGGTTGTTCAGCAGTTCACCCAACTGCCGAATAAAACCGGAATAATTACTGACATCAATGCGCTGGGTGAAATCACCAGCGACTGCTGCATCCACCAGTGACTGTACTTGCCGTTCAGCATCTTTCTCTTCCGTGATGTCATCCCACTGCACCATATTCCCCATGTACTCTCCATTGGGGCCTTGTATCATGCTGGCATTGACTCTGAATGCGAGGTCACCCATTTCAATTTCTGCGGAGGCAGGCAGGCGACGCGGGTCCTGTAACAACGCACGCTGGTGCGTAGGGTTTTTGTGAAATTGGTCAATGTTTTGCCCTATCAAATTATGGACATCCAGACTAGGCCACTGTTTACGCAACTCGGTTTCCCTTTTTCGTAACATATTCACCACAGCAGGATTAGCGTACGTGATATTAAGATCATTGTCACACAACATCAGGTTCGCCTGCGCACCGTCCACCGCAGACTGTAGTCGTGCTACCGCCAATGCCTTCGCTCTGGTTTCTGTCACGTCTGACCACTCAAGTGCATTGCCCACATAATTTCCAGTAACATCGAAAATAGCCGTGACATTCAATGCAAACTGTAATTCACCAACGCTGATATCCGTTTGGTAGGGCAAGTTTCCTGGGTCACTAAGTAACTGACGCTGATGGGCTGGGTTTTTATGAAAAATATCGATACAAGTGCCCAGCACTTTTTCGGCATTAAAACCGGGGAAAACCATCCGAAGAGACGCCTCATGCAATCTGAATAACGCCATAGTAGCGTTATTCACATAGGTAATAATAAAATCGCGGTCGATCATCATAATCGCTGTCATTGCACCATCGATCGTACCCTGTAAACGAGCGACATATGACTCTTTTTCCCGTAACTTAGTCACGTCCGACCATTCCAACGTATAGCCAATTGATTGTCCTGAGTGATCATATTGGCCGGTTACATTAAGCGCAAACGTCAACGTTTTAACCGTTATATCTGTTTGGAAAGGCAGGTTTTTTTTGTCCGCTAATAATTGACGCTGATGAGCAGGATTTTTATGGAACTGATCAATACAGGCACCCAGTATCCCTTCAGCATCAAACCCTGGAAATACCTCAGCTAAGATGGCTTGGTGTTTACGTAACAGCGTCATCGTCGCGTCATTGACGAAAGTCACGTTGAAATCAAGATCCACCATCATCACCGCTGTCATGGACCCTTCAATAGCCGCTCTCAGCCTGGTCAGTTCCGCTTCTTCCCTTAATTCAGTTTCAATTGCCTTTTTACTTGCCGACATCGTTGTCTCCTTTGAATTTTCTTCACCGTAAGCTGTTAACATGGTTGCTGATACTGTTTCTAATGCTAACTTCCAGGCGTTATGGCATTTTTCGGTCCACATATCGCCTGTAAATTCTTTTAAAACGTCTAACATAGTGTCCGCCACCACAGCATAATGCTCCGGAACAGCACCATAAGAACAGTGCCGTTTCCCTAATGACCGCAATGAACTGACCAACACATCTGGGTTGCGCAAATTATTTATGATTAGCGTCAACGCCGCCAATAATTTTTTTTCCTGAGCAGCCTGAGTACTGCCAGCAAACAAAAACTTTATTTGTGGGTGACGTTGAAACAAGGTTTTGTAAAACTGCTTTACTAAGCCTGACCCATTCGGCTCCAGTAATTTGAAGGTTTCCTCCAGCGTTTGAACATCCAGACCCAATGGACTTTTATAGGGTGCACGTTTCCGGGTGCGACGTTCCTTGGGTTTTGCAACGGCTTTAACTCTCGATAACGGTTTTGAGCGTACACTTGAAGTCAACTTACCCTTACCACCAGCAGACACTTTGGCCTCGGTAACTTTATCCTTTTTATTTGGCATCATTTTTCTCTTAAACTAACGAAGACATACCCAAACATTATTTTCAATTTGCTTTAACATTTTTTATAAGGTTCAACTTAATATTCCTTAAGTTGAATAGAACACATTGGATCTATACCTAATTTAATTCGTTCCAACCACACTATCCGCTTGCACAAGATCACCGGAATTTAATAAATGGTCGATATCAAGCACGATCACCATATTATCCCCAACTGTTGCCAAACCTTTGACGAAATCGATCGCAATAACACTACCAAAGTCAGGCGGTGGTTTCATCGCATCTTCACTCACGTTGTAAACATCAGAAACCCCATCAACAACAATCCCCATAATTCGGCTGGTGTTCTCACCAACAACTTTTAATACAATAACAACAGTGGTTGGTCCATAAGGCACGCTTTCCAACGCAAAGCGCAAACGCAGATCAATAATAGGTACAATAGTACCGCGTAAATTAATCACACCACGAAGGTGCTCCGGCGTATTCGG
This sequence comes from Gammaproteobacteria bacterium, assembly GCA_013152545.1. GTDB lineage: Bacteria > Pseudomonadota > Gammaproteobacteria > SZUA-152 > SZUA-152 > JAADGF01. The sequence goes on from JAADGF010000072.1 coordinate 9,682, forward strand.
AATGGGTGTCGCAGTGTCCCAACCTTTGATTTCCTGGACACGAAGAATATCAACACCATATTCCTCTCCAGCAAGAATAAAAGTTAATAATTGATCACCATCGCCCTCGGCGCCAATACCCATATTACCGCTATTGGTATTAATTTGTTGCGCTGCTTCCACGAAATGCCTCCTTATGCGGCTACGCCATCGTTTTCAATTGTGTTTAGGGGGTGTTGATGTTTGCCACTTTGAGCAACACGAATTAAACCTGCAACGTCCAGGATCAAAGCAACCGTCCCATCACCTAAAATAGTTGCCCCAGAAACACCGTCAATCTTTCTAAAATTAGTTTCCAAACTTTTAATCACAACCTGCTGTTGGCCAAGCAAGTCATCAACGAGTAACGCCGCTTTGTAACCGTTACCTTCCACGACAACCAACAAACCATTTTCCAGAGATATCTTTTCAGTATGCACACCGAAAACATGGTGAAACCGTATAATCGGAATGTATTCTTCACGTAACTTGTACAATTCCGCTTTACCTGCAATGGCGCTAACGGATTTTTTATCCACTTGAAGTGATTCAATAATTGATATCAGTGGAATAATATATGTTTCGTCGCCAACACAAATTAGTTGGCCATCTAAAATAGCCAACGTTAACGGTAAGCGTATGGTGAATGTTGTACAACAACCTAACTCTGTTGCTACCTCAACCGATCCACCCAAAGCCAGGATATTTCGTTTCACCACATCCATCCCCACACCTCTCCCGGAGATGTCGGTCACCTGTTCGGCGGTTGAAAAACCAGGCTGGAACAATAAGTCGTAAATTTTATCATCTGACAATACCGTACTAGCCTCTACCAAACCTTTCTCAACGGCTTTGGCAAAAATTTTGTCCTTATCAAGACCTGCACCATCGTCGGTGATTTCAATGACAATGTTGCCCCCTTGATGGAAAGCATTCAGGTGCACTGTACCTGACTCGGGTTTACCCGCAGCGACACGCTGTTCTGGCATTTCAATACCGTGATCCAGCGAGTTACGCACCAGATGCACCAACGGATCACCGATTTTTTCCATGACCGTCTTGTCCAGTTCTGTGGACTCCCCGGATAGCTTAAGGACAACTTTTTTGCCAAACTTACCACACATATCGTGTATCATTCGTGGGAAACGATTAAAGGCAAAACTAATCGGGATCATGCGTATCCGCATCACACTTTCCTGTAATTCACGGGTATTTCGTTCCAACTGTCCCAGTCCTTTAAGCAGTTTTTCACACCGACCCATATCAAAGTCTTCACCGAGCTGACTCAACATAGACTGCGTGATAACCAACTCACCAACCATATTAATCAAGGCGTCTATTTTCTCGATGTCGACTCGAATGGATGAACTCTCAGCTCCCGCCCCCACCCGGCGTTCTGCAGCCGCCGTTACTTTTACCGGGGGCTGCTTGGCTTGCGATTGCCGTTTGGCATCCTGTTTGGTGGGTTTTGTGTCTGCCAGCGGGGTTATAATAAGTTCACAATCCCCTTCAACCCAAGCAAATATCTCGTCGATTTGATCTCTAAGCACAGAACCCGTTAGAGTTATTTTCCACCCAATATGACATTCTTCTGGGTTTAGGTCCTTTAGCGTAGGTAACTTGGCAAGATCTGCCTGAACGTCAAATGCTCCCAATTCGCCCAATTCCCGAAACATACGAACCACATCATTACCACGGGTCAACATCTCGGGGAAAGGTATGAAATGTATGTCCCATCCAACGTTGTTTGGGTTAGCTTGGGTTTCAACTAAGGTTGCTGGATCATCGGCTTGAGTTCCAAGCATTTTCTCCAGTTGCTGCTTCACATCGGAGGCGCGCGCCTCATCAATCGCTTCACCTTTTTGTGCTGCGGTTAACATCTCGCGTATAACGTCTACTGACGTCAAAAACAAATCAATGGCTTCCTGGTTAATAACCCGTTCGCCATTACGAATCTCATCCAGCAATGTTTCTACGACATGGGTGAAATTGGAAATATCACTAAACCCGAATGTTGCGCCACCACCTTTAATTGAATGTGCAGCACGAAAAATTGAATTAATCGCATCTTCGTCTGTCTCTCCAGCATCCATTTCGAGTAATTTTGATTCCATGACTTCCAAACCTTCATGGCTTTCCTCGATATAGGTTGTTTTAAACTGTTCCATATCTATCGTCATGGGGCATCCTGTTTTTTATGCAGCAACACGTTATGAAGAATAATCACGGCTAATATAAAAATTAATAAATACGAAAAAAATAATCGTTAAGAGCATTATTAAATAACATCAGGCAATTCAAGCGCCGTTGTAAGGTCGGTTAAAGTGGCAGCCCGACGTATCACGTCAGATGGGTTTAACCATTGCACCGATAAACCCTGAACTTTAGCATCCTTTATAAAAGCAACCATCACTTGCAAACCTGCCGTATCGAATTTTTCCACACTATTCGCCTCTAACAGTACCGCAGACTTCGCTGACAATATTTCAAGTAATTTTTCACGCCATGCCATCACCACTGAAATATCTATAGACTCACCACAATTAACCGTTATCGGGTTAACCGCACTTAACGCTGCGTCATTTTGATTAATCATGAATACACTTTCCTTAACACTTCATATACGTTTCTTGGCTGGATTTTTGGCGATAACATCCAAAATATGTCACACTTAATACTCAACTGAGCACTTTTTTGATTGTTGCCAATAATTGTTCAGGGTTGAATGGTTTTACAATCCACCCCGTAGCACCCGCTGATTTTCCATCTTGCTTTTTGTTTAGCCCCGCCTCAGTGGTTAACATAAGAATCGGTGTAAACTTAAAACTGGAAAGTGTTCGTAACTCTTTCGTTAATGTAATACCATCCATATTTGGCATATTGACATCGGAAAGTACCAAGTCGTAGCTGTTTGATTTGGCCAAATTTAACGCTTCCTGTCCGTCACCCGCCTCAGTAACATTATGACCTGCACCTTTGAGTGTAAATGCAACCATTTGGCGCATTGAGGCAGAGTCATCAACCGCTAGTATATTTGCCATTATTATCTCCAAAACCAGAAACTCGTTGTTTCGCAACTCGCATTTGAAATAAACACATAGAACATGCTGTGCACCCAGCGGAGTAGCTTGGTGCAATAGGAGTAACGGCGAAGTGGTGAATTACTTTAGGCTTAAAAAACTAAGGAAAATATTACGGCAGAATAAAATGCTGCTGGACATTGAAATCAAAAAAAACCATTGAATCAGGCATATAAATCAACAAAACCTTGACCAGAGAGGCCCGCTGAAGTCGCTGGCATCATTTCTAACGACAACTCCTGCTCACTTAACAATGACGGCTCTTTTTGTTCAAACTCATCGCCATTGGAACGTTGCTGATACTGCCTGTTTGGGGTATCAGACACATTGACACTCCCCAGGTTCAGGCCTTGATTGTCCAACATTTCACGCAACCTTGGAATCGCAGCATCTAAAGCATCTTTTACCGTTGAATGCTGTGTTGTAAACGAGACATTGACTTGTTGATCTAGCCCAACACTGACTTTCACGTCCATTGGCCCTAAATGTTTCGGATTAAGTTGCATCGCGACATGTTGCACATTTTGTGTGATCATCCAATAAACACGTTGACCAACATCTTGCCCCCAAACAGGGGTACTCATTTGCGATGGTATTTGGAACATTGCCTGCACAGCTTGAGTGGCGGTAACCGGGACGCGTGCTGTTAATGCAGCATTTCTAACCGCATCAGTTTCGATTTCCCTGGAACGCGATTCGGCGCTCTCACCCAGTAACTGACTGGTAAAACCAGATGCCGCCACTACGTTTAATTCCTGACGCACAAGATTTGTTAAACTAAGACGATCCTGATACTCGGCCCCGATTAATTGCCCGTGCTTCTCGCCAACGGGCATTACCGAGGAAGCCGTCAGGCGAGTGTCTTGAATCGCTAATAGTAATGAATTTTTTGATTGTTGGGCAGACCCGGCAAACGTTGAATCTTGGTTTACCAAATTTGGGGGCTCCGGCACTGAAAACGCTTTATTTTTCACGCCCCCTTGTTCCCAGGAGAGAGAACCACTTACGATTGCCCGTTGCACGTCCTGAGTGGTGGTGTTCAGTCCGATGAACTGCTTGATGTCAACAGAGCGAAGATCGGCGAGAACACCTGTCTGATCAGTTACGGCCACTGACGATGACTGTAGAAATAGACTATTCGGTGGATATTCGTCGATGTCCTGCTGCTGACGCGGCACCGGTTGAAATAGTGCGGCAATGTGCTTCCCCCTGCCCCCCTCAGTACCCTCTAATGAAACGGTCCCAGCAGTAAAGGCCTCAACAGTGTCCGTTCTGTTCTCACTTGAATCATCACCGGACAATAAACGTTGCTGTTGAAAATATACTTGCGCCAAACTGGCTATACTTTCTACCGTTTGTTCGGTCGTGCTATCAGCGATTTCTTGTGAAATATTTAGTGAGTTCCGTGAATTAAGTTGCCGCAATGAATCAAGACTGCTTGAAGAACCAATGGCTATCAGCCTGTCCTCATTTACCGTACCACCCCAAGCTACATCAGCCGAACCTGATACCGCATCCCCCAACACCTTACTCGATGCATCCGAAACAATTGTTTTAATGGCCTGACCGGTCGCGATGGGGTTATATTTGAAATTATTCTGGGAATTTTCCTCTTCACTATTCTCGGCACTATTTTCCGCACTAATGGCACCAGCTTGCTTTGACTCGTGTTGCGACGAAACGGTGCGATCTGTTTTTTTCAATTCACTGGATAGGTTATCTAAAAACCCTTTGTTTTTTGATGTTTCTTCTGATGCCCTCAACCGGGTTGCGGGCTGGCTCAGCACAGGCTTGGGTTTGACAGTATAGTCAGGTGTTTGCACTTGCGATACCACATGCGTCATCGAGGTTCCTTCCTCATAACAAAATAGCCATAAATATTGGATAACTGCGTCAAAAACGCTTGTCCATAATCCTATTTCCCGGACAGCCTCCACTTGGTGCATTCCAGTTCACACTGAAAATTTAGCAATTTACATGCCACCTCCTAATCACTAGTAACGATAAAATAATGGGATCGTATTTAATGCTTTGGATTGAAAACACGTTGGGCAAGTTCATCAATGTTTTTTTGTTCCTGTTTATCCTGCTCTTTTTGCTCCAGGTTGCGATAATTATCGATAATAGTATCTATTGCCTTGAGCTTTCCCCGAGAGGCAACCCATGCTTGTTTTTTTTGCTGAACCAATACCCTTGCCTTGGAAATAACCTCTTTTTGCTGATCTACCGCCGCCTGAAGATTAGTGATAAATGACAAAAAACCCTGGACCTGAAAAGCATTAATCCCCTGCATACCACTTACCTGAAACCGTTGTTGATATTCAGTGTGGTAGTTAATAAGTTCCTGTAAACGCTGAACCTGGGTTTGCAACACCGATTGCGCTTTACTTAATGCAATAGCCGCTTCACGTTCACGTAATTCCGCAACATTGGCAACTGGCTGCATTTTTTTGGATCTTTTCATGATATTTTTTGATATAAGTCCATCAAGCAGAAGCATTTATCTATCCGGTATTTCTCTCACCACGCTGTTCTGCCTAAAATTCTCAGTTACACAGTATGCAGCATGCTCTTGTTGTGTCGTCGGGCACCATTCCTTTAACCAACAATATAATGATGCTTTACAGCTTCCCTGCTACGCTTAATATTTGTTTTTACCGGCTATTATTCGATACACTATGATGCATAGAAAGATGCATAGAAAGATGCATAGAAAATTCAACTGCCGAAATAACGCTAAATACGATTCCTTCGTCAAAACATAATAATGAGCACAGACTCATTTTATGCAACCCGTTGCATAATGCATGCACAACGCAGAAAATATGCCTTCGCTAAATTCAAAAATGGTATCAATAAACCTAACGTTTAAATACCACGAGGATATCCGACGAACAATATGATCGTTTTATTTAACAAGCCCTTTAACGTGCTAAGTCAATTTACAGACACGGCGGAACGTTCAACGTTATCAGACTATATCACCATTCAAACAATTTACGCGGCGGGACGTTTGGACAAGGACAGTGAGGGACTGTTAGTACTAACCGATGACGGCAATTTGCAGCACTTGATTAGTCACCCAAAAGCCAAATTGATTAAAATTTACTGGGCGCAAGTGGAGGGGCAGGTACAAGCAACCGCAATCAACCAGTTGCGGTCTGGTGTTAGATTGAAAGAAGGTATGACTGCTCCGGCCGGGGCTCGCATCATTGAAAAACCCGCTGTTTGGTCCCGCACCCCGCCGATTCGCTACCGTGCCGCCATTCCGACAACCTGGATAGAAATACAATTATCAGAAGGCCGTAATCGGCAAGTGCGCCGCATGACAGCAGCTGTAGGACACCCCACGTTACGCTTAATTCGATATGCGATAGGTCCCTGGACGCTTACCTGCATTTCTCAGCATCGCTCTCGGCAGCAGTCGCCTGACACACCCGCTATTAACGCTACGCTACCACCGACAGGCACTTGCACAACTCACGCCGCCGCCCCACGGACGCTGGCAGCAATCAATCCCGGCCAATATACGCAAATATCGCCACAATATATCCCTGCTGATCCTCACCTCCGCAAGGAATGGAACAAACTCTTTGAGAAAAGGCGTTATTAGTCTATGAAAGTGATAGAGACCGAATAGAGAGTTAATATGCTAAACATATCCCCTAAACCACAGCACGTCATTGCCGGTCTTTCCGGTGGTGTTGATTCATCTGTAGCCGCCTTGCTCTTGAAAAACAGTGGTGTCAACTTGCAAGGCATTTTCATGAAAAACTGGGAAGAAGATGACGACGATAAGTACTGCTCAGCAACAGAAGATTTGCAAGATGCAGATAAAGTGGCAACAGCATTAGGTATTCCCTTAATCACTCGAAATTTTTCTGGCGAATACTGGGAAAATGTTTTCCAGCTTTTCCTTGATGAATACCGCCAAGGACGCACCCCTAATCCCGACATTCTTTGTAATAAAGAAATAAAATTCAAAACATTTCTTGAACATGCCACGATACTTGGCGCAGATCATATCGCTACCGGTCATTATGCACGTATCCAACAACGCAACGGCTTGTTTCATTTATTAAAATCGATCGATAGCAATAAGGATCAGACTTATTTTTTGCACCAATTAAACCAATTTCAGTTAAGTAAATCCATTTTTCCTTTAGGGGAGTACACAAAACCCGAAGTACGCTGCATTGCAGAACGGTCAAATTTTGCAAATTTTGATAAAAAAGACAGTACGGGAATTTGCTTCATTGGGGAACGAAAATTCAAGGCATTTTTAAGCCAATACCTGCCCGCACAACCTGGCGAAATTCGAAGTGTCGATAACAATATTATCGGTGAACACGATGGCTTAATGTATTATACCCTGGGCCAACGCCAAGGCTTAAAAATCGGCGGATCCAAATTTGGTAATGGGCTACCCTGGTATGTGGTGTCTAAAGACCTCGATAACAATACACTGATCGTTGCACAGGGCCATGAACACCCGCGTCTATTCAGCCGTTTTCTGAAATCAGGCCCCGTACACTGGATTGCCGAGGCGCCGTCTGCTCTTCCCTTTCAGTGCCGTGCAAAAACCCGTTATCGCCAAGCAGACCAAGCCTGCACTATTATTGATATGGATAGTGAGGCTTGTACAGTGCGCTTTGGCAAACCTCAACGAGCCATTACACCTGGCCAGTCCGTGGTTTTTTACCTCGGAAATGAATGCCTGGGCGGCGGCATTATTAGTCAGGCATACAATTGATCAATAAAACAAATGTCACTGCTGAGATTATCGTTGATCTGATCCACACTTGATGTTTTCAGGAAAAAAATGCGGCGCGTACTCAGATAAAACGAGCGTTTTACCACCACCATCGGACAAATCAATGGTAAGCTAATATTTTGTCCCACAACCCATAGAATTAGAGGGAAACTGAATTGCAATATAGTTTAAAAGATCGAATCATTGCGTTGTCTGGCATATTTCAGGCTACCCGTTTAGTACAGCAAATTGCACGCACTGGGATGTGTGAACAAGCACCGTTTGAAGCCAGTATAAAAAGCATTTTTGCGATTGATAGCGCCACAACGGAAGCTATTTACGATGATGCAATTAATGTTTCTCACGGCACACGAGCACTGATTTCACAATTGGGCGGAACACAAACAAGCAACGACACAACAAAAACGCGCGATATAGAAATTACAAAATACGCCATTGCCGTTATGGTGCTGGAACGCAAACTCATTAAACGCAACGATCTGCTAACGGCCATTGTCGATGGAATCACTAACGCAAAAGCTCAATTAGCGCACTTCCCCATGACACATGACAATGTCATCGCGAATCTTGCTAACACCTATTCGGACACGATTAGCACACTGAAACCACGTATAATGGTTAACGGTGAAAACAACCATATATCCCACCCTAGCAACACCAATAAAATAAGAGCACTGTTGTTAGCTGCCATCAGAGCAGCCGTTTTATGGCGGCAATGTGGTGGCACACGCTGGCAGCTACTATTAAACAGAAAGGAAACCTTAAGCCAAGCGCAAAAATTACTCAATGAGCAGTTTTCCCAAACGCTACACTAGTGTAATGTCCACTGGCACAACCTTCTCTGCAACCGATTCGTAATCGTCCAGTTCGTTAAAATTCAGGTAACGGTAAATATCACCCGCCATGGGTTCCAGATGTTCCACCGCATTTCGGTATTCTGCCACACTGGGAATCCGTCCTAACAATGCCGCTACTGCGGCTAATTCAGCGGAACTAAGATATACATTGGCACCCTTGCCCAAGCGATTAGGAAAGTTCCTCGTTGACGTGGAAACAACGGTTGCACCATCTGCAACCCGTGCCTGATTACCCATGCAAAGCGAACAACCAGGCATTTCAGTGCGTGCGCCCACTTTGCCGAATATGCTGTAATAACCTTCTTCCGTCAATTGATATTGGTCCATTTTCGTTGGCGGTGCAATCCACAATTTACTGGGAATATTCCCCTTCGCCTGTTCCAATACTTTGCCAGCAGCACGATAATGGCCAATATTTGTCATACAGGAACCAATAAAAACTTCGTCTATTCTCTCTCCTGCAACAACGGATAGGGGCTTAATATCATCCGGGTCATTGGGGCAAGCTAATAGCGGCTCTGTTATTTGATTTAGATCAATATCTATTATTTCCGCATACCCGGCATCTTTATCCGCTTGTAATAACACCGGGCTCTGCAACCAGGACTGCATACCATTAATACGCCGCTGAATGGTTCGTTTGTCACCGTAATCCATCGCAATCATCCATTTAAGCAGGGTGATATTGGATTTCAAAAATTCCATAATAGGTTCTTTATTCAGGTGCACAGTGCATCCCGCTGACGAGCGCTCCGCCGAGGCATCGCTAAACTCAAAAGCTTGCTCCACTTTTAAATCCGGCAAACCTTCGATTTCGAGTATTCGCCCCGAAAATACATTTTTTTTGTTTTGTTTTTCAACACTCAGCAAGCCGTTTTGTATTGCCACGTAAGGGATGGCGTTCACCAGGTCACGTAATGTTACACCAGGCTGCATAGTGCCCTTAAACCGCACCAATATTGACTCAGGCATATCAAGGGGCATCACGCCTAATGCGGCGGCAAAAGCAACCAGACCGGAGCCGGCAGGAAAACTAATGCCGATAGGAAACCGGGTATGTGAATCACCACCGGTACCGACTGTGTCCGGTAACAACATCCGGTTCAACCAGGAATGTATTACACCATCACCCGGGCGTAACGATACACCGCCACGGGTACGAATAAAATTCGGCAACTCATGTTGCAATTTTATGTCTACCGGCTTTGGATACGCCGCCGTATGACAAAAACTTTGCATCACCAAGTCAGCGGAAAACCCCAGGCAGGCCAACTCTTTTAATTCATCGCGTGTCATTGCCCCCGTTGTATCCTGCGAACCCACCGTGGCCATACGTGGTTCGCAATAAGTGCCGGGGCGGATGCCCTCAACACCACAGGCGCGGCCCACTATTTTTTGTGCTAATGTAAATCCTTTGCTGGAGGCTTTGGGTGCGACTGGCCGCACGAACAAGTCCAACGCCGGTAGACCCAACGCTTCACGGGTCTTATCAGTCAACGAACGCCCAATAATCAGCGGTATGCGCCCACCGGCACGCACTTCATCCACGATGGTGGCTGGTGCTAAGGAAAATGAACTGATCTCTTCGCCATTTTCATTAATAACTTTACCTTCAAAGGGTTTAATTGTAATAACGTCACCCGTGTTCATTTTGGTAACGTCGCATTCAATTGGTAAAGCACCCGAATCTTCGGCGGTATTAAAAAAGATAGGGGCTATTTTCCCCCCCAGAATCACGCCACCCTGGCGCTTATTGGGCATATACGGAATATCTTTTCCCATATGCCACAATACAGAGTTGATCGCTGACTTACGCGAGGAGCCTGTTCCCACAACATCACCAACATACGCCAGGGGATGGCCTTTCTCTTGCAGTTTATTGATTAAATCCAATGCTTCCGGCATTTTACTGACTAGCATGCTTTTTGCGTGAAGCGGAATATCTGGCCGACTCCAAGCTTCGGAAGCCGGCGACAAATCATCAGTATTCGTTTCGCCAGGCACTTTCAACACAGTCACTGTTAACGCTTGTGGCAATGCTTCACGTTGAGTGAACCACTCGCCCTGCGCCCAGGCATCAACGACTTGTTTGGCAAATACATTGGTTTTTGATTTTTCAATAACATCATGATAAGCGTCAAAAATAAGCAGGGTCGTGGATAACGCTTTAGCGGCAATCGGCGCTAATACCTCATCTTCCAGTAAGGCAATCAAGGGTTGTATGTTGTACCCCCCCATCATCGTCCCTAATAATTCTGTTGCCTTTTTTGTATCCAGTACCGGGCAACTGGTCTCGCCCTTGGCTACTGCCGTTAAAAAACCAGCTTTAACATAAGCCGCCTGGTCAACACCGGGTCGCACTCGATGAACCAATAAATCCAATAAGCGCTGCCCCTCAGCATGTGGAGGATTTTCTAATAACACTACCAGTTCTGCGACTTGTTTCTCATCCAGTGCTAATGGCGGCAATCCCAGCGCCTGGCGTTCCGAAACATGTTTATTATAAGCATTTAACATTTAATTAAGTCCCACTCGCTGGTTTGTTGACAAACAACTTTATATCAAGCTGTTATTTTTATTTGTTATTCTACACCCCCTGAACCCGAACCAAGATATCAACAAACACTACTATTTTTAGGAACAGAACAGGTAGTAGCGATGCGATGAAAAATTAGTCGTTAAAATAAGGTGATGCGTCAAAAATCAGATAGAATTATACCTGAGATCACGATTGTGTGGAAAACTCAAACCACAGCCTGTCTTATATAACCTAAAATCATCAAGTAGACGGCATAATAACTAACGTACTCTCCCGATGAGTGAAGGTACTAAAAACACAGTATTTTAATTTTTTCAAAGGGTTAGTACAGTTTACAAACGCTCAACTGATGAATTTAGATTAAACGAAACCTCACAAACCCAAGCACTCCAGGAGGGAGGATACTGATGGATCCAATATTTATCCGGTGCTGATTCCTGTATCATCATCGCACGTTCATAATAAAAACAATGAAAATAAACGGAATTTAAGCAACGCAACGTCAACATGAAGTTTATATCGATTTTGCGCCATGCAATGCATTCTTTTTACAACAATTCTGGAGAAACCATGGAACTAAACAGCTTAACGGCTATTTCCCCGATTGATGGTCGCTATGCAGTACAATGTGAGGAACTACGTGCAATTTTCAGCGAATATGGCCTGATTCGAAACCGGGTGTTAGTGGAAGTTCGCTGGCTTCAGATGCTCAGCTGCCACCCGCACATCGCAGAAGTGCCTGCACTAAGCCAAGCGGCAGAAGCAGCGCTTGATAAAATTATCGATGAATTCACAATGGCCGATGCACAACGCGTCAAACAAATTGAAAAAACCACTAATCATGACGTTAAAGCCGTAGAATACTTCCTAAAGGAAAAAGTAGCGAACCACACTGAATTAAGTGCTATCAGTGAGTTCATCCATTTTGCCTGCACGTCAGAAGACATTAATAACCTGGCCTATGCATTAATGCTAAACGACGCCAGATCCGTAGTAATACTGCCTTTAATGAACAATGTTGTTACGGCAATACGACAATTGGCACACCAACACGCCAATGTGGCGATGTTATCACGGACTCACGGCCAACCAGCATCACCCACCACATTAGGTAAAGAAATGGCCAATGTAGTGACACGCCTTGAGCGCCAACAACAACAATTTACAACAATCCCAATCCTTGGCAAAATCAATGGTGCAGTGGGCAACTACAATGCACATATGGCGGCCTATCCCGACGTCAATTGGGCAAGCCTTGCAGAACAGTTTGTTATTAAGCTCGGTGTGCAATGGAATCCATACACCACCCAAATTGAACCCCATGACTATATTGCCGAATTGTTTGATGCCGTCGCACGTTTTAATACCGTGTTAATAGACTTAAACCGTGATATCTGGGGCTACGTTTCTCTCGGGTATTTCAAACAAAAAACCATCGCTGGTGAAATCGGATCTTCCACTATGCCTCATAAGGTGAATCCCATTGATTTTGAGAATTCTGAAGGAAACCTGGGCATTGCCAACGCTATTTTTCATCACTTGAGCCAAAAATTACCCGTTTCCCGTTGGCAGCGGGATTTATCTGACTCCACAGTACTACGAAACCTGGGTGTTGGCGTTGCTCATTCGAATATCGCTTACAAAGCAACCTTGAAGGGAATTAGTAAACTCGAAATTAATCAACACCGTTTAAGTCAGGATCTCAATACTAACTGGGAAGTATTGGCCGAACCCATTCAGACCGTAATGCGCCGCTATGGCATCGAAAGACCTTACGAAAAACTAAAAGAATTAACGCGTGGTCAATCGGTTACCCCGGAGATTATTAAAACCTTCATTGACAACCTGGCAATACCCGACGAGGCAAAGGCCCGCTTGTCCGAGCTAACCCCTGAAAACTATATTGGCAGTGCTATCGCGCAGGCCAACAACAGTTAGACAGGGCTTTAGACGACACATTACCTTTGTCAGATATTAGACAGTTCTCGATCACCATTGACGAGATTTCGACTCAACTGACAGATTATTTTTTGACCAAAAACTTAATAAACAGCTGTCTCTGTTAATATTGGTGAGCGCTGGCATAACGAATGCAGTATTAACTGCGTGGCCAACTGTGCTTCTTGTGACCACCTCCCTCCTTGAAAACGGGACAATTTATTGTCCCGTTTTTTTTTGTGATCAAATTTAACTTATAGCACCAGCCTGAGCTAATAATTAATTAAAAATCAATCAATTGGAACAATACAATAAAATAGACCAAGTCAATTCGAGCAATATTTAGCCACTACCATACAGCGAAAAATGAACAATAAATCCGGCGTGGTTAATTCCTCAAAAATCAAACGCGAGCATTTTTACACTAACAGTCAGCACACATAATCGACAATAACTCGCGTCAACATATAAAGTGGCACAAAGAATGCATTTTATTTAATCGTGACCAACCTATCACCCCCCCCGATATTGGTCACACCTCCCCCTTCATAGGGGTGCGCATGCACCCCTCTTTTTTTGGGCTATATCCGAGTTTTACAAAGTATAAATATTGGCCCAATACTAGGGGGCCTTGCCAACCAGATAAGTTTTTACATTGAACTGCTTGGCTGGAAGACTTTCAAATTTCATTTCTATCTCAAGAATTGAAGCGGATAGTAACGGCGAAAGCACATCATTAGAAAATGATTCGATTACCGCCTTCTTGTCCTTGTAGAAATAGATATTTGGCTTGCCTGACTTATCTAATGGCAATTTCGGCAATCCAAGCTCTTCCAAAAACTTATTATGCTTATTGGTTGCAGTAACGATATTACTTTCGACAGCGATAAGCGCTTCATTGACAGCCTGTAAGTCAATTTGCTCTTCCGGCTTGGCTGTACTGACATACCTGGAAATATTCAGGTTGTAGTCATTCTTCTCGCTGCCACCAATAAAGCCAGCGCCACCAGGGTATTGTCGTTAATCAATTGTTCCACCGGCTTTGCCAGCAAGTACTGGTGCAGTTGCAAGTACCATAAAAACAAAAATGATCCGGTGCGTTTATTGCCATCGGCCAAGGGATGATTCTTTATCACAAAATACAACAAGTGGGCGGCGCGGCTGGCCACGTTGGGATAAAACAGCTCGTCACCAAAGCCCTGTTCGATCGTGGCGATGGCCGAGGCCAGGCCATCGCCGCGCAATTGGCCGAATAATTCAGTGGCTTCGCCTTTTACAATCAGTGCTTTTTTAAGTTCACTCACAGCGGCCAGCACATCCTCCAGCAAGAGTGGCTGCATATCAGGCTGTTTATGTTTGAGACCTGCCAGCGATTGCTACATCATAAGCCTGCAACAAACTCCAGCTCCGCGCATAGTCACTAATCACTGCCAACACAGCAGCGCCATCATCACTCACCAGTTGTTGATTGGCGAGTGTTTGCGATAATAAATCCACCGCTTGCTGAAATTCGATACCCCGTTGCTGCAGGCGTTGCTGGTTAAGGGTAAAGCCTTCCACCAAATGCTGTTTTAGGGTACGGGTTGCCCATTGACGAAATTGCACGCCACGCTGAGATTTCACCCGGTAGCCAACCGGAAATGATGACATCCAGATTGTAATGAGCCAACTGCTGCCGACTCAACCAGACCGTATCATCCTGAAAACGTACATCAATATGCGTTTTGCCATCTCCGGTTTGGTAGATTTCAACTTGTTTGCCCTCGTTCCCACGCTCCCGCGTCACTGCCATTACTGCGCAACATCTTTGAGGTGCTGGTGTACGGCATGTTTCCGTTGTTTCTTGTCCTGATGTTTACACCCGCTGCCGGCAAGGCGCTGATGTTTTATCTGAAATCAGTTTTTTGGCTCCAGCTCTGGGCGCCACTCTATGCGTTACTCAACCTGATCATGAGCAGTTACTCCGCTGACACCGGCATGGCTGTGGCTACCTTACCTTCGGGAGGCCAGGCGTTGACGCTGGCGACGGCGACCGCCCTGGGATCCGTCAATGCAGACATCGCCGCCATCGCCAGTTACATGGCCTGGATGATCCCGTTAATCTCCTGGGGCGTGGTCAACGCCGATGCCGGAATGTCCATGTCCATGCTGGCCTCAGGGCTAGGCGCCATCACCCAGCAGGCGGGCTCGCGCGCAGCAGCTGATATCTCCTACGGCAACGTCAGCATGGGCAATATGGGTCTGTATGGCCAGCATGGATTCAAGAATGATTTTGCGCCGGCTTACGCGGGTGGCGTGGCTAACCCCTTCCCGGCACGCTGCATCCGTCAATATTACCCGGTCGGAGTACCGGCATGGCTGAGCAGCCGCGACTGACAGGCTTGTTATGGCTAGCCAAGTGGTTTTTCCTGCTATCTCTTTTTGTACTGGTGGTGGACATCTTCTGTGTATTTGTCCTCTGGTCCCCCAATGGCGCGCGCCACCTGCAATCCGTCTTTCAGCAAGAGGTAGCGCTACTCGACCTGCAGCCCTCCCAGGTGGCTTTTCTAGTCGACGTTACCCAGGCTTTCTATGAGCAGGTATTTGTTTCAACGGGCATTGATGGCACATTGCGGCAATCCGGCGCTGAAACGCCGGCTACAGCACACGATTTCGCAAACGCCCTGTGGCCGGTCCTGGAGACGGCCATGATCGGCCTGAAATTGTTTGCCCTTCGGATTGGCATTCTGATCTTGACGCTGCCTTTCCTGGCGCTGATCACTGCTGTCGCCATGGCCGATGGCTTTTGTCGGCTGGTACCTGCGCCGTACCGGCGGCGAGCGGGAATCCGGCTTTATCTTACCATCGCGCCAAACGAGGCCTGGCGTGGTCGTTCCTGCTCCTTTGGGTCGTCCCATGGACCCCAAATACCTGCTTCCTCCGTTCCTGATCGCGTCGGGGATAGCTTAACGATGCGGTAGGTAGCTACGCCGATGGGCTTACGGGCGTCATGAAGGGCGTATTCCACGATGGTGCGGCTTTTCTCCTTGCAGAGAATGATGCCGATGGATGAGTTTTCACCTTCTTCACGCACCTGCCGGTCAAGCGCGGTCAGGTAAAACTGCATCTTGCCGACTCAGGCTGAAACTCACCGATTTTCAGTTCAATCGCCACCAGGCACTTGAGGCGGCGGTGATAGAGCAAAAGATCGACAAAATACTCTCGGCCATCCACTTCCAGCCGGAACTGGCTGCCCATAAAAGCGAACATGCCTCCCATGGCGCGGAGAAAATCCTCGATTCGTGCGATAAGGGAGCGTTCCAGTTCCCGCTCGCTGTGCTCCTCACCCAACTCCAGGAAGTCAAAGGTGTATTCGTCCTTGACCGACAGTTTGGCCTGAGCGCGCAATTCCAGCGTCAATACCTTGTCGAAGTTGGTCTGCCCCAGCAGCGTTTTCTCATAACTCTGGTTTTCGATCTGATGGATCAGCACGTTTTTCGATCAGCCGAACTTTTTGGTCATTCCGATGTAAAATTCGCGTTCCAGGTCATCGTGGCAACGCTCCATTACAACAAGATTGTGCGACCAGCCAATTTCTCGCACCAGCGGTGCGAGTTTTGCGGAATGTACATACGCCTCGAAAAATCCTTTCATGCGCCACAGATTCGAGGTGGAAAACCCACCAACACCGGGAAACTCATTCTGCAGATCTATAGCGAGGTGTTTAACGACCGATTTGCCCCAAGTCTCGCCGGCTTGACGTTCGACGATCATCCGCCCAATATCCCAATATAGGCCGATCAATTCCTTGTTGACAGCCTTTAGGGCAGCGTATTGGGCGGAACGGACGCGCTCTTTAACTTCAGCCAGCAGGGCGGCGTAATCACCGGGCAGTTGTCCGATGATCTTACTCATATCCCCAACTCCTCGAAATTCTTCTTGATTGTCGCCGCCAATTGCACAGCCTCAGCATTGAGGTCTCCCAGCTCCACGTGGATGTCGCGCAGGGTTTCCTCGAAGTCGAATTCTTCGTCCTCTTCCTCAGGCACGACGCCGACGTAACGGGCCGGGGGTGAGGCTCCAGTCGTTGGCTTCGATCTCGGTGCGTTTCACCAACTTGACCAAGCCCTCCACATCACAGAGTTTTGCTTCAGGAAAGCGTTCAGTGAGCCAGTGCGCCTGTTTCCAGAAGTAGCGCACTTGCTTGAGTTGTGGTAGATCGCGCTTTGTTGGGAGAAGTCTTCCTTGGTCAGCGCGCGGGTCTTGCCACCTCGTTTGGGTAGATTAGCCTCGATCGAATCTTTGACACCCAGATATCGGCTGTAGGCATGGCGCAAGAATACCAGGCCCATGACCGGCAGGAAATATTCGTTACTGGCGTAGTTCGAATTCGCACGCAAAGTGTCCGCTGCGTTCCACAGGCGTTTTTCGATGGCTTCAATGTGTTCAAGCTACAGCATTGTTCTCGCTCTTGTATTTCATAGGTATCGAATCATTCCTTTCGTATTATCTCGGCTCGCTTGCTCACGCCTGCAAGGATTGACTCTGACGTTGATTCCGGCATGCCGACATCGGCAGCCAAAGCTGCCGTCTCCGCAATTGCATCATCCATCCGCGCGGTCAGGCTGGAAAAAATGCTATCCATGTCCTGCTCGCGCAGCCCGGCTTTCTGACCCGTCTGATAATAATGCCGGAGCTGGATTTGTTTTAGACGATAATGGTTTTTGTTCCCCAAGGCCATTGCTAACTTGATCTTCTGATCCGGGAATTCCGGCCAGGGAGCGGCCGACATCACATCGTACAAAGGGGTGAGCCTATAACCACCCGGCGAGAGAAATATCGAGAAATTTTTGGCGTGGCCATCAATGGCCGCCAGCAGCCAGAATACGATCTGCGCCTTCATAAAGGCCAGGCGGTCTTCATAGGGGGCGATCGCGCCGTTCAGGAATTCCAGAACATCGACAATGCCCGGTCCGCCATCGCTTTGATATTTCCGCACAGGCGGAATACCCAACGCTTGACAGATATCTTCCTGCGGCAGTCGGTATAACACACCGTCTTGCCAAACCCGATCAAAACGCTCGATGGCTATCACGGGTTTGTCATCAAATATCAGTACCTCGGCATTTGCCGACTCAAGCCCTAAAGCACGACACAGCACCAGACAGAGCCATTCATTCCAGGGTGTATCAGAAAAATCAGCACCTGCCGGGCCTTCTTTTATGGCAGGCTTGAAGATATGGGAGGTCGGTGTTGGCCCAAGCGGGAGCTGCCACTGCCCATCGACCCAGAGAAAGGCCGTCTTTTCCTGTACCCCGGCAATCGAGAT
>JAADGF010000105.1 GCA_013152545.1 Gammaproteobacteria bacterium
ATTTTTAAGTAATCGCTGCGACACACACCGCTAATAGACTTCCAGGAAAAATACCCAACGCCAACACTGCTAAACTGTTTAAGCTTAATATTAAGCGCATATCGGGAGTGGAAGTAATCGGTGATGTATCCAGGGGTTTGTCAAAGTACATCAGTTTGATAATACGAATATAATAGAACACACCGATGACGGAAAAAATAACAGCGATAGCAGCCAGCCAAATCAAATCGACATTTATAATTGCTTCAATGACTGAAAATTTCGCATAAAAACCAATCGTGGGTGGAACACCGGCCATCGAGAACATTAATATCAGCATCATAATGGCAGACCACGGGCTCCTTTCATTAAGGCCTTTATAGTCGTCCAGTTTGTCGGCTTCAAAACCTGCTCGACTAAGCAATAAAACCATGCCAAATCCACCGACCGTCATAATTGTATAGACAATGGTATAGAACATGGCCGCTGAATAACCTTCCTTAGTACCAGCCAATATACCCAGCAACAGAAAACCAACATGGGATATTGTAGAATATGCTAGCATACGTTTGATGTTAGCCTGCGCAATAGCGACAATATTACCCAACCCCATTGATAGGATGGCCATGATAATTAAGATGTCTTGCCATTGTGCATGAAGCTCCCCGAGCCCTTCCACCAGGAGTCGCATTATCAGGGCAAAAGCAGCAAGCTTGGGTACAGACCCAATATAGAGTGTTACTGCCGTCGGTGCGCCATGATAAATATCAGGCACCCACATGTGAAACGGCACTGCGCCTAATTTAAAGGCAATGCCAACAATAACCATCACCATTCCTAATGCTAATACAGTACTGTATTCTCCTCCAGTGAGATTATTGGCGGTAATGACATTGCTGAAAGTAGTAATGTCCAGAGTACCCGCAACACCATAAAGTAGCGACATGCCATAAAGCAGCAAACCCGACGCTATAGCACCTAGCACAAAATACTTCATTGCAGCTTCTGATGCGAATATAGAATCGCGCTGCAAAGCAACTAAGGCATAAAGGCATAAAGAGAGTAGCTCCAGGCCTAAATAGATAGTCAGGAAGTTGTGCGCTGACACCATAATCATCATACCCAGCACACCAAACAAGCCTAACACATAAAATTCACCTTTAAACAAATTACGTTCGCTGAGATAACCTCGCGAATACACGAACACGACGGCAGTAATAAGGTAGATAAATAATTTCAATACATCCGACATAGCGTCTTTTACATAGGTGCCGCTAAAGGTATAAACGGTTTCGGTACTATGTAAATTAATGGTGATCATCGCTGCAACAACCAGTGTTGCCAACGACATTAGATAGGTGATAACCCGTTTGTCATCAGACACAAACAAATCTGCCACCAGTATGAAGCAAGCCATACAGAGAATAAAAATTTCGGGTATTGCCGGTGTAAAATCTGGCATTTCAAATGACATGGCAGCGCTCATAGTTTTGTTTGGGTAATTTGTTGCACTAAATTTTCAACGGTGACGGACATTACTTCCAATAAAGGTGCGGGCCATATACCGAGCAGCAACACCGCGAGGGCTAATACACCTAGCACAAAAAATTCCCGATTATTCAGGTCTTTTAGCGCTGCCACCCCTTCGTTTGCCACTTCACCGAATATCACGCGCTTAACCATCCATAAAGTATAGGCAGCACCAAAAATCAAAGTAGTTGCTGCCAAGAATGCAATCCAAAAGTTGGCTTTAAAAGCGCTTAATATTATCATAAACTCACCAACAAACCCCGACGTACCTGGTAGTCCGGCATTGGCCATGGCAAAAAACACCATAAAAGCGGCAAAAACTGGCATGGTATTAACAACCCCACCATAATCACTAATTTGCCGACTGTGCAATCGATCATACATCACGCCAACACAAAGGAACATGGCGCCAGAAATAAAACCATGAGATATCATTTGCACCAAGGCGCCTTCGATCCCCATGGCAGCACCCGATAAACTATTCGTACTTTCTGCAATGGTATAAACAATAAAGAAACCAAGCGTTACGAAGCCCATGTGTGAAATGGATGAATAGGCAATGAGCTTTTTCATGTCTTTTTGCACTAAAGCAACAAAGGCAATATAAACCACAGCAATCAACGACAAGGTAATCATTAACCAGTCCAGTTGATTGGATGCATCGGGTGCAATGGGCATGCTAAATCGAACAAACCCGTAGGTACCCATTTTCAACATGATCGCAGCAAGTATCACAGAACCGCCGGTAGGGGCCTCCACATGGGCATCCGGCAACCAAGTATGTACCGGCCACATAGGCACTTTGACTGCAAACGCTATTAAGAACGCAAGGAAAATATAAATTTGTTCGGTGATGCCTAACTTCAATCCATGAAAATCAAGAATGCCAAAACTGCTAGATTGCGTAAACATGTAAATTAATGCAATCAGCATGAACACTGAGCCTAAAAAGGTATATAAAAAGAACTTAATGGTGGCGTAAACGCGATTGACCCCGCCCCATATACCAATAATTAAAAACATGGGTATCAGCATAGCTTCCCAAAAAACATAAAATAGAATGGCGTCTAGTGCTGAAAATACGCCAATCATTAAACCGTTCATAATCAGAAAGGCTGACATGTACTGAGCAGTTTTATGCTTGATAACCTCCCAGCCCGCAATAACCACAAGAACAGTCGTAAATGCTGTTAATAATATCAGTGGCATCGAAATGCCATCAATACCAAGATGATAGTTAATATTATACGTCGCTATCCAGGGTACTTGCTCTACAAACTGCATTTGATGGGTTGTAGTATCAAAACCGGTATACAGCGGTATTGTCATTAACAAGGTTAGTACGGAAAAGAACAAAGATATCCAGCGCGCCGCGCCAGCTTGTTCATCTTTACTGGCTAGCAACACCAATACACCACCGAATATCGGTGTCCATATGACCAGGCTCAGTAATGATGAATCTGCAAACATTAAATGCTGTCCTTCTTATTTTTTACTTTTTAAATCGTGTGACTAGGTTTAGTTGACTTAAGCTGTATCGCGCAGACTTATGCCTTGAATACATATGATACGTTTGTTGATTTCAATTGTCAGTGGCTGCAACCAATCGGTAACATTCGTTGATAGCTCTCATTGATGACATTTATGGTTTATATATCCAAAGCGTTTGAGATTTAGGTATATCAATTATAAATCGTTGACAAAAAAGACAACGAGTACAACTAACCCAATGATCATGGCAAAAGCATAATGATATAAATAGCCTGTTTGTAAATGGCGTATACGAGCTGAAAACCATCCCACACTTTTCGCTGTACCATTGACAATTAAACCGTCAATCAACTTAACATCGCCAATATTCCAAAATAGTCGCCCCAGTCCCCTGGCACCTCCGGCAAAGAAAAAATCGTTAAATTCATCGAAACCATATTTTCGAATCAAAATATTGTAAATAACAGCGGCCCTGCTTTTTATCATTCCAGGAATATCAGGCCGTTTTTCATAGAGGTACCAGGCTGACAATAAACCAGCCATTGCCAACCAAAAAGGCAATGCCAATAAACCATGCGCCATAAAACCGAAAATGCCAGTGTAACTCTCACCCAATTTTGCCAAGGTATCATGTTGTTGCGAAACAACAATGGCATCACCAAAATAACCACCAAACAACAGTGGATAGATATAATAACCGGCAACTACCGAAGGTATCGCTAATGCAATGAGTGGCAAGATCACGATTTTAGCAGGTTCGTGCAGGTGCGAGCGGGTATGTTCATCCATTCGTTCTTTGGTATGAAACACTAAAAAAAACATACGGAAACTGTAAAAAGCGGTAACAAAAACACCAAGCAATACGCATAAATAAGCGAACCCAGCCCCCGGTATTGTTGAAGCATGTACAGCTTCGATAATGGCATCTTTGGAAAAAAAGCCTGAGAAACCTGGAAACCCTATTAATGCTAATGAACCAATTAACATACACCAATAGGTAACGGGCAGATATTTTTTTAGCCCCCCCATTTTAGTAATGTCCTGCTCATGATGCATCGCAATAATGACGGAACCCGCACCTAAGAATAACAATGCCTTAAAAGCAGCATGGGTCATTAAATGAAAAATGCCAGCAGCATAGG
The DNA here is from genome assembly GCA_013152545.1 of Gammaproteobacteria bacterium. GTDB lineage: Bacteria > Pseudomonadota > Gammaproteobacteria > SZUA-152 > SZUA-152 > JAADGF01. The sequence goes on from JAADGF010000105.1 coordinate 4,143, forward strand.
CTGACGCGCCTAGTGCGACAGTCATGTATCCCAGCTGAGACAAGGTGGAATACGCCACCACGCGTTTAATATCATTTTGTACAATACCCAGCAATCCCATGAACAAAGCGGTGATTGCTCCGATCACTAACACTACACTTAACGCCGTTTCAGATAACTCGAACATCGGTGACATACGTGCCACCATAAAAATACCAGCCGTTACCATCGTGGCTGCATGAATTAAGGCCGAGATGGGTGTGGGACCTTCCATGGAATCAGGCAACCATACGTGCAACGGTACTTGCGCCGATTTACCCATTGCACCAATGAATAAAAGGATACAGATCACCGTCATCACAGACCACGCTGAACCCGGAATAATTTCCATGGTTAATTGTGTCATTGTTGGTGCAGCCTGGAAAACCTCAGCATAATCCAATGAATTAAAATACATGAGTATGGCCGCAATACCCAATAAAAACCCAAAATCCCCAACCCGATTAACCAAAAATGCTTTTAAGTTAGCATAGATGGCCGTTTCTTTTTTATACCAAAAACCAATTAACAGATAAGACACCAACCCCACAGCTTCCCAACCAAAAAATAGCTGCATGAAGTTATTAGCCATAACCAACATGAGCATTGAAAAGGTGAAAAGCGATATATAGCAAAAGAAACGTTGATAACCGGGATCATCGTGCATATAACCAATTGTATAGATATGCACCATAAGCGAAACAAAGGTGACCACTAACAGCATAATGGCAGTAAGCCGATCCACCAAAAAACCTATTTCGAACCGTATCCCTTCGCTAACCAACCAAGTATACACAGTGCCATTAAAGGATGGAGCTGCGTCAATCACAATATGTTTAAAAACAACGATGGACAATATAAAGGAAATGGCAACCCCGATATTAGTAACCCAATGGGCACCAGCACGCCCAATCTGTTTACCAAACAAACCTGCGATGATAGCACCAAACAAGGGTGCAAGGACGATGGCGAGGTAAATCTGTTCCATGGAATCAGACACGTTATTTTCCTTATTATCCTTTTAGCGAATCTAACTCTTCAACATTAATGGTGCGGCGGTTACGAAACAATACCACCAATATCGCCAAACCAATCGCCGCTTCTGCCGCGGCAACTGTTAGTATAAAAAACACAAATACCTGACCAGCAATATCACCCAAAAAATATGAGAAAGCAATGAAGTTCATATTAACGGCAAGCAACATTAATTCTATTGCCATTAGCAAAATAATGACATTTTTCCTATTTAAAAAAATTCCGGCCAGACTGATACAAAACAGTATTGCGCCTAGAATTAAATAATCTGACAGTGCAATCATTTATCCCTCAAATTAATAGTGAAGCGCTTTTTACTACGCGCTTTTTAACGGCGAAACAGTCCAGCAATTAACGCAACCTCTTCAAAACATCAAGCATCCGTTTGGTCAATACGAATCATCCATGCAACGTAAGTATTATAAAACAGTATAATTTTTCGCTATAATTTTGTTTCAGATTTCATTTTCACGATACGCAGGCGGTCCTCCCGACGAACTTTAATCTGTTGTTCCGGCGACATAAACCGTGGGTGCTTTCGCTTACGCAAGGTCAATGCGATGGCGGCTATAATGGCAACAAGCAATATTACTGACGCGATTTCAAAAGGATATACATAAACGGTGTACAATACCCTGCCGAGTTCTTCGGTATTACTATAATCAGCCGCGCGCGGAGTAGGACTTTCAACCTTATCCAAGCCAAATTGTTCAGGGCCAACAATCAAAACAAGTTGTACTATCATAATAAACGCCACAACAAAACCCACCGGCAAATATCTTCTAAATCCTCTTTTTAGTACAGCAAGATTAATATCCAACATCATTACAACGAACAAAAACAACACCATTACCGCACCCACATAAACGAGCACCAATGTTAGCGCTAAAAACTCCGCTTCCAACAATATCCAGATAACCGCACTCGTAAAAAATGCAAGCACTAAAAACAAAGCTGCAAACACCGGGTTACGGACACTGATCACCATACCTGCTGCGAAAACCAGTATCGCGGAGAAAATATAAAATACAATTTGCTCGAATCCCATAGTTGTTTTTCTATTTTAAATTAATATAATATACATGCGATAAAACAATGACAGTGGTGTCAGTCTACTCGCGTTGATCATCGAAATTTTGCATCTGCTGCTCTATTGGCTGCAATGTCTTTTTCATAACGATCACCAACCGCAAGCAACTTGTCTTTTGTCATGTATAAATCGCTACGCTCTTCTCCATGGTATTCGAATATGTGGGTTTCAACAATGGAATCCACAGGACAGGATTCTTCACAATAGCCACAAAAAATACATTTGGTCAGGTCAATATCATAGCGTTTTGTGCGACGCGAACCATCTTCGCGCTGCTCCGACTCGATTGTTATAGCCAAGGCAGGACAAACCGCTTCACAAAGTTTGCAGGCAATGCAGCGTTCTTCCCCGTTAGGATAGCGTCTTAATGCATGCAAACCTCTAAAACGTGGTGATATTGGCGTTTTTTCTTCAGGGTACTGTACCGTGACATTTTTTTTGAACAAGTATTTACCTGTTAACATCAAGCCCTTGAGCAGTTCTATAAGCACTAAACTCTTAAAGTAATCGGTAATAATTTTCATTGCGTATTCCTCATCACCTAATCAAACCAAGGGCCCAACTGCGCTACGACAGCACCACCGACAACCATCAACCAGACAATGGTAATAGGTATAAACACCTTCCAGCCCAGACGCATTATTTGATCATAACGATAACGCGGAAAAGTTGCTCGAAACCACAGGTACAGAAAGCAAAACACTGCTGTTTTCCCAAGCAACCACACGATTCCAGGGATCCATGCAAACCAGTCTTCAAGAAACGGTATGCCCTGAAATGGAGACAACCACCCCCCTAAAAACATTAACACCGCCAACATAGCGATTAAAATCATATTTGCATATTCTGCCAGGTAAAAAATAGAAAAACTAATGGCGGAATATTCAACATGAAATCCGGCAACAATTTCTGATTCACCTTCAGCCACATCAAATGGTGAACGATTGGTTTCAGCCACGCCGGATATAAAATAAACTAAAAATAACGGCAACAATGGTAACCAGAACCAGTGCACTAGACTACCTTGCTGAGCGTTGACTATATCACCAATATTCAGGCTACCACCCGCCAACAAAACGCCAACAATTGCAAACCCCATCGCGATCTCATAAGACACTATTTGCGCTGCCGAACGCAAAGCACCCAAGAAAGCATATTTAGAATTTGAAGCCCACCCGGCAATGATAACGCCGTACACACCCATCGATGTAATAGCCAAAATATAAAGTAACCCAGCGTTGACATCAGCAAGCACCAACTCATCGCTGAATGGCATTACTGACCAAGCAGCTAGTGCTGGTGCAAAAGTGAGTATTGGTCCTAAGATAAACAAAAACCGGTTAGCGCTAGAAGGCAGAATAATTTCTTTTAACATCAACTTCACACCATCAGCGACTGGCTGTAGCAGCCCCCACGGACCAACTCGGTTCGGCCCGATGCGCACCTGCATGTAGCCTATTATTTTACGCTCCGCGAGGGTTAAATAAGCTACGGCGGCCATTAATGGTGCTATAATCGCCAAAATTTTTAAAATAATTATTACCAGCGCCACAACGCCGTCAGGCAACCAAGCCAATGATTGTTCAATAAATTCTAGCATTCAGCTCTCAACTCCGGCTCCATTCCACTTTACTTTGTTATTTTTTGTTGTGATATTAAACTGTATTTTTCAACACTGGTAACAAACGACAGTGGCAAACGGCATCGGCAAACAACATGGACTATTCGCATGACCGAAGCACACATCCAGCTTTTAGAATTACGCAATTATTGTTCACTAAGGAGCCCTTAGTGAATGCCAATGAACAGATGCCATTTAGTGAAATCAAAATCACACCGGCCGTATACTGATGGGCGTAAAATCCGTGCTCAGCGCAGCGCTATCTCGCAGCCCACAATGTATCAGTACGCTGTTATCTGACACGTTATCATCAACCACAACTGGCAATGTAATTTCAGTACCATTTTGGGCTGCAGTAGCTTTTACACCATCTTTCAAACCAAACTTTTTTGCACACGCTTTGTTTATTCTTATAGCCGCAAAATCCGCATCGTGGGTATTTTGTAACGCCTGCGCTCTACGCTGAAGACTGTCACCGGCATACATTTGCACTTCCGCTATGCGTACTAATATATCCGCATTGCTGTTTGTCGTTATGGGTGCAGGACAACACCACACCACGGTATTGTCTGTTTGGCAATCTTTCGTTAATTGTTTAACCTCAGTTAATACATCGTCTGATGTTATATAATCAAACCCGGAACAGCCAAATAAATTACCCAATACACGCAACACCTTCCATGCCGGCCGAGTTTCGCCTAAAGGTGGCACCACACCCGCCACGCTTTGCCACTGGCCTTCGGCATTAATAAAGGTTGCCGATGTTTCTGCGAAAGGTGCAATGGGTAACATAACATCGGCGTACTGTCGCATTGCCTCGCTGCTAAAGCTTGTCAACGACACCACAAAGTCAGCGTCATTGAGTGCCCGGCTAGCAATTACCGATTCAGCACTTTCAATCTCAGGTTCCACACCAAGCAAGACATAAGCCCTTAAACCTTTATGCAACATCTCTAGCGCATTAAGTCCAGTTTTATCCGCGTCCTTACCTCCGGCTACCCTGTGTGGCAACATTCCAGCCATCCAGGCACCCACACTATTACCAGCTTCGGACAGGTAACCCAATTGGCTTTGACTTAACAATGTAATTAACTGCGCCAACATACGCAATGTGGATGCTTCAGGGTGATTAATGGCCTGCGGCCCAAGTAAAACGGAGGAAACTGACCCTTCGACTAAAGCGGACGCAATCGCCTGGTGTGACGCTGTGATTTTCACCTTAGAGACCAGCTTTTCAAATCCATTAGGCGCCGGCTGTTTGGTCTGTGCTAACAGGGCTTTGGCGATACCAGCCAATTGATGCTTATAGTCCATCGGGCTGGTAATAATTTTCGCCATAATCGGCATATAAAAATCATAATCCACCGCATTGAGAGTCATGATTTTCGACCCTCTGACACCAGCCTTCCTTAAGCGGTGTGCCGCAATCGGCTGGTCTTTTCTTACATTGGAGCCGATTAACAAAACGGCATTATTATTCTCAAGATTGTTAATCGGCTGTCCTAGCCATGGAAATACCGGTGCCTGTTGTTGATCTGAAAAATCCAATTGGCGAAGGCGGTGATCAATATTATTAACGCCCATTTGACGCATTAATTTTTGCATCAAATATAATTCTTCCAGAGTGCTTGTTGGTGCAGCCAAAGCCCCTACTCTATCGGCACCCGAATCTGTAATGGTTTTATTAATACCGACGATCACTGCCTGAAGTGCTGTTTCCCAATCGACTTCACGCCACGCCCCATTCTCTTTGAGCATTGGTGTTTTCAGGCGATCGTCGCTATAAAGCGCTTCATAACTGAAGCGATCTCTATCTGAAATCCATGTTTCATTAATGGCTTCGTTTTCACGAGGTACAACGCGTACAACTTCACGGCCATTACACACATGCACCTTCAGGTTGGAACCAATACAATCATGCGGAGCGATCGTGTCACGTTCGACCAATTCCCAAGCGCGTGCGGAAAACCGAAAGGGTTTTGATGTTAGTGCACCAACCGGACATAGATCAATAACATTACCCGACATTTCAGAGCTAACATTACTCGTAATATAGGTGCCAATTTCAGTATGTTCGCCACGCCCAGTTGCCCCTAGCTCGCGTACGCCAGCCACTTCAGCACCGAAACGCACACAGCGGGTGCAGTGTATACAGCGGGTCATATCAGTAGCAATAAGCGGACCTAAATTTTTATCCTTTACGACGCGTTTTTTCTCGGTAAATTTTGATACGTCGCTACCATATCCCATGGCAATATCTTGTAGCTCGCACTCCCCCCCTTGATCACAAATAGGACAATCAAGCGGGTGATTAATCAGTAAAAATTCCATTACACCTTTTTGCGCATCGATTGCTTTTGGCGATTTGGTAAAAATAACCATGCCGTCGGTAACTGGCGTAGCACAAGCAGGCAAGGGTTTTGCGGCTTTCTCGACTTCAATGAGGCACATGCGACAATTAGCTGCAATGGAAAGCTTTTTATGATAACAAAATCGAGGTATATAAACGCCTGCGTCATCCGCCGCTTCTATGACCAATGCACCATCACGCGCTTGAATTTTTTTACCGTCTATTTCGATGCTAACCATCGCTACTTCTTTGTCCTATTTTCCGGGTTATATTTTCAGTGGTTAATTGCTCACGATTAACCGTCAGGTTCGGCTGTTTGCATAGCTCCACTTAAACAACTGTTCAAAATACGAGCTATACCATGCAACGTTTATGATCGACGTGGAATTGAAATTCATCCCGGTAATGATTTAGAAAACTCATCACTGGCATTGCTGCCGCGTCACCTAAACCGCAAATTGTTCGTCCGCCAATTTTTCCTGCAACATCAAGCAAAAGATCCAGGTCCTGCTGCTGACCTTTGCCAATTTCGATTCGATTTACCACACGAGACAACCAACCCGTTCCTTCTCTGCAAGGGGTGCATTGACCGCAGGACTCATCATAATAAAAATAGGCTAAGCGCCCCAACGTTTTTACCATACAAGTGGTTTCATCCATTATAATCACCGAACCTGCCCCTAACATCGAACCGGCCTTGGCGATGGAGTCATAATCCATATCCATCTCCATCGCTATTTTCGCCGGTAACACCGGCGTTGACGATCCACCCGGTATCACCGCCTTTAATTCCTTACCTTTCCACACGCCCCCTGCCATTTCAAGTAACTCCGCAAACGGGGTACCCAAAGGCACTTCATAGTTTCCAGGCTTATTGACATGGCCGGATACACTGAACAATTTAGACCCGCCATTATTAGGGCGCCCTAATTCCAAAAACCATTTACCGCCGTTTGCCAAAATGTAAGGTACTGAGGCCAGCGTTTCGGTGTTATTGATGGTAGTAGGTCTGCCGAATAAACCATAACTGGCCGGAAATGGTGGTTTAAAACGTGGCAACCCCTTTTTTCCTTCCAGAGACTCCAGTAACGCTGTCTCTTCACCGCAAATATATGCTCCAGCTCCTATATGTGAATGCAGATCAAAATCGACACCTGATTTAAAAATATTCTTACCTAATATACCGGCTTTGTATGCTTCCTCAAGCGCCGTTTCAAAGCGGTCGTAAGGCTCATAAAATTCACCACGCATATAGTTATAACCGATACTGGCACCAATGGTGTAACCGGCAATGGCCATACCTTCAATCAAGGCATGGGGATTGTAACGAAGTATGTCTCGGTCCTTGCAAGTGCCAGGTTCACCTTCGTCAGAATTGCAAACAATATATTTTTGTCCTGGTGTATTACGGGGCATAAAACTCCACTTCAAACCAGTCGGAAACCCCGCGCCTCCTCTTCCCCGCAGCGCGGAGGTCTTTAATTCGCTGATAATGTCATCTGGTGAGGTTTTATTTTTTAATATACGTTTCCAGACGGCATAACCACCAGCAGCCTGATACGTTGATAGCGCCCAGGATTTGTCCAGATGTAATGTACTAAAACAAACTTCATTTGCCATGTAATTTTATTCCAATTTTTCCAATATGGCGTCAATTTTTTCCGGTGTAAGATACTCATGGTATTCACGCCCGATCAGGCACATGGGTGCGCCTACACAGGCTCCCAGGCATTCCACTTCTTTAACGGTAAATTTCCCATCCGTCGTTGTTTCACCCAAATTAATAGCAAACTTTTTTTTCAAATGTTCCACTATCTCTTCACTGCCACGCAACATACAAGAAATGTTAGTGCAGATGCTAACTTTATGTTTTCCAATCGGCTTATGCTCAAACATGGAATAAAAACTGGCAACTTCATAAACGGCAATTGTAGGCATATTTAAGTACAACGCCAGTTCATCCATCAATGCGATTGTCAAGTGACCGCCATTTTCCTCTTGCACAATATGTAATGCAGGTATCACCGCTGCCTGTCGGTTTTCTGGATGATATTTGGCGATCCATTTGTCAATCGCAGCATAACTTTGCTTGGAAATCAGCATAAGATCACTGTTATTGACAACCTCAACGGGTTTTTTTTCTAGCTTGGTTGTTCTCATTATCGATCCACTTCCCCAAACACGATATCCTGTGTACCAAGAATAGCAACGACATCTGCAAGCATGTGCCCTCTTGACATTTCATCTAACGCTGACAGGTGCACAAAGCCTGGTGCTCTGATTTTTAAACGATAGGGTTTATTCGTTCCGTCTGATACTAAATAGATACCGAACTCACCTTTAGGATGCTCTACAGCGGTATACACCTCGCCTTCCGGTAACGTATAACCTTCAGTGAACAATTTAAAGTGATGAATCAACCCCTCCATATCGCCTTTCATTTGTTCACGATGAGGTGGAGTCAGTTTGTGATCATCCAAAATAACCGGGCCCGGGTTCTTGCGTAACCATTTAATGCATTGTTTAATAATACGTTGCGACTGACGAAGCTCTTCCATTCGCACCAAGTACCGGTCATAACAATCGCCATTAACCCCAACAGGAATGTCAAAATGCAAATGATCGTACACTGCATAAGGTTGTTTTCTGCGAAGATCCCATTCGACTCCGGAACCACGTAGCATTGGCCCGGTAAAACCTAATTGTAACGCTCGTTCAGGTGACACAACACCGATATCGACGGTACGCTGTTTCCAAATACGGTTGTCCGTCAATAGTGTTTCGTATTCGTCAATACATGCTGGAAAACGGTCGGCAAAGTGTTCAATAAAATCAAGCAAAGACCCCTGCCTGATGCTGTTTAGCTTACCGATTTCAGCTTCAGTACGCCACTTCGATGCTTGATATTGAGGCATGGTGTCGGGTAAATCCCGGTATACGCCGCCAGGGCGGTAATAGGCAGCATGCATGCGAGCACCAGAAACAGCTTCATAGATGTCAAATAAATCTTCCCGTTCTCTAAATGCATAAAAAAACACGGTCATTGCGCCAATATCCAACGCATGTGCGCCCAACCACATCAGGTGATTCATTATCCGGGTTATTTCATCGAACATGACACGCAGATATTGCGCTCGTTTCGGAGGGGTAATTCCTAATAATTTTTCCAGTGCTAAAACATAACCATGCTCATTACACATCATGGAGACATAATCCAGACGGTCCATGTAGGGAATACTTTGATTGTAAGGCTTGCTCTCAGCGAGCTTTTCGGTAGCACGGTGCAGTAAACCAATATGAGGATCTGCGCGCTCGATGGTCTCACCATCTAACTCCAACACCAACCGTAACACGCCATGCGCAGCAGGATGCTGCGGTCCAAAATTTATTGTGTAATTACGTATTTCAGCCACTAATTCGCCCCCCCATTGGAAGACCCCTTGTCAATATAACGATGGTCATCACGTTTCACACGAGGCACCAAAGTGCGTGGTTCTATGCTCACGGGCTCATAAACAACACGTTGTTTCTCTGTATCATACCGCATTTCGACATTGCCAATTAATGGAAAATCTTTTCGAAATGGATGCCCGATAAAACCATAATCGGTTAATATCCGACGTAAATCGGGGTGGGATTTAAACAGGATACCAAAGAGATCAAACGCCTCGCGCTCAAACCAATTGGCACACGACCAAATATCAACAACGGAATCCAATACAGGCTCATCGTTGGGTAAAAATACTTTAAGGCGCAGTCTTTCATTGTGGTCGATTGACAATAAATGATAGACAACGGCAAAACGACGACAAGTCGCATTATCGCCTGTTTTACCCGGCGGCGGCGTGCCATCCAGCATTCGGTGAACACCTCGGCTAAAACCTGCCTCGGTAGCGTAAACAGTTTCCCACTCAACGTCCCCATGCGCCAGATAATCAACACCGCATAAATCAATCAGCTCGTCGAACTTAAAATCGTCTTCATCGCGCAACGCCAGACAAATTTTAAGTATGTCCTGCGCTGGAACTTCAAGTGTTATTTCATTGTAGGCGTCAGCAATCGACACCGCACTGGTAAAACGCTTTTTCAATCGCTGCGACAACGGCGCAAGCGTGTTACTCGTATTACTCATTATCGGTAGTCTCTACTCTATTCTTGTTGCTGGCGTACTGATTAATAGGCGTGTTTAATTTTTTCTCGCTTATCGTTAGACACGCGAGATATGCAGTCAGTAACAAGTGGATAGAACCGGTAAATTGCAAATTTTCTAGGTAAAATACACGCTATTCCCATTCCAAGGCTCCTTTTTTCCACTCGTAGATAAACCCAATGACAAGAATACCCAGAAATACAGCCATAGCAACTAAACCGAACATACCGATTTCATCCAACACGACGGCCCACGGAAATAAAAATGCTATTTCAAGATCAAAAATAATAAATAGGATTGCAACAAGATAAAATCGCACATCAAATTTCATGCGCGCATCTTCGAAGGCCTCAAAACCGCATTCGTAAGGAGAAAGTTTTACGCTGTCCGGTTTACTCGGTCCCATCATATAGCCGGCCAGTATCGGCGCTATCCCGAATAAAATACCCAGCACGATAAAAACTAATATTGGTAAGTAATTTTCAACCATACAGGCTTTGGCTCCATCCTCTATAATTATTGTTATTCAAGTCAGATAATTTGTATTGCAAATTTTGTAATTATAGATTGGCAACAACTACTATCATTACGTTTCCAGGCCAGACAGTTGTTAGTCACTACTTCTTGAGCAAGTTCCATTCCTAATGCAGGAAGCAGTCCCCGAGTCTAGGATACTCTGTAAGGACTTGTCAAGATTGTAGATCCTTACTCAATATATTTTAACTATAAGAAAACAATGGAGAATTTCTTTATCGTTTCAATCGCTATATAAATATACTTTGCTTTAAACGACGACTGAGTATCGAATTAATTAAATTCAATTGGTAATACGATAGCATCATTATATGGCCCTCCTCTGCTTTTCTGCTGTGGCTGTGTGCCCTGCAAAAATTAAACACAGGTTATCGGCAATGTTCAGTGATCAATTTCAAACATAAAAATTTTCATCCGCCACAATTATCCGCAAAAACATCATAGCCTAGCATCATGAGCAGTAAGCAATAACGCGAAAACAACTAAAGGTATCACACCGCCACCCTTTAAGCTTGTTAATTATGCCACCTACGCCGTGCATAACAACCATGATTCTCTAACCGCACTACGTAAGCAACAAACCGTAAGAGGCACGTCACAAATAAAGAAAACGACGTACCTGGCACTATCCACTGGCGGCACATAAAGAAACCCCACAAAGCTTTTTAGATTCTATGCGATAGGCATTCGCAAAATGTTCAACGAATTAACTTAGGATGATCGTGGTCCAAATAATGACACAGGAAGGATAATTGATCACGCAGAATGGTCGGTAATTTTTAACAATACCGTAAAGTTAACGTGCGATAGTGTTAGTACGCTCGATTTTTTTCTTCAATTGTAGAATGCCATATAGTAACGCTTCAGCGGTAGGAGGGCAGCCAGGCACATAAACATCCACCGGCACAATCCGGTCGCAACCACGTACGACAGAATAGGCATAGTGATAGTAGCCTCCTCCATTCGCACAAGACCCCATGGAAATAACCCATCTCGGCTCTGCCATTTGGGCATACACTCTACGCAAAGCGGGTGCCATTTTATTGACTAGCGTACCTGCAACAATCATTAAATCAGCTTGACGAGGGCTTGGTCTAAACATTTCCATACCGAACCGGGCAATATCATAACGCGGAGCAACAGTGTGCATCATTTCCACAGCACAACATGCTAAACCAAACGTCACTGGCCAAAGTGACCCGGTACGCGCCCAGTTAATGACTTTGTCAGCTGAAGTTGTTACAAAGCCTTTTTCTAATACACCCTCAATACTCATGCATCCACCTTTTTATTCTATATTTACTGTTGATACCATGAAATAAATAGCAATCACACTGAACACACCTAAATCCTACGGGTATAGCAGTAACATTGGCATGTGCTATCCATCTGGCACTATCCAACAAGGGGCTCAATGCTCATCATACTATACAAATAATATAATATAATACGTCGATTTAGTATACTTACAATGCTATCCATACAGTTTGAATTCAAGCATGGAATTAATCACCATAAAAACACACAAACATTGAACTCAAATTCATTAGCTGAGCACTCACAAATACCACAAACACTTTGAAAAATATAAAATACTTTGACTTTATCCGTTTCAACTAAAAGAGCTGCACGCTAGCACATCGAGAGCAGGTTTTTTATCGCTTCTGGTGTCGTTGTGAATCGTTGTAATAGCACGCAGTTACGCCTCATCGCACCTCGCCAGTCTCGATAATTTATCGTGAAAAATGTACTCTGCAGCAGACCAACGGATGATTTTAGACTGAAGTGATAAGGCTATTATGCACAACGAGTAAGCTAAATAATGAAAAAGCATGGAACTGGCTGACCATCAATGAAGCACAACGACACGCCCTCATTACTTAGTGAGGATCGCATTTTCTACTTACAAATGACTTAATATGGTGCCGATGGCCGGAGTCGAACCGGCACAGCTCTCGCCACTGCCCCCTCAAGACAGCGTGTCTACCAATTCCACCACATCGGCAATTAGAGAAGGTACATTACCTTGGTCTTGCACCACCCAAGGAGCATGCCTGCTCCTTCAAGTTTTATGTTTTATACTAAAAAAACCATGCACTATACTCAGCTTGCCTTTGATTACCCGATGATCGCATTAAAAACTGGCGTCAAAAACGCTCATTTACAGTGATACACACCGTGCTTTTCCTTGCTCTCTAACAAACCAAAGACGATCTGAACGAACATTTAAAAATCAGGCTGAAATTTATTAAGGCGTACCTGGCACATCGGTAGGTTTGTCACTTATTGCTTTACTGCTACCTTCTGATGGTATTGCCGGAATATCGGGTACGTCCGCTTTTTTAACCACTGGCACTGTATTGGCATCTGAATTTTGCATACTTTGCTCTCCCTCCCCAAGACCTTCATTCGGCCCAGGAACAAGCGGTTGCGTCTGCACACTCTCCAATAAACTTTTTGGCTCATCTGGCCCTTGCGATAAGTAGGCCAACGACAAACTGGTCACAAAAAACACAGTAGCCAGTACCCCTGTGCTTCGTGAAAGAAAATTACCTGCACCGTGTGCACCAAAAACGGAACCGGACGCACCACCGCCACCAGCTGCACCTGCACCAAACGCGGCACCCGCATCAGCACCTTTACCGTGCTGAATCAGCACAAGACTAACAACGCCTAATGCAGCAAGAATATGAATGACTGCTAAAATTGTGGATGCCATTTAAATAACACCTTATGTTCGTGATCCAAATAATCGGTAGCTACATCGCTTGCCTTTAGCATTAGCCAATAATTGTGTCAACCGCGCTCATTTAGCATTTGCAAACACTGCGCTTTTCCTTTCATTCTTAAAAAATCAAAAACTAAGAAATCAAAAACTAACAATTTAAAAGCTAACAAACTAAAAAAACAATCTAAGTAGTTACTATACGTTTAAAAACTCGACTGAGGCAGTACATTAAAACATGGAACATCAGTCAATAACTTCGTTGATAAAGAATGGCGCACACTAATTCGCTGCCTGGCAAATAGCCAAAAAATCCGCTGCATCCAATGAGGCACCACCAATCAACCCCCCATCAATATCCGTTTGCGCGAACAATTCTGTTGCGTTATTCGGTTTTACGCTACCGCCGTACAATATTCGTACATTCGTTGCAACAGCATCATTGGATCGAGACAAGCGTTCACGAATGAAGGCATGCACCTCTTGCGCCTGCTGAGGTGTCGCGGTTTTTCCTGTGCCAATCGCCCAAACTGGTTCGTAAGCAATCACCGCCGCTTCAATAGCATTGATCCCGGCAGCACTTATAACAGCATCAAGCTGTCTGGCCACCACTTTTTCAGTATTACCCGATTCTCTTTCTTCCAATAATTCGCCGACACAAAGAATAGGCCGAATACCCAAGTGTTGCGCCATTATAAATTTCTGCGCAACTTGCTGATCGGACTCACCATAAATAGCACGGCGTTCCGAATGACCAACGATGGCATATTTGCAGCTAAATTCTTTCAACATGGCAGCTGATACCTCACCAGTGTAAGCACCAGCGTTATATTCACTGACATTTTGCGAACCATATGCGATAGAACTGCCTTCGAGCAATTCCGCAACCTGCTGAATATAAAGAAAGGGCGAAAAAACAGCGATTTCAGCGTTTTTTATAGTTTTCGAGCCGTCTAGTATTGCTTCCAGCAAGTTTTTAATAAGCTGTTTCGAACCATTGAGTTTCCAGTTACCCGCTACAAATGGTTGCCGCATATGTTCCCTCTCTTAATTCAGCCAACAATAATTCACCCAAAACGGCTGGGAAGCTTAACCGCTGGCGCAAAAAAAATCAATGTCGTCTTGGTGGGCTTGTCGTAAGCGCACCAGAGCACAACAAACCAAGGACTTTATCAGACTCGGGCAGCCAAACCCCACCCGTTATGTCAATCAACCAGCTATACACTCCTTTCTAACCACTTCTGCCAACTGATTTACCACTGCCGTAACTTCATACTCATCTTCGCCTTCTACCATTACCCGCACTAAGGGCTCGGTGCCGGATGGCCGTAATAAAACTCGACCACGATCACCCAATCGCGCCTCAGCATTTCTAACTGCTTTTTTTACAGACTCTGACTGATCAAGATTCACCTCCCCCGTCACTTTTACGTTTACCAGCTTCTGAGGGAATTTTATCATGCCAGATTTAAGCTCATTCAGTGTCGCATCTGCATACCGCATGGCATAAAGCACTTGCAAAGCCGATACAATACCATCGCCTGTGGTTGTGCAATCAAGACAAATAATATGACCAGAACCTTCACCACCGAGCACCCACCCCCCTTGTTTTAATACCTCCATGACATAACGATCGCCTACCTTGGCCCGCTTAAAATCAATACCAGCATTGTTGAGTGCACGCTCTAATCCCAAATTGCTCATCACTGTACCGACAACAGTACCACTTAACTTTTCTTCCTTGAGTCGGGACTCGGCGATAATGTACAACAATTCATCGCCATCCAGTAATTCACCCTTGTGATCAACCATTAACAACCGATCACCATCACCATCCAATGCAATACCAATATCTGCTTTTTTTGCCAGCACGGTGTTTATTAACACTTCAGGGTGTGTACTGCCAAAACCATCATTAATATTCAAACCATTGGGTGAAGCTCCAATACTACTGACCGTTGCACCCAATTCCTCGAACACGCAAGGCGCCACATGATAAGTTGCACCATGGGCACAATCCAGCACAATGTTAAGCCCTTTTAAACTCATTCCTAGTGGAACCGTACTTTTACAAAATTCGATATATCGACCCGCAGCATCATCCACTCGTTCAGCTTTACCTAATAATGATGACTCAACACAGGTAAGATCTTTTTCCAATTCAGCTTCAATAGCTAACTCAATTTCATCGGACAGCTTGGTACCTTCCGCTGAAAAAAACTTTATACCATTATCGTGAAAGGGATTATGTGAGGCACTGATCACTACCCCGGCGTTAGCGTGCAATGTTCTGGTAAGGTAAGCAATTCCCGGAGTTGGCATAGGACCCAATAACAGTATATCAATGCCTGCCGCCGAGAGTCCCGCCTCCAACGCGGATTCAAACATGTAACCGGATATGCGTGTATCCTTACCAATGAGCACTTTGCCCCGTCCATTATTATCATCACCTAATACACGGCCCACCGCCCAACCCAATTTCATTATGAATTCAGGTGTAATAACGCCTGCACCTACACGCCCACGAATGCCATCGGTACCGAAATATTTTCGTTTCACAAATGGTTCTCCCTTCTGCTGTTATTCCACAGATTGTTATGCCACAGATTGTTGTCCTACGAATTTATGCGTCTCGAACTGCATGACAAAGCTTAACAGCATCAATTGTTTCAGATACATCGTGGACTCTAATTATATTAGCCCCTTTAAAGCAGGCTATCGTCGCCAGCGCCACACTGGCATAAACACGTTCATCAACGGGTTTATCAATTACCCTGTCAATCATGGACTTCCGTGAAAAACCTACCAATAAAGGCAGCCCCAAATCGACAAAGCGCTCTAAGTGTTTTACTAATAATAAATTCTGTGGCAGCGTCTTACCAAACCCAAAACCCGGGTCAATGACAATATTATCCTGGTTGATGCCATATTCAGTGCACTGTGAAACCCGATGCTGCAAAAAAACCAGCACCTCGGAAACCACATCCTGGTAATGAGGGGCCTGTTGCATCGTACGCGGCCTACCCTGCATATGCATTAAACAAACCGCTGCGTTATGTTCACGTGCAACCGCCATGGCACCTTCAGCCTGCAATGCGTTCACATCATTGATAAAATTTGCACCTGCCACCATAGCATGCAGCATCACATCAGGCTTACTGGAATCAATAGAAATAATAATGTCAGGAAATTCTTTACGAAGGGCTTCAATAATCGGAATTACTCGGTTCAATTCCTGTTGGGTAGGTACAGTGGCAGCATTGGGGCGCGTTGATTCGCCACCCACATCAATGATCGTAGCGCCAGCGGCGATCATGTTTCGGGATTGTTGCAATGCAGCATCCACGGAAACAAAAAGACCCCCGTCTGAAAAAGAATCGGGGGTCACATTGAGAATTCCCATTATTTGCGGAATTTGTAAATCCAAGGATTTATCGCCGCAGGGCAACGTTTTTATCATTGACTCAAAGGGGACTCAATATTATTTATAATAAGCTGTTTATCCCTACCACTTACATGAAGAAGGGAAGGTACTCAGTGTTCGCCAGCCGCACCGCCAATGGTGCTATCGGGTTTTTTCTCTCCTTCTGATGATGCTGACTCCACTTTTCCCACACTACTTGACCCCGGAGGTGGTGACTGATCGGTCCAATCCTCTGGGGGTTGGGGTTCTTTACCGGCCATAATTGCGTCGATCTGATTACGATCAATCGTTTCGTACTTCATCAATGCACTCGCCATGCGATGTAGTTTGTCCTTGTGTTTTACCAATATCTTATTTGCCCGCTCATAGTTACGATTTACAATCAAGCGGATCTCCTCATCAATGAGTGCGGCAGTTTCATCTGAAACATTCTTATGCTGTGCGACAGAATGCCCCAGAAACACTTCGCCCTCTTCTTCGCTATAGGTAAGTGGTCCCATTTTTTCCGACAAGCCCCACTTCGTCACCATATTGCGCGCAATTTCTGTGGTACGCTGAATATCATTACTGGCACCAGTGGTCACCTTCTCTTTGCCAAACACCAGTTCTTCAGCAATACGCCCACCAAACATGCTTGAAATCTGACTTTCCAAACGCTCTTTACTGTAACTATAACGGTCATCTTCCGGTAAAAACATGGTAACACCCAAGGCCCTGCCTCGCGGAATAATGGTCACCTTATAGACTGGATCGTGGGACGGAACATTCAACCCAACAATCGCGTGCCCTGCTTCATGGTACGCGGTCAAATTTTTCTCGTCTTCGCTCATCACCATGGACTTACGTTCCGCGCCCATCATTATCTTGTCTTTGGCTTTCTCAAAATCCAGCATTTTCACGATGCGACTGTTAGCGCGCGCAGCAAACAATGCTGCTTCATTCACCAAATTAGCCAGATCAGCACCAGAAAAACCGGGAGTACCTCGGGCGATAATACTTGGTTTTACATCGTCGCTTAGCGGTACTTTGCGCATATGCACTTTCAGAATATGTTCACGACCACGCACATCAGGCAATGGCACAACCACCTGGCGATCAAACCGCCCCGGCCGTAACAACGCTGGGTCCAATACATCAGGTCGGTTTGTCGCCGCAATCACGATGACGCCTTCGTTGCCTTCAAAACCGTCCATTTCCACCAAAAGTTGGTTGAGTGTCTGTTCACGTTCATCATGACCGCCACCAAGCCCTGCACCCCGGTGTCGACCCACCGCATCAATTTCGTCAATAAAAATAATGCACGGTGCATGCTTCTTGGCCTGTTCGAACATGTCCCGTACCCGGGAAGCGCCAACACCCACAAACATTTCAACAAAGTCAGAACCGGAAATTGTAAAAAAAGGAACTTTTGCTTCACCTGCAATCGCTTTGGCTAATAAGGTTTTACCGGTTCCAGGAGAACCCACCATTAATACACCGCGAGGAATTTTGCCACCCAATTTTTGGAACTTCCCGGGATCACGTAAAAACTCCACCAACTCAGCCAACTCATCTTTGGCTTCTTCTACACCAGCAACGTCGGAAAAAGTAACTTTTACCTGATCCTCCCCCAACATACGTGCTTTGGATTTCCCGAAGGACATCGCACCACGCCCGGCACCACCACCCTGCATTTGGCGCATGAAAAAGATCCACACAGCAATCAATAACAGCATGGGAAACCAGGAGATAAACACCTGCATCAAGACACCTTGCTGTTCTGGCGGTTTCGCTTCAATCGCAACGCCGTTATTCAGCAAATCACCTACTAGCCCGGGATCCCCAGGACTATAGGTCGAAAAGTTTTCACCGTTTGCGCTCCTACCATGGATACTACGCCCTTCGATTAACACCTTGTCCACCGCCCCCTGCTTTACGTTGGCGATAAATTCGGAATATTCAATCGTTTTAGATTGTGATCTGGGTGGACTGAAATTGTTAAAGACTGATACCAGAACTATCGCAATAACAATCCACAACAGAAGATTTTTAGCTAGGTCGTTCAATATTCTATGCCTCTGCTTTTTCTACTACTCATTTTTAACAGTTTCTACCCTATTTTGCGCTGAAACACAACCAGGCGGGCAGCAACTGCTGCACTATTTTGTGCATACATCGTACAAATACAGACATTATCAAGCTTTATAGCCTTTTGCCAATAAGTACACTTCACGAGAAATTGACTTTGATGCTTTCGGTTTTCGCGTTACAACTTTGTCAAAACATGATCGTAACTCTTTGAAATAGCAATCAAAACCGTCGCCTTGAAAAACTTTCACCAACAACCCCCCTTTCTTTCGCAGCACAGTTTTCGCCAACTGCAAGGCTAACTCAGCCAAATACATCGACCGAGGCTGATCAACGGCCCTCACTCCACTTATATTGGGGGCCATATCAGACATTACAAGATCTACGCACTTAGCACCACATTTTCCGTCCGTGCCATTTTTTTTGCTGATTAACATTTGTATGAGGCTATCAAACACACTTTGTTCCGTGAAATCCCCTTCAATAAATTCCACATTAACAATAGGGTCCATCGCCAGAATATCCAGCGCAACCACCAAGCCTCGCTTACCCACAAACGAAGTGGCCACCTGAGACCAACCACCCGGAGCGGCTCCTAGATCGATAATAGTCTCACTCGGTTTCAAAATACGGTCCTTTTGCTGAATTTCCAGCAACTTATAAACTGCCCGCGACCGGTAACCTTCTTTTTGCGCCTGCTTAACGTAAGTATCATCAAAATGATTTTTTAGCCATTGCTGACTGCTTTTACTGCGCGTACTACGCTTTTTAACGGACATATCGTTAACTACTTAACACTTTAGTGACGGGTTATTGCTTCTGGTTATAGTGACTGGTTATTATTTTTAACCATGAGACTGCGCGTGCGAACAACCAGCCGTCCTGCACCAATCACACCAAACAACAACAATAAACCAATCTGAGCAATATCGTTGTTTGTGATAGAATCCAGTACCAACCAGAATGACACGCCTAAAATTAATATAATCGCGAGTTCTAACTTTACGCCGTTAAAAGGACTTGCAGCTACTCCAAAGCCTGAATCGGCTTTTTGTCTTGTGTTTGTTGGCGGTTGTTGTTCCATACTGGGTATAAATCAAAGGTACAAATAAAATTGACAGGTATTAGCAATAATGAAACTAAATTCTAAACAAAAACGCTTTTTAAGGGCCCAGGCCCACAAACTCAAGCCGATTGTCATCGTGGGCAATGTCGGTCTGACACCGACAGTGCTCGAAGAAATTGACAACAGCATTGAACATCACGAATTAATCAAAATAAGAATTAATGCATCTGACCGAATCAATCGCCAACAAATGATAGAGAAGATCAGTCAACACACTTATTCACAACTGGTCATGTCCATTGGTCATATTGCCGCTTTTTATCGAACATCACAACAAGCAACGATCCAATTACCGTGAATACACGACATCAAACTCACCCTAAAGCAAGCTGTTAAGCTCAACACCTGCATCAATACAACATCGTTTATTTGTGGTATTTTTGAAGCCCGAACACCACCAAGATCAAGCCCATTAACGCGTTTATCAAATAAAGTACCGCTGACACACCATGCAACATGCCAAATTTAGCTTGCGCCGGACTACCCTCTATCAAGCCTTGCAACTTCAGATTCTGCATCATCGGCTGTAGTATAAACGCCATAATGGCAACCAAGAGTACCATGGCTAGCAAAACCCAAATACGCCAATGCAGGCCCAAGCGTTTAAAAATACTTAGCAACAGCATGGCACCGCAAACCAACCCTACGTAACTAATAATATGAAACAGTTGACCGGCAATATTGCCCGCCAATTGCCTGTCACCCAACATTGAGAACAGGGTGGGCGTTACAAGGTAGCCAATCACCCATAAACCACCGACCCATAACGTTAACAAAACTCGCTCACCCATCAAACAAAAATGCACGATTCTCTTTCCCTACAAACATTAACACCAAGCGGGTCTCTCAGAAACACGCATGCAACACCGAAATGGTTATAAATATTTAATTTTTATAATTTCATAACATTTAAGACCACCTGGAGCCTGAACTTCAGCCACATCCCCCTCTTCCTTCCCGATCAGTGCCCGAGCAATGGGTGAAGTAATGGATACTAACCCATCATTGATGCTTGCTTCATCTTCACCCACAATTTGGTAGGTAATCTCATTGCCGCTGTCCTCGTCAACCAGGTCGACGGTTGACCCAAAAACCACTTTCCCTCGGGCATCCAGCGTTGTGACATCAATGATCTGAGCATTACCCAGCTTACCATTAATGTCTGCTATGCGGCCTTCAATGAAGCTTTGTTGCTCGCGAGCGGCGTGGTATTCCGCATTTTCTTTTAAGTCACCGTGAGCACGCGCCTCGGCGATGGCCTCTATAACTTTTGGTCGTGCCACCGACTTAAGCTCTTGTAATTCGGCACGTAATTTTTCAGCTCCGCGTGTTGTTAACGGAATTTTACCAGTCATGTTTTTTTAGCTCCCTATGCAAGTCTTGTAATCGATTGATATCCGTCGACTGAGGTAACCGCATCGCCAGACACGTCGCTTGAGCACCCGTTATTGTTGTTGTATAGGTGATTTTGTTTTGTAAAGCATAACGACGGATAGCGCAAGAGTCCGCAATGGCTTTTTTACCCTCTGTGGTATTAATAATAAAATGAATTTCATCATTTTTAATCATATCCAGAATATGAGGACGCCCTTCATTTACTTTGTTCACACGTTTACAGGCTATGCCGATATTATTTAACGCTTTTGCAGTGCCACTGCTGGCAACGATATCAAAACCCAGTTCGAGCAACTGCCGTGCAACTGTAATCGCAGCAGGTTTATCAGCATCTCTCACACTAATAAAGGTACAACCAGTGGTAGGTAACTCAATTCCTGCGGCTTTTTGGGCTTTAAAGAACGCTTCAGCAAAATCCCGTCCGATTCCCATTACTTCACCCGTCGACTTCATTTCCGGCCCCAGAATAGGATCAACCGACGGGAATTTAACAAAAGGAAACACAGCTTCTTTGACGGAATAATAATCAGGCACAATCTCATGAACAACACCTTGATCTTTTAATGATTTTCCAGCCATGCAACGTGCTGCCACCTTTGCTAGCGGAATGCTGGTGGCTTTTGAGACAAAAGGAACGGTACGCGAAGCACGAGGATTCACTTCTATAATGTAAACTTCTCCGTTTTTTATAGCAAACTGTGCATTCATCAAACCTACAACATTGAGTTCGCGGGCAAGTTGTGCTGCCTGATTGCGCAGAGTCTGTTGAATCTCTGACGACAAGCTATGAGGCGGTAACGAACAAGCAGAATCACCGGAATGCACACCCGCTTGCTCAATATGCTCCATAATCCCACCGATCAACACCTGATCACCGTCACACACAGCATCGACATCCACTTCAATTGCATCGTCTAAAAATCGATCTAACAATACGGGGGAATCATTGGAAACACTAACGGCCCGATCCATATAGCGGCGCAGTTCATCTTCGCCATAGACAATTTCCATAGCACGTCCGCCCAACACATAAGAGGGCCTGACCACCAAAGGATAACCAATGCAAGCTGCACCTGACACTGCGTGTTCAGTATCAACTGCCGTGCAATTGGGTGGTTGCTTTAATTGTAATTTTTCCACCAACTGCTGAAAACGTTTACGATCTTCCGCCAAATCAATACTGTCCGGGCTGGTACCAATAATAGGTGCACCTGCGGCCTCTAGATCCCTCGCCAGCTTCAAAGGTGTTTGTCCACCATACTGCACAATCACACCTTTGGGTTTCTCCAGCGCAACCAGTTCAAGCACATCTTCCAGCGTTAAGGGTTCGAAATACAAGCGGTCAGAAGTGTCATAATCAGTCGATACGGTTTCCGGGTTACAATTCACCATTATGGTTTCAAAGCCATCCTCACTCATGGCAAAAGCGGCATGCACACAACAATAGTCAAATTCAATGCCCTGGCCTATGCGATTCGGGCCACCACCCAACACCATAATTTTATCGCCTTGTGTGGGGGCGGCTTCGCATTCCACTTCATAGCTGGAATACATATAGGCGGTGCCCGTGGCAAATTCCCCAGCACAAGTATCAACCCGTTTATAAACGGGTCGTACCCCTAAGGCATGCCGATGCTCTCGAATTACCCGCTCACTGACAGTTAACAATTCCGCCAAGCGGCCATCCGAAAAACCTTTCTGCTTAAGACGGAAAATTCGGTCTTTATGCAACGCGGCTATCCCTTGCACCTTAACCTCATGTTCCAGTTGCACTAGCTCTTCAATTTGAACTAAAAACCATGGATCTATCTTGCTGTATTCAAAAACCTTTTCAACGCTAAGATGTGCGCGAAAGGCATCAGCTACGTACCGAATCCGGTCCGGTCCGGGCACATGTAACTCCTGGCGTATCGTATCAAGTGCCGATTCATCATGCTCATCCACCATTTCATTCAGGCCCGTGGTACCAATTTCCAAACCTCGTAGGGCTTTTTGCAAGGATTCCTGAAAGGTACGGCCAATCGCCATTACTTCACCAATTGACTTCATTTGCGTAGTTAATACCGCATTGGCTTCGGGGAATTTTTCAAAGGTGAAGCGCGGTATTTTAGTCACCACATAATCGATGCTTGGCTCAAAAGAAGCTGGAGTCACCCCACCAGTAATATCATTTTTAAGTTCATCCAAGGTATAACCCACAGCCAGTTTTGCCGCGATTTTTGCAATCGGGAAACCGGTTGCCTTGGAAGCCAGTGCTGAGGATCGTGATACACGCGGATTCATTTCAATAACAATCATGCGGCCATCATCCGGGTTAATCGCAAACTGCACATTGGAACCGCCCGTGTCCACGCCAATTTCACGCAATACTGCCAACGATGCATCGCGCATGATTTGGTATTCTTTGTCGGTCAGGGTTTGTGCGGGTGCGACAGTAATTGAATCACCTGTGTGCACG
This sequence comes from Gammaproteobacteria bacterium, assembly GCA_013152545.1. Classification (GTDB taxonomy): domain Bacteria; phylum Pseudomonadota; class Gammaproteobacteria; order SZUA-152; family SZUA-152; genus JAADGF01. The sequence continues at coordinate 28,136 of JAADGF010000105.1, forward strand.
CCCATTGGATCAAGGTTTTCAATGGAACAGATAATAATGCAGTTATCTTTGCGGTCCCGCACCACTTCCATTTCAAACTCTTTCCAACCTAGCGCAGACTCTTCGATGAGCAACTCATTGGTTGGGGAAAGATCCAGACCACGCTGGCATATTTCTCCAAATTCCTCTTTGTTATAAGCAATGCCACCACCACTACCCCCCATGGTGAAAGAGGGCCGGATAATAGAAGGATACCCTATTTGGGCCTGAACCTGGTACGCTTCCTCCATGCTATGAGCAACAGCAGAACGAGGTGTTTTCAAGCCAATGGCATGCATGGCCTGACGAAAACGCTCCCGATCTTCAGCTTTGTCGATGGCATCCCGTGTGGCACCAATCATTTCCACATTATAGTGCTCTAAAATACCTTCGCGCGCTAAATCAAGGGCACAATTTAACGCTGTTTGTCCACCCATGGTAGGTAAAAGTGCATCAGGACGCTCTTTTTCAATAATTTTAGCGACCACATCCCAATAAATAGGTTCGATATAGGTTGCGTCTGCCAATCCCGGATCCGTCATTATCGTGGCAGGATTAGAGTTGACTAAAATGACTCGATAGCCTTCCTCTTTAAGGGCCTTACAGGCTTGTGCGCCGGAATAATCAAACTCACAAGCCTGGCCTATAATGATTGGGCCTGCACCGATAATAAGAATACTGTTTATGTCATTACGTTTTGGCATGGCGGCTTTTTTTTAATAGGTTGCTTAATTTGTAACCGCTCAACCTGCCTTTGATTTGCCCAATCACTGCATTAAAATCTGCATCAAAAGTGCTCATTTGCATCGAGTAAATCACCGCGCTTCTTTCTTATTCTCGAGCAAATCAAAGGCAATCTGAACAGTTGACTGAGCACTCAAAATCAGGCTCAGTAATTACACTTACTCTTATAATTTTGCTTTTATAATTTTGAATACTGAATACTGAGCACCCCAAATTGAATCCAACATCGCTATCCGACAATCGCGACCATCATGAGAAAACGCTATCGATCTCTTTGTTCTCCAGATACCAGGAGCCTGTCCGATGATCTGTTGACCGTTTCATTTTTGTCACCGTTGCACTTGCTTAGACGGAAAAGACGCCCCAACAGCGATAAAAATGAAACGTCAACAGACCCAGTGTATTCCTAAACATTTTAAGCGTTCTGCATTAACGCAATAAAACGATCAAACAAAGAAGAAACATCGCGAGGGCCTGGACTGGCCTCCGGATGTCCCTGAAAACCAAATGCGGGACAGTCCCGGTGTGTGATTCCCTGCAATGAACCATCAAATAAGGAACGATGGGTTGGCTTAAGGTGCCCAGGCAAACTGGATTCATCCACCGCAAAACCGTGATTTTGGCTGGTAATCATAACCGCATTGGTTGTTAAATCCTGAACGGGGTGATTGGCACCGTGATGGCCAAATTTCATTTTACTGGAACGAGCACCGCTGGCCAACCCTAACAGTTGGTGCCCCAGACAAATACCAAACAAGGGCATTTTTTGATCTAATAACACGTTAATCGCCGCTAACGCATACTCACACGGAGCTGGGTCGCCCGGACCATTCGACAAAAACACGCCATCCGGCGACATCGCAAACACCTCCTCAACGGCTGTCTGCGCAGGAACCACGGTAACATGACAACCCCGATCCACTAAAATGCGTAATATGTTTCGTTTTACGCCAAAATCATAAACAACGACCTTGTAATTGTCGTTGGTATCGGTCATTGGTGCCCTCTGGCCTTCTTCCCCCGGTGCCAGCCACATACCTTCCTGCCATCGATAAGGTTTTACCGTAGTGACAACTTTGGCGAGATCCATGCCTTTCAACCCAGGGTAGGCTTTGGCCACTTGCAGCGCCGTTGATTCGTCAAGATCCTCCCCTGCCATTATGCAACCATTCTGCACACCTTTTTCACGCAGCAGACGCGTCAATTGGCGGGTATCGATACCAGCAATGGCAACAACGGATTTCTGTTTCAGGTAAGCATCCAGTGATTGTTGGCTACGCCAGCTACTGGCTATACAGGGAAGGTCACGGATCACCAATCCGCTTGCCCAAACGTCACTGGATTCTTCGTCTTCGGTATTAGTGCCCACATTACCAATATGGGGGTAAGTTAGCGTAACAATTTGCTGGCAATAGGATGGGTCGGTCAAAATTTCCTGATAGCCCGTAATCGCGGTATTAAAAACCACTTCGCCCACTGCCTGCCCATCAACACCGATGGACTCTCCCCGTAAAACAGTGCCATCTTCAAGGGCTAATATCGCCGGTTTCCTCAACTAAACCTCCCCTTTTATTTACCTTTTCAGTATTTACATACTTTTTAATACGATGGCAAGGTGGTTTTAGCACCAAACGGCGCCAAAATTTGTCATTCACACATACAAAGCGGGAGAGACGTATTACGCCTCTCCCGCTTAATTTTCACTCATCGCACATGGAGCGATTTTACTGTAGAAGGTGACAAGGTGTCTACGGTCGCGCATCAAATAATAGCCAGTTTGTATGCGCAGGTAATGGAGTTGGTGGAAAATGCAGGTTAATCATCGGGGCACACCGCTAATACTTGTGTAATGCCAATACATCCTGCATATCGAATAAACCTTTTTCATGTTGCATTAACCACTGGGCCGCGCGCACCGCGCCATTAGCAAATGTCATACGACTGGATGCTTTGTGTGTAATTTCAACACGCTCCCCCTCTCCGGCAAACATAACGGTGTGCTCTCCAACAATATCACCTGCCCGTATTGTTTCAAAACCGATCGTGCCACCATCCCTTGGGCCGATTTGACCTTCGCGGCCATAAACGGCGCATTCGGACAAATCCCGGCCTAATGCGTTAGCAACAACGTTTCCCATTGCTAATGCAGTCCCCGAAGGCGCGTCAACCTTGTGACGATGATGAGCTTCAATGATTTCAATATCAATATCCTCGCTCATGATGCGAGCCGCGATATCAAGTAATTTCAAACATAGATTCACTCCAACACTCATATTGGGTGCAAAAACAATAGCGATATCATTTGATGCCTGTCGAATGGCGTCTTTTTGTGCTTCGGACAAACCTGTGGTGCCAATAACCATGCGACGATTGCTTTGACGGCATAAATTCAGATTTTCCATAGTTGCCTGTGGCACGGTAAAATCGATTAACACGTCAAAATTCTGGGCCACGGTGGCAAGATCATCAACCACGTTAATGGCTGGCCCTACCGTAGACAGCTTATCTAAACCCGCAAGTTCTCCGGCATCCACCCCCACCAGGCTACTACCGGTACGCGCTATGGCAGCTGTTAACTGCACACCGGATAACAAATTGCAGGCTTCAATCAGTCGCCGCCCCATTCTCCCCGCGGCCCCTGTTACTGCTATTTTTGCCATTATTCTTCCTGTCCCATCATTATTACTGATCACCACCTCCGTCAGCCAACCCGTGCAGCGATCCAACAATCACCAGCTTATGTAGGCATAACCTTGTTCTTGCAACACCATCAAATCCGCCGCACCCACATCGACTATTTTTACAGAATCCCGTATGTTTTTTTTCGACCAACCTAATGCTTTCAGGGTATTACCACAGGCATGAAATTCCACACCATATTGCAATAAACTGGTAACACGTTCGCGAACGTCATTATTTACCGGACGCCCAGGCTTTTTTGCCAAAATATGAATACCCGGCCCGATACCAACAACGACAATATGAATATTATCACCATAGTACCGCAGCATAGCCCCCACGGAAGATAGGACCGCGTTATGGTAAGTGTTATCCGCTCTATTAAATTGATAAACAACATTATGATCGGTCGGATCGCCAGGGAATCGCAGTTCATCATCACTGGCATCTCTCACAGGCACTGCATCGGCAGCCTCTACCCCCTTGGAACGGGCGAACACCAAACCGCTGCCAGCTAATAAACCACCTAACCATCTGCGTCGAGTATGATCAGAAGGGGCATTGAAGAGTTTAGGTAGTTTCAGTCTCAATTTGCTTCATTTTTAACCTATGGTCGACTACAATAGCGAGTCCAATAACGAATTCATTGTAACCTCATCTACCACTATACTCGTGACGAACGTTACGCGATAAATGTAAAATATTTAACAATATCAAGATTTTAAGTCATCAAAAAATTTCTTTACGCCATTCAGCCAGGAACTCTCCTTGGGCCGGTGTTTGATATGACTGTTTATGGTTGATTCAAAGTCATGCAATAGTTCTTTTTGCTTGGAACTGAGATTCACGGGAGTTTCCACCACTACTCGGCACATCAAATCCCCCACGGCTCCACCCCTAATGGGTTTTACACCCTTACCCCGCAAGCGAAATAATTTTCCGGTTTGTGTCTCCGCCGGCACTTTAAGTTTAACGCGCCCTTCCAGGGTAGGCACATCCAATTCCCCTCCCAGAGTCGCCGTAACAAAACTAATCGGCACTTCACAAAATAAATCGCTTTCATCACGCTCAAAAATAGGGTGAGGTTTGACTGAAATTTGCACATACAAATCCCCTGGTACCGAATCCCGTTCACCAGCTTCACCCTCGCCGCTCAAACGTATGCGATCGCCATTATCGACACCCGCTGGCACTTTAACCGATAACGTTTTTTGCTCTTGCACACGACCCTGACCGTGACATTTGGGACAAGGATCAGAAATAGATTTACCTGCACCTCGACAAGTGGGGCACGTCTGTTGCAACGAGAAAAAACCCTGCTGCATACGCACTTGACCAATGCCATTGCAAGTGGAACACGTCGTTGCTGATGTACCTTTGCGGGCACCGCTGCCCTTACAAGTATTACATTCGACGGCTGTTGGCACTCGTATTTTTACAGTGGTTCCTTGTACGGCCTCTTCCAAGGACAAATCGAGATTATAGCGTAAATCCGCACCACGCCTGGCACGAGAACCACCACCACTTCGCGCACCGCCGCCAAAAATATCGCCAAACACATCGCCAAAAATATCACTAAAGCTGCCACTTCCAGCACCATGCCCAGCACTACCCTCTACGCCAGCATGGCCAAACTGGTCATATGCCGCACGTTTTTGTGCATCGGATAACACTTCATAGGCTTCTTTGGCTTCTTTGAATTTATTTTCAGCATCATTATCATCCGGATTACGATCGGGATGAAACTTCATTGCCAAACGTTTGAAGGTTTTTTTTAATTCCGCCTCGCTGGCGTTTTTGTTAACACCCAGTATTTCGTAATAATCGCGTTTAGACATAAGATATCAGTTTACTCGTTCGTCCATTCAAATCTGGTACTCTATTCCTGCTACTCTATTCGAGCTACAGTTTTCAGCGCTATGATCCGTGGCTGTAAATTCAAACACCCAATTCAAAAGTGCGATACACCAATCCACATCCTGGATTAATGCATCAACACGGGATCAGCTTATGCACTGACCCCGCACAATACATTACAACCCAACGAAGCAATCACAATTTATCATGCAGTATTTTCAAAGAGGTATTATTAGTTTGATAGCGATTATTTAGTATCGTCTTTTACTTCTTCAAACTCTGCATCCACTACATCTTCACCCGCTTTTGCCTCTGCTTCCGGCGCAGCATCGCCAGCCGCTTCTTGACCCTGTGATTTTTGTTGGTAAGCACGTTCAGCAATCTTACCGGAAGCCTCGGCAAGCACCTTGGTTTTTTCTTCGATGACATCCTTGTTATCACCTTTCATTACATCTTCAAGCGCGGTGATTGCCGTCTCAATATTCGACTTTTCATCGGCACTGACTTGATCACCTAAATCGGCGATGGATTTTTTAGTCCCGTGAATCAGATTATCGGCCTGGTTTCGAGCAGTAACCAATTCGTGAAATTTTTTATCCTCTTCGGCATGCGCCTCTGCATCAGTCACCATTTTCTGAATTTCGCCATCAGACAAGCCACTTGATGCCTTAACCACGATGGATTGCTCTTTGCCTGTGGCTTTGTCTTTGGCAGATACATTGAGAATACCGTTAGCGTCAATATCAAATGCCACCTCAATTTGTGGCATACCCCGAGGTGCAGGTGGAATATCCGACAAATCAAACCGGCCAAGTGATTTATTGGCGGAAGCCATTTCTCGCTCGCCCTGCAAAACATGCACAGTAACCGCCGTTTGGTTGTCATCTGCCGTTGAAAACACCTGCTGCGCCTTGGTAGGAATAGTGGTGTTTTTCTCAATCAACTTAGTCATCACTCCACCCATGGTTTCAATTCCCAAGGATAACGGAGTAACATCTAACAGCAATACATCTTTAACTTCACCACCTAATACCCCTGCCTGAATAGCCGCACCAACGGCAACGGCTTCATCCGGGTTAACGTCTTTGCGCGCCTCTTTGCCAAAAAAATCACGTACCGCTTCCTGCACTTTAGGCATGCGGGATTGACCACCAACCAAGATCACATCACTGATTTCACTGGCTTTTAAACCTGCATCCTGTAACGCAACCTTACAAGGCTCCATGGTTCGAGTAATTAACTCCTCCACCATCGACTCCAGTTTTGCCCGAGTCATTTTAATGTTCAAATGCTTGGGTCCAGAGGCATCCGCCGTGATATAAGGAAGATTAATATCGGTTTGCTGTGATGAAGACAGCTCGATCTTCGCCTTCTCAGCAGCTTCTTTCAAACGCTGTAATGCAAGTGGGTCATTGCGCAAGTCGATGCCTTGTTCCTTTTTAAACTCATCCACTAAGTAATCAATGAGCCGTTGATCGAAATCCTCACCACCCAGAAAGGTATCACCATTGGTGGAGAGCACTTCAATTTGGTGTTCACCATCAATATCTGCAATTTCGATAATGGAAACATCAAACGTACCCCCACCAAGATCGTAAACTGCAATTTTCCGGTCACCTTCACTTTTATCCAGGCCAAATGCTAAAGCCGCAGCAGTTGGTTCATTAATAATGCGCTTTACATCCAAACCCGCTATACGGCCTGCATCTTTAGTAGCTTGGCGTTGTGAATCATTAAAATAAGCAGGCACGGTAATAACGGCATCGGAAACAGTTTCACCCAAATAGTCTTCAGCGGTCTTTTTCATTTTCATTAGCACTCGCGCTGCAATTTCAGGCGGAGCCAGTTTATTGCCATTCGCCTCAACCCAGGCATCACCATTGTCAGCCGCTAATATTTTATAGGGAACCAGATCGATGTCCTTTTGCACCTCAGCATCGGTGAATCGACGCCCGATCAGCCTTTTTACCGCGAAAAGTGTATTAGTGGGATTGGTCACAGCTTGACGCTTTGCCGAAGCACCAACCAATACTTCATCCTCATTGGTAAAAGCTACAACTGATGGTGTGGTACGATCGCCTTCGCTGTTTTCAATGACCCGCGGTTTACCGCCTTCCATAACAGCGACACAGGAGTTTGTTGTACCTAAATCAATTCCGATTATTTTACCCATGTTTCCTGGTCTCCAATCTTTTAGTTTCTATCGGTGGTTTTCTATCAACGATCATTTAATAATATTTCGTTACTACGTAGGTAGCTTAACCTTTGATTTGACCAACTACAGCATCAACACGCTGATTTTACACGGATAAACTCCGTATTTTTTCTTTTGCTCAACAAACCAAAAAAGCAGCAATCAAAGGTAACCTAAGCCGTTACTCTTACTCGTTCAAAAACTACATTAAGTGTTACTTTCCCAAATCTTCATTACAAATTTCTGTCTCTTGACGTTGCTTCCAACAGCGTTGTCTCTTCATCATAACGTAGGGGCATTAGGTGTATTTTCAAGCTTGTTCATCAATGTTATTGCCGATAACGGCATCGTTCTCATAGACACCTTGCTCCGCATTTGAGGCATTATTTTTATTGTCGGTCGACTGTTCCCCCCCCGTCTTCGACACCACAACCATGGCAGGTCTCGCCAACCGACCATGCAGCAGGTATCCCTTTTGCATCACCGCTAAAACCGTGTTAGGTTTATGCTCATTGCTTTCCTGCATCGACATAGCCTGGTGAAACTCAGGATCAAATATTTCTCCCACAGGATTTGTAACCTGTACGCCAAATTTTTGCACACAGTCAAAAAACAATTTAAGTGTTAACTCCGTGCCTTCCTTAAGCTTTTCTATATCCGCATTTTCAGAATTCGCCGCGATTAGTCCCATTTCCAGGCTATCGATAACTGGCAATAATTCCTGTACAAATTTTTCTACCGCGTATTTGTGTGCATTCTCAACATCCCGTTCCGCCCGGCGACGCACATTATCCAATTCAGCCCTGGCACGTAACAAATCATTCCAATGCTTCTCCGCAGTTTCTTCTGCTTTTAGCAGATTTGCACTGAGAACCTCCACATCTGTGTCAGTCGCCAAGTTGTCATCTGTCTTACCGGACAAAGTATCATCTTCGACTAAGTTATCTTTCGAAAAAACATCATTAATCCCATCATTGGCATCTGTTAAGTCGTTTTTCATCTCTTGCTGCTCATTTAACGTTGTTTCAGAACCGGATACTGGGTTTTCATTGTTTTTTGTCAACGTGCTGTCGTCACTCACCATTGATTACCTCCATGAACATTACTGACCAAAAACCGTCAGCCAAAATCAGCAGGGTAAAACATTGAATTCGCGGCCTACTCAAAACTCACCACTAAACCTGCGGTTAACCAGTTAATTTAATTTATTTTTTTTGACACCCTACCGTTGGCTTGTAATATACCTTTCACAAACAGGCATGCCTCGGAAAACAACGTGCATTAAACCTAACACATCAGCTGAATCTACTGCGAACGCCTATCACACAGAATCTAAAAGACTTTTACCTTCAGCGCTTTCGTTACGATTCAACTGATTTATTGTAGATTGAAGCAACTCGCTGATGTGTTGCTGTGCTTTTCAATATAACCCGATTCAATGCAACGTGACCCAACATACAGAGTGCATCGTCGATCCATCCTCAGTTAGAAAGCCGCTTATATCGCACTCTTTATTCGGAAAACCTGCCCGCGATGGGTATATAAGGGCAGATTTCAAAGAATCAAGCAAAAGACAGGTACTTTTTTCGTAGAATTAAAATCCCGTGATGCTTAGACTGCACCTATGCCAGCAGTGCAATGTCCTCCTGGAAGAAAACTTGCACGTTTATAAGTACACTGATAAGCCTTGCAACTCAACAAAACTTAAATCCGCGCCTTTAATACCGTCCCCAATATTTTTGCCGTCACATCAACAATGGGAATCACCCGGTCATAAGCCATCCGGGTGGGACCAATGATGCCTAACGCACCAATAACACTGGTACCATCACTATAAGTAGCTGTCACGACACTGCACTCGTCAAGCACTTCATAACCGGATTCATTACCGATAAAAATCTGGATACCCGGTGCCTGCAAAGACTCATTCAATAGTTGCAAAATACTTCGTTTCTCGTTAAATGCTTCAAAAAGTTGTTGTAAGCGCTTAACATCCGCAATTTCTTCATAATTCATTAGATTGGTTTGGCCCGCCAACACAAAATCGTGTTGCGCAGTATCCTCTTTGAATATTTTTTGTGCCATTTCAATCGCATTGAGCATTATCCGGTCCATGCTCTCCCGCGCGTCCTTCATCTGCGTTAACAGGGATTCCCGTACTTGATTCGCTTCTTTGCCAACTAATTCGTTATTAAGACAATTAGAGATATTTTCCAATTCGTGCTGAGAGTAATTACGATCGGTATAAATAATCCGGTTTTGAACATCACCCTGATTAAACACCAGAATCGCCAAGACTCGCCGGTCTGAAAGTGGTAAAAACTCAATATGGCGAATACTGGACTGCTCACGATCTGGCAACATCACTACACCCGCCATTTTGGTTAACCCGGACAAAATGGAAGATGCAGATTCCACTAATAATTGCGTATCTGCTTCAGCATCCAACTGCTCCTTGAGTTGTTCGACCTGTAGCGACTTCATGGGCTGCATGGTTAATAAGTTATCAATAAACACACGATAGCCTTTTACCGTCGGAATACGGCCCGAAGACGTATGAGGTGACTTAACGAGCCCTAAACGTTCCAGATCAGCAATAACATTGCGAACGGTGGCTGAACTAAGCTCCAAACTGGATTCACGAGCTAACGTCGTGGAACCCACCGGCTGACCCTCACGAATATAATATTCCACCAGTGTTTTGAATAACTGCTGCGCTCGTTGATTTAATATCGTTTTATCTACCACAAGCTTCCAAATTTTACCCTATTCATTAAAATCAACCGAAACGCACGCTATTGCGTAACCCATAAGACAAAAATAGATACCGCCAAACTCCTATTTAAGTAGGTGAGCATAATTATTTTAACAAACAATCGCAGGATATTTTATGGCCTTCAAGACGCTGCGAAGATGAGCATCGTGAGCTATGTGATCGTAGCAGCAACGCAGAAGGCCGGAAAATAGACAAAAAAATGTTAAAATAATTATGCTCACCTACTTATAATCGGGTCTGTTAAAACATCATAAAGCATTCCCATCTTACCAAACGCGCACTCACTGATTTTTTAATCGTCCTACAGGTAATGGATCGAGCATACGACCTAAACACCAAACCCAGTAATATCGCAACATTATAGGCGTTACCCAAGCCTTGTGAAGCAGTATTAAAGCCAATAAAAAGTTTATATCGAGCCGCTAAATGTTTTATGATATTGAATCTATTAACACTTTATTCAAAATCGTGCAAAAAGTAGAATAAAGAACCAGTACATCAGTCACAACAAGACTTGAGATTACATCGATATAGCAGTATTTTATGTATAGTTTATAAACAGAACGTATATTTACACGAGGAAATCGTATCCTTATCATCCTTAGAGTCGTTTATTATTTTCGCCAGATAATTTAGCGATTAAATCGATCAAACTCAATAAACAATACAATCATGTCGGCTTAAATAACACCACCTTGTGTCTACATTGAAATGCGTTTTAAATATACACCTAAACTTTGAGACACTTTCTATAATTGGAATATAAAGTTGGAACAAAAATTCAAAAAAATTGGTCTTATTGGCAAACACGGTGATGATCGTGTTATCACAGCGCTTAATGATTTAAGCGCTTACCTCCTTGCTCATGACAAAGAAGTTTACCTCGACAAAATAACGGCCCCGTTGGTCCCAGAATTGTCGCACGAAATATTGGAACGCGCTGATCTGGGCAAATTCGTTGATCTTGCAATCGTCATTGGTGGTGATGGCACCTTGCTTAATGCTGCACGCAGCCTGGTAAGCCATGACGTACCATTGTTAGGCATCAACTTAGGGCGCTTAGGTTTTTTAACCGACGTGTCGCCCACCGACCTGCATGATAAACTCGATAAAATATTTGCTGGTGAATACACCGAAGAGCCTCGCGGTTTGTTACACGCAACAATCGAACGGCATGGCGAAATTATCAGCAAAAGCTGTGCCTTTAATGATGTTGTTGTGCATAAATGGAACGGTGCACGCATGTTAGAGTACGAAACCTTCATCGACGGCTCGTTTATCAATACCACACGCTCAGATGGATTAATCGTATCAACACCCACTGGTTCAACAGGTTACGCATTATCAGGGGGTGGCCCCATTCTCCATCCGAGCCTGCACGCCATTGTGCTCGTTCCCATTTGCCCTCATACCATGACCTATCGACCCATCGTTGTCTACGCTGACAGTAAAATTAAAATAGTCGTGAAAGACTGTAATCAAGCGGAAGCGCAGGTCACCTGCGACGGCCAGATCAACTTGGGATTACAGGCTGAAGACAGTATTCACATTACTCGCGAAAAACACCTTATTCGTCTCATACACCCCAAAAGTTACGATTACTATGAAATGTTGCGAGCCAAACTCCATTGGGGAAAAAGACTTTAAACGTTACGCAGCAAACCCAACAAACAAACAGAACACAAAATACGAAAAAACAGCTTAACAAGCATTATAATGTAGCCAATGATTAACCATATTCAGATTCGAAATTTTGCCATTGTCGATCAATTGGAGCTTCTCCTCAGTTCAGGCATGACGGTGTTAACGGGTGAAACCGGTGCTGGCAAATCCATATTGTTCGATGCCTTAAACCTCGCCTTAGGCGGGCGAGCGGAAAGTGGCATTATTCGGCACGGCACGAATCGAGCAGAAATTACCGTCAATTTTGATTTATCCAGATCACCATCCGTTAAACAGTGGATGATCGACAACGCCCTTGATGACAACAACGACTGCCTGATTCGGCGAATCGCCACGACCGATGGGCGCTCAAAGGGCTTTATTAACGGTCAGGCGGTACCGATGCAATCGTTACGCGAATTAGGTGAGCAATTGGTGGATATTCAAGGCCAACATGCACACCAATCTTTATTAAAACAAGACATGCAGCGCCAGGCCTTGGATGATTTCGCAGGCCATCAACGCTTGCATCTTGAAACCAAACAACACTATCAACGACTCAAAATATTACGAGAGCAGCAAACATTATTAAAGCAATCCAAAAATGAGCGTGCGTCACGAATCGAACTGCTTTCATATCAAACCCAAGAATTGGAGGATTTGTGCCTCAAAGAAAATGAATTTGCCGCCTTGGAAGAAGAACACTCACGACTGGCGCATCTAACACAAATTGAAGAAGGATGCAAACATGCTCTTTTCACATTAACTGACGCCGAAGAACAATCCGTTACGCAGCAATTAAATAGCGTAATGCAACAACTCGACGTGTTGCAACAATTCGACATTAACCTGCAAGCCATTAGTCAAATGCTCAACGAAAGCTTAATACAGACTCAAGAGGCAAGCAACGAATTACGTCATTATCTAGGCGATCTTGACATGAACCCAAAACGAATGAACGAAGTCGACGAACGCCTCGGCTTAATTCATGATTTATCCCGAAAACACCGAATTAACCCCAAAGAATTAACAACACTGTATAATGAATTAACCAAAGAACTCGCAAGCCTGCTGCAAGCCAATGACCAATCCGATTCACTGGATGCCAAAATTACAGAGGCTGAAAAAAACTACTTTGCCTGTGCAAAAAAATTATCCATCAGCCGTCAATCAGCCGCTAAGCGCTTACAGCAAAAAGTGACTGCTAATTTACAGCAATTAGGCATGAAAACAGGGCAATTTAACGTTACACTGCACCTGCAAGAAGATATCTCGATCAACGGTTTGGAACGCGTGGAGTTTTTAGTGACAATGAACCCGGGCCAACCACTTAAGCCCTTAAACAAAGTAGCATCCGGTGGCGAGTTATCCCGAATCAGTTTAGCGATTCAAGTCATTATTGCCGCTACAGGACGTATACCAACGTTACTTTTTGATGAAGTTGACGTTGGTATCGGCGGCGGCACCGCCGAAATCGTAGGACGCATGCTACGTGATTTAAGCCGCGAACGGCAAGTAATATGTGTTACCCATCAACCTCAGGTCGCAGCACTCGGTCATCAACATTTACAAGTGAATAAACTTGCCTCGAAAAACACCACCAAAGCCCACGTTAATATACTCAATGAATCACAACGCGCTGATGAAATCGCCCGCATGCTAGGTGGCATAGAAATCACAGAGCAGACACTGTCCCATGCAAAAGAAATGATAAACCGCTCGCAGTCAGAGCCTGTTTAGGGGCGCAGCATAATACGATACGGCCTGATCTGCCCCAGCAATTTTTTAAATATTGTGCAAACTCAAACCCTCATTCGTTTGGCAGGCTTCGCAAATGCCATAAATATTCAAACTATGATCAGTCATTAAAAAACCTGCTTTTGCAGCAATATCCCGCTGGCGTTGTTCAATCACATTATCCACAAATTCTTCCACTTTACCGCATTTAATGCATAATATGTGGTCGTGGTGCTCACCCTGATTGAGTTCAAACACGGAGATACCGCTTTCAAAGTGGTGCCGAGTCACCAAACCAGCGCTTTCAAACTGCGTTAATACACGATAAATTGTTGCAATCCCCACGTCTTCGCCAAGTCCGATCATGGTCTTATAGATATCCTCAGCGCTCAAATGACGAACGGGGCTACGCTCCATAATCTCCAAAATTTTCACTCGTGGTAGCGTTGCTTTTAACCCTACTTCACGCAGGTTTTGATTTCCCATCTAAATCTCTCCAAATACCGTGAAGGGACATTTTACCCGTAGATAGCCCGCCAAGACAGTTAATTTTCTTGACGGACTAAAATGTTACGTGCGTCGGGTTACCTGAGCACTTACTATTTAAGTTGTTTTCACGTATTCGAATAAAACCAGACCGTTAATCATGACAAAACAGAATTAAGGTGCTAATTAAAAAGACGGCTCCAGTTCGTAAACCAAAACCGCCTACTTCATCACCTTTACCGACTCTCGCATTCTAACTCTACCAAAGCCATTTCTGTTTTAACAAAGTTAACCGTTATGACGTTGCCGCAGTTTAGTATGGGGACATTGCTGAATTTTAATGATGCCTGTTTATAAGAGCTTTTACGTACTGTGACTTTTTGAATTTAAACAAATAGGCTTGATTGATGTCTTCAAGTTCATTCCTAACTCGGTGGCTTCCCCAATCACAATCACCCCGTACAAACCTCGGCCATTGTTCCACAAGCAGCTTGTTAAGAATCGCCAACAAGCCACCAGGTAAGGAATGGGCTGATTAAGCTTGGTCACCCGACTGCACTTCCATATCCAATACTAATCGTAGATTAGCAATCATATAAGTATGGTCGGTGTGAGAAGGTCACCCTGGTTTATGCGAGCTATATCCGACCACTGCACCTTGCTGATGTCCGTAAAGGGGGTTTAATACTTACATCGGTATCTAATATCCATGGTGCTTTAAGTAACGGGGCGTAACTTAAATATAAATGGGGTTATAACCATTTGATACCATCATGTTCGTCAATTTTTTTCAAGGCTCGTCGTGCTGAATCATCGCTGACAACTTTTTTCATGCCTAACAATGTTGAGTTAACCGTATCACTCATCAAGGTCGTGATACGAGAATAGCAGGTACGGCCCGATAAGACGGATCATAAAAATGATCCTATCTTCAACCCACGACTCAAATCGGTTTCCTAATTTCAAACACTGAATGTTGGTTTGGCTGCATTTAGTTCGACTACCGGCCGTAAAGCTTAGTCATTGATTTAATTTTTGACGGAATCCCAGGGACCACCTGATCCCACTGGAAACGCCAACGCCAGTTATCCGCCGTAACACCAGGGGTATTCATGCGGTGGCCCTGCCCCAACGATAATAAATCCTGCATCGGAAACAAAGCCCAATTTGAAACGGACGCCAATGCACTACGTATCAACGCCCAGGGCATGGCTTCACTCGTGTCAGCTAAATAAGCCATCACCTGTTTTTTCTCGTGTTCCGGAAGCTGCTCATACCAACTTAAGGTGGTGTCGTTATCGTGCGTACCCGTGTACATCACGCTATTTTGTTCGGCGTTATGAGGCAAATAAGCATTAGTTGCATCACCATCAAAGGCAAATTGTAAAATTTTCATGCCGGGCCAGCCAAACTCCTGCCTTAAGGCATTCACTTCCTCGGTTATTATGCCTAAATCTTCCGCAATAAAGGCAAGCTGCTGCTGATGTGAAGATAATGGTGGTTGGGATTGCAAAAGCGCTTTAAATAAAGTCGCACCAGGGCCTTTTACCCAATGGCCGTTCTCAGCTGTTTTTTCCTTGGCATCAATTTCCCAAAATGATTCAAAACCACGAAAGTGGTCAATGCGTATCGCATCATAAAGTGCAAAACCCACGCGACAACGTTCAATCCACCATTGATAACCCGCCTCTTTCATTCTCTCCCATAAATAAAGCGGATTCCCCCAGCGTTGCCCCGTTGCTGAAAAATAATCCGGTGGCACACCAGCAATCGTTCGCGGGGAACCGTCTGCATTAAGATCAAAGTATTTGCGGTGCTTCCAGACTTCAGCGCTATCATGAGCCACAAAAATTGGCATATCCCCCACCATTTTGACATTATGATCATTGGCGTATTGCTTAAGATCAAGCCATTGTTTAAAAAATACAAATTGCTCAAAATTAATCTGCTCAATCGCATCTTGCAATTGATGTGTCGCCGCGCGTATGGCACCCGCTTCACGGTCCCTCAACACCACCGGCCAGTCCACCCAGGACTTATTGCCCTGGGTATTTTTTATGGCCTGAAATAAAGCATAATCAGCTAACCAATATTGGTGCTGATTGATAAATTGTTGCAACGCCGTTTTATCGTTAGTACTGGCTTGTTGTAAAAACTGCTGCCTCGCAATCACTAGTTTTTGACGTTTTCCCGCATCAGTCAGTGCTTCGTTTGCAGGCAACCATCCCCACTCAGCAAGTAAAGTCAGACTGATAAAATCTGTGTTACCGGCAAACACGGACAAGTTCATGTAGGGAGAACGGTCTTCATGGGTAGGATTCATTGGCAGCACCTGCCAAACACTTAAACCACAGTCATTAAGGAAATCCACAAAATGATACGCTTCAGGCCCCAATTCACCTTGCCCATTTGGACCTGGCAACGAAGTGGGGTGGAGAATAACGCCAGCTTGACGTTTTTCAAATATGGGCTGTTGTTTTGTGCACACAGACATAATTAGTTAGAGTTTCAATACGATGTAATATACTCGATATAGTTTGGCGTGGCTATCTAAGGAACCTGCGCGCTCCTTAGTCTGAGCCGCGGCGCATCACTCCTCCCAAGGCTGGTTTACCACTGCCATACGCAAAAACATGCGATAGATATTCCGGTGGTTGTTTGCCAATCACCCGATATACGTTAGCTAGCTGCATGCGGTACAAATGGTCAAAATCACTCACGGTGTCTGCCGGATTATAGTCACCAAACCACCAGAACCAGTCGGAGCCTTCACAAATCGCCAGTTGTCGTTGTACAGCACTGAGCTGTTCAGGCGACAACTGCCGGGATTCAACGGCAACATCAAACGCGCGTTTGGCGTCCCCCAGCATATCCCAGGCACGGTTTTTATCACTGTCACCAATCCATGTGGATAACGTACCATATACCCAACTGCCCGCCACAAAATGGGGCATGGAAACCAACGGTACCCCAACATCAAGGCATTTCGAAAAAGTGGTCAAGTTAATCTTTGGGTTTTCAAGCAGTTTTTTATACAGCGTACTTAGAAAATAATAACCATTTTCCGGATAATGTTCCCATGCGTTTTCACCATCAAGAATAATTGACACCACATGCTGACCAGCTTTCGCTTTCAATGTGGTAGCGATATTATTCAAATAGTGATTAACGTTTGCAACTGCGTCATCTGCATGCCAAGTGGCATACGTAAAACCCACCAAATCCGATAACTTGTCATCACGAAAAAAACATGCCATCTCACCTTGGTTTAAAGTGTATGCACGATGCGGACCTGGGTTACCCGTAAGATGGGAATGTTGCTTTGCGTGACTGAGGCTGTTTTGTATGACACTTTCGCCACTGGCCACCCAGCGAAAACCGTTTGCTTCGAAAAGGCTAATCGCAGCATCACTGATACCGCCTTCTGAAGGCCAGCAGCCAACGGGTTTAAAACCAAAATAATGTTGAAATATTTCGATACCTTCATCAATATGCCATTGCAGCCTTTGTTTGCCGTCACTGTACATACCCAACGAAGGCATTTTTGCGTCGGGTATCGCTTCACGCGCACTGGCTAAATCAATTAACAAAGGCGCGATCGGGTGCGCATAGGGCGTCATGGAAAGCTCTATGCGGCCATCTTGTGCCAGTTTTTTATACCGACCGATAATGCCGGAAAGTAATTCACCGATAATTTTCAATAAACAGCAGCGATCACTAAACGTGTAGCCACCGCCCTTATGCATCAAACGTCTGACTCGTTCATCCTCCCGGCGAACCGTTTCACCTAACCAAGCCAGGTGATACCACATGATCAAATCCACTAAAAACTGATTGTTGATGTAGATATTGGCTTCCGGGTGCGACATAAACCAAGAAGCCATTTCGGCTAATCGTTTATAATCCTCAAAACGATCAATCAGACGTGTTTTGTTAGCGCGCAAGCAATCACCCACCAGACCAATACGCTGTGAAATTTCAACGGGTAACACTGCATTGCCTAATGCCGCCAGCAACGGATCATTGATTGCTGCGCCGGTTTTCAAATAAGCATTCACTTGTCGGGCATAATCGTCGATTTGCTCCAACAGGATGGGTGCAAAATTAACGACGGCCTGCGCACCTGGCACCGATTCCAAATGCGCGGCCATATCAGTGTAATCTTTTATGGCATGTAAATAAGTCCATGGAAGATGATACTCACCGCTCAAACGATTAGCATACACCGGTTGGTGCATATGCCAACATATCACCACATTTAATCTCGAATTATCGAACACTGTGGATTTTCTGCCCCATCATTTCGGGAGTGACTAATACCACGCCATTGGGCGAAACATAAAAACGATCACGATCCTGGGCAAGATTAACACCGATTTTTGTGCCTTCAGGAATAATACAGTTTTTATCAATAATCGCTTTTCGTATGGTGCAATTACTGCGGATCTCCACGTTTGGGAGAATAACAGAGTCTTCAACCGAGCAATAAGAATTCACCCGCACCTTGGAAAACAACAGAGAATGGCGCACCAGCGCGCCGGAGATAATACAACCACCGGATACCATGGAGTCCACCGCCATACCCCGGTGCTCATTGTCATCGAACACAAACTTCGCTGGGGGTAATTGTTCCTGATAGGTCCAAATAGGCCAATCCTCATCGTACAAATTAAGTTCAGGCGTCACACCAATCAACTCCAGGTTAGCCTGCCAGAATGAATCCACCGTACCCACATCACGCCAATAAGCCACCTTATTAGTCATCGCATCACGAAACGAATACGCATGGGCATGATAATTATTGACAATGTCCGGCACAATATCGAGTCCAAAATCATGAGTTGACTTAGCATCGTCTGTGTCAGCAATGAGCATATCATATAAAAATTTTGCCGAGAAAACATAAATCCCCATAGAAGCCAAAGCATGGCTATCACAGCTTGGCATGGGCTGAGGGTTCGTCGGCTTCTCCGCAAATTGAGTGATTCGGCCATCGGCCTCAACGCTCATTACTCCATAAGCAGTTGCCTGTTCCAAGGGCACTTCTATACAACCGACGGTGATATCAGCATTCTGATCCACATGAGCGGCAATCATCGGACCATAATCCATTTTATACACATGGTCCCCGGCCAAAATAAGCACATACTCCGGATTATGGCTGCGTATGATGTCGATATTCTGGTAAATCGCATCGGCGGTACCCGTGTACCAATTTTCCTGTATACGTTGTTGGGCTGGTAAAATCTCGATAAATTCATTAAATTCACCTCGTAAAAAACTCCAACCCCGCTGAACATGCTGATTGAGCGAATGAGATTTATACTGAGTAAGCAACCCAACTTGGCGTATACCTGAATTAACACAATTCGATAACGGAAAATCTATTATTCGGAACTTGCCGCCAAAGGGTACAGCAGGCTTGGCACGCCAATCTGTTAAATGTTTCAAACGGCTACCCCGACCACCCGCCATGATCAGCGCCAACGTTTTTCTCGTCAAACGGCTGACAAAGCGTGGTGTATGTTTGGTATGCATCGCTGTACTCCCTTTCAAATTCTATTGTTGGCAAAAATATTTCGTGACAAAGTAAGGAGGTGTGTCAAAATAACGTGAGCATTTGGGTATCCAGGCGCCTACTCAACTACTTCAACTACTCAACAAGGCTTTCGAACCTAATGTTCGAACAACGGGAATGAATAAACAACCAGATGTTCACGTTATTTCGGCACACCTCTCGTTAAGTTATAGGATCAATAATTCGTATTACGTTATTAGTGTTACAGCAATAAAATTGAGGAATGATGCAAAATATTGTCCTAAATCCATCGGCAAGCGTGCATTTGTGTTAGCATGTATTCTATTGCTTAAGCCAATGCTTGTTTAAGTCACCGTTATTGTAAGTTAAAGATGTAAGTCAAAGACAGCAAATATCGACACTACCCAATTGAGCAGGTTTGGCAAACGATCCATCGGGTTCTCGATTACAATGATAGTAACAATATTTTTTTCGATTTAATGAACACGCCCACAAAACACAATTCGGAAAAACCAGACCATAGCAGTCAGATTTCCGGCAAAGGATTCACCACAACTGACAATCCAGCGCTAGAAACCCCGACAAAAAATACCGCAACTACCTCTATTTTGGCATTAGATCCTGAATTACAAAAAATTATCGACGCAACCCACCATAATCCGTTTTCGGTATTAGGGAAACACACCGTCGACAGTACAGAAATAGTGCGTGTCTATATTCCTCAAGCCAGCCAAGCCTTTCTCCCTGATCTGGGTACACGCCTAACGCGTCTTGAAGGGACCGATTTTTTCCAATGGCGTGGCGCCCATAATCAGGTAGCACAGCATTACCAAATCAAATGGTATGACAGGAACAACCAGCAGCACATCCGCTATGACCCCTATTGTTTTGCACCTCAAATCCCCGATTATGATCTGCATCTGTTTGGTGAAGGCAAACACTGGCACGCTTATCGTTTCCTCGGTGCACATCTACACAGTATAGACGCAATAGAGGGTGTTTTATTTGCCACTTGGGCACCCAATGCCAAACGCGTCAGCGTTATCGGTGATTTTAATGACTGGGACGGCCGCGCCCATCCAATGCGAACTCGTGGCAATAGTGGCGTTTGGGAGTTATTTATACCCGGCATTAAAGCAAATCAACTCTATAAATTTGAAATCCGCGGCCAACATGGCAACATCCTCCAAAAAGCTGACCCTTATGGACAAGCATTCGAACTGCGGCCAAACACCGCTTCGCTCGTTTTAGATAATTTACCGTTTTTGTGGCAAGACAAGGCATGGATCGAGCAACGCAAAAACAACGAGTGGTTACACACACCGTTATCAATCTACGAAGTTCATCTGGGCTCCTGGCAACGCAATGAAAACGATCAATTTCTGAATTACACCGAACTGGCTCAACGCTTGGTGGACCATGTAAAACGCTTAGGATTTACTCACCTACAATTATTGCCGATCACTGAACATCCTTTTGATGCTTCCTGGGGATATCAAACCACGGGGTATTTCGCCCCCACCCGACGCTTTGGTACGCCGGATGAGTTTCGTTATTTCGTGAACCATTGCCATCGCAATGGTATCGGCGTTATTCTCGACTGGGTACCAGCGCATTTCCCCAAAGACGCCCATGCCCTGGCAGAATATGATGGTACCGCCTTATACGAACACGAAGACCCCCGTCGCGGCGAACACCGTGACTGGGGCACCTTAATTTATAATTATGGCCGAAATGAAGTTAAAAACTTTCTGTTATCCAGTGCCTTGTATTGGCTAGAGGAATACCATATTGACGGCTTGCGCGTGGATGCCGTAGCCTCAATGCTGTACCTTGATTACTCTCGCAACGAAGGCGACTGGCTACCCAACCCCCATGGCGGCAACGAAAATCTGGAAGCCATTGATTTTCTACGGGAAATGAACACCGTGGTGCATGGTGAATTTCCCGGTTGCATGACCATCGCTGAAGAATCCACATCCTGGCCGCAGGTTACACGCCCTACTTGGCTGGGAGGCTTGGGCTTTAGTATGAAATGGAATATGGGCTGGATGCACGATACACTTAACTATTTCAACAATGATCCTATATACCGCCAGTATCACCATGATCAATTGACGTTTGGTTTGATGTATTCGTTTTCTGAAAATTTCGTGCTACCTTTCTCCCACGATGAAGTGGTGCACGGCAAAAGTGCTATGCTCAATAAAATGCCGGGGGATGAATGGCAAAAATTTGCTAATTTACGCCTATTATATACCTACATGTACACTTACCCAGGCAAAAAGACACTCTTCATGGGTGCGGAGTTTGCTCAAAGTAGTGAATGGAACGTTGATCAGGCATTGGACTGGCACTTATTGCAATATCCATTGCATCAAGGTGTCCAGAAATTAGTGACTGATCTCAACACACTTTATAAAGAGCTGCCCGCCCTGCACCAACTTGATTTCGAACAATCGGGTTTTGAATGGATTGATTGTCACGACGCCGCTCAATCGGTATTAAGCTTCCAGCGCAAATCCACCGATAGCGTTGTTATCGTTGCTTTAAACTTTACCCCTATGCCACGCGAAGACTACCGCATAGGTGTTCCTTATGGCGGCACTTATCGGGAATTATTGAATTCTGACTCAACATACTATGGCGGTAGCAACATAGGAAATGCCAGTACTATCACCGCGCAACCCCAACCTTGGATGGGCCTGCCCTATTCCGTTAATTTGACCTTGCCACCATTAGGTGGCGTGGTTATAAAAACCGATCACCACAGCTAACGTGAACTCGCTCAGTATCCTGATATAAGTGACCAATGAGCAAAATATTATTCGCCACCAGTGAAGCGCATCCCCTGATTAAAACCGGTGGCTTGGCCGACGTGTCAAGCGCCTTGCCTATTGCGCTAAAAACATTGCGCTGTGACATCCGCATCATACTACCCGCCTACGCTGAAGCCTTAAAAAACATAAAACGACTCAAAACCGTTGCTAATATAATATTACCAGGGCTACCCGGATACGTCGAAATATTGCAGGGGAAATTGCCTAACAGTAATATCAAAGTGCTTTTTGTTCAGTACGAACCTGCCTTTAAACGACCCGGCAACCCTTATACTGATGCACAAGGTAACCCCTGGGCAGACAACGCTGAACGATTTTCCTTATTTTGCCGCGCCGTAACAGAAGTCGCACAAAACCGCGTGGGACTTAATTGGCAACCGGATGTCATACATTGCAATGATTGGCAAACCGGCTTAGTACCCGCATTACTCAGCCTGGAGCAAACAAGACCTGCCACATTATTCACTATCCACAACCTTGCGTACCAGGGCTTATTTCCACACGCAACCTTTCAAGCATTGGGGTTGCCCCCATCACTTTGGTCTCACAATGCATTGGAATTTCATCAGCAGTTATCGTTTATCAAAGGAGGGTTGATTTTTGCGGATCAAATAAATACCGTTAGCCCACGTTATGCGGAAGAAATTAAAACAGCAGAATTCGGCTACGGCCTGGAAGGACTGCTAAAACACCGTCAGTCGGCACTGACCGGCATCGTCAACGGTATTGACGATAAACTATGGAACCCTGCCACCGACCCACACATACACAAACATTACGATAGCCAGCACCTCACTGATAAATCAGACAATAAGGACTATATCCAGGCCGCATTTAAGTTACCCATCGATAAAAGTAAATTATTATTAGGCTTTATCGGGCGACTGGTAGAACAAAAAGGCATTGACCTGATCCTCAGTTTATTGACACAAATCGAGCAACTGCCCATTCAGCTCATTGTACTGGGCAGCGGTGACACCCTATTTGAAACCCAATTAAAAACCCTGGCTATCAAATTTCCGCGACAGTTTAACTGCAAAATTGGTTACGATGAAACATTGGCACATCAGATTGAAGCAGGTGCCGACGCGCTATTAATGCCATCACGATTTGAGCCTTGTGGGTTAAATCAGTTATACAGTTTACACTACGGCACCGTACCCATTGTGCATCACGTGGGTGGTTTAGCCGATACTGTTATTGACGCCAACGACAAAACCCTAGCGCTGAATCAAGCAACCGGCATTGTATTCAAACAACCGACTAACACTGCCTTGCTCATGGCGGTTAACCGCACAATAGCGCTTTTTGCTAATCAACACACCTGGAAAAAAATAATGCGTAACGGCATGAACAGCCGTTTTAATTGGCGCAAAAGCGCGCTGCAATACATCAAGCTGTACAAAACGGCCCTCGCCTCAGTTGCAAAGATTTAGAAATGGAAGCGGTAACAAAACGTCCCGGTTTAGCGCTCAACGCGAAACACCTCTGTCGCGCCACCACCTGCATCCATATAATAATTTGATGATTCTCAGGAACATGCACGTAACATATCCGCTGTACAACAAATTATAATCGGCTAGCAACCAAGGCCGCCCCTAACAAACCTATCTGGGGATTGCTTACCACGCTCACTGGAATCGTTTCCAACAGATGCTGCATTTTACTTTTGCGATTGAATGCCGCAATAAACTCGCCGTTTTTCAGTGTTTCCATAATACGTGGTGCAATTCCGCCAGAGATATAAACACCACCCGTAGCATGACTCATTAAGGCCAAATTACCGGCTATTGCGCCATAGATTTGCACAAACAACGTAAGCACTTGGGCAGCCAACGTGTCGCCACCTTGCCCCGCCCCGAGTGTAGTAATGGCAGGCGCTACGCCTGACGCCTCAATCGCTTGCGCCAGCACATCAGAAACCCCAGCCGGCGCTTTTGCCTTGAAAAAATCAAAAATATTATCCAGACCTGGACCCGATAACACATGCTCAATGCTTACGGCATTATATTTACACCGTAAAAATTGTAATAATTCAATTTGCACATCAGTCGCAGGGGAAAAATCTGCGTGCCCACCTTCGGAAGGTAACACGTCGTAGTGACCACCACGCCAGACTAGCATAGCGCAGCCTAAACCGGTTCCGGCCCCGATGATGGCGCGTGCACCATGCTCAACATTCCGACCCCGTTGTAACACCACAAGATCAGCCTCGTTCAACCCTTCAATACCATAACCAATTGCTTGAAAATCATTGATTAAGCGAACATTGGAAATTCCAAAATGATGGCTTAACTGATAGGTATCGAGCAACCAGGGTAGATTTGTCACCTTAGCGGTATTACCCGAAATCGGTCCAGCGACACCAATACACATGGATTCAACATCACCATGAAACAACGGTCTTGCTTCCTTTAAAAACGCTGTCAACACCTCATCAAAGGCGACCGCAGCCTGACTATCATAACGACTCTCGTGTATTATGGTTATTTGACCATTCGTGTTATCGGCAAGTTGCAATAAGGTTTTAGTGCCACCAATATCACCCGCGATTATTTTCATTTACGCGCCCGTCATGTTCGCTTGGGTATTTGCGAGGCTTACTTTATTCAGCATTTCCGGCGGTAGATGTTTTGCAGCCTTTGAATCCAAGTACCAAATCAACTCTCCCTCGGGATTAATCTGCTCTATTGGATTACGCTTGGTTTGCTTAACACATATTTCGTAAAGTTTATCCGCTTTTGCATCACCGGCAGCAATAATGGCAATGTGTTTCGCCATATTAATGATCGGGTACGTTAAACTGACCCGCCAAGTCTTTAGTTTTTCCACATAGACAGGCGCAACCAGCTTTGTTTTTTCATCAAGAATTAACGTATCTGGAAATAGCGAAGCCGTATGGCCATCATCGCCCATACCCAACAATATCAAATCAAAACGGGGGATACCGTTTGATTTTACCACCACAGTACGTTGCAGAGTCGCTTCATAGTTTTTTGCGCTGCTTTCAATGTCACAAGCATCAATAAGGATCGGGTGAACATTTTCCTCTGGAATAGCCACTTTAGAAAGCAACGCCTCCCATGCCATTCGATAATTACTATCCGCATGATCAAGGGGAACCGGTCTTTCGTCGCCAAAATAAACATGCACCTTCTGCCAGTCCACCGCATCCAAATAAGGTGATTGTGATAATAACTGATACAAAGTACGAGGAGTGCTGCCACCTGCCAACGCAACGTAAAACCCCCCTTGTGTTTGTATGGCTTGTTGCGAAAGCGTTAACCACCATTGCGCAACAACATGACTTAGTTCAGTGGTATCGGGGATTACCTGTATATCTGCCTGCATTATGCCACTCCAATTTAGCGCTTGGTTGCACTCTCATTTTCCCTGTTGGTTTTTCCTCTATCCGCATCCCCTGTTCGGTTAGCATAGGAACGTGCAGGTTTCGTTCCTTATTACTTAAAAAGACTATATTGCCATTAACCTAGAAAAATCAGTTAGACAGCCTGCATAGCGCCTTCACCAAATAGGTGAATGTCAATTTCAGTACAATCTATTCAATTAATCGCCAGTTAGTTACTCCTCATAGCGGTCAACTGATTTTTCCAAGTTTAATTTCTAGGTTTAATGATAGTACTGTTAAGAGCTGTTCTCAATCATTTCAGTCAATGACAACAATAATTACAAAACCATCCCATTTCGCGCTATCCTAAAATCATCCGTGGAATGCTAGGGGGGTGTTAACAATCAACTCAGAGAAGAGAAAAAGGTAAAGGTCGTGCAATACCGAGGAAATCCATATAATGAATTTAGGCTTATGCCGTAATAAAGAAAAGAATGTAAAGACGCTATCCAACCACTAACGAAATGTACAGCAATCACTCAAATTACCGTTGACTTACTCTTCGGCAATGAGGAAAAAACCTGGCAACGGCTACTTAGCTCGCCTCTGATTTACTCGATTACTGTACCAAATCGATTACTGTACCAAAAGTGCTCATTGACATCGGTAAACACCGGGCTTGTTCCTTGTTCTCAAACAAATCAAAGGCAATCTGAGCAGTTACTGTACATTTAAAAAACGAGGCTGAGTAGTTACAAAACGTGATGCATTCGGGTAAAAATGAACACATTTAACACCGCCACTGCGCAAGCTAAAGGCAGGCTGAACAGACACAGCGGAACTGAATTATTTGTGCCGTTGATAACCTCCTTTGATTATACAAATGGGTGCCGTAATACAATGGTCTCTTTGCGGTCAGGCCCAGTGGAAATAATATCAATGGGGATTTCGGCCACTTCTTCTATCCACCTTAAATATGCTTGTGCATTGGATGGCAGGTCGGCGAATTTTTTTATGCCGATTGTCGATTCCTTCCAGCCAGGCATATCAATATAAATCGGCTCACAGGATGCATAAGCCGCCTCACCCAAGGGCGGTGTTTTACGCTCTTCTCCATTGCACATATACCCAACACATAAACGCAGTGTATCGAGTCCATCAAGCACATCCAGTTTAGTGATACATAACCCAGAAACACTGTTTATATGAATGGCGCGACGTAATGCTACTGCATCAAACCAACCACAGCGACGCGCGCGACCCGTGGTCGCCCCGAACTCGTGACCTTTTTCCGCAAGATGCCTGCCTTGTGCGTCATCCAATTCTGTAGGAAACGGCCCAGACCCAACACGGGTGGTATAAGCCTTTGTGATTCCCAGCACATAATCAAAACGACATGGCCCCACACCACTACCGGTACCCGCATTGCCCGCTGTGGTATTGGATGAGGTGACATACGGGTAAGTACCATGATCAATATCCAGCAAGGCACCTTGAGCACCTTCAAACATAACGCTATCGTTATTTTTTTGATACTGGTATAACAATTCAGGTATATCTGCAATCAAAGGCTTAATGCGCTCGCTCATCGCCAGAGTCTCTTCGAGTACCTGCTGAAAATCCACGGTATTGGTTTTATAATAATTTTTTAAAACAAAATTATGATAATCCAACACCTCACCAAGCTTGGCAGCAAACCGCTCGCGATGAAACAAATCGTCCAGACGTAGACCGCGACGTGACACTTTATCTTCATAGGCAGGACCAATACCGCGCCCCGTTGTGCCAATTGCAGATTTCCCACGGGCAAGTTCCCGCGCATGATCAAGCGCAATGTGGTAAGACAGTATCAATGGACAAGCTTCACTGATTCGTAGTCGCTCTAAAACAGGCACACCACGCTGTTCCAGCATATTAATTTCTTCCATCAATGCATCTGGAGAAACAACCACACCATTGCCAATGAGACATTGAACACCAGTGCGTAAGATGCCTGATGGAATTAAATGTAGTACAGTTTTCTCGCCATTAATAACCAGTGTATGGCCTGCATTGTGTCCACCCTGAAAACGCACCACGGCTTTTGCCTGATCCGTTAGCAAGTCAACGATCTTACCTTTCCCCTCATCACCCCATTGGGTGCCGATCACAACGACATTTTTTCCCATATCTATGCTACCTATACTATCTAACTAAGCCTGATTCAGATTCTATTAACTAGGAGCCTGTCCGGAAATAGAAAGCCGACTGCAAAAACGCCATTTTGGCTCTTTTTTACGATCACTACGTTAAATAGACTCAATATTCGCCTCAAATGCCAAAAGTAGGTGCCTGATGCAATCAAAAAAATGCACTCATAATGGCATTCCCTCTTCCCTCGTGACAGCTGCTATTCTCGAACAAGCTCCTAGCCGATTGTCGTTACTATCCAGCGTCCATTGTGTTTTTCTAATCGCCGATCACAAACCATGGCCGCTGCATCACCGATTTGCCCAGGCAATTGCCGCACCACCCTTTCACCCGACTGCCGCAATTCATCAATACGCGTCTGCAAACCATCGTCTTGATCCGCTGGGGCGTAAACGCCAAAAATCTGACGACTACTGTTAGTCGCGAAATGCATAAGCGCCCGCAAATCAGCACTAAAGCCGCTCGCTGGCCGGGCTCGCCCGAATACTTCACCAATATGATCGTATCGCCCACCTTTGGCGATAGCTTGTCCAACACCAGGTTGATATGCAGCAAACACCATTCCAGTATGATAATGATAGCCACGCAACTCAGCTAAATCGTAATTCACTTGAATATCTGGATTATATTTTTGCACCTGCAAGGATATGTTTTCTAATGCATCAATCGCCTCATGAACGGATTGATCCGCTGACTTTAAAGTGTCTCTAGCCTGTGGCAAAACGTCCCGACTACCATTTAACCACATTAACTGACTCAACATATTTTTCATGTTTTGGCCAATATCAAATTTTTGTAACAGCACATCAATTTCCGGCGCAGCTTTACGCTGAAGAGCATCAAATAACGCACCCTCTTGCACCTCATTCAAACGGGCCTGCTTGGTCAAACCACGAAATATTCCGACATGCCCAAGATCGACGTATATATTTTCAATGCCAATTTTCTTGAGCATGGCCAACATCAGACTTAATGTTTCAACATCGCTTTCCAGCCCTGCATGACCAAAAAGTTCTGCCCCTATCTGCATCAAACTGCGAGCATTGGACAAATCTTCCGCATGGGTAAGTAGTACCGTACCAATATAACAGAGCCGAACAGGGTGTGGTCGGGCCAGCTGATGAGCATCAATACGCGCCACCTGAGGTGTCATATCGGCCCGAACCCCCATCATACGACCATTTTTCTGGTCGATCAGTTTATAGGTTTGCAGTTCGAGGTCGTTACCCATCCCTGTCAGCAAAGATTCGATATATTCCACAAAGGGCGGTATCACTAATTCATAGCCCCAGGTTGAAAAAAAGTCCAATAACCGACGCCGCATCCATTCAATTTGTTGAGCGTCTTCGGGCAGGAGTTCCTCTATTCCTTCTGGCAGGAGCCAATGATCGTTATTCATGGTTGAGGTGTTTACTGTTAATTGAATTTTTAGTTGATTTTATATTCTGAAATACCACTTTGAATATACTGAAATGGTGACGGCTTGGTATTGAGAAAGGGTAAAACTCATTTTAGCCGCATGATTCGTCAGTTGAATCATTCACCTTCTGCATGTATTGCTAAAATAGCGATCAAAAACCCATCAATGCATACTTGTTTTTTCACAGCCGCCCATGGCTGCCCCCCTAAGAGCCCCCATGGTCTCCAGCCCCTAAACGGACACAAATCAACCGTTTATAAAATACAGCAATATTACACCAATTATCATACTGGTTAAACCAGCAAAACGTAACTGCCGATCGTCCACCTGCGTCAATAAAAGCATGGTTTTTTTCAATCCCTCTGGATTTAAAAAAGGAAAAATACCTTCAATGACCAGCACCAGCGCCAAGGCCAACAATAAATCATGCCACATGAGTTTTTATCACCTTTCGGTACAATCACACCTTAAGGCACAAGCGTGAATCCCGATATCGAATAAAGTTTTCGGGAATTTTCCTGCCACCAAAACCCACCTCAGGCGTATTCGCTTATAACGAACACGCCTGAATCAATGACAGAATTAGTTGTATTATTATTTAAAAAATTCGAAAAACTCACTTTTTGGTTGCAATACTAACAAATCATCCTTATTAGAAAACGATGATTTGTACGCATTAAGACTGCGATATAATGCATAGAAGTCTTTATCCTCATTATAGGCAAGCGCATAAATACTCGCGGCAGTTCCATCGCCTTCACCACGAACTTTTTCAGCATCGCGGTAGGCTTCGGCAAGAATAATGGTTCTTTGTCTGTCAGCGTCTGCCCGTATACCTTCAGCTTCCTCTTCACCACGCGCCCTTAAATCTTTGGCAACACGCTGACGCTCCGCCTCCATACGCCGATAGACGGATTCGCTAATTTTATCATCTAAATCAATACGCTTAATACGTACGTCGACAATATCAATACCAAATTCCTGGGCGGTTTTATTAGCCTCAAGCGTCAGGATATCCATGATCTCATTACGCTCACCCGACACCACCTCACGAATGGTGCGCTTACCAAACTCACCCCGCAAACCATCTTTTATAAACTGAGAAAGTCGCAGATTAGCACGCGCGGAGTCCCCACCCGTCGCTGTATAGTATTTTGCGACGTTGTCAATTCTCCATTTTACAAATGCATCAACGATTACGTTTTTCTTCTCGCTGGTCAGATAACGTTCCGGATCTGCATCCATGGTTTGAATACGAGCATCAAACTTCAGCACGTTATTCATAAAAGGTATTTTGAAATATAATCCCGGCTCAAAATCAGTGCTGATAATTTCACCAAATTTAAACAACACCGCTTTTTCCCGTTGTTCCACGGTAAAGACTGACAAAGAACCAATCATCAATACCGCAGCGATAACCACTAAACTAATCATTTTCGCCGGATTCATTAGCGTACTCCTCGACTGCGTGCACTATCCCGCTGCTCGGCAGCTGTGCGAGTTGCTGGCATTAATTCAACGGAGGATGGAGAGGAAAGAACATCCGATGCTGCACCACCTTTTATCAAACGATCCAACGGCAGATACATTAAGCTGTTTCCACCTTCAACATCGACTATAATTTTGCTCGCGTTATTCATAACGGATTCCATCGCATCGATATAAAGCCGCTTACGTGTTACCTCAGGCGCCTTTTTATATTCTGCAAGCACTTGTAAAAAACGGCTAGTTTCACCATTTGCCTCCGCTATCACCTGCTCTTTGTAGGCGCTGGCCTCTTGGAATTGCCGTGCAGCTTTACCACGCGCCCTGGGAATAATGTCGTTGGAATAAGCTTGCGCTTCATTTTTCAAACGTTCGTTATCCTCTCGCGCTTTCACCGCATCATCAAAAGCCGCCTGCACTTGCTCTGGTGGTTGAGCATCCTGCATGTTCACGCTGGTGATTAACAATCCCGCATTATAGCGGTCAAGAATATATTGAATAAGACTTTGAACCTTGGAAACAATCTCGGCACGACCTTCTGTAATCACAAAGTCCATGGTGTTTTTTCCGATAATTTCCCGTAACGCACTTTCGGTGGCCTGACGCAATGTGAGATCAGGGTCCTTAACATTAAAAACATAATCACTGGCGCTTTTAATTTTATATTGTACCGCTAATTGGATATCAACAATATTTTCATCCTTGGTAAGCATTAATGACTCCCGCTCCACTGATGTCACTGCTTTGCGGTTTGCACTAGCAGTACGATACCCAACCGGCGCGTCCCGAATTTGTTCAATATCCACCACTTCATAGGATTGAATAAAAGGTGGTACCCATTGCAGGCCGGGCATCGTGGTTTTAATGTATTTGCCAAATTGCAATACTACCGCTCGCTTACCCTCATCGATGGTATAAAACCCAGACACCCCCCAAACGGCTATCGCTATGGCTAAAACAATACCAATACCAACAGAGCCAAAACCAGCCCCACCCCCTCCTTTACCACTGCCGGAACCTTTACCTGAACCTCCACCAAATAAAGATCCAAATTTATCCTGCATTTTTTTGACAACTTCATCCAGGTCAGGCGGGCCCTGATTACCTCTGTTACCACCGCCCCATGGATCTTTATCTTTTCCAGAACCACCAGGTTCGTTCCAGGCCATTAAATTCTCCATCTTTAGTTGATTAAATAATTGATTAAAATAAAAATTTCCACCGCAAGCGCGGCCAGGTATTTAGAAAAATTCGTCCACTTCGCATCGCTCAAGATTTATTCGCGGTGAGCTGCGGGGAATATAATTCTCAAAGACCAACAATACCCTGCCCACCAGCAGAAGCAAAATTACTGCAATGCTGAGGCAAAAGATGAATTCTAGGGTGCTATGGCGTTAGCCGCAACAGTTAATAACTCGTTTATCCGGTTCTTTTTCTAATTTTACCCCTTCTTTAGCCTGTATAGACGATAAATCTTTATAACTTATTACTATTTCCAGCAGGATGTCGCCGGTATCATCGATACATTCCCGCAACACATTGGCATTTTTATAAATCAAGGAACGCAACCGACCATTGCCTGGCGCAACACATACCCACTGGTGCAACATATCGCCAGCCATACGCTCCTTCATCGCCTGGAGCAACAGCGCAATACCTTCGCCAGTATATGCAGACACCCAAACCCGTACAGCCTGACCAGTTTCATCCCTGTCAATCCGAGGCTGGCAAGCGCCTTGTTCAAAACCGGCGACAAGATCTATTTTATTGTAAACCTCAAGTTGAGGCACGTGCTCCGCACCAATTTCCTTTAAAACCGCATTCACATGCTGGATATTACCCTGACTATCCGCATAACTGGCATCAATAATATGCAGCAGCAGGCTTGCCTCACGGGTTTCTTCTAATGTGGAATGAAAGGCCTGGACGAGATCATGGGGTAATTGACGAATAAATCCAACGGTATCTACCAAAATCACCTTGCTATTGCCACCTAAATCACAACGTCTTAAAGTCGGGTCCAGGGTCGCAAAGAGCTGATCTTGTGCAAAAACATCCGCCTGGGTGATTCGATTAAATAAAGTGGATTTCCCAGCATTGGTATAACCAACCAGTGAAACGGTTGCTATATCCGCTTTCTTCCTAGCGCGACGCCCTTGCTGGCGCCGGTTATGGACTTTCGATAAACGTTTTGCAAGTTGCTTGATACGAAGACCAATTAAGCGGCGATCCGTTTCCAGTTGGGTTTCACCGGGTCCACGCAATCCTATCCCCCCCTTTTGGCGTTCCAAATGGGTCCACCCTCTTACTAATCGTGTGGATAAATGCTGCAATTGCGCCAGTTCAACCTGCAACCGACCTTCGTGCGTTGTGGCACGCTGTGCAAAAATATCAAGTATTAGCCCTGTGCGGTCAAGAACCCGGCATTGTAAAAATCGCTCCAGATTGCGTTCCTGCGCCGGTGTCAAACGGTGATCCACCAGCACGATATCAGCACCTACCGACAATATCTGCTCGCGAATTTCCTGCGCTTTGGCCTCACCGATCAAGTACTTTGGATCTGGTTTTTTACGAGCTCCGGTTACCACTGCGATCGGTTCTGCCCCCGCCGATAACGCTAGCTCCCGAAACTCATGTAATTCCTCTTCATCCAAGCGAGAAATAAAATTGATATAGACAAGAACTGCTCTCTCACCGTTGTCGGGACGATCAAACAACGACGCCTCCGAGAATACGGCTTTGAGGCGTCTGCTTGATTTGTTTTTGAAACCGCTTATTACTCAACTATCTATCGTAGCTTACGTCGCTTAAGAATATGAAGATCATGAGCCGCGTTCAGCGCCGCCTTCAGTCGATGATGGTAATTTGATGTTTCTCGCAGGTACTACCGTCGAAATAGCATGTTTGTATACCATCTGACTCACGCTATTTTTAAGCAACACCACGAATTGATCAAAGGAATCTATCTGCCCTTGTAATTTTATACCATTCACTAAATAAATGGCTACAGGCACTCTTTCTTTGCGCAGGGCATTTAAAAAAGGGTCTTGTAGGGATTGCCCTTTTGGCATGTTGAATCTCCTTAATTTATCATTGTTTTATAGCCGGAGGGTAGACACCAAATAACATCTCGTTTTTGACAAACATGAGATTTCTTGATAATTGGTCAGCTCGCCCTAAGTCAAACGCATAACAGTGTGTACAGTGTATAGTATTTGTAGCATCGACGTTCCACTATCTACTATAGCACAACGCTTGATTTCCTATAATTTCGTCTTAACAATGGGGTCATTTAACAGTTTTTTCAAGACCTTAGAAAATAGCTTGTTATCTAAAGTATCAAACCAAACTCCTTTTTTGTTTGCACGCAACCACGTAAACTGACGTTTCGCCAATTGCCTCGTGGCAACGATCCCTTTTTGGATCATTAGATCGTAAGCAAGTTCCCCCTCAAAGTACTCCCATACCTGCCGATAACCAACTGCCCTTATAGACGGTAGGTTTTTGTGCAAGCCACTGCAATTGAATAGTTTTCGCACTTCATCAACTAAGCCCTTACTCAGCATCTCATTGAAACGTAAAGCGATTTTTTCATGCAACAGAGCACGATCACTAGGGGCAAGAATTAATTGAGTAACATCAAAGCAAAATTCGGTGGGTTTTTCATCTTTCAAAATCTGTGACATCGCCTTACCGGTTAATTCAAATACCTCTAAAGCGCGTTGAATCCGCTGCGGATCATTAGGATGAATTCGTTGTGCGGCCATAGGATCTACCGTCATCAAGCGTTTGTGTAGGGCTTCCAGCCCCATGGTTTCAGCATCATATTCCAACTGTCTTCGTAAGGTGGGATCTGCCGCAGGCAAAGGCGATAACCCTTCATAGAGCGCACGGTAGTACAAAAACGTCCCTCCCACCAATAATGGAATATTCCCGCGGGAAATAATTTGTTGCATTATCAGTAAGGCATCCTCTGCAAATTGCGCAGCAGAATAAGGTTCACTGGGGTCACGAATATCAATAAGGTGATGCGGCGCAATTTTTAGGATTTGCTGATCGGGTTTAGCGGTACCAATATCCATACCACGGTACACCATGGCAGAGTCTACACTCACTATTTCGCAAGGTAGCGCCTGCACTAAGCGCACTGCAATCTCCGTTTTCCCAGAAGCCGTTGGCCCCATCAGGAAAATTGCTGCGGGTCTTGACATTAAGCAGGAAAGCTTTTGGCTATATTTTTAGCCAGGCTTTTAGCCAAAATAAGGGCATCTTCGCGACCTTTCTTGGTGGGATAATAATCTTTACGTTCACCTATTTGATTAAAACCCATTGCATCATAAAGACAAAGCGCAATGCTATTACTCGGTCGAACTTCCAAAAAAACAGTGTCGATTTTTTTTTGTTCTGCCACTCCCAGCATATGGGACAACAGCTGCCGCCCCAACCCCTTACCTTGTCGCTCGCTACTAACACATAGGTTTAACACGTGGGCTTCAGCCGCTCCGGTGGACATTATGCCATAGGCGACGATATAGCCATGCATCTCACAAACCTGACAATAATAGCCAGCACGTAAACAATCAATAAAAATCTGCCTGGTCCAGGGAAAAACGTAGCTTTTCAACTCGATGGCCATGATCTCATCCATGTCATTTTTGAGCATTGGGCGAAGAAAAAAGGGTGATGTTTCGAGTACGGCACTCATAATTGATTACATATATACTTAGGCTTAGGGTCCGTTAAGTGTGCTTCCTGCTTGTTTTCATAACAGTAAAAGCGGTTTTTTTGAAATGGTAAAACAACGCAGAACAACCAAACAATTGCGAGGCATTTCAACGTAGCCATGAAATAAACAGGGTATTCGATGAGACTAAATGCCACGGTTATACACATCACCTGAACACTAACTTATTTCCCCCCGGGTAACTGCCTGTGCAAACAGCAAGTCCTGCCAAGCTTTACGTTTTTCCCTGGGTGAGCGCAACAGGTAAGCAGGATGATAGGTGACAACGAGTGCTGTTTTTGGGCCTGAATCTGGGTTACTTGGACCAGCAACGCTGCTTAAATCCGTGTTAACCACCCCAGCATCACCATCCGCATTAGCGTCATGCGCATCGCTACAGTTATTGTCCTGTTTATAATAAAAACACTTCCCCCTCAGTTGCGCTAGGCTACTATTGGTTTTCAATAAATTATGAGCCGCAATTCGGCCAACAACCAATATTATTTTAGGCTTGACCAATTCTACCTGACGCTTCAAGTAAGCCTCACATTTCATTACTTCCTCTGCACGCGGGTCGCGATTATCAGGTGGCCGACATTTCAAGGTGTTCGCGATAAAAACCTGCTGCCGATTTAAACCGATAGCTTGCAGCATTTTATTCAGTAATTGGCCCGCCCGCCCCACAAAGGGTTCACCTTGCCGATCTTCATCCGCACCGGGTGCTTCACCAACAATCATCCAGTCTGCCTGCGAATCGCCGACACCGAATACGGTGTTTTTCCGGGTGACATGCAAGTCGCAGGCAACGCAATGCCTCACTGCTGCTTGCAACTGATCCCAACCGTATGATGCAATAACACCGTTAGTGTCTGCTGCTGTTTCAACGGGCTCATGTACCGACTCATGTACCGACGGCTCATCCTGTTTTTGCGGAACCGGGCCATGTGTCACTTGCACATCACACTCTGTCGTAGTATTTAACGAAACCGCCGGTACCGGTACTACATCGCTCGGCGCTGACGGCGGCTGGGCGTCAACACGCAACATCCACGTATCAACACCCATTGCTTGCAAATATTGTCGCTGTTTATGCTCCACACTCATAAGCTCCAGTCATTGGTCAAACTTGCGGATGCTGCCGTTCCTTAGGAATCAATAGTTTATTTAACGCATTAATATAGGCTTTCGCCGATGCAATCACGATATCGGTATCGGCACCCTGGCCATTGACAATATGGCCACCTTTTTCAAGTCGCACGGTTACTTCACCCTGCGCATCCGTACCACTGGTAATGTTATTCACTGAATACAATTGCAAATAAGAGCCGCTACTCACTGCTGTTTCGATTGCTTGGAAAGAAGCATCCACTGGCCCACCACCGCTTGCACTCATTTGATGCTCCACACCATCAATGTTGAGCGTTACCAATGCATTAGGTGTTTCACCCGTTTCTGAGCAAACTTTCAAGGCGATTAACTTAACGCGCTCATTTTCCGTTTCCAGATTGGTGGAAGTGGCTAAAGCCTGTAAATCATCGTCATAAATTTCATGCTTTTTATCAGCAAGTTCTTTAAAACGCATAAACGTCTGGTTTAAATCTGCTTCTGACTCAAAAGTAATACCTAATTCCTGTAAGCGTGTTTTAAACGCATTACGGCCGGAATGCTTACCGATTACCATACGGTTAGTAGACCAACCAACGTCCTCGGCGCGCATTATCTCATAGGTGTCCCGGCTTTTTAATACTCCATCCTGGTGAATACCCGACTCATGAGCAAATGCATTGACACCGACAATCGCCTTGTTAGGCTGCACGGCAAAACCAGTAATGCCCGCCACCAACCTTGATGTCGGTACTATTTGTGCCTTGTCGATATGGGATACATTGCAGGGAAAAATATCCTGACGGGTCGTCACCGCCATCACAATCTCCTCCAGTGCGGCATTGCCAGCCCGTTCACCTAAACCGTTTATGGTGCATTCCACCTGACGAGCCCCATTAATGACAGCAGAAAGTGAGTTGGCTACCGCTAGCCCCAAATCATTATGGCAATGCACTGAAAATACGGCTTTATCCGAATTTGGGACATTTTCAATTAATTGCCCGATTAACTCACCAAATTGCTGTGGTAAATTATAGCCTACCGTATCCGGTATATTCACGGTCGTTGCCCCCGCATCGATAACCGCTTCGATAATGCGACATAAAAAACCCAACTCCGAACGCCCGGCATCTTCAGGTGAAAACTCCACATTATCCGTAAATTTTCGAGCGCGTTTTACCGCCTGTACGGCTTGCTCTAGCACCTGATCCGGCGACATGCGAAGCTTCATTCTCATATGAATAGGCGAAGTAGCAATAAAAGTGTGTATTCGCGCGGAATTAGCGTTTTTAAGCGCCTCACCAACTCGATCAATATCGTTATCCAATGCCCGGGCAAGTCCACAAACGGTGCTATCCTTAACTGCGTTGGCAATGGATCTTACCGCGTCAAAATCGCCTTGGCTGGCAATAGGAAACCCCGCCTCAATGACGTCTACCCGCATTTTTTCCAGCGCTTTAGCAATGCGTAATTTTTCATCCCCCGTCATCGACGCACCAGGACTTTGCTCTCCATCGCGTAAAGTAGTATCAAAAATAATGACATTATTATTCATTTGCTCGCTCCATTTACCCTCTAACAATCAGTTGGGCGCACTTAACTTTGGACTAAAATACGCGATATCCGTTAATTGTATCAAACTTAAGATCCGCTTAGCGGGTTAAAAAAAGACCAAAAAAGGTGAATGTGAAAATGAAGCGTACGCCCGCAGAAACAGGCTATATAGTGAAGGGACAGCTAAGAGTTGATGACGAATTTACGCCAGAGAGAAACACACATCGCCCCAAACCGCAGCACTACCCCTTCATCGCCGACCATATCTCGATTTGCCAAGCAATTAATACCCCCGCTCCTAGGGGAGCCTGCCCGAGAATAGAAGCCTACTGCAAAAACGCCATTTTGAGTGCATTTTTTTCGATCATTTTCATTAAATAGGCTCAACATTCGCCTCAAATGCTAAAAATAGGTGCCTGATGCAATCGAAAAAATGCACTCAAAATGGCGTTCCCTCGCGACGACTGCTTTTCTCGGACAGGCTCCAGTTTAGTCATCGTTATCCTCGCGCCGAGAGTGACTTTTGTTTTGATCAGGTTTCTGCGGATACTCTTGGTTATAATCCTCTTGGCCATACTTAAGACGCTCCGCTTTGCGTTTACGCAAACCCCATAGCGTATGTATGGGCCCAGACAAGGCATACAGTAGAAACACAAAAAATAACACTTGTGGCGGGTCAATTGACACAAACACAAAAACCATCACAACAACCAACAGCGAAACAAAAGGCACTTTACCTTTTAAATCAAGATCCTTAAAACTTCGATAACGTATATTACTCACCATGAGTATCCCAGCGAATAATGTTAGAACAAACGCCAAAACACGCCAATCCGCTCCCTGCTGAGCATAATCGGAACCGACCCATACCATACCGGCAATCAACGCAGCGGCGGCTGGACTGGCAAGACCTTGAAAAAAATGCTTGTCGGCGATACCAACCTGCGTATTAAAACGTGCTAGGCGTAATGCCGTACCGGCGACATAAATAAATGCTGCCAACCAACCCAACTTGCCCAAGCTAACCAACGACCATTCATACATTATCAACGCAGGCGCTAAACCAAATGAAACCATGTCTGCCAAACTATCATATTGCGCGCCAAAATCGCTCTGGGTATTGGTTAAGCGGGCAACACGCCCGTCCAAGCCATCCATTATCATCGCTACAAAAATAGCCACCGCAGCCGCTTCAAAGCGATCATCCATCGCCGATACAATGGCGTAAAAGCCAGCAAACAGGCAACCAGTGGTAAATAAGTTGGGTAACAGATAAATACCACGACCGCGTTTTTTTTCGGTATCAACAGAAGCCATTCGTTAATATCTAGTCTCAAACTGTAGAATTAGGATAATAGCAACTAAACACTGAATACAGCCTGTTGCCACTATAATCGTTTAATGCGCACGCACCAAGAGCGCTATAATTGAACTACCACCGGTCAACTCATCCCCCACCCTGACTTCCACGTGGGAATTGGCCGGAATATACACTGTTGAATTTGCCCCAAAGGGTATAAACCCACAACGCTGCCCTTGACCGATTCGTTCGCCACTATGAACAGAGCACAGTGGCATTTTTTTATAGAACCTGGGGGCTAATGCCAGTATAACATTATCGCCTTCATCACTTTGCACCCACTGTGCAAAATACTCATCCGAAACTGGTACTGAGGGTTTAATGTCATTCATGACAGCATTAAACCATTGCTTGTTAACTTTGCCTTCCATCGGGCTTCTAACCGTAAATACTCCCCAGGCACGGCCTCGCAACTGTATTCGCAAGGTATCGGCTTCCAGGTAAGGATCCATTATTTTTTCGATGGCGACCACGGTGCTATCCATCGGTGCGACGATACCCAACGGAGTGGCTGGTATATCGCGACGAGGATCACGAAACAAAAATAGCAATACGAGTACCACTACCCCAGTAGGTATGGCTACAAAAAAACCAAAATAATATTGCAACAAAAATGCCAATAAGACGAAACTAAAGATGGGACTCCAACCTTCTTTAGCAATAAGGGTGTGACGTTGAGGCATGGAGGTTGTTAACTTATAAAAGGTTTGTAACCTATAATTAATTGTAACAATTCAAGCTTACCATTGCTTTGCCTGCCCGATAACGGCGCCAAAAGTGTTTGTTGACACGGCTAAACGCCACATATTTTCCAAACAAAACTATCGACAAAAAAACCAAAGGTAATCTAATGCAGCGCATTCACAAATGAACTGAGCAAGTTCAATTAGCTCAAACTGTCAGGGTGATGTCAAAACGACAACACCACCCCAGACAAACTTAAAATGATCTAATTCGGCACAATACACTATTATCTATTGCCGAAATAAAATCATTTTAGTTTTTCGATTTATCCACGATTTTATTCTCAGAAATCCACGGCATCATACTACGTAATTTTGCACCCACTTCCTCGATTGGGTGTTCACGACCAATACGACGCTTGGCTTTTAACGTTGCGGCTCCCGCTTGGTTCTCCAGAATAAATTCCCTCGCAAATTCACCGTTTTGAATTTCCGTTAAAATTCGCTTCATCTCCGCTTTGGTTTCTTCGGTAATCACACGAGGTCCTCGCGTTAAATCGCCATATTCTGCGGTATTGGATATGGAATAACGCATATTGGCTATACCACCTTCATACATCAAGTCCACAATAAGTTTCAACTCATGCAAACATTCAAAATAGGCCATTTCCGGCGCGTAACCCGCTTCAGTCAGGGTTTCGAAACCTGCTTGCACCAACGCAGTTGCACCACCACAGAGAACAGCCTGCTCACCAAATAAATCCGTTTCTGTTTCATCACGAAACGTGGTTTCTATAATACCGGCACGGCCTCCACCATTGGCCGAGGCATAAGATAACGCGGTATCCTTGGCTTTTCCAGAGGCATCCTGATGCACCGCCACCAAACTTGGTACCCCCCCACCATCAAGGTAAGTGGAGCGTACTAAATGCCCGGGACCTTTCGGCGCGATCATGATGACGTCTAAATCAGCGCGAGGATCAATTTGACCATAATGAATATTAAAACCGTGTGCAAAACATAAAGTGGCATTTTGCTTTATATTCGGTTCCACTTGCTCACGATAGAGTTTCGCCTGATGCTCATCAGGCGCAAGAATCATAACAACGTCTGCGGATTTTACCGCCGCTTCAATCTCTTGTACCGCCAAACCGCTGTTTTCTGCCTTGACCGCTGATGATGAACCAACACGCAGACCAACAACAACATTCACTCCAGAATCTTTTAAGTTGTTAGCATGTGCATGACCTTGCGAACCATAACCAATAATAGCGATTTTTTTATTTTTTATAATGGAAAGATCGCAATCTTTATCGTAATAAATAATCATAATGTAAAATCATCTCCTCTCGATTCTAATAAAAATTTCATTTAAAAAAATATCGAAATCGTATTTTCAAACGTATGCCCCCTACACCTTACACAACCGTGTCAGCACTTACTAAATGCTCATTATCAAAGAAGTGCAGCCTGATGAATAATTGCAATGTCAATTAACAGAAGGATGCGCTTCCAGGCGACGACGACCTTAAACATGTAACGATTTCTCACCCCGGGATATACCCGCCGCGCCGGAACGCACAGTTTCCAGTATCGGGGCTTTTATAGCCATAATAAAGGCATCAAGTTTGTCTGCACTGCCCGTTAGCTCAATGGTGTAAGTGGTTTCAGTAACGTCGATAATGCGACCACGAAATATGTCTGTCAGCCGTTTTATTTCTTCGCGCCCCTCTCCGGTAACCCGGGTTTTAACCATCATCATTTCACGCTCAATGTGATCGCCCTCTGTCAAATCCAGCAATTTAACCACATCGACCAACTTATTGAGTTGTTTGGTGATTTGTTCAATGATCTCTTCTGAACCACGCGTTACCATTGTCATGCGTGACAAAGTAGGGTCTTCCGTTGGCGCAACGGACAGCGATTCGATATTGTATCCACGGGCCGAAAATAACCCAGCAACCCGGGAAAGCGCACCAGCTTCATTTTCCAGAAGTATTGATATTATGTGCCGCATGATTAAGCCAGTCCTCTTCCGCGTTCTGATGCCAAATACATTTCGTGGTGCCCTTGACCTGTTTTAATCATTGGGTACACATTTTCGCTCTGGTCAGTCTCGAAATCCAAAAACACTAAACGGTCACTGTATTTGCCAAACGCTTCGTTAAGGGCATCATCGACGTCTTTCGGGTCAGTAATTTTCAGACCAACGTGCCCATAAGCTTCAGCCAGCTTAACAAAATCGGGCAACGCATCCATGTACGAATGCGAATAACGGCTTTCATAAATAAACTCTTGCCATTGCCGAACCATCCCCATGTAGCGATTATTGAGATTAACAACCTTAATGGGTAATGAATATTGCAGGCAGGTTGATAGCTCCTGAATGCACATTTGAATACTGGCCTCGCCGGTAATACAAGCAACTGGTGCATCAGGATACGCCAGTTGCACGCCCACAGCGGCAGGTAACCCGAACCCCATGGTTCCCAGGCCACCGGAATTGATCCAACGCCGTGGCTTGTCAAATTTATAAAATTGCGCAGCAAACATTTGATGCTGACCGACATCAGAGGTGACAAAAGCATCCCCCTTAGTGACTTCGTAGAGTTTTTCGATCACATATTGCGGTTTAATCAATTCACACTGACGATCATATTGAAGACAATTCTCCTTTTGCCAACCCTTAATGCGGCCCCACCACTGCGCCAGAGCCTCCTTGTCCGGCTTAGTACTCTTTTCCTTGAGTAACGCATTAATATCACGAACCACTCGCTTCACATCGCCAACAATCGGCACATCAACCCGAACATTTTTTGAGATTGAAGAAGGATCAATATCAACATGAATTATTTTTGCGTCAGGACAGAATTTTTCGATGTCGCCTGTAACTCTGTCATCAAAGCGCACACCAATAGCAATTAACACATCGCTCTGGTGCATGGCCATGTTCGCCTCGAAAGTCCCGTGCATGCCCAACATTCCCACAAACAGGGGATCAGTAGCAGGGTATGCACCAAGCCCCATCAAAGTATTGGTAATGGGATAACCCAGATAACGCGCCAATTCGGTCACTTCGTCGGCAGCACCACTAAGCACCACACCACCGCCCGTATAAATCATGGGTTGCCTGGCCGACAAAATGATATCAACCGCTTGCTTGATTTGCTTAGGGTGACCTTTAACCACCGGATTATACGAGCGAATATTAATGGTTTCAGGGTATTTATAGTCTACTTTCACATTAGGCGCGGTAATATCCTTGGGGATATCCACGACAACAGGCCCCGGGCGGCCAGTCGTTGCAACATAAAAAGCTTTCTTCAAGGTAACAGCGATATCCTCTACCCGTTTCACCAGAAAATTGTGCTTAACACAGGGACGGGTAATCCCAACCGAATCCACTTCCTGAAACGCATCGCTGCCTATAAATTGTGTTGCAACCTGGCCGGTGATCACCACCATGGGAATAGAGTCAAGATGTGCAGTCGCGATCCCGGTAACCGCATTCGTAGCGCCTGGGCCGGACGTCACCAAGACAACACCCGGTTTGCCCGTCGCTCTTGCATAACCATCAGCCGCATGGGTAGCACCCTGCTCGTGCCGGACAAGAATGTGCTTTACTTTGTCCTGCTTGTAAATTGCATCATATATATGCAACACAGCCCCACCGGGATAACCAAAAATACACTCAACCCCTTCATCGTGGAGGAACCGCACTAATATTTCACCG
Organism: Gammaproteobacteria bacterium; assembly: GCA_013152545.1. Lineage (GTDB taxonomy): Bacteria > Pseudomonadota > Gammaproteobacteria > SZUA-152 > SZUA-152 > JAADGF01. The sequence goes on from JAADGF010000105.1 coordinate 72,269, forward strand.
CCATTTAACTTCACTATACTATCACTCACTTTGGCTCACTTTGCCTGTTTAAAAGTTCTTGTTTGGTGTGTTGCCTGAGAATATTGCAACTCCAATTTAGATTAGCTACTTTGTGCCTGGAAAACCTGCCAGACTTAAACAAAACATACGTAGTAAATCATTTTTATACTGCCCAAACCACCCGCTCGACTACCTACCCTACTACCTACTCGCAAGCACTCTCAACAAGTACTCCCAAGAAGTACTCTCACTCACTACCGATTTGAAATTCAATTCTATCGTGCCAAAAAAGCTCATGCACCGCCCACAATATCCATGCATTAAGTAAACACAAGATAAAATAAAGAGGAGAGGCAGAATAAGCAACCAAGCCCGCGATTAACCCATTTTTTATAACTATTTTTAGAAACAGGCCACTTTGTTTGCCTTAAATAATCGAAAAATCTGACCTTAATCGGCACTTTGCTTTGCTCTATGCCAGTCAATACCTCCCCTGGCAATCCCAAACAGCAATTCCAGCCACCAGTCCGGCATCGGGCGCTGCTTCGCCATTAAATAGATAAACGTTCAAAAATACTGCTAAGTACTCAATTCGTCAAGCCTTTAGGTTTAATTAACTACAATTCCAGGCAAATTGCTCATTTGACCTCAAATTCCGGTGCACCATCACGTGCAAAAGGTGCCGTCTACGCTTCCCCTGGATAACCATGACTGTATAGGCTCATTGCAAAATAGGTTTTCTCACATCCTGGTTTGCGTTATTTCCCCCTGACGGCTTTGCTGCTGTCGCGCTCGATTAGCCTTGGCATAGACCACAGTGTGAAGACTCGTCAACCATTCTGCATATGCCATGCAATACGACTACTGGTTAGTAACCATCATTAGAGCAAGCAACATGGGGTAAACCAAGGATTGGGGCAACTTGTGGTTCAGAGCCTTAATTGAAAGTGAAGACACAAACATCAACAGGCTCTGGTATGCCATGGTACTTTAGGGACAGGTAACAAAAAATCATACTATGAAGCCCCTGCCCTACCGGGCATTGAATCTTTGCAAAACACCCGCATATAAATCAAAACTAACGATATAAAACCCTATTGCTATTTGATATTGCCTGATTTACCACTACATTTAAGCGTGTAGAGGCTAATGCGTCAGCCCCCTCAAGAGTTATAGCCATTGTCCGATAAACTGATCAGATAGCTGGACGTATACAAGCGCGATTATCCAGTGGTAAAATTAACGTCGTTGGTTATTGAGGTACCATGTCGCGTTAGCTAGATATATTTAAGCAACATCGGAATTATTCGCGTGTTGTTAGGTCAGAATGTCATACTGCATCGCATGAGGCGATTAGTGTGTTTCAATAAACGTAGTTAGCGCAAACCTGGTTGTAAATGACGCACGAACCGCACTTTTTACACATGGAAGAGGTGTGTTTGAGCAGGGTATTTTAGGGGGCAGTGCTAATGTTAAACTTATCTACGGAAGCTGTGAAAAAAATCATTATCGAAGGTATCACCGAAAGCGGAAGCAAATTTCGCCCAAGTGATTGGGCTGAAAGAATGAGTGGCGCCTTGTCCACGTTTGGGCCTGATCATCGCATCCAATATTCTCCTATGCTACAACCGCTAACACTTAACGGGGTAAAATGTGTTTCTGTGGACCCCAATCTGCGCAAAGCTTACCCTGAAATGTTTGCCTATATTATGCGTTGGGTAGAATTGAACCGTCTTAAGATCGTCGAAGTGGACGAAGAAGATGCTGTAAGCTCGAAAGCAGCTGGTTAATACCGCTATTATCCACCCGTATTCTACCTGTGTTGGACAATTCACTCAGCCGCCACACTTGTCGTGGCATGGCGTGTTTGTTTGCAACGCAGGTGACGGGTGCAAATCATCTATCCCATATCTCGATATCAAAGTGGCAGCACCTGCAACACGACTTCGCTGCGAGCAGCAGAGAATAGACTCACAAAAAAACCTTTATAATCATTATGTTATAAAATAAAGTAAGTTGTGGTAAGAATGAGATACAGGCAATTCAATCAATTTGCGTAACGACTCAACCTGATTTTTAAATGTTCAGCAACGGCTCTCACCTTACCGACCAAACGTTAGGAAGCAGACTTGCCAGAACGCTCCTACGGCCAACGTATCGCAAACGCTTTAAACGAAACAAGCAGCTAATTTCTATGTTTGGTGAAAAATAGACTCAAAATGGCGTTCCCTCGCGACGGCTGCTAATTATCGGACAGGCTCCCTCCTAGCGCGGTATTTATCAATCATTTCCTTAATTTTTACCGAAGTAAACGGTTTAACAACAAAACCGTCGGCGCCTAAATCCGTCGCTTGCTTTATATTTTCAAAAGTATTGTGGCCACTGACCATTGCCACAAAAATACTGTCAAATTGTGACTTTATTTCCTTAAGCACTTCAAGCCCATTTTTCCCCGGCATATTAATATCCAGAAAAACCAGATGTGGTTTGAATTTTTTGATATTTTCGATCACCTCATTGCCATTCTCCACCTGGGCAACAACTTCGCAATTATAAGTGGCAAGATTGCTCTTTAATAAGGCACGCATAATTTTTATATCATCAGCAACCAGAACCCGACGTTTTTGCATGATTTAAGCCCCTAACTGACGCTTTTTGGTGGCATTATCGGTATGGGCATCGACTATCTCGCCAACATAGTTAAACAACTCAGAAAGCATGATGACTGCCGCTGCATGATTTTCTTCCCGAACTTTCGTTTCAACATCGACGCATTGCTCGGTGATTTTAGGGAATCCAAAACCGCCACCTAAGCCTTTCAATTGATGCACAATGGATTTAACCTGCGCCCAATTTTTCATTTTCAAAGCCTGCTGTAACTCATGCATACTACCGGGTAAAGAGGCAACAAATTGTGCCACAAGCACCGCCATATCATCATTAGGAATGCCAGGGGCTACCTCCTCGCCAGATCGGCTATTTTTGCAGAGATACTTGGTGAGCATGATAAAAAATGATTTTTTATCAATCGGTTTAGTTAAAAACACATTTGCCCCAAATTCAAGGCATTGCTCTTGCTCCTCTTTCATTGCATTGGCAGATAACATCGCAATAGGTGACTGATTACCCACCCGGCGCAGCCATTGCACGGCTTCACCCCCCCCCATTATGGGCATCTGTATATCCATCAATATCAAGTCAAACTCATTCGCCAAAGCCTGCTCAACAGCCCGCTGCCCGTTATCCACCACAACCACCGATGCACCAGTACTCATAATATACATTGAAATCAGACGCTGGTTATCAGGAAGATCCTCTGCTAACAAGACCTTGCCCTCAAGGGATGGCACCACAAAATGATCATCATTTGCCTCCTCCAGCACCTCAAGTGTCTCGATCATTGGCGCTTCATGCTGCTCACTGATATCGGCAACCCCCGCTGCGATTGTCACAACAAAACAACTGCCTTGGCCTTTTTGACTGTCACACACCAGATCTCCACCCAGCATTTTGGCCAATTGATGTGAAATACACAACCCTAAACCAGTCCCGCCAAATTCCCGTGTCGTTGAAGCATCGGCCTGACTAAAGGGTTTAAACAAGCGGGCCTGCTCCTCTGTACTCATACCGACACCACTATCCTGAATAACGTAACACATCTGATTGCTGGCTGCTAAAAACCTTACGTCAACATCTATGCTGCCTTGCGCCGTAAATTTTTTTGCATTACCAATTAAGTTTAGCAGTACTTGCATTAATCGCGTTGGATCTGTACTTATTTTTGATGGAATTGGAAATTGATAATTAATATTAAACTCTAAACCCTTCTTACGGATACTTTCACCGATAAGTGAATCGATATCGCGCATTAACACCAACGGTGACACCACTATTTTCTCTAGTGCCAGTTGCCCGGCTTCAATTTTGGAAATATCCAGTATGTCATTAATAATACGCAATAAATGTTGGCCGTTGTGTAAAATACGGGTCACACTGTGTTGACGTTCTTCTTCCGGCAAATTTTGTTCCAGCAAGGTATCCGCATAACCAATCACAGCGGTCAACGGTGTTCTAATCTCATGACTCATATTTGCCAAAAACTGCGATTTTAAATCCGTGGCCATTTGTGCAACCCTGCGAGCCTCCCGCAAACCCGCTTCAGCATCTGTCGCACGTCGAATAACAATAAACGCGATAATGAACGTTAATATAACCGCCCCACTACCAGCGCTTAGAGCAATCCAATAAATTTTCTGATTACGGATGTAGACCTCATTATGCTCGGCTTCAGCAATGTGGTCTTGCACTGTAAACATCGCTGACAATATGTTGTTGACGTGATTTTGAAGGGGTATTACTTTTTCCAGCAACAATCGATTCGCCTTCAGAATATTACCCTCCAGCAGTAATGTTAACACCGCTTGCTGAACGGCCCGTCCTCCATCGACATAAGGTTTCGCTTTTTCCCAAATAGATATTATCTCTGTCGTTACGCGCTCCAAACTTAACAGCTCATCTCTGGCTGCAATAAAACCGTCATCAGCTTGCTTAAATTTTATGTACTCGTGATTGCGACCGGGTTCATCCTCCATCATTGCCATTCGGTGCAGGTAAATCGCCTTTCGACGCGCGGCATCTCGCATTGCGATCAATAGACGAGATTGTTTCTGTTCAGCAAGTATACTGTAGATGTTTTTTTTACTTTCTGATACATGAATAATCCAAGAACAGGTAAATGCAATCATTATTAAAATAACAACCGCAAAACCAAATATAAGAATAAACCTGGACTTATGTTGATATTTTTGCTTTTCGGAATTCAATTTTTTACGCCGTTAAACATAAATTAGCCACTGTACACCGCACCTTGATTGATGACCGGAACACTCCATTCGTAGACATTAACCCCAAGGCATATCGCAACATTCAATCAACCCAAAATCCAATTCACTGGATGGCACTCTATCGCGACTGGCAAGCGGCAATTGCAAGGGATTGCAACGCTTCTCAACGCTCCCAGACACGACAACCACCGTACTCTACCTGTCGTCGCATACCACCCCATTAGGGTGATGACAGCGAAAGCGGAATAATTCAACTGATTAATATAGGTTCAATGGTTCCAATCAGTTGATATCAGGTCGACGCAATCAACTGACGATATACCCAAAGCGTTTAAAATTTCGGGTATATTTAGGTGCAACGCTGCTCATTAATAGTTTCGGCCTAGATAATCAATGCTTTAGGAAAAGCACACAACAACATCAAAATGCATTATCGAATTGTAACTAAGCGGTAGCACTTGAATTTAAAGACAAAACAAGTAAACAATACCCTGTTGAACCAGGGTATGTATTTGCCATAGAAGTTAATGTCTTTATAATCTTTCAAAAGGTATGGGTGATGTGGCTCCCTTCATCGGGCTGCCGTTATCAGAATGCAATACGAGCCCTTCCTGATGAGATACTTGTTTCGCCAATTATAAAGGGTTGCTCCAGAAATACCGGTTTCTCGATTTACATCAGCAACGGATAGGGCGTTGGGCAGCATCCGTTTTCGCACAATCTGTTCTTTAAACGCTTCTGTGTAATGTAACATTTCATATTCACTTTCCGCCCCCTAGGGGGTATATTTATAAATCAAATCACCGGACATCTATCCTGACACAGGGGGATCTTCGACAAACCGTAGAAGGAATTTTAAATCGCCTGCGTGTTCAAGATATTGATTTTGAATACCAGCACATTATCATTCGTAATGGAAAAAGCCTCAAAGACCGAGTGGTGCCACTGCCAACAAGTTTGATGGCGCCATTAAATGATCGAGGTGAAACATACCTGCCTAATGCGCTCTCAATCAAGTATCCAAAAGCCGCTAAAGAGTGGAAATGGCAATACGTTTTTCCAAGCGACCGACTCTCTGTTGGTCCTCGTTCGAATGAAGGTGCGACGCCACCCCACCATATCCATGAAAATGGGCTGCAAAAACCAATCAAAAAAGCATCCGATAAAACAGAGTTAATAAAACGGGTCCATTGCCATGCATTGCGTCACAGTTTCTTCGCGACGCATTTACTGAAATCAGGTTATGACATACGCACCGTACAAGGGTTGCTTGGCCATGCCGATGTTTCAACGACGATGATATACACTCACGTAGTAAATAAAGGTGGATGCGGAGTAATCGTCCCTTTGGATAGCTTATAGTTTTTTCTGCAAACAATTCACCAAAGATTCTGTCTACTAAGTACCATTCGCTGCCGTTCGTCAAATTTCGTCAACAGCAAGATTTGCGCTGCCGCATTCCCTGAATCAACTGATGTATTAGGAAATATTTTTGATGACCTGCAACGGTGGTTTTGAAAGCACTTTTCGGGTACCCAGCAAACCCGCTAAACCAATACCGAACGCACCACCCACGACGCCCATCAACCATAGTGAACTGTTGATTTTATAGGCTAGTGAGAAAACTTGATCCGCCAATACATAGCCGATTGCGGTTGCACAGAGTGAGGCCACGAATCCCGCCAATAGTCCCAGCAAAACAAATTCAGCGGCCAAACCTTGGTACAAGCGTTTGCGACTGGCACCAATGGCCCGCAGTATGGCATTTTCCCGGATTCGGTCATCCTGTGTTGCTTGAATCGCGGCATATAACACCGTTAATCCTGCCAGCAGTGTAAATACAAAAACATATTCCACCGTCAATGTAACACGATCAATAATTGACCGTACTTGTTTCATAATTGCGGAGATGTCAACCACGGTGAGATTAGGGAAAGACTGAATCAAACGATCCAATAACGCCGTTTGCTCATCCGCCAAATAAAAACTGGTCATGTAACTGGCGGGAAAACGATCCAATAACCCCGGTGACGCAATGACAAAAAAATTAGCCCGAAAGGTATCCCATTGAACCGTGCGTATACTGGTCACTTCTGCGCTGACCTCTTCCCCTGCAATTTGGTAGGTCAGAGTATCTCCCAACGAAACATTAAGCGCCTTGGCAATGCCTTCTTCCACCGACCATTGTGGTAACGCGGTCGCCCCATTGAGTCGATTTGTCGACCACCACTTGCCTTGAATAATCTTATTATCCTGTTGCAAATCTTCCGCCCAGGATAAATTAAACTCGCGGCCCGCCAAGCGATTGGCTCGCTGCCCCTCCACCGGGTCCCTATCAAGACTTTTATTATTCACTTTTATGAGACGGCCCCGCACCATTGGGTACAAATGAATTTCTTGCCGATGCAGCTGTGTCGGCATTTTTTCAATAATACGGTCATCAACATTTTCCGTCACACTCGCCGTAAAGTTCTCCATAAAAAAATGCTTTACTGCCGCTAATTGATTAGGTTGAATATTAATAACAAATCGGTTTGAGGCGTTTTCCGGTAAACTACCTTGCCAAGTATCCAATAAATCCCCCCTCACCACACTCAACAACAACAGCACCATAATCCCAATGCCAAATGCCATAATTTGAGTAATACTCAACGCAGTACGACGAGTAATATTTGCTATACCAAAACGCCAAAATCGACGACTCTGTTGTCGTTGAGGAAATTGCAACATCCATTTTAAGCTTTTAATCATTATAAATGCCACGACAGCAAGCACCACACAAGAGATCAATACCCCAACCAGCACCGTCAGCCCCAGATTAATATCATCGGCCTGCCACAACACCAACATTGCCAATGCAACAATACCCAGGGTATACGACGTCAGGGAGGTCGGTTTAAGGCTACCCAGTTCGCGCCGAAACACCCGTAGGGTAGGAACATTGCGCAATTGCAATAACGGCGGCAACGCAAAACCAAGCAATCCCACTAACCCAACTACAAATCCCGTTACAATAGGCCAATAAGAACTGGGTGGGAGCTGCACAGCAAACAGATTCCCCGCCACTTGGTATAATCCCAGATGCGCAAGATACCCCAACAAGCAACCCACAGCGCTCCCCAAAAGGCCTAAGCTGACTATTTGAATTAAATAAATTTGTGTCATCTGCCATTGCCGGGCACCAACACAGCGCATAATGGCACAAGTATTCAAATGTCGTTCGGCATAACGCCTGGCCGACATCGCCACTGCCACGCAAGACAAAATCACACTGACAATTGCTGCCAACCCTAAAAATTGCTGTGAACGTTCTAATGCGATGCGTACTTCCTGGCGAGCATCTTTAATATCCTCAACCCGCTGTCCACGTTGTAATTGCGGCTCAACCCAGTGTCGGTAACGGTCGATGGTTTTTTTATTTCCCGCCACTAATAAGCGGTATTGCATGCGGCTGCCTTCCTGGATCAATTCTGTTTCCGCCAGATCACTTTGGTTCAACAGCACGCGCGGTGCAATACTGAATAAATCCCCACTACGGTCCGGTTCATACTGGATAAATGCAACAATGGTAAAGTCCTTAACCCCTAATGAAATTTGATCGCCAATACCGACACCTAGCTGACTCACCAGGCGCTGCTCCACCCATACGGTACTGCGCGCGGGTATTGAAAATACTCGCTCACCGGCATCAAAGGCTTGCTTGGATATTTTTAATTGCCCCCGTAACGGATAATACTCACTGACCGCCTTAATTTCCGCCAACTGGCTGCGTTGGCCAGTAAGCAACATGCTACGAAAACTCATCGTGCTGGCAGTTTGTAAATGGAGGCGACGAGCCTCTTGCAGGTATTTTTCATCAAGCACATCGTCGGATACAATGCGTAAATCGGCAGCCAAAAGCTCACTGGCCTGAACTGTTAACGCTTGCGCAATACGATCGGTAAAAAACACCACGGATGTCACGCAGGTTACCGCAATAACAATGGCAGCAACCAATACGCGTAATTCACCAGCGCGCCAATCCCGACGCAAGAACCGCAATGACAATCGAATTACCTTGGCTCGCATGATAGACTCTGGCATTATGCGGTGGCAGGCGTTTGTAACTGTCCGCCCTCCAGTTGCAATAATCGGTGACACTTTTTAGCTAACGACATATCATGTGTTACCAATATCAAGGTCGTCCCCTTTTCCTGGTTAAGCTCAAACAACAACTCAATAATTTGCTGGCCTGTGTGCCTATCGAGGTTCCCCGTGGGCTCATCCGCCAAGAGTATCCTTGGGCTAGGCGCAAAAGCCCGGGCGATGGCAACCCGCTGCTGCTCGCCACCCGACAATTGTTGTGGATAATGCTGTAACCGTCGGCCAAGTCCGACACGCTCCAGGACGCGCCGTGCAATCGGCTCGGCGTCGGCGACACCGATAATCTCTAGGGGTAACATGACATTCTCAAGCGTTGTAAATGCGGGTAATAACTGAAACGACTGGAAGACAAAACCCATTTTTTGAGCTCGTAACAACGCCCGGCCATCCTCATTCAAACGAAAAATGTCCTGACCATCCACTAACACCTTACCTTTAGTCGGTGTATCAAGACCAGCAAGCAACCCCAACAAAGTGGATTTTCCCGAACCTGAAGGCCCTACAATGGCTATAATTTCACCCGATTTAATGGCAAAATGAATATCATTTACTATAACCAATGGTTCATTGGCATCCAGGTTTAGATCTGCAACCTGTTTTGTTAGGCTCTGAACCTCCAACAAAGGAACGTCCGACTGCAATTTAGTATTTATTTCAGACATGTATATAAGATTCCATCGAAATCATCCACATTTGAGCGCCAGGCTGCTGACCGTTCTGCTAATAATAGAGCTCACCATCAGTGCCGCTTGTTTGGCTGCCACCCCCGCTAAAACAGCGCCCACTATTTTGGTATTGGGCGATAGTTTAAGCGCATTTTACGGCATAGAACAGTCACAAGGGTGGGTAAATTTACTGCAAAAAAAACTCATTGAGTCAAAATATAGTTACACTGTTATTAATGCAAGCATTTCCGGCGAAACCACCCAAGGTGGTGTCAGCCGCCTTCCCGCTTTATTAGCAAAACATAAACCTGCCCTTCTATTATTGGAATTAGGGGGTAACGATGGGCTTCGTGGCTTACCGCTGAATTTGATGAAAAACAGCCTGCAAACCATGATCAGCAAAGCCCTGGAACAACAAATTCCAGTGTTGTTAATCGGTATGAAATTGCCGCCCAATTACGGCCGCAGCTACACCGAACGCTTTCATGATATTTATACCCAGTTAGCAAAACGCAATAACATTGCGTTAGTCCCCTTTCTATTAGCGGGTTTCGCTACGGATAAAACTAAAATACAAGCCGATGGCATTCACCCAATGGCCATCGCCCAACCCGCTATGCTAAATAATGTGTGGCTCCACTTGCAACCCTTATTAATCCGACAACAAAAACTCACGGCAAAATAAGGAATAGCTACAATTTGGCACCCGGCGTTAGTCATCTAAGCCACGCGAGAACTGCCTGCATCGACGCAATTGTGAGGTTCATCTTCGACAAAATTACGAAACATGCTGTCGGCCTACCGCCAAAACCAGCTCAAATGGCGCTATGTCTTGGCTTACAGCCGATTTTCATCCAGCGAGAACATGAATTTTATCCATGATAATCTGAAAAAGCACTTCATTCTAGCGTTGAAAAGCAATCGCCTGGTGGCACTCAGTTTAGCGGACAAGCAACAAGGTCATTACGTTCGCATTGATGAATTGAAATGGTCAGAAAAGCCCGTTCGGGGATGAGTGAAAGGGCTGGAATTTCCAGTGCTTTTACATCGCCAGGTCTTTACAAACAAAGATGAAAGAGCAAGCTTTACATCAAAGCGATTAGACAGGCTTTCGAGGAATTCCATATGTCAAATTCGCTGCGGGTAAAAATGACGCCGGCTTGACCCGCTATTTGGTTTCGCGTAAATTCTTGCTATTGCAATTTCGTTAATGAAGATTCTCGTCTACTGCACACATAATGCATTATGTGTGCGGGTAATGCGGGTAAAAAGAGCTAAACGTGAAAATACTGAGTGAACACAACCAAATGTGAACACAATAAGTATAAAGACGTATTCCATTTTTAAGGCTGTCCACCTAAAGCAGACGAAGAGACCGTCAATAAGACTGACGACAGAAATAGGTGCCGCTTAAAATGCCAAAATCACCCATGCGATCGACGATGCTACCAATGCTGGTGACGGATAGAGACCTCGCCTTATTGTTTGATATCCAGGATGTTACCATTAACAGAGAACTGCGTGAACTGTTAGCCAGATTGGGCGAAAGACCTAGCCGTATTAGTCATCAGGATTTACTGCCCGCCATAAAGCGACATATCGACGCCGAATCACTCACGATAGCGGATTATCACACCTTTCAGCCCAGAGTCACCGACCCCTATCGTACCCTCGAACTACTGCACGCCCGCGATCCACATGTGCGTGATATTGGCTGGAATCGAAATCCAAGCCTGTATGCCACAACAATGGCGTTTGAAAAGCAGGAAGCCGACGCCAGCGGACGAGGGAAAGATGTTGTTGCAGAGAAGGCAGAGCAAGAAACCTTCGCGGCCGCTGAGACAAGCAACACCAGTATGGGCGCGGAGCAAGTAGGTATAGCAACCCTCACAGGGAAACGCCAGCAAAACTACCAGGAACGGAAACAGATGGCCGCCAACGCCGGGAATACCCCGGCACAACAAGCCGCCGCAGCACGATTGCTTGATAATAATGATAATATTCTGCGTGCGGAATCGGCGGCTTATGTTTATAAAGTGGATGAGTTTAATCGGGGCCATATAAATGAACTCCCAGAAGCACCGACCGGGTTGAATCTGATTGACCCCAAAGAAATACCGGGGCTGGAGAATGCGACTTTTACCAGTAAAAAATCAGGCTTTGGTGCCGCCCTGTTTGAATCAGAAATTAATGGGGAAACCATGTTGGCCTACCGGGGTACCAACCCTGGTGTGACAGGCATGAAAGATGCGAAAACCAACCTTTTGCAAGGCATCGGCGGCGAAAGTGATCAATACGATCAGGCAATGGATTTGGCTGAACTAGCGAATAAAACTTTAGAAGGAAATTTCGTCAATGTCGGCCACTCTCTGGGAGCGGGTCTGGCCTCCGCGGCGACAGCCGTGACGGGCATTAAAGGCTATACCTTCAACGCGGCAGGCCTGCATCCCGATACTGCCACCCGCAAAGGTGGCATGAACAATGATGCCGCCGCAAAATTGATACAGACCCGGGCCATTGAGGGTGAGGTGTTGACCACTGTACAACGCCATGGAAACAACGTCCTGAGTGGACTAGGCGCAGGGGGCGGCGCAGCCATGGCGGGGCTGGTGGGGGCAGGACTCGGCTATCTGGCGAGCAAAGCATTGCCCGATATCCCCGAGGCAGTGGGCGAAATGAAGACCCTGCCCAGTGTCAAGGGCGGCAGCCCGATGGCGCGACACGGCATGGATCAGGTCATTGACGGCATTGAGGTGCAAAAGAAAGAGGATATTAAAACGCTCACCCAAAGTGCTGGGTAATCGATATGTTCAATTTTAAAAAACCATTGACGTTAACGACCAGCCTGCTTCTCGGGGTGCTGACCAGCTGCGGGCTCACAGGAAAAACCATGAAACTGACTGACTTTTTTAAACCCGAGATGGTTGAATTGATTCGCGCCATCGAAAAAGACGACGAAGCCAAGGCCCGTGCTCTTATCGCGCAGGGCCTGTCACTGAATGTGCAGGGCGACGAAGGCATTACGCCGTTGTTCTGGTTAATGACACAAAAAAATAAAGCCGGGATGCGCCTGGCCATCAAGCTGGGGGCTGATCCAAATTTTGCCGACCCGAACGGGGACAGCCCGGTCGTTTTTGCAGCAGGCGCTAATGACGACGAATTGTTACTGATTCTGCTGGAAGGGGGGGGGAATCCCAATGCGGTGGATAGCGATGGCCACCCGGCGATATTCGGCGCAATCGGTGGAGAACGTCTCGAACAGATCAAGATGTTGATGCGTTTTGGGGCAGATATTAATTTGACGGATCGATCAGGCCGTAACGGCGCCTTGTATGGAGCCGATATAAATCGATTCGAGATGGTGCATTATCTGATTGAGCAGGGTGTGGACTATGCTGTGCGTGACGCGACTCGCGGAGACATTGCGTGGAGTGTACATAATAAACTTTCCAAAAATTTACTCAGCCCCGAATACCCCGCCTACGGCTGGGCATTAAAAGTCAAACAGCAGTTGATTGATCTCGGGGTTAAATTCCCGCCACTCTCACCACGGGAAGTACGCTGGAAAGAAGGCAAACCGAATAAGTATGACATCAAGGCGCGTGAAAAAGAACGCCAGGAAAAGAAACCCTAAGGGAAATGATCGTAGCCGGATCCCGTTTTTGAAAGGTGTTAAATCGTTTTCCCTGACACGTATGACAATGGTGTGAGATCGACGACATCAGCCAGCGTTGTCAGAATCGTCTGTGTGGGTGGATCAGCTACTTCAAGCTGAGTAGAGGCTTAAAGTTGTAATTAGTTGGGTTGGATAATAACATTCATGAAATGTTGTAAAGAAATTAAATGCCCAAAATGCAGATTATCTAAGCTAAGCGTCAATTTGCTTTGCATCGAAACACCTCCGTGATGTATTAATTTAACATAAACCTTCTTGGATAACGAATTGGGGGAAAGATTCACCCGCGGATTCGACAGACCTTGCTCAACGTTTCGCCTTGGCTTTAGTTTCTAACATCTGGAGATAATCGGGTAGCCTTTTCTACGAACCTTGGCTTGTCACTGGCCGTCGCCGCATTTTGTGAGCGTTGCCATAATGTCCTCCCTTAGTAGTACGAGGACGTTATAGTTCAGTGTCCCAAATAGACGAAAAAGGCCCAATTAGCTTTTACACTAATCGAGCCTAACTTCATTGCTATATGGCGGAGAGGCAGGGATTCGAACCCTGGGAGGGGATAAACCCTCAACGGTTTTCAAGACCGCCGCTTTCGACCACTCAGCCACCTCTTCCTTAAACTTTAAATGCGCTGTACGCCTATAATGCGTTGTTGTACGAATACTTCCTTAATATTAACCTTACTATTTTTATTTACGTAAATTATTTACGTAAAATTACACCAATACCATATTTTATCGCTATCTTACTTCAAGTATTGTTCAATTCTCACTCAAACCATCCAATTCTGCTATTGAATTCCTGGTATATACCGCTATATAACTGAGTAAGGCGCGAATAATACTGAAGATTTACCTTAAGTTCCACCTTGATCTTTGACTTTCGTTCAGGATATGCTTGAACTTATATGGTATAAAGCAGCTCCAAAAAGGCTAACTTGTTAAAATAACTGGAGGTTCTCCTACAATGATGCAAAATAATGCTGTAGCTACAAGAACATCAGGTGCGGTTCTAGCTACAAACAAAATGATTCGTAATACCTACACTCTGTTGGCGATGACGCTGATCTTCAGCGCAGCTACAGCGGGTATCGCAATGGTGATGAATATGCCATTCATGAATCCGTTTCTGGTATTGGGTGGTTTTTTTCTGTTGCTATTCCTGACTCATAAAACTGCGAATAGCAGCATGGGGTTATTGTTTGTTTTTGCATTAACCGGCTTTATGGGGTTAACTTTAGGTCCGACGCTGAATGCTTATTTAAGCATGTCGAATGGCAGCCAAATAGTAATGACAGCGCTGGGTGGAACCGGAGCAATTTTTCTGGGCTTATCTGGCTATGCATTAACCACCCGAAAAGACTTCAGCTTCATGGGCGGTTTCCTGATGGTTGGTATCCTGGTGGCATTCCTTGCTGGTATCGGGGCAGCCATTTTCAGTTTACCAATGCTGTCACTCGCCGTTTCCGGCATGTTCGTGCTATTAATGTCCGGCCTGATCCTGTATCAAACCAGCCAAATCGTGAATGGCGGTGAAACCAATTATATTCTCGCAACAGTCACTTTGTATGTGAGTATTTATAACTTGTTCCTAAGCCTACTGCACATTTTGGGCTCCTTAGGTGGGGATGATTAAATCAGCACCTAATTGATTCATCAGTAATTGTTCAATCAATGCCCCGCTACTGCGGGGCGTTTTGATTATGGTCAGTTTTTTCGCTAAGACGACGGGCTTTCTTGTTTTTTATTTTCTTTACGTTGTTGTAGCCCCAACACATCATTCACTACTCGATTTATCTTTTCGGCAATATCTGGCGCCTCAATATCGATCACCTGCTCCACCACCCACTTGCTATCGGTCTGTTTCATTCGCTCTGAAATGTTTAAGGCTAAATAACGGGTGAATTCGTAACTGGGCTTGTCATCTACAAAACCACATTCAGCATAGTTTGCCATGCGCTCATTCATTAAGCCAATAAACGCATCAACGTACTCGCCTTGCCCTAATAAGTCTGTTTTATTTTCCACCATCAAATCCACCAAGTACATTGCCGTAGCACTCATAAAACCGCTACGCTCCTCTTCAGAAAACAGGCTGTAAATAAGCCTGTCGGTGATATGCAGCTGGTAAATAACAAATTCACTAATCACGTTGATGGTCTGGCTGTCTTCCTTGAAACGGTATCCTTCTTTTTCCATGCGCAAAAAGGCTTCTTTGGCCAGTTTCCAGATATTGATACCGATGACACTGGCCAGATCTTGTAATTTTTTTGGGGCATTGGAGCCATGACGATTACGCTTTGAACGTTTTGACTTGTGCCATTTAGTTTTTAGCCTCACTGCCATCGCTGTAATCTCCAACGTCAATTACCCCGCCACAGGCACATCATCTGATTAAGGCATCTAGAAACATTTACGATTGAGAATAATTACAGCCAGTATAAACTAGAGATTGTGTCATCGATATACTCCTGATGCATTATCCTAAATTGTGGTTAATATTCAAGAACAACAACAAGACTGCAAAAAAACAATAGCCAGCGATAGAACGCCTATTTTTCACCTTGGAGTTAAGTCATGAATGATAACGAATTTGAACTAAGCAGCGGCATTAATGCATTTGAAGCCAAAGATTTCACCCGCGCGATGCGGCTGTTATCGCCTATCGCTGAACAGGGTAATGCCGAAGCGCAGTACCGCATGGGCATGATGTATCAAAACGGCCTGGGGAAGGTTAAAAATGATGAATATGCGGAAAAATACATGCGAGCAGCAGCTGATCAAGGTCACGCATACGCACAACATGGCCTAGGGATAATGTATTTATATGGTGAAGGTCTGGGAAAAGATGAAAAACAGGCAGCGGAATGGTTTGTTAAAGCTGCCGAACAGGGCTTACCCGGCTCTCAAATGACCCTAGGCATGCTGTATGAAAAGGGTCAGGGCGTGGACAAAAACGAGGTGGAAGCGAAACGCTGGTACAAGCGTGCTGAAAAACAACGCTGACGACAGAAACAAAAAAGGTGAGTGCCAAGCACCTTGCTTTCTTGTTCCCGATGTTGCATGTCGCCAGTTACCTATTCGATACGAACGATAATGGTGGTTTTATTTGTCAATCTTTTTATTTTTCAACCCATTCGCCAAAATTATCAGAATTTTTTCCTTCACCGTCAATATAACCTGCTTCGTAGGCATCATTTAAACGTTGTTCTTCTCTTTTCGGATTATGCAAATAACCACTGGCCCAACCCACCACATATTCCCGAGAAACATTAGCTTTTTCCATTTTATCAATGGATTCGTAGTACTCATTATTCATTGCCCATCAACTCCCATCAATTATTAAAATTTATAAGCGCTACTGATAATGCACTCTTTATAAACATTATTTATAATCATGATTCATAATCTCTAACGCTTAAAATCTTACTCCAACAGAAAATTAGGTTATGCTTATATTACATCATAATCGAGGTATTGCAACGCTGGAACGAATATTGACCTATAAAGCATTTTAATTGCCATTGATCACTGAACCATCATAATAAAAATTTATACCCTCATGCGATAACAACCAAACCATGACTACAATGACTACAATAAATAACACTCAAGTACCACCTTATGTCGTTAACGAAATTAAACCCATGAGTTTTATCTTCGAAATTAACACTGCGCTTACTCAGAACATCTGCATGAACATTATTGAACGCTTCGAAGCAAACCCAGCACAACGTTGCCTGAGCTAACAACTTTTTTCACTAAGGAACATGCACCATTTAACCAGATATTTCGCAGACTCCAAGCAACCGCCAACAGAAAAAAGGTCAATATCAATGTTATTACAAATTCCCGCTGTGTTTGATCAGGACAAACTGAACAATATTAGCAAAATACTCATCACCAACGCCTTTATCGATGGCAGGCAATCGGCGGGGCAAGCCGCCAAAGCGGTAAAACATAACGAGGAAATGCAGTCCAATCCACAACAAACAGAATACCTTGACCGATTAATCATGACCACACTTGCCGCTAATCGGACCTTCAGAGACGCGGTATTACCCCACCAAGTCTCCCAACCGGTATTTGCACGTTATAGCACCACAATGCGCTACGGCAATCATATCGACGACCCCATCATGGGCGGCGCAAATGGCCGCTTTCGCAGTGATGTTGCCATAACCATCTTCCTGAATGCACCGACGGCCTATGAGGGCGGTGAATTAATCATCAACACTACATTTGGCGAAAGGCAGGTGAAACTGGCAGCAGGCGATGTCATCACCTACCCGGCATCCAGCATTCACCGAGTCAACGAAGTAAGTAGCGGTGAACGCTTGGTTGCCGTGTGTTGGGTCCAAAGCCTGGTCCGCGATGCCACCAAGCGGGAATTATTGTATGAACTTTGCCTGGCACGTCATGAACTCATGAACAATCACCCTGACTCAAAAACAACCCAGCAAGTTGATCATAGTTATGTCAATTTAGTGCGTATGTGGAGTGATGTATAGACAAACCGCAAAACGACCGGCCATCTCAACAGCCGTTCAACCTATATCAACTCAAACAAAATCTTTTAAATAGACAATACAAACAAATAGTTACAACCAAAGCAAAGGAATCATAATGCGATTCCCAGAACAATTACCCTAAACTTTACTTTATCCGTTAAATAACATTCAAGGCGCGAAAATAGGCCCATACTCGTTATCTGTAAGCTTTTGCGCAACACCGAAGACGCAAGGATAGATAAAAACTAAAGGTTCACATTATTTCTTTACAGACCCTTCGTTAATCGCCCATCAAAGAGACGATGCAAAAAATTTAGACTCAAGCTCATCATAACATCGGCCGATTTAGACTGATGAGTTGCGCATAACGCGTTGTTTCGACAATTACAGCCATTAAGTGGTATAACCACAAGGCATCACCCCACACATCAGATGAGTTGTCACTAGAGCACTGAAGCTAAAAAACACATTGCGAATAACTCAACGAACAGGCTGACGACACCTAAACCGTAGACCATGAATATTTTATTTCTAACAACACCAGCACAACATGGCTACAACAATCCATCCGTCCCAATGAGTGCTAAAGAACTAAAGCAATGGCTCGACAGCTTACCGACCGACAATGTGTTGGAAACGGTGCATCAATTACGAGAAGCTATTGAAACCTTCAACGAAATACAGGTGGAAGATGCCAAAAGAATTAAATTACTTGAGCTTTATAAAGAGACTCTGGACCTTATCTTATACTCCTACGACGAAATGCGCTTACGTCAACTGCCAATCCCGACAATACAACGGAAATCATTAGCAGAAGATATTATGTGGTTGTACCTTGGTTTGTCTAATGGTTATAAAACTGTCGTACTCCACAGTCATGAAAATCAATTAATGCCGTCACAGGATACAAAAATTTTATTAGCTGTCTACCGCGCCATGGAACTGATTATTCATGCGCTAATTTATGCATTCCGCTCCCAGCATACAGCGCCCCCGCTTGCCTATTTGGAATTAAATCAGCTTTATTTTTTTGCAGAACAAGACGAGGCCCTGGCGCTAGCCGTTAAAGGCGTTAGAGGACATGCGGTTACGCCCTCAATAGATGTGCTCTTTAAACAATTTATGTTATTAATAGTAGCCGACCCCACCAGCATAAAGCACACCCGGCTCTACCAACTTCATAGTGCACTGGAAACATTTACAACAAATTGTACGGTGCTCAAAGGCTATCAGGATAAAAACTCACCCTATAAATATCGGCTGGATCTGATGGACGATACCCCACCAGGGTTGAGCAGCAACGACAATACCACATTTGTTTCTGACACAGTGCGAACACTGGATATTTATCCTGCACTATCAGACATTGAAACTTGGATAACAACACATCTCAAACAAACCACAAACTATTTTGACGAACATGAATTGCATTTATTGGAAGAATATTTATCTTCCGTCAACAACATCTGGGCACTAAAAAACATTAACCTGCCGACCAGTTCGCTAGTATCACTGACGATGGGAGCAACAAATATCCGACATTTACTTAAAGAAACGTCCCTCGCAGTAGGAAACTACAATACGCCGCAACATAATATGGCTGCAGCACATGCAAATTGGCAAGTTATTGACAAACAGCTCAAAAAAATTACTATTCAAGGACAATTTTCACACCCTACTGACAGCCCATTAAATGGAGACATTGTCGGACTATTGAGCACTGAACAAGATACAGGAAACCCCGAAATCACCATTGCCAGCATCTTGGAAACCACAAAAAATCATAGCGCATCAACCACACTGAAACTGCAACTCATCAACCACAATCCCACCCCCGTAACCTGTCAACTGCTTGATGAAAACGGCCAATCACTTTCGAACATTGGCGCTTTTTATTTTCAACGTGATTCTATTATAAAAAAACCGGCATCTTTACTGACGCCTAAAATAGTCGCCGAACACAAGCACCGCATTCTGGTAACAGTGCATGGCATTATCTATGACGTTATACCCACCACCTTAGTCCACCAAACAGCTCAATATATACAGTTTCGATTCAAAGCTGAAAAAAGTAAGGGGTTATAATAGCGTTGTAGCTTATTGTAAATGAAATTATTTTTATGCCTAGCATCGAATTCATTAACCAGCCAGATCATCACCCTTACCAGGAAGACACCGTTTTAACAGGGCTCTTGTTAAAGCGTACCATAGCGGGGCATGGTCAAGAATACGCTGGCCGCCCGGTGACTGCATTAATCGCCACACAACATGATATTATAAAACTTAGAACCGAATACCAGTTACCGGCACTACAGGCAAAACGATTTATAGCGCAGGCAATTGCCCAGGAAAAAAAACTCTCAGTCCATCACCCTGACAAATCCTGGTTTCTATATTATAGTGACGACACACCGAATCAAAACATCATTATCGGTAATATTACCCCAACCCTCAAAGTACTCGAAAAACTCAATATTTCACTTTGTTCTGAACAGAGTATCGATTATTTAACACAAATCATTGTGCTTTATTTATCGGTTGCCGCCCATCATGATCGATCACTGGACCTCAGCCTCTCCAACTTTGGTATTACGCAAGATAAACGTATCTATTATCTTGACGATGACGTATACCCCCACAGTGGCTTTATGTTATTAACAGATTTTATTGCCAAATTGCTACGCTCTGAAACAAAAGCCGATACCCAGCATATTAAACAATTAGGCACCTCTATTCGAGACAATATTCTGCGTTACTTTAAAGATGAACACTGGATTACTGTCATCGCCGAAGAACTTAGATCCATTTATTTATCCCAGCAAAATGAGCCATTGCGGCAAACACTGATTTCATCCCTTTATGCCCATCAGCAATTCAACTATCAACCACCCATTACCGCAAAAACCATTGCTTTAATAGCAGATATTCACAGCAACGCCCCCGCCCTGGATGCTGCGCTGGCTTATCTGAAAAAGAAAAATGTTAATGATATCCTGGTGCTAGGAGATGTCGTTGGTTATGGCCCTCACCCTATGCAGTGCATAAACATACTCGACAACGATACCAGTTTCACCATCATCCGAGGCAATCATGATCATGCCGTAGCCAGTGGAAATACAGGAAAAGGCATCACATCCCTTGCTGGTTGGGCAATTGACTGGACAGTGGAGAAAATTAATGAAGATGCACGACGCTGGTTAAATGAATTACCCCCTTTTGCAAGAACCGACAATTGGCTTGCAGTGCATGGCTCTCCGCTTGATAAAACATTTTTCAACGCTTACGTCTATCCAATGACACAAACGGAAAATTTAGATAACCTTGCAAGCAGAAACATCCAAATCTGCTTTCACGGCCATACCCATATTCAAAAAGTATATTATCGAACTAAACACCAGGAATTTGCCAGCGAAGCCAAGCGACAAACACTTTATAATGCTTTATCGGCACTCATTTGTCCCGGCTCTGTCGGCCAACCTCGAGGAGGGAAACCTGGCGTTGAATTAGCAATAATTAATCTGGAAACACTGGAGTTGGAATATCACAGAATTAACTACTCACTCGAAACAACAATCAAGGACATGCAAACATTTCATTTTCCAAGCGCTCTTATAGAGCGCCTCCAAAACGGACAATAAATAACCGTTACTATTTTTCTTCCACTACTGCTCAAACAGGCGCACCAGCTGTCACAAAACAGCCAGCGCCAAGGTTAATCAATCGCTCTGTTCTACCTGAACTAAGGACACATGGCAGCAAGGTCAGGTAATGCACCACGTAACCCAGACCAGCCCATACCAAGATTTGCTTTTTTGCCGGTAATCAAAATAGCCAAGGCATTAGGTTTTCCTGGAATGATCGACATAAAGTGAAACGTTTTAGGGGTCGTCATCTGTATTTCCTGAATGGAATTCGTCACCTCTTCACCACGCGTTTGTGATAATCGTCTTTCCACACTGGAAACCCCCTTTCCTCTGAACATATCAACAGCGGCAGCAGCCACTGCGTCAAGATAACTGGTGGTAAAATAAGGAACGTTATGATGAACACCAAGCAATAACCCCGTACTCAGATCCACCACTGCCGTACCAATTGCGTCATCGACGTTATCCACAATACCCCTGCATACGTCATTAATACTTGCCATGATATTTTCTCCTGCCAATTAGCGGTTATGTTAATAGTTTATAAAATCCCTGTCTTTATCGAAACGCTTGTTACAAACACAGATTCCCGAGCGCGGCCCATCCGCCATATCCGTGATTAAAACCTAAGGGTAACCCCCTATATTCAGGGCAGCAATTTCCTCTGCTGCATTGTTTGCATGCGCTAACGACAATCCCAAGCTTGTGGATGCATCAGTGAACACCGTTAACAGCAAGCTGCTACCCGCATGCATCACAAAAACATTACCACCTTCACTTTCGATATATACATTTTTGGTTTTTCCGTTATTAGTTTCCATCATTAAGCTGTCACTGATCGCTAACAGTGCACTACTCATCGCAGAAAACCGATGCTGATCAAAACCGGTTGTTAACTTTGCAGCCAAAGCCATACCATCAGCGCCACTCACCATCAAGCCAGTTATGCTGTCACAAGAGTTCATCAGGCCACTCAATATTTTCAGCAATCCGGCACGAACAACTTTTGATACACCGTCCGCTTGCACTACATTTTTATCGTTCACTGCATTAATTAGCTCTGGAACCGCCCTCATACCTCCCCCGATTGTGCATCTAGCACCGCCAGCAGCGCGTAAATTAAAGTCTTAACATCAGATTCGCAGCGACCATCAATTTCGAAAACAGGATAAATCTCTCCACGCTGCATTAAACAAGTTTGATAACTTTCAATATCGGCTTGATCTGCAATACCCATACGAGTAATTCCGACCACAACACCCGTTTCTTTAATAAATTTGCTAAAATAATCCAGATAAAGCTCCATTTGCTGCACAGGGTTCTGGTGATCGTTATTAATAAGCAACACCAAACCGATACCCCCCTGGGTAAGTATATCCCACATAAAATTAAACCGTTCCTGCCCAGGCGTACCATAAAGATGGATACGTTTACCATCATCCAACTGTAGGTAACTGTAATCCATCGCCACCGTGGTTGTTTTCTTCAGACTCGCTTCCTCACCGGTACAACTGACATCGGTACAAACTGGGGGCTCATCACTAATAGAAGCAATAGCGGTGGTTTTCCCTGCCCCCATTGGTCCGGTAAATATAATTTTATCTGACAAGCTATGCATAATTTAAATCAACTAAAATTTAAACCCTAATCGCCTCGCCAACCTACCGATAATAGACTTGGCAATAGGCTTGGACTGAGGTCTAGATTGAGTATCAGTTTGTGAAAAAGTTAATGTATCACCCTTTGCTTGGTTCGTGATATCGATCAAACCAACTGCATAAGCTGCATTATAAAAATTAACAATCTCCTCTACCGGAATTTTCAAGGCATCTTTCAGTTTGTTGAGGGAAATAGCGTGACGCGCTAGTATCGCGGCAATTTTAAAATACTCTGGTTTAAAATCATGGCGCGTAAAACCAGGCCAAGCTCTCAATTTAACAGCCACATCCATACTGTGCCCCGGTAATATTTCGTTCTTGACACAACACACACCAACTTTCCATATACATGCATCTAAAGCCGACACAACACAATCGTCAATCATTTCCTCAAAATCCGTTGTGCTTATTTCAGAAACAACGCAAGAGTTCATGATGACTCTTAATAACTTGCTTAAAGCATTGTGATCACTCTCAACGGCTGCCACTGTACCATTGGCGCCATTTATTAAAAGCACCGCATCACAGTCGCTTTTCAGCTGCAACACTTGCTTTTTTTGCTTGGCCTGATATAGCACGTCGAATAGAGTGTTTGGTGAGTTCAGCAAGGCATATTGACTTCCGGTTTCTACTACTGCTTCTGTTATCTCTTGCTCTATCTCTTGCTCTATCTCTTGCTCTATCTCTTGCTCTATCTCTTGCTCTATCTCTTGCTCTACCTCTTGCTCTACCTCTTGCTCTACCTCTTGCTCTACCTCTTGCTCTACCTCTTGCTCTACCTCTTGCTCTGCTAAAACCGTTGAATCCATCAGTAAACGTGAATATATTTTTTCGAGCAATTCCATTAATGGTAAAACACGAATGGGCTTTTCAATCGTAATATAGCTTTTCCCCGGCAACTCACTTGCACCAAACAAAAGTTTAAATTGATTATCATTCGCCTGAAACAAGTATTCTCTGCCCGTGTCAGAATCTACATTAACAACAACAAGCCGACCATTTAGATTGTTTTTTTCTAACAATTGATAGTTCACACCATCATCAGACAATAGCCCTACTGCCACCCGCAACACTTTTTGATCAAGCCCATTCAGACCGACAAACGATACAAATAAGTTGCCCTCTGTTTTCACTAACACTCAGCCCTGCAAATAGTTGGCAATACAATATCGGATAGCTAACAAATAGATATACCGAGAAAAACACACATCCATCACACGTTATGATAACAAAGCCCCGTGTCTCACAAAATTTTCGTAATCTATACCCATAGCGTTTGAGATTTAGGTGTAAATATGCGTCATATTTATTTCATGGCGAGGCAAAACGACACGTAATAGTCCCTCTATTGCAAAGCGTTTTAACAATGCTATGGAATAAATAGGGTGTGCAGTTATACATTTTACGGCAGGATCTACACATTCCTTTAGGTGTAAAGTGTTAACTGTTACCAAAAATAACAATAAACCCATATTTTTGATCAAAAATGTAAATTCTGGATAATCGCATGCCACATTTCAAAAATAGCATCGCGTCATCAAAGCCCTCCTGCAACAATGATACGAAAGCAATCTTTCTTGCCCTTGACATCTGCAATGTCTGTCGACATTAACGAACCGTAACCTAAAACTGTAAACACAAAAAATACGGTGTAACAAATAAGAATTACGATGATCGCAAAAATAATCGTTCAATTGCTGTACCAGTAAATTATTGCTACTATGGGCAAACCATTCGCCTGCTCGCCGTATTGCCGGTGAATAGAAAAACGATGTGGGTTATAACCTCCAAAGCAGCTACTCAGCAACGAGCAGCATTCGTTATTTTTTATCGCTCCAAGTGATCATGTGTTAACCTCCCTGATGCAAAACTTAAGGCTTAGCTGTATCAGAGTACATTTAATCAATCGCAAAAAAGTGCTCGCAAAAAATATTGGTTACATCTATTTATTCGCTTTTTTCCTATGGATGAAAAAGCATAATTCGAGGTTGATATTTTGTTTTTCACGCCCCCTGCCCTATCCTTTCAGTGTGTTACCGTCACTCTTTTCCATCGCCGTACCCATAAAAGTACCACCAGGATAAACCCCAAGTGAACATGAGAACAAAATCATTACGCCTACATGATGTCGCTATTTTTTCCATTATGGCGGTACTTGCTGGCTGCGGACTAATTTACGAATACCTTTTGTCGCATTACGCTGGCAGGGTGTTAGGCGCCATCGAGACGGTGATCTTTACCATGATAGGCATCATGATCGTATCAATGGGGCTGGGCGCTTTTGCTGCACGTTATATAAAATGTGCATTCACTGGATTCGCCTGGCTGGAGGTCGGCATCGCGTTGCTTGGGTCTACGGCCATTTTCGCCATTGCAGCTATCTTTGCCTTTGCCCACACACTACCACAAGTAATTGCCCATACGTTCGGATTACCGCCGGATTTAGTGCCACAGGGTGGGTTTATAGACTCATTGCTGGAATTTGTAAAAATCATTCCTTATGTCTTCGGTTTCATTTTAGGCGTAATGATTGGCATCGAAATCCCGTTGATTGCCAGAGTACGGGAAAAAATTTATGGAGAACACCTTGAACATAATTTTGGTGACATCTATGGCATGGATTATATCGGTGCGGGTGTCGGCGCGGCCTTGTGGGTCATCTTTATGTTAGCAATGGAGCCGTCATTAGCCGCTGCACTAACGGCTTCTGCCAATATCATTGTGGGATTATTGTTTTATTTTCTCTACCACCACCAGATTAAATGGAAAGAACTGTTGCTACTAAGCCATATTCTGGTGGCCAGTGTGATTATCACCGTAGGCATGTATGGTACGACCTGGAGCGAGATCATGGAAGATACACTTTACAAGGATAATATCGCTTACCGTATTGATACTCAGTATCAACGAGTGGTTATCACCGAACGCTTAATGGACCCAGCCAAGCCGACTGTCCTCACGCTTTACATTAATGGCCGCATACAATTTTCCAGTAGCGATGAACACATTTACCACGCCATGCTAACCTACCCTGCACTGGCGGCCTCCGCCCGACATGATTCGGTTTTGATTATCGGCGGAGGTGATGGCTTGGCATTGCGTGATGTACTGCGCTGGCAACCTCAACAGGTAACTCTCGTCGATCTGGACAAAACCCTTGTTGATTTTTTCACACGATCAACAACGGGAGAAAGCCAGGAAGTTAATGTACGCCTGGTGGAACTGAACCAAGAAAGTTTCTCTGACCCACGGGTCACTCTTCTGTTTGGTGACGCATACAATAAAGTTGACGAGTTGCTACAAGCAGGCCAGATGTTCGATACGATTATCATTGATTTGCCAGACCCCAACCACCCTGATTTGAATAAACTATACTCTGCACGTTTTTACGCCAAATTAAAACAACTCCTCGCAGGTGATGGCGCCATCGTCACCCAGTCCACGTCCCCCTACCACGCCAAGGATGCTTTTTTGAGTATCGGCGTCACCTTACAGCACGCAGGCTTTACGCACGTTGAGCAATACCACCATAATGTACCTAGTTTTGGTGAATGGGGCTGGACAATTGCTACAAAACTAGGTCGTTCTCCCCGGCAACGTTTGGCGGCGTTACAAGCGCTGCCATTGGATGATAGCTGGACCACTAAAGGTAAATTACTGGCGGCCTTTGAGTTTGACCAACATTTTTTCAAAGATAGAGACACAATTCGAGTCAATCGCCTTGGCAGCGGAATTGCGTACCAGTACTATCGCCAAAACTGGGAGACAGAACAAGGCATTTACCCGACTAATCAGGATTCAGTGCGTGATTTTTAATACAATAAAAATCAATAGGTTGCTTCATTTTAATGCTGGCATTTGCAATATTTAAGCAAATAAATACTGCAACACCTGAAAACAACCAAGCTATAATCGGGCGTCTTTGACAAGCAATAACCATAACTTTTATATATCAATAATGTCATATTATGTCTTGCGATACCGGCCTGATTGACATATTATGACATCACCGTTAATTAAAGGAGATAACATGAGCAAAAACAATATGACCTTGCCAGATCTTGCCACGGCATTAAACGGTTTGGAAACAGAGGAAGGAATGTCATTTAATGCCGAGGTGATCAACGGTGAAGTACCCACCTTGCAAGTGACCGTCAGCGACCGGGAAGAATTCCCAATCTACATTACCATTGACGACAGCCAGATCCTGGCAGTCAGCTACCTATGGAAAGAGTCTGAAATCAAACCTGGCTCGCGGGAAGAGTTATTAGAAGCACTGCTGACCTTGAATATTCCCATGCCTTTGTCCTCGTTTTCAAAGTTAGGTGGTCAGTATGTGATTTTCGGAGCCCTTTCTTGTCACTCAGATATCGAAGATATTATTCACGAGGTAGATACTCTGAGCGATAACACGTTAGAGGCTTTAGAGTCCATCTCTGAGTTTCTGCAATAGCGTTATTTCTGCAAACTTTAGTTATCATTCATTTAGGAGAAGACGTATGTCACTTTTTAAAAAATTATTTACCGCTGTTCGTGGTGCTGCAACTGAGGCTGGCGAAGCAGTCGTCGATTCTCAGGCCCTGCGAATCATGGATCAGGAAATTCGTGATGCAGAAAATGAGTTAAAAAAATCGAAAGAAGGCTTAACAACGGTAATGGCGCAAAAAATGGCCACCGAACGACAAGTTAAGGAAAAACAAAAAGCCATTGAAGAACACGAAGGTTATGCCGTACAGGCGCTGGACAAGGGTGATGAAGGCTTGGCAATTCAAATCGCGGAAAAAATTGCGGAATTTTCAAATGAATTAACCCCATTAGAAACCCTGTTGACGGGCCAAACCCAGAGCGTGAACCAACTCAAGCAAACGATCAAACAAACCGAAAAACGTTTGCAAGCCACGAAGCGCGAAGTCGCCTTGATCAAATCAACAGCAAGCGTACAAAAAGCCCAGGATGCCATCGCGGCGACCCATTCCGGTAGCACATCAGCCATGTCATCGGCAATGGACTCTATGCAACGCATTAAAGCCCGTCAACAGGAAAAATCTGATAAAATGAATGCTGCTCTGGCACTGGAAAATGAAGGTGGCGACGGCGACCTAAAAGCCAAGATGGCGGCGGCAGGCATTACGGATAGCGGCGCTAGCGGTAATTCCATTCTGGAAAAATTGAAAGCCAAGCAGTCCAATGCAAGCGCGCAATAGTGTATTTATAATTTCGAACAGCACCGAACAAATAAAAGGAGAGAAAACCCAGTGGGTATTTTTAAAGGTCTTTTCGGGGGTGGCGATAAGGAGGATGCCGCCCCCCGCTCCTTAGTCCACCCTAAGGACCTGCAAATCAACGACTTGGTTAAATTCGGTTTCGCCGCTCAAACCGGCATCAGCGCTGGTGACTTTAAAGTCACCGAAGTAAATACTTATCACTTTTCCGCCGATAAGGAGCCAGCCACCATTTTTACTCTGGATGGCGCGGAAGGTCTGTTTTTCCTCTCATTACGAGAAGAAAGTGGTAACACCCTGTTGGAATTGGGCAAAGTTGTGCTTCCGGAACAAATCGAGCAGATCTTTCCTTGGGAACAATTCGTAGACATCATCGAACCAGACACTGGCTCACAACATACACTCGAACGGCTAACCGAAGCAGCACCGGATGAGTTTGCTGGTTGGACCGCGCAGCAATATTGTCAGGAAGCCGGGGATGGTGACGAAGCCTATTTCCACGCTGGGGATTACCGAGGCCGCAATCTTCCCGAGGACAAAGATGCATGCGAACCATTCGATTATTATCTCATGGTAAGCCCGGACCGATTGCATGCTTTGCGTATTATGGTATTTGATGGCGGTCGCTCGGAAGCGATATTACTGGCCTATGTACCCTTAAACAAATTGGAAGAGATGTGGCCAGCCAGCAACAATTAAGCGATAGAAAATAGATGCATGCCCTCCGCGTTTAGTGCTCCTAGGAAGAATCTGTCCGAGAATAGCAGCCGTCGCGCGCGAGGGTGCGCCATTTCATTTTATGGCACCAAAACTAGGGTCTGTTGACGTTTCATTTTTATCACGGCTGGAGACGCTTTTTTCGTTTAACAAGGCAGAAGGCGTGCGATTTACTTGTTCCAAACAAGCGACGGATAACGCAGTTAAACGGAAAAAAACATGCCAGCCTTATGCTTAGTGCTTAAGTCTCGTCACCGTTCGCCGACCAAAAGTTGGAAATCCCCCTAAAAGAACGCTACCGTTGGTAAAGAATGAGCGGAAAATGACACTTGCATGAATGCAGAAGGCCGACACGACCTTATGGATGGGGAAGCTCCCATCCCTAATATCCAGAGAAAAACATGCAAAAAAAAATAGAAAAAACGCCTTGGACAACGTCCGCAAAAAACTTAAGGGCGATTCAGATAGCATTTGATTTGGGTGGCAACATCCCAGACTTCATTCGCGCTGTCGCGGCAAATAACGGATTGTCACCATCCGATCAAATTCGAAAAATTGTGAATTTACCGTACCGAAAACCAAAACGACCCCGGCTCACTCTCTCCCTAAAAGAGTCCGACTACCTCCATTTAGCAAAACGCTATAGCGTACCAGCCTCAGCCAAAGAAGTAATCCGGGAGAAAATACGCGAGGAATTGGAGACATTTTACCAACAGGAGATAGAAAAACGACAAGGATCATATGATGTTTAATCTCGTCTACCGAGGTTTGCGCAAATTTAAAAACCGTGAACTGTTGCGGACTGACATGGGTAAATCCCTGAAGATAACAGGGGTATATCTTTTCATTATGTTATCCGCCCACATCTGGGCAATGATGATTTTTGAAAACCTTTCCTTTTGGGATAGTTTCTGGTTAACACTGACTACCGTCACCACGGTGGGGTACGGTGATTTATCCGCCACGTCACTGGAGGGACGTTTTAGCACTATTTTAATATTATTCGTCGGCAGTGTGTTTGTCGCTGCTAAAGCGGCGGGCGATTACTTTGATTATCGAAGTAATCTCCGTCAAAAAAAATTAAGAGGACGATGGAGGTGGAATATGTCAGGGCATATCATTATTATGAACACGCCTGCCAGCTTTGGTGAGCAGTATTTACAACGATTGATTAAACAGTTTCGAACCAGCCGACAATACGAAAACAACGATATTGAATTATTAACGAGTCAGTTTCCCGAAGGACTGCCCAGTTCGATCACCGACCTGAAAAGAGTCGCTCATTACCACGGACGTGCTGATGATGTAGAATGTATGCGCGCTGTAAATGTACAAGAGGCCGATGTTATTGTCGTGTTGGCTAAACAGGAAGGCGATAAGTCTTCCGATGGCCGCACTTTCGATATCCTCCACCGGCTCAATGAATTGGGTGAACAAGGCATGATCCTGGCCGAGTGCGTCGATGATGATAACCGTGCCCGATTGTTAGGGGCTGGTGCAGATATTGTAATTCGCCCCATACGCGCCTACCCGGAAATGATTGTACGCGCCCTCGTCACACCGGGCTCAGAACAAATCATCGAAAACATGTTTTCCAACGAAGGCGACGAATACCTACGCTATGACGTGAACATCCAAGGCATACCCTGGTCAGCTATCCTTTGCTGCTTAGCCAAAAATGATTTAGGCACCGCCATTGGCTATATGTCCAAGAATAGTAATAAATTACAGTGTAACCCTCCTGCCAACGAACAGGTTGATGCCGTTGCGTTGTTTCTAATGGCGCGTGAAGAAAATATCCCCGACCCTTTAGCCATACAAGCGGCCCTAAAGGATATATAACGATCTTCGAAAATTTGACTAAAAATCAATTATACCACCAAAATCCGCGCAATCGATTGATGTATAAGACCCGTGAATAAGATGTATTATTTTCAATCAAAACAAACACAGCTGATTTCTCCAGATTGAAAGTAAGGTTACCCTAATACGTCCGTTGAATCGTAACGAAATCGACTAACATGCTAAAAAGCGAGACTTTTTCGGATATTCTGGGCAATGCATATTCCCCATACGGAATCAACAGTCGGTGCTTTAGTCAAGTTCAACATGTTCGAAAAAGTTTTATATTTTAGTGTATTAAACGTTCGCGGTAGGTTCAATTGATTAGTTTAGGGTTATAATCAAGACACCTCAATTTACCAGGCAGGTATGACTTCAATGAGAATATTGCTTAAACAAAAAATCTGGCTATTGCTGTTGTCTGTCTTGTTATTACAAGGCTGCGGCAATCGCTATGCCGAAGAGGTACAGCAACATCACGCCACGGTGGAAAAACGAATGGCCGTGCTCAAACAACAGTTGGATAACAAGCAACTAACCAATGCTGTACTCACACATACGTATGCCGACAAACTCTCAGCCGCCCAGCCAGAATTAAGGCCTATCGCACAAGCCCTTAAAAAAGATGCATCCTCATCAGGCGGCATGTATCAAAATTTAATGGCCCGCCTTGCCGCAGTCAATCGAAAACCCGAACGCGAGACTGATTACCGGCTTGCGATAGAAGAACTGAATAATATTGCTGTCGGTTCTGATCCAGCCGTTTTCAATGATGCTTTGCTAGATCAGGTCAATACCCTGGCGGACTTGTCCCAAGGACAACTGGCGCGCATTAATGTGCCCAAAGGTGAAGCCGCGCAGAATCTCAAAGGCGGCCAGGGTATCGTACCGGGCAGTTACCTGGTGGGCAACCCCAGCTATGGTAGTTTCAAGCAGGACTCTTCCGGTAAATCAATCTGGGAATGGTATGGGCAATATGCCATGTTCCGCGACATCATGAGTTTTGGCCGTGGCCCTATTTATGCCAGCGACTGGTACAGCCAGCCACGCTATAGCTATTACAATGACTACGGACGCAACTCCTACGGATCGCCTAAAGAACAGCGAGGTTGGAACAACACCAAGGACAAACTAGCTAAAAAAGGCATTACGCCGGCCAAACCGAAAAAAGATTTTCGTAGCGCCGCCGGTAAACGCCGCTTGAGCACCTATGCTTATAATCGTCAGGCCAATAAAAAACAGTACGGTGCCAAAACCAGACAACAGGCGGCCAATGCGCCACCAAAGAGCAACAAAGCACGACGCACCTCAGCTTTTTCCGGTTTCAAACCCAGTTCACGTAGCGCCAGCAGGGGCAGCCGCAGCATTAGGTCCGGCAAGTAACACACCGTCTATAAATAGGAGAAACACACATGAATGACTTAATCGGTATTGACCCAAGCTTGGCGGCTTATTATGCGGTCGACTTTCTTATTATCGCTGCCATCTTGGCTGGCATGCGCAAACTGGCGGGAGCCGTCGGCAACGTCTCCTCCCATGCTGAGCTATCAGAGCGGGATAACCATGCCTTTGGTATCTCCCTTGCCGGCGCGGCCATTGCTATTGCCATTATGCTGATGGGGGCAGTGTCCGGTGAAGCTGCAAAAAACCCCGCCAGTGAGGCTCTTATTATGTTCGCCTACGGAGGTCTTGGACTCGCACTAATGGCAATTACACGTAAAATCTTTGATCACATCTCTTTGCCGGATATTAGTATCCATAACGAAATCATGAAAGGTAATACCGCTGCCGCCTTGGTGGATGCCGGCAACATGATCGCCACGGCTATCATTTTGCGTGCCGTAATGGTATGGGTAGACAGTAATTCTTTTAGCGGTTTATTGTTCGTCCTGGGTGGCTTTCTGATCTCACAAGTCATCATGATCGCCGCCACAGTCTATCGCCGTCATGTCTATGCACGGCATCATGGTGAGATGGGCTTGCAAAAACAATTAGAGAACGGTAATACCGCTTTAGCCCTACGTTTTGCGGGTTATCGTATTGGCATTGCCCTCGCGGTAACAGCCGCCTCCGGCATTGTGGTGTACGGTGACACACAAATGATAGCCAGTCTGACCGCATGGTCCGTGGTAGCAGTATTAATGTTTATCGTATTGACTGCATTAGCTATTTTAATCCGCAAGGCTGTTTTACCCGGCATTAATGTAGCGGAGGAAGTTAATCAACAAGGCAATATTGCTATCGGCGCTATCGAGTCTGCTGTTTATATCGCGGTGGGTTTTTTACTCGCAGGATTGTTTGGATGAAATCAGTCAACATCCTATTGAATCAAAACATTGAGGATAAAATGATGGAAAAAAGTGTACTCATGCTTATCACTGTTTTTTATTCTGCATAATCATGCGAGTAGCCAAATGAAAACCCAACATCAATTTATCCTCTTTGCCATCGGCGCGTTTATCTTGTCCAACATCCCCATCGTACATTGGCCGTTTTCCTGGCTGGAAACATATTTTCATGAAATCAGCCACGGCCTCGCAGCGGTACTCAGCGGTGGTTCCATTGAACGTATCGTACTGCACTTTAATGGTTCTGGCTTGTGTTACACCAAGGGCGGTTGGCAACCCCTGGTAACCTTCGCTGGTTACACGGGAGCAGTGGCCTGGGGTGCAATCATCTATATTGGGGCCAGAGCACGCGAAACCATCAGCCGTTGGCTGGCGGTGGTCGTATTAGGTATGATCCTCATCTCCGGTATCCTGTATGCTCGAGACATCATCACCATACTGATCATGTTCGTCATTAGCGGCACCTTATATCTCTCGTTTCGTTATGTCATTGGTGATATTTTTCCACGTTTCATGGAATTTGCTGGCATCTATGTTATGGTCAGCGCCGCGCAAGCGCCCTTAGACCTCATTGATGGACGCCATTATGGCGACGGCGCCACGCTGGCAAATGTTACCTGGCTGCCGGAAATAATCTGGGTGTTGATTTGGTCTGGCATTGCCATTGGCTCAATGGTGCTACTTTGGCGGCAACAAAAAGCACCAGTGACACCGTAAATATGAAAAAACACATGAACGAGCTTCAGATTATACCCATAACGTCAAAGCATTTCGTCTAATAATTCTACCCAATGCTTGACTGGCACCGTTGCTTTAGTGGCCATGTGCATCTGGCACCCTATGTTGGCCGTGGCAATGACATCAGGCTGTTCATTTTGTAACAGCGCACTAAGCTTATTATTGAGCAAGCGTTGCGACAATTGCGGTTGTAAAATGGAATAAGTTCCCGCTGAACCACAACATAAATGGGGATCCGCCACCGGGGTTAAAATAAAACCAACCGTTTGTAGTATTGATTCCACCACCCCATCTAATTGTTGTCCATGCTGTAACGTGCAGGGGCTATGAAAAGCCACTTTTAGCGCCGCTTGTTTTATTTTTTTTTGGGATAAAATATCAGTTTCATTACTGGATGAAGCATTTGATGGGGAAGTTAATAACGCGCTTAACACTTCACTTAGGTCTTTACTTAACGCACTGATACGCTTTGCTTTTTCAGCATATTGAGGGTCATTTTCAAGCAATTCGCCATAATCTTTAATTACCGTACCACAACCACTGGCGGTAATAACAATTGCCTCAATCCCTTGCTCCACATAAGGCCACCAGGCATCGATATTTTTCCGCATAAAACCTAAGCCCTCCTCCAGATACGACAAATGATGGCTAACAGCACCACAGCATCCTGCATTGGCAGCACTCAGTAGTTCGATACCAAACTTTTGTAACACACGGCCGGTAGCAATATTCGTTTGTGGCGTAGCCGCCGACTGCACACAACCCTGCAATACCAACATCTTACGATCTTGTGAACGAGGTGCTATTGTTACGCCTTGCACCTTCGCTGTTTTACTGGCTTGGGGTATTTTGAGTTTTATTGGCCTCGGCAGTATTGGCCGCAGAAATTGCCCTAGTTTAAACAAAGGCGCAAAGCGTTTAGGAAATGGGAGTATTTTACGGATCAAAAAATGTTGCATTTTTTCAATGACGGTGCGCGACACCTGATGCGAGACGATTTCCCGACCGATTTCCACTAAACGACCGTAACGTACCCCAGACGGACAAGTGGTTTCACAAGCGCGACACGTTAAACAACGATCCAAATGAGTTTGAGTTTTTTGACTGACCGCCCCTCCTTCCAAAACCTGCTTAATGAGATAAATGCGTCCACGGGGGCTATCGAGTTCATCGCCTAACAATTGGTAAGTAGGGCATGTCGCGATGCAAAAACCGCAGTGCACACATGCCCGTAATATACTTTCCGCATCGTCGACAAATGGATTATTTTTATACTTTTCACTAATGGTTGTTTGCATGTTACCACTTAAAATTCCGCATATAGTTTACCAGGATTTAAAATACCCTTGGGATCGAATGCTTTTTTTAACTGTTGGTGGATACGCATCAGCCCTGGCGACAAAGCCTGAAAAACATCACCCTGGCCCGCATGATTTCGAAACACACAGGCATGGCCATCCGCCACACTATTGCGAACAACCTCGTGTGGCATCTCCGAGACTAACCAGCGCAAAGCCCCACCCCACTCATAAAGGCTCTCGTCCTCCAGCATAAACGGAGCCGTATCCGATGCGACAGATAAACGCCATACGGGTTTTTGTGTTTGAAAAAAAGTGAGTTTTTGTTCTTTCACATCCCGCCAAAATGTATCACCTTGCGGCAAGTCATCACCACCGATCACATCAGCAGCTGCTTTTACTGCTTTTTCAGCACCAGACAAGCGGACCATAAGCTGCGAACGATAAAAACAGGTCGCAGAAATCGGCAAGGGCCGTCCTGCCCAATGATGCATTTTTTGCAATGCCTCATCGGCATGGCATTCAATCACCCGGGTTTTTTCTACGTCAGGTTTGGGTAATACCTTTAAAGAAACATCCAACAAAACACCGAGTGTCCCCAGCCCACCCACCATTAGGCGGGATATATCGTAACCGGCAACATTTTTCATCACCTCGCCACCAAAGGACAGTATTTCACCCTTACCATTGAGCAGTTTGCAGCCCAACACAAAATCTCGGGCCGCTCCTGCATAAGCACGACGCGGTCCGGAAAAATTACCGGCAATAGTACCGCCCAACGTGGCACGATCACCGAACGCAGGCGGCTCAAATCCCAGCATTTGGTTATTCTCATGCAAGGTTTTTTCAATTTCTCGCAATAGCGTACCAGCGCGTGCTGTCAATACCAACTCAGTTGGTTCATACGTTAAAATTCCGCTGTGACTATGAACCGATAGCGTTTCTTTATTACCGATATTTCTACCATAAAATGCTTTACTGTTACCACCAACGATCTGCAACGGTATGTCCTGCTCCATTGCCGCCACCACTTGCTGCTGTAAGACCTGACTAGTATCGTTGCTCATCTAGAACCTTTCCAACTCTGGAAAAGGCAGTTGCCCTTGATGTATGTGCATGGCACCGAACTCTGCACAACGATGCAACGTCGGCACGGCTTTACCCGGATTTAATAACCCTTGCGGATCAAAGGCCGCTTTTATTGCATGAAACTGGGATAACTCCAAACGAGCAAACTGCACACACATTTGATTAATTTTCTCCATACCCACACCATGCTCGCCAGTAATCGTACCACCCACGGCCACACATAACTCCAGGATTTTGCCACCAAACGCTTCGGTACGCTCCAGTTCACCGGGCTTATTCGCATCATATAATATCAGTGGATGCAAATTACCATCACCAGCATGGAACACATTTGCCACCCGCAGATCATAGTGCTGAGACCATTGCGCAATGGTTTTTAATACTTTTGGTAATTGCTTACGGGGAATAGTGCCATCCATACAGTAGTAGTCTGGGGATATTCTTCCCACCGCTGGAAACGCAGCCTTACGGCCACGCCAGAATGTCAAGCGCTCCGCTTCATCTTTGGCCGTATGTACACTTGTGGCACCACTGGAAAGCAAAATACTGCGTACTTTTGCAATATGCTCAGACACTTCTTCGTTGGTTCCATCCAATTCACACAACAATATCGCTTCGGCATCTAACGGATAACCCGCATGTGCAAAATCTTCTGCGGCACTAATGGCCAGTTTATCCATCATTTCCAGCCCAGCGGGAATAACACCTGCAGCGATAATGTTACTCACCGCTTCGCAGGCTTTCTGCACATCATCATAAGCCGCAAGCATTACTTGAGCACGCTCCGGCTTTGGCAGGAGCTTTACCGTTACTTCAACAATAACACCTAACATACCTTCAGAACCTGTCATCAACGCCAACAAATCATACCCTGCTGCATCCAGGCCGTTGCCGCCAATGCTTAGCAGTTCACCCTCGATAGTGACAATTTTAAGCTGTTGAATATTGTGTACCGTTAAACCGTACTTTAAGCAATGCACACCACCGGAATTTTCCGCTACGTTACCACCAATAGTGCACGCTATCTGTGAAGAGGGGTCCGGCGCATAATACAAACCATATTGATCAGCCGCTTGCGAAATAGCCAGATTTCTCACCCCGGGCTGTACTTGAGCGATACGCCGTTTAGCATCAATGTGTAATATCTGTTTAAATTTTGCGAGGCTTAACAACACACCCTGTTGGTGCGGCAAAGCACCGCCGGATAAACCAGTACCTGCACCACGGGCCACCACGGGCACCTTGTGTTGTTGACATAAACCTAACACACGTTGTACTTGATCAACAGTGCTTGGCAATACCACAACCCAGGGAATCTGCCGGTAAGCCGATAAACCATCGCATTCGTAAGGATGAAGGTCTTCCCTTTCATGCAAAATGTCTGTGCTGGGAATTATTTTTTTTAGCGCACTGACAAACGACATTTTATTGATGTCAATATCGATGTCAGAGGTTTCGTCATGAACGTGATTGGTCATTTTAATTGCCGACTGAGATTTTAACGCTGGCCCAATTCGAGATAACACATACTATGCTCCCCCAAAATGAATGAGAAACTGGTCACTTGTACTTTGAAAGCTAAAAACCCCGACTAACGTTAAGTGTTTCCAGAACGCCTTGTGCATTAAATCAGTTTGTTGATATTGTATATTCTGTCATAGAGGACAGTTCATTTTCGGGACTAACAATACCGGGAAAATAGATGACTGGCAAACTTCGCGCAAAATCCATGACAGCGCCATATTCATCACCAATCCACCTAAAATTATCAGTTGGGCGACATGTAAGCGTGCATTTTTTATCGTAACTGGGCAAGCGCGATGCGATAAAAAAACCTGCTCTACAAAGCATCGTCGCAGACTCACCTTTCAAGCAAAGCGGGTAAAAACAAAATACTTCAATTAATTCAAATGGTTATTGCTGATTATTAAGAACGAATGGGTTTAAATCTAAACATCAACGCCCTCAGATTAAAAAACACCCTCGCAACCCCAATCTAAAACCCTTATCTTTTACCTCCTTGACAAATTTGGACGAGCATATTACTTTTGGCATCCAGATTTGGACAAGCGGCCTATTTTGATCGCAATACAAACAGGAGACATGCAATGAATCCGAACTTATTTTCTTCCTACACAGTCGGTGACCTTACCTTGGCGAATCGGATGGTAATGGCTCCATTGACACGAAACCGCGCCGCCAGCGGAAATATCCCTCAACGCATAAACATCGAATACTATCGCCAACGCGCCAGCGCCGGATTAATTATCACCGAAGCATCACAAGTCTCTCCCGAAGGGGTTGGCTATCCAGCAACACCGGGCATACATAGTGACGAACAAGTCGCAGGTTGGCGCAAGGTTACGGATGCAGTACATAACGAAGGCGGACGTATCTTTATTCAACTCTGGTATTGCGGACGCATTTCCCACCCAAGCATGCTACCTAATCAGCAAACACCCGTCGCTCCTTCCGCAATACGCCCCGACGGTGAAGCCGTTACCAATGACGGTATGCAAGCATTTGTTGAGCCTCGCGCACTCGAAATAAACGAAATCGCTGGCATTGTTACCCAATTCAAACATGCCGCTGCACAAGCCAAAACCGCTGGGTTTGATGGCATCGAAGTGCACGCCGCCAATGGTTACCTAATTGATCAGTTTTTGCGTGATGGCAGTAACCAACGCACCGATCAATATGGTGGCAATATTGAAAACCGTACGCGTTTTTTAAATCAAATACTCAATGCAGTCTGCGAGGTCTGGCCAACTAATCGCGTGGGCGTTCGCCTATCACCTGAAAACAGCTTTAATACTATGTCCGACTCAAACCCACAACAACACTTCGATTATATCGTCAAGCAGCTTAGTACACGTAATTTAGCTTACTTACACATCCTGGAAGGTGACATGATGTCGCAACAACGCCAGGTAGACTACCGCGTATTGCGCGACAATTTTGGCGGCGTCTATATGGCAAATAATGGCTACGACAAAGCACGCGCACAAACCTCGTTGAACCATGGCGATAGCGATTTAGTGGCATTTGGCGTGTTATATTTAGCAAACCCGGATTTACTAAAGCGCTTCAAAACTGATGCCACTCTCAACACGCCTGATCAAAACACCTTCTACGGGGGCGACGAAAGAGGCTACACTGATTACCCTTTTTTATAAAAACAGACCAAGAAGCCCTAAAAGAAGCACGCGCTATCCGTTGCTGCCGACTTAACGTTAGCAACACAGCGTGGCACACGGCCCTCAGTGGAGATTTTTAGGATGATGATACTGAGAAAGAGGTAACCAGGCATCTATGGGACAAAAAGGCGATGCGCTACGACAACGTATCATAGCAGCCGCAGACCAGCTCTTCTACGAACAAGGCTACGAAAATACCTCGTTTAGTGACATTGCCAACGCGGTTAATATTTCGCGCGGGAATTTTTATTTTTACTTCAAAAGCAAGAACGACATTCTTTCAGCCGTGCTCAGCGCACGGCTGGACGACGTTCGAGCCATGCTGGAAGAATGGGAAACTTTATACCCCGCCCCCAAACTGCGCATTATCCATTATATCGACATCTTAACCACCAATCAAAGCAACGTCACCAAGCATGGCTGCCCCATCGGTAGCCTGTGCACAGAACTGGTTAAGCTCAGCCATGACATGCAGAGCCAAGCCACCAGCATCTTTGCCTTGTTCTGTCATTGGCTGACCGCACAGTTCTTCCAACTGGGACAAAAACGAAACGCGCGACGACTCGCCATGCATTTGCTGGCACGTGGCCAGGGTATCGCCAGTATTGCCAATGCGTTTAATGATGCAAAATTTCTACAGCGCGAAGTCAAAAGCCTGAAAATTTGGTTGGATGAAGTAACACAGGACTAATCGAAAATAAGAGGCTGTATCAAACCTAACACATCAGTTGAATTGTCGCGACAGCAACGGCGAAGAATGGGTAAGATGTCTTATACCTCCCTGTTTGATATCGGCCTGCTGCCGCTCGACTCACCCTAGGAGGACCTGTGAGAATAGCAGCCGTCGCGAGGGAACGC
The DNA here is from genome assembly GCA_013152545.1 of Gammaproteobacteria bacterium. Lineage (GTDB taxonomy): Bacteria > Pseudomonadota > Gammaproteobacteria > SZUA-152 > SZUA-152 > JAADGF01. The sequence continues at coordinate 112,715 of JAADGF010000105.1, forward strand.
CCATTTTGAGTCCATTTTTTCGATTGCATCCGGGCACCTACTTTTGGCATTTGAGGCGAATATTGAGTCTATTTAACGTAGTGATCATAGAAATGGGCCAATATGACGTTTCGCAGTCGACTTTCTATTCTCGGACAGCCTCCCTCGTCGAGCATCAATCACAACAATGCGAATAACATAATAATTGCTCTCAATTGAACGACTGTGTAGACGCAGATATGACACGACTCAGACAATAAACAGCCAAGCGCCAAATAGGAATGTGATGCACCCACCCCCTAACACACTGAAATCACTCGTGTTTTTTTACATCGACCCGACACCTACTTTGTAATAGATTTTTTAACAGGGTCAACTCATTAATTTTTCGATGATGAAGGTTAGAGTGACAAAATTGTGGTCACTACTCGTGGGACAGGATCGCGCGACGGGGGCGGGGCTGCCTGAAGAGATCACTTATTCACCGAGTGTCAGCGACGCTTGCCCTTGTGACTTTTACGTTCCTCTTCGAATTTGACTTTCAGGAGATTACCTTCAAACGACTTACCGTCTAACCCCGCAATGGCGGCGCGTGCATCATGCCCTTCCATTTCAAGAAAACCAAATCCTTTACAATTACCCGAAAACAGGTCTTTCACGAGCTTAACGGAACGTACCTTGCCGAACTCTGAAAACAGGGCCAGCAGGGACTCCTCGGTGGTAGTGGGCGGTAAACTGCCAACAAATAATTTCTTCACTTTGAAGCTCCTCTTTTCACGTAAAAGAGTAAACCCCACGATGCTCCGCGGGGTTCACTCGCGACAGCAAACTTACCGATCGCTTAGACCTGTACGTTTGTTGCCTGCGGACCTTTAGGTCCGTTTTCCACATTAAAGGTCACCTGTTGGCCTTCAGCCAGCGTGCGGAATCCTTCGCTGGAGATAGCAGAGAAATGAACAAACACATCTTTGCTGCCATCATCAGGTGTAATAAAGCCAAAGCCCTTGGATTCGTTAAACCATTTAACGGTTCCTGTTTCCATGATAATTACCTCATTTAGTATAAAAAAATAGAAAAAGTGTTACAAATCTTACAAGGTAATTAACAGGAGAAAACGTCGAGAGAACTTCTGACAAAAACCAGGATAGAATGTAGCGATGTGTATTGTAACTGATTTTAGACTAAAAACACTACTTTTCTTTACTGTAAATTTCAAAAACTGTAAATCAAGGTCATCATTATCACTGATAATCGCCATTAGACGACAATGATTCGGGTGAATCTCTCTCGCCTATTTCTCGAACACCTGTTTCAAAACACCCATCTCAAACACGCTAATTCCCCTTCGGGCAATTATAATGCCGCCGCCTATCAAGACACCAAGCACTCAAAATGCAGAAACGACGTTGGTACCCCCGCCGAAGCACCCACCAACAAAGCGCCAAGTAACAATACACAAAGTGAATCAGGCCCAATAAAACAGAAAATATTGCAGCCGGGCCACCTTTTTGGAAAATTTTCAGATATAATGAATCGCTTAAGCTCTGGCGCACTTCGGTCTGCGCCTGTTTTCAACGCGGTAATCTTTCCCGATTCACCTCGAAACACACTAATGAGTTTCCGCCTAGACCGACCCAAAACCTGTACGTTGGGTAGGCCGATCCCCTGGAGAACATCGTCGTATGTCATTTGAATCTCTCGGCCTTAGGGCCGAACTACTTCGTGCTGTATCCGAAAAAGGCTATAGCGAACCCACACCAATACAACGCCAGGCAATCCCTGCGGTTCTCGAAGGCCGTGACATCCTGGCTGGCGCGCAGACAGGCACAGGTAAAACCGCTGGTTTCACTCTGCCACTATTGCAACGATTAATGGCATCGAACAATCCAACCCTGAACGGTCATCGCAAAAACCGTCGCGCTATTCGCGCCCTGGTGCTTACGCCAACCCGGGAACTAGCCGCACAAGTCAATGAAAGCGTGGATATTTACGGCAAATACCTACCGTTGAAATCCACCGTGATCTTCGGCGGTGTAAAAATCAACCCTCAAATACAAAAACTCCGCAGCGGCATAGACATTCTGGTGGCAACTCCGGGTCGGCTGCTGGATCATATTAGCCAGAACACGGTCAACCTTTCAAACGTCGATATCCTGGTACTCGACGAAGCCGATCGCATGCTCGACATGGGCTTTATTCGCGACATCCGTAAGGTGCTCGCACTAATACCCAAACAAAAACAAACTTTATTTTTCTCAGCCACCTTCTCGGATGACATCAAACGACTGGCAAATGGCCTACTCAAGTCCCCCGTCTTAATCGAAGTAGCACAACGCAACACCGCATCGGAACGAGTCAAACAAGTCGTTCATCCGGTTGACAAAAGTCGCAAACGCGAACTGCTTTCCTTGCTGATCGGTTCACAAAACTGGAAACAAGTGCTGGTCTTCACGCGCACAAAACATGGTGCTAACCGTCTTTCTGAACACCTGACAAGCGATGGTATTACAGCTGCCGCCATTCATGGCGACAAAAGCCAGGGTGCGCGCACCAGAGCACTAGCAGATTTTAAATCCAGCAAGGTGCGCGTACTGGTGGCAACAGACATTGCCGCTCGCGGACTAGACATTAATCAATTACCGCATGTTGTAAACTTTGAGCTACCGAATGTACCGGAAGATTACGTTCACCGCATTGGTCGCACGGGCCGTGCCGGCAATGAAGGTGAGGCCATATCTCTCGTCTGTGTCGATGAACTGAAACTGCTTAAAGATATCGAGCGCCTGATAAAACGCGACATGCTTAAAGTGGTGATCGAAAATTTTGAACCCGACCCCTCCATCAAACCAGAACCCATTAACAAAAGACGTGGCAAACAACAAACCACCGCAAGAAAACCCGCCGATAAAAAAACCTCATCGAACCGAAATGGTCAACGGCCGTCAATAATAAAGGGACGCGCTAACAACAAAAGTCGAGCGGGTAATCGTGCACGACACACAACAACCGGAATGTAAGAGCCTCAAAGACCGTGCTTCGACAAAGTGATACATTGTCGGCAACAGTGATCGCATTCACATGAAGCTCTACGCAACAACACATAACCCCGGCGTAAACAGCCATTTAATCGAACCAACAACTCTTTTTGTCCAGGATAAAACAATGCTAGCAACCGCGAATATCACCATACAATTTGGCGCCAAACCACTCTTTGAAAACGTCTCAGTTAAGTTTGGCGATGGTAATCGCTATGGACTGATTGGAGCCAATGGCAGCGGGAAATCCACTTTCATGAAAATTTTGGGCGGTGACCTGGAACCCTCCTCCGGCAACGTATCAAAAGACCCGCATGAACGTATCGGCAAATTGAAACAGGATCAATTTGCTTATGAAGAAAACGGCGTTGTCGACACCGTCATCATGGGGCACGAAGAACTATGGGCCGTTAAATCACAGCGTGATGCAATTTACGCCAACCCGGAGATGACCGAAGCAGACGGTATTCGAGCTGCCGAGCTCGAGTCTGAATTCGCCGAAATGGATGGCTATACAGCCGAGGCCCGTGCCAGCGAACTGCTACTGGGGGTAGGCATACCCATTGAACAACACAACGGTCCCATGAGTGACGTGGCGCCAGGCTGGAAATTACGCGTATTATTGGCACAGGCCTTATTTTCTGAACCAGATATTATGCTGCTTGATGAGCCCACCAATAACTTGGATATTAATACCATTCGCTGGCTGGAAGGAGTGCTAAACGCACGCAATTGCACCATGATCATTATCTCCCATGACCGCCATTTTTTAAACAGCGTCTGCACCCATATGGCTGACTTAGATTACGGTGAAATCCGCGTATACCCTGGTTCGTACGATGAATACATGACCGCTGCAACACAGGCAAGCGAACGTTTATTGGCAAACAACGCCAAGAAAAAAGCACAAATTGCTGAACTTAAAACGTTTGTCAGCCGTTTCTCCGCAAATGCCTCAAAATCAAAACAAGCAACATCCCGCGCCAAACAAATTGACAAAATTAAACTGGAAGAAGTCAAACCATCTAGTCGCCAAACCCCTTATATCCGTTTTGACGAGAACAAAAAACTGCATCGACTGGCGTTAGAACTGGAAGACCTCGGCAAACGTTTTGATGAAGACTTATTCAATAACCTCAGCCTCATGGTAGAAGTGGGCGAACGCATTGCCGTAATCGGCCCCAACGGCATTGGTAAAACCACGCTGTTAAAATGCCTGAGCGGTGATTTGGAGCCATCAACTGGCACCATTAAATGGTCTGAAAATGCAGACATTGGCTATTATGCACAAGATCACGCTGCCGACTTTGAAGAAAAAAAAACCTTGTTCGAATGGATGGAACAATGGGGCAATGAACACCACGATGAACAGGTGATTCGTGGTACCTTGGGGCGCTTATTGTTTTCTCAAGACGACATCAATAAAACTGTCGACGTGATCTCCGGCGGCGAACAAGGCCGCATGATATTTGGCAAATTAATGCTACAATGTAATAATATTTTATTAATGGACGAACCCACCAACCATTTGGACATGGAATCCATTGAAGCACTGAATCTAGCCCTGGAAAACTACCCCGGCACGTTAATTTTTGTCAGCCATGACCGTGAATTTGTGTCTTCACTGGCAACACGTATTATCGAACTCACGCCAACAGGCATCATTGATTTTCACGGCACATATGAAGACTACTTACGCAACCAAAACATGGAACAAAACAATTATAAAAAAGCACGTTAACAGACACCAACATGAAAAAAACTGCAATTTTTGTTGATGTGCAAAACATCTATTACACTACTCGACAGGCCTATGGCCGGCAATTCAACTACCGAAAACTTTGGCAACAAATAAGCGCTAAAGGAGATATTTTTTCTGCTACCGCATATGCAATAAATCGTGGTGACGAGCAACAAATTAAATTTCAGGATGCCCTCAAACACATCGGCTTCACCGTAAAACTCAAACCCTATATTCAGCGTAGCGACGGTTCGGCCAAAGGTGATTGGGATGTTGGCATAACAATCGACATTATGGAAACAGCGATGGATGTTGATACCATTGTACTGCTATCGGGTGACGGAGATTTTGATCTGTTGCTCGATAAAATCAAAAAGGACTATGCCGTCAATACCGAGGTATATAGTGTACCCGCCCTCACAGCCAACTCTCTAATTAATGCCGCCAGCGTTTACCACCCCATTAAAACGGATTTATTGCTGTAGATAATTTAGAATTACATACCCATAGCGCGTAAGATTTAGGTCTAAATATGCGTCATATTTATTTCATCGCTCAACAAAACGATGCGTAATAGTCATTCTATTGCAAGGCATTTTAACAATGCGATGGGATAGGTAGGGCGTGCGGTGATAGCTAAATCGTTATGGGTACACAATAATGCGTTATGAAGATAGGTTTACATTTTAAAGAGGCAAACATGAGAAACCCAATAATTGCGAATAACAAACCAGTTAAAGTGAGTCTTTCAAAAGGTAAGGAATATTATTTCTGTACTTGTGGTAAATCAAAGAACCAACCTTTTTGTGATGGCTCACATGTAGGTACATCGTTCACGCCAAGAATCATAGTGTCTGATAATGATAATGACGAAGCCTATTTATGCACATGCAAGCATAGCAGTAATATTCCTTATTGTGATGGAACACACAAACAATTCAATAAAAACGATATTGGTAAAGAAGGTCCGGGGCTAACACAAAAACCTTCTGATCAACCGACAGCCACGTCGACACCTGAAGAACCTACAGTAGAGTTTATCCATCAACTTGCCAAAGAAGGGTTATCTAAACTTGGGCATCATGGCCAAATGACTTCTATGGGCATTCCTCGTCATGAGCTACCGCACTGGGATGACCTACAAGTTATGACCGCTCAAATGGCAAGTAAGCCTTTGATGGAAGACGATAACGTTGGCACAGAACTTATTATTGGTCCAGAAGCTAAATCACCCTTGAAATTGAAGATACCGCTATTTGTATCTGATATGAGTTTTGGTGCTTTGTCCGAAGAAGCTAAAATATCATTAGCCATCGGTGCGGAACGAGCAGGAACTGGTATTTGTTCCGGTGAAGGCGGGATGCTACCTGAAGAACAAGCAGCGAATACTCGATATTTTTATGAATACGCCAGCGCGGGTTTTGGCTACAAAGAAGAGCTATTAAGCAAAGTACAGGCTTTCCACTTTAAAGGTGGGCAAGGCGCAAAAACGGGCACTGGAGGCCACCTACCTGGCAATAAAAACAAAGGTAAAATATCACAAGTAAGAGGTATACCTGAAGGACAGCCTGCAATATCACCACCTACATTTAAGAACCTCTCCTCTGCGTCAGAATTTAAAGATTTTGCAAACCACGTTAGAGATATTACAGGTGGCATCCCCATTGGCTTTAAGCTCAGTGCAAACCATATCGAAAACGATATTCAATTTGCACTGGATGCCAGTGCTGATTATATAATATTGGATGGCCGTGGTGGTGGTACAGGCGCCGCACCGGAAATGTTCAGAAACCATATCAGTGTGCCGACCATTCCAGCACTTGCGCGAGCACGCCGCTACCTTGATAAGCAAGGTGCTAGTGGTCGTGTGACACTGATCATTACGGGTGGTTTACGCGTACCCATTGATTTCGTTAAAGCTCTGGCACTTGGCGCTGATGGCATTGCAATTTCAAATAGCGCCATGCAGGCAATTGGTTGTATTGCAGCAAGAATATGCAACACAAATAACTGCCCAGCAGGAATTGCGACACAAAAAGAAGATTTACGTCAAAAGTTGAATATTGAAAAATCATCTAATCAGTTGCATAATTTTTTAAATGCCTCTGTAGAACTAATGCAAGTAATGTCCCGTGCATGTGGACACGATAATCTAAGCAAGCTGAATAAAAACGATCTGGCAACGTGGCATCGCGAAATGGCCTTACTGTCAGGCGTGACCTACGCAGGACTCATGAACCCGTAATGATTGAGATTTCGGGTATATCAAGCGTGCACGTCCCACCAAGGCGCTGCACCAGAATTTTGTACGCTGTGCTTCACAGAACCCTGTAAGCTTGGCCGTCATCATATGTAAATATACCCATGGCACTAAATTTTTAGGTGTTAAGAATTAGGAAAACACTTGTGGGCGATCATATTTAGCCAAGTTAACACCTAAATTTCAAACGCCACGGGTATATACAGTGACTTAAATCTTGAGCCACTACACATTTTTAGTTTTTAAAAACCACGTATTTTTGTAATTTCATCAGGATCAATATTTAAGGACTCTAAGAATTTTTGGTGCTCAGTTGGTTCCATTGCTTCAAACTTCTTGTGCCAGTTCATCATATCTTGATCACTTAAACCAGCAGCTTTCATTATTTCTACCCATCTATCTTTAGTAACCATCTTTTGCTCCAATAATGTGGGTTGCTTCAATAGTTGAACAATTGCTTTTTGCTGTTGACGTAATGTGAGGATCTCCTTTTCGAGAGCACTAAATTGGTCACGCAAAATACGCTCTTGATCAATGTCGTCTTTTCGATTAATAAGGTCGGTTAACTTTACTATCGGTATTCCAAATGAACGATAAGCCATAATAGTTTCTAAGACTTTTACTTCATTAACACCATACCAACGATAACCATTTTCTGAACGAGTTGAAGGTAATAAAAGTCCTTTTTGTTCGTAATAGAGAATAGTTGCTCTTGATATACCAAATTTTTTGGCAAGTTGGGTTACTGTTAACATTGTTATCCTCTTCTATCAATCGAGCGGATAGTCTGAACCCTAACCCTATAGTCGGGTCAATACTTTTTGGAGACATAGTGGCCTTGTGCTGCTGCACCCTTTCGCTTAACCCTTCGGACTGATTATTATTACCGTGAACCCAAGCATCGACTTCGCCCCCCCACAGAGGGAGCCTTTGTCAATACTTGAGTCGTAAAAGGTAAGGAGGAAGCTGTCGCACACGATTCTAGGGGGAGAGGAACTCATTCCTCAATTATAATCCTAAGCGTTGCTAATCAAAAGTTAGGTTAACTCTACGAGGCGTAAGCTTCTTTACCTTGGCTACGGCCGATTCCAATATTTAACGCGATTCTTCACCTACCAACATATGCCCTGGTAGCCCGTTGCACTGGCTAATTTTCGCATCCGAACCAAATCCACAACATTCTGACTGGGTGTTAGTTTTGATAAAATTTCTTCAAAATCTGTTTCATGTGTTCCAACAACAACAGTATCTGCATGTAACAATATTTCATCAATACTATCTGCCATTAATCGATAAATATGTGGAATATGATTAAGAATATAGTCTTTGTTTGCCCCCACTAACGATGCAAGCGTTACATTTTTATCATATAATTTCAAATCATACCCTTTACCGATAAGTCGCTCAATAACTTCGACCATTGGACTTTCGCGTAAGTCATCGGTGCCCGCTTTAAACGCAAACCCTAATACACCAATTTTTTTCTTACTACCATCCGCCATGATTAGCTTTAAACCCCGTTCTATCTGTCGGGTGTTACTGGGAATAATGGCATCTAAAATGGGGACGGATAAATCAAGGTCTTTAGCTTTATAGGTTAAAGCGCGAACATCCTTCGGCAAACAAGAACCGCCAAATGCAAAACCCGGTTTTAAGTAATAAGGGCTTAGGTTTAGTTTATCGTCCTGACAAAAAATATCCATTACGTCATGCCCGTCAACACCCACTTCCTTACTGAGGTTACCAATTTCGTTCGCGAAACCAACTTTAAGTGCATGCCATACATTATCAGTGTATTTAACCATCTCTGCTGTAGCAATTTTGGTTCTAATTAACGGACAGGGCAAATCACTATAGAGAGAAGCCACGATATTACCACTGTCGGAGTCAGTCTCGCCAATCACTGTTTTAGGGGGATGATAAAAATCATATACAGCGGTACTTTCGCGTAAAAATTCTGGATTATTACAAACACCAAAATCTCTGCCTGCCGTTTTCCCCGAAAATTTTTCCAAGGTTGGTATGACTAGCGCTTGCATTGTCCCTGGCAACATCGTACTACGCGCGACAACCACATGAAAATGATTAATCAGCCGTAACGCCGCACCAATTTGCTCACATACAATGCGCACGTAATCTAATTCTAAGCTACCATTTGCTCTACTCGGTGTACCCACACAGATCATTGATATGTCCGTTGCCTTAATCGTTTCGAGGGTATCCGTCGTGGCAGATAATCGGCCATTCTTTACTGCGGATGCAATAATATCACCAATATCCTGCTCGATAATTGGACTCCGCCCTGCATTAATGGTATCCACTTTCGGTTGATAGGTATCAACACCAATAACAGTATGGCCCCTATCGGCAAAACAGCCAGCAGACACCGCACCAACATACCCTAAACCAAAAACACTAATTGGCTTCATAGCAACTCCCTCATTCACGATAGTTAAATAACGCTCAGCGACATTATCCAAAGTGCTGGACGTCGCCAAACCTAAAAGATCAGGGTCTGTTGAGGTTTTAGTATTTTTGCTAGAAATATTTTTTTCGCCCAACAAAATGCAACAAACAAGGTGCAACAACTATTGCTGCAACAAGACAACACGCAAACATTAACGACCCTGGTTAGTAATGATTTCCGATTCCTCTCTTTGAATTATTATGTTGCTGAACGAACCGAAATACCGATAACATTTTCTCTAGCATCACTCGATTAAAGAATGGGTAACGGCTTTACGATGCCTAAATACAGCATCAGCCCGAACACAAAGGCAAACACCCATAATGCCGTCAAATACCCCGCCATAGCATGCCTAAAAGTTTCCATACTGGAATCAGCATTGCGAATCGCTTTTTGATTACCGCGATTCATCCAACGTTGTTTTGGTAAGCGGAAAACAATATAGACTTTTACAATTGAATTAATAAGTTGGTTTATGAATAAGAAAAATGGAAACGAAACATATATTCGTCCCGCGTAAGGATATAGCAATAAGGCGAGGAACGTACGAGAGATAATTACCCAAACGAGATACACCAACAACATAATCGGTTCAATATAAAATGCCAGTATTATCGCACTGATCGGGCCAACCAGCGTTGTCCACATCGCGAGACGTTGATCTACGATACACCACCAGATAAATGGCCCTACTCGACGTGGGCCCAACGCAATGGCACGGGAACCATTTCGTAATATATTGCCAGACCAGCGTAATAAATTTTGCACCATTCGCTCTCGACCATTACCCTCAATTCGCTCAATTGTTGTCACTAGCGCATCGGGCACATAATACATATCTGCTCCCGATTTCAGTAACCAATACCAAGTGCTTTTATCATCACCCGATAAAAACCGAAACCGATCCCATAACCAATGATTGAGGTAATCCACTTCGATGGTACGAATAAAGTCTTTGTTAACTACATTGCGGGCACGAAACACCGACATTCGACCGGTAAGTGTCAGGACTTTATTTGATAATGCATGGGATTGCATCCCGAGATGCCGCTGGGCAAATCGCATATTTAACCATGCTCTGACCCATTCTGGACCTTCTTCGACAATGACCTTCTCATCCGTAGTTAATGCTTCCACACCAGGGTTCGTCATGAATATTGGTAAACATTTTTTTAAGCATTCTTGGCCTAAAACAGAATCACCATCCATGAATACAACAGGATCATCGCCATCAACCCCATACCGTGCCATCGCACGCAATACCAACCCAATCGCAAAGCGTTTCCCCGGTTTATTTTGCCGCACAAAAACCACTTTAAGATCGATCTTTTTACCGTGTTGCTGTATAAATGCAGTGATTATCTGTTCATCATAATCGTCCCCACTGCCAACAAAAAGTGTAGAGGGCACACCGACTAATCGGCATTCCCTCAATATACTCGCAATAACCCGTTCGGTAATTTTTTTGTCTTCTCGATAAGTTGTCATCAAAATATTGAGCGTTTTCGGTCGCCACCCGGCATCCCAAACGGCATCAGCAGCAGCTCGTTGCTTGGGAAATACAGAACGACTGAAAATTTGCGCCCTGAAAAAGTGCACAAGCCACCAGGAATATCGCCAAATACCAATAAAACCCAGCCCTAATGCTAACTGAAAGGTTTCGTTATACCAGATCCGATTGGGAATTTGGGTAATTAAAAAAAAGGTGATCGCTAAAAATAGGTACATTTTTGCAAGGTCGGAAAAACGCCACTCAAACTCGCGCTTTGATTCATCCATTAGGCTAACGGCCAAATGAATCTACGAACATGGAATGCAATTAATTTACGCAAAACGGGAGCCGTGGTGGCAAGAGACCACAAAATTTCATTAGGTTCATCGCCACTACCTGTGTAGCGCGTGACAATTGAACGCGCAAACCGGGCGCGATCAAAACGTGATCCCGCTTTGCTATAGTCAAAACCGGCTTGCTCTCGACGTCGGTCAAAATCACTGCTCGAATTTTCAAATTCACCCTCTAGATCAGCACTCAATATCTTGTTTTGTGCAAAACGAAAAGCTGATTCCACTGCCTTTGCACAACATTGCGTAATAAGTTGGATTTCAAGCCAAGCTTCTAGATCGTATACATGGTAGTACAAAGCATCTCGCTCAATATAATCTATTGATTCTCCCGTGTTTATATTGATATTTCGTTTTGAATGATGTGTTGCGGCAATAATATGTTGCGCTAATGCCTGCCTATCACCTAACACACTATCAAGCAAAATCAGTAATTTCAAATGATGCGTTTTGTGATTATTAACACGGGATTTTGGGCCAAAAACCCATTTCAATTTGGCATCTTTAAAACGTTTAAAATAGTAAATGATAGTCGCACGCTCAGATTCTGACAAAAAGCGACATATCGCATCATATGCCCAAATCAGACCTTCCAGCCGGTTTTCATCAATGGGGTGACCGGTAGGTTGATTTGTCATCGCCCAGCGGATAAGTATATTTGTACTATGGTTGAGGTACTTGCGTTGTCTAAACACACGATAAGCAAGCGCTGTGGTCATCGCACTATCAGCATCTTTAAACGCACGGCGGCTGGCCATTAAAGCCGGGGCTTGCTTATTCGCAATACCGGCGCTAGTGAGTGTTTTCACGGGATTAGGTGAATAAGTCAAGGCCTTGTTTGCTTGTTTTTTTAATATTGTGAACATGGGTGGTAATTCCCCATGCGTCAAACCAAAATAATCCATTGTCGGCCATAAAGCCTCTGTGCAGCTTGCTTGCAGTTCACTAACTATGCCGAGTGAAACAATTAATACAAAGGCTGAGCAGTGAGTGCCTGGTCGCATAATATTTTAAAGCGCCGAGGCTGTCGTCGGCATCAACCAATTCACCAAACTCGCAAGCGGTTTTAAGGCGCTCGGCAAATTTTGTTTGTCAAACTCCAAAACTACCGGCAAACCACCTGGTAAACGCTCGATCACGATTTGATCATCTTTATTCAAAAATGACAACCTGATTTTAACGGGCCGAAACGCATTTTCGTTGACACCACTGATAATATTAGGATCAGTCTCCATTAGTAAATTTCGTTCAATATGGGTGACTTTTGCAGAAATAACATTGGATCGACCCGTAATAATAACTTGCGCGATTTGATCAATAAAAACGTGCTGCAAATTGTCAGTAGAGATATATGCTTCAATCTCCCGGCCACCATCACGTTCAACCACAGCAACTGGATCACCCTTATTAACATTTTCATATAATTGAGGATAGATATTAACAACCTGCCCTGCCAATGGAGACATTACCACCAATTGTCGTAACCGTGCGTTCATAACCTCAAGCCGTTTTTCTTCCAATTTCACCTGGCTTTTCGCTTCTCGCAACGCCGATCGAATTTCATTTAATCCCCCTTCTAAACGATGGTCAGTAAAAAATCTACCTTTGTCTGTTTCGCGAATGGCTTGCTGAGCAATTTTTTGTTCCGCTAGCGCCACATCCAATTCGCCGCGCAAGCTAAAAACCGCACTGGCAGCTTGATCAAACAACTCTTCACTCACTTTACCATCATCAAAAAGTGCTTGAAAACGCGCTCGTTTTCTCTCTGCAATTGACCACTTTTTTTCTATCGCATTAAGCCTGGCACTGGAAATATCAAGCTTTGTTGCACCAATTTCCTTATAACTGCTTAATTTATTTTTTTGTGATGCCAACTGTTCTTTGTAAGATTTTAATTCCAATTTTGATTCTAAAATTTTTATTTTCGCCAATTCGACGCGTTCCAAAACCGCGTAATTGTGAATGTACATAATTGGTGCACTCGGGCCAACGTTGTCACCTTGCTCAACGTATAATTGTTCTACAGTACCAGAAACAGGAGCAACAATCGTACGTTCAGGACTAACGATGGCCGCAAGGTTCACCCGTACTTTAAACACACTGGAATACAGCGTATCAATAGCGTAATAGGTGAGCAGTAATCCAAGCACTATGTAGGCAGCGCTCATTGCCGTTTTTTTACTTGGCCGTTTTTTTGTTGCAATGCCTAAATCAACATTACAGGCAAGCGATTCCGACACTTTAGTGACAGGAATCTCCAGGCGGCGAATCGTATCGTCAATACTCGACATTTCGCCACCAATTAAAGCACTTGTAAAATATTGTAATAATTCTTTTTGCTTCGGCTCCAATTCTTCGAATTCAGCCGCAAGTTCTTGATTTTTTTCGTCGTACCAAATAAGCAAGGCCTGGGCATTAAATCCAATTTTGAATTCGCCAAATGACAGTTGTATATGGCATTTATATTTGGTATTTGGGTCAGGTTTGCCGTCGAACCCAGTAATCCGGAAACCGCCGATGCTCCAGTCTTTAGTTCGAAATACTTTGCCTAACAACTGAACCTTAATAGGTGCAATAAGGCGAAAGTGCCGCCGTTGGCACGGTGGTTCATGTGTAATATGCGGTATGATTGACATAACATCTCTCTGTCAAGCTGATTTCGAATGAATAATTAATGATTATATCTGAACGTTTTTTAACGCAATGCTAATGTAATGCAGGCGCAATATACCCCTTACGCATGTGATTGCAGTTATTTTGAAATTAATGCGTTTTATCAGCGTTCGAATCGCGGTTCTGTGTCTCGTCACCAACGGACTCAGTATCATGCAGCTACGAATACTATTTTTTTAATACTACTGTTCGATATTTTTTTGCTAGCACGACGCTATCTTATACAAAAAACTTATATTTGCAATAGTAAAGATAAGGGAAAAGTAAAAATTTTGGCCGCTTATGAAACATGCGCGAAATAACACTGAAGATCAAGAACATGCAACGATAAGCTTAGAGTGTGACCGAGGCAGTTGAGGTGAAATCGTCAGAAACACCACGAAGCCACTGATATTTTCCCGTTACTTACCATAGCGTTAGAAAAACTACCGTCTTCGTTAACCAACAATATCAAAACAGGTAAAAATTAATCGTGATATTACCTGATATAAATCAAGTATTTTGGTAACGGCTCAGCACGCTTACTGCGTTAAATTGGTTCGGTTATTATGTTAAAAGCTGCGTCAAAAGTGCTCATACACATCGAGTAAACGTTACGCTTTTTCCTTGTTCTCGAACAAATCAAAGCCTATCTGATCTGTTACTGAACATTTAAATCATCAGACTGAGTCATTGCGTATTTTGTTAAATTTCAAAGCACCATTAACACTAAGGAACCAACGAGAAAATAAACCTAGAAAATTAAGTTAAATCACGATATGTATAGCGCCAACGCTTGGTTCGTGTAGCGTAACGAAAAACCAGCTTATCCCCCATTAAAGTAACTGCGCCGCCGCTAACTTAACGATGTGCACCAATGGATTGCCTGTCTTTTCTGCGTCAAACTGAGTTTCTGGTATCGTGTATTAGATGGATTATAGCGATATCGTTGATGTGTTGGGGGGAGGGTAATGGCTAGGCCTATTTTTCCCCAACCAACTCAAATCAGTGCTTGCTCTGTGCCGAGTAAATATCGATTACGACAATACAGAAGGTGGTGGGCATTTTTGATTCAATGCCACGATGAAACCGATTTTTAAAGCCACTCATATTTGCGCGTTTCCTACTTTTTATCCTTTTTTAATCGAACCTATCGTGGCAGAAAATTCAGGAAGTGCCCGACGGACAAAGTGTTAACCACCTCCCCCGATGTTGTTGCGTTTTCTCGACGTAGAGTGTAAGTTACTATGCCTTTGAATACGCACCGAACAGCTGAGCTTGTAACGCTGTGATGAATCTGTATTCTCGTTAATGTTAAGCAGGTAAGCAGGTAACATAATTATTTTCGGACAATGTTCCATTTTCGCCAACCGAAAGAACTCATTTAAACAATTTAAAACACCGAAACAATCAAACCCGTTATTCATACCAACAGGCAGGCATAGCAATCAGTATGAGTCATCAGTTCCGCCTGGTAGATACACAAGAACGAGGCTATTAATAGGCGTCATTTCAGTTTATCATTTTTAACGATTGACTTACTAACGATAGGCTCGTGAATATGACCGCATGTTCGTTCAGAGAAAGTAGCAGCACGAACCCCAAGCAGAGTAATATCGTACGTTAACGTTTTACCCGCTAACGCATGATTTGTATCCAAAACAACTTTTTCATCGTCGAATTCAAGAACGATAGCCATACCAAAACCACTTTCGGTTAAGATATTAACGCGGTTACCTGGCACCAGTTCCTCGTCACTAAAATCACAGCGCGGTAGCACTGAACGATTTTTTTCTTCTCGCACACCATATCCCTGCTCTGGAGAAATAGTGACTGTAAAAGTATCGCCAGCGATCCTCCCTTCTAACGCTTGTTCCAGACCTGGAACAACCTGACCACAACCATGAAGGTATTCGTAGGGAGGTTTTCCGGCCGAGGACTCCAACACATTGCCATCTTCGTCACATATCGAGAAGTCAAATGCCACAGCACTGTTTTTATCTATCTTCATGGAGATTCCTGAAAAAATCGACGTAATAATGCTATATTAGTCCACATTAACGTCAAATTCAGAAGAAATTTTATTAAAACACACTGCCATCCGGTTAAGATTTCGATGTCACCTGTAAGCAATTGACCGATATTAAGATATCCGACTTATCCACTTTTTGGATTAAAATTTATCGACACCTGAACCCACTATAAATCAATCGGTTATCGCGATTGATCGCCATCTGTTAACCAGACAGAATATCCACCGGTGACTTTTCCGTAGAGTTCATCATTTGCAAATGATGAACTGATCGGGAGGATTATCATGCTAAAAGAGGCTTATGTGTTTTCACAATTCTTACACCTTCTACCTCGTTATGAATTTCAACATATCGTCACTCAATACAATGGTGATTACCGCACGCGACGCTTTAGCCTGTCCGAGTGCATTTTTTTTGTTAGGCCATTATGCCTTTAGACCCTAAAAACTCGTCAGGAACATCTGAATTTTTTCTTCCTGCAATGGCAAAATAATACAGTGGCTCTCCCTCAATTGACAATCTATGTCGATAGCGTTCAATATAATAAATATCTATATATTTAGAGAATATTAATTCCCGAATCATTTTAGAAAAGCCTGATTCATCGCTAATATCAAAGAATGTTTCTTTAATATTGAATGCTACCCATCCTTCGCTTTTTATGATGTTAAATGCTTCTATAAATGCTTTTGTAGGAATATCACCGAAACCTAATGCAGCAACCGTTACCATGCAATCGAACTGCCATGATATTAATTCTTCTTTTTTTTCTTTTCCTAGTTTCGTAAAATCCTCGACATAATATGCATCATATATTCCTGGCCTATCTCGTACAGTTGCATCATAAGCTTCAGAAATTATGTCTATGCCTACTAAGCGCGAAACACCATGTTTTTTTAATTCCTCCCCAACCATGCCATTTCCTGCACCTAAATCTAACACTCTAAGTTCAGAAAAATTATCTTGAGATTGTTTTACTGCTGATTCAAGTATTGTGGCCACTTTAGACGGAGATGTGCATTTCAAACGGTCGTAAAATATTTGTTCATACAAACCTTGTATTTGATAAATTTCATCATAATCGTGAAATTTTATTTTTCTATTACCACCTGATCCTTGAAGATAAAAATAGACTTCATCTTGATTGATATTGGCTAGTTCAGCTTTTGGAAATTGTATACGATGCCTCTTTATCATTATTACCTCAATTTGTTTTGAATTATTACGGCGGGTCTTACCCACGAATATGGACACAGTTAACGGATCAAATTAACGTTCATACGCCTGTGGGTTGACATACTGCCCGTAGCGTTTAAGATTTAGGTCTTCTTCATCACCCCGTTGTGGACTTCCTTCAAATATCGGAAAATTCTAAAAACCTTAGCAGAATACATTGCTGTCCGGTTAAGGTTTCGATGTCACCTCCTGTAAGCAATTGATCTATACTTGGCCATTTTAAAACAGCGTTATCGACTGATAACCGAGCCTGTCTCAGCTATTACACTTTCTGAGCGTTCACTTGTTTGAAAGAACAACTTGTTTCGATCTTTCAAGTCAAGGCCAGCAACCCGAGTAAATTGCCAGATAAACAGTTAAAATTATTTAACTTTTAAGTTTATGTGCTATCGATGTTTTAGTTGGGGTTCGTCTGTTTTGGCGATACTTTTTTTGCCAAAATCGCACTTACAATGCTCCTATCATCTTCAACCAATTGATTGTAAAAAATTCTAAACCGAGCAGTAGTGATTAAATCACTAAATGATATACCTATAACGATTGAGATTTAGGTATAGACGAGAACGACCTCAAATAAACAAAAAGGCGCAAAGTACCAATCGTACTATGCGCCTTTTTTAGCCTATTAAACAGGCGGTAAACTATTCGTCCAGCATATTTTGCCAGTAATCATCCGGCATATCTTTTGCTAAGGCTAATGCACCATCTGCGCTGGCAAAAATAGGATCATCCACAACACTGACTTTGCAAAGGCCATCTTCTTTTAATGACGCTTCGATGGCTTTATCAAGCCCTTTAATCTGGCTACCACCTCCAGCAAGTATAATATTTTGACGAACAAGCCCCTGATACTCAGGATCAAAACGTGCAATAAGTTCCATGGTATGCTCCAAAACCGCTGGTAAAATACTCTCACAGGCACGCCCCATTTCTTCTGTAATATCGTGAACCATGATTTTACCACCCACAGGTATCTCGACTTCAATTTTGCCCTTTGTTTTGCCAATATAACTATGCTCTTCTTTAAACTTGCGTACCATATTCAAATTAAAATCAGATTCGGGATATTTTTCTTTCAACATGGCGTACAAGTGCTCATCAATATAATCTCCCGCCGTCACCAACGTACGCTGATCGTCATCAGTCGGCATGGAGCCATGCATAATACAAAAATCAACCGTTCCTGCTCCAATATCAATCACGATGGCGTTGTTAAGCACACCACGCCCATAAGCAGCTGCAAAAGGTTCCGAAACAACCATGAGCGAATCGACATAATCTTCAACGGCTCGTTTAATTGCCAACTTGTTAGCCCGCAAGGACTCAGCAGGGACACCAACCACCGAATAAATTTCCTGGCCTTCCTGTATTTCAGCCAATTCAATAAGGTGAGAAATGAGTTGATTAACAGCCTCCTCATCACGGGAGGTGCCCTCTTTTATAACACCATGCTCAAGTGGCCTGCATAGCTCTAGTGATAACCGATTGTCCAAAGCTTCCTGACCGAACAATACAGATTTACCCAAAACCTTCTCGGAGATAAAATCCTTCGGCCAGCCAACGTAACTTTCCACGAATTTACGTTTGCCATTGCTAGCGGATATCGCACTCCGAGAGGTTCCCAAATCGATACCAACTCGCAATTTACTGCTGCGCTTTGGCGAGCTTTTCTTTTTCGCCATTCCTCTTACCTCCTACTCTGGTGTTTTTATTAAGATATGTGACAATACCCTTTTCCAAAAATGATGCAATACTCTCCCGGTGCTCTGATGTTTTTAAGCGTTGCTCTTCATCTCGATTACATAAACAGGACACCTCAGCAAGAATGCCAGGGGCATCCAAACCCAACAACACAACAAATGGTGCTGCTTTAATGCCGTGGTCGCGGGTACCTTTGTCAATTTTGTGCATCTGTTTATGTAAATTTCGCTGCACAGCATACGCCAATTGCTTCGATTCCTGAGACTTCAGCGTATCACCAATTTTCAGGATAATCTCCTTAAATTCAGCATACGGATAATGCGAGTTGTTATTCTCCCTTGCAGCAAGCTCCGCGATTTTAGAATCATCAGTTGGCCCAAAATAGTAAGTTTCAATAAAACTCTTTTGATCTCCTGGAAAATAATTTACATGAATTGAAATAAACAAATCCGCGCTGTTTGCATTCGCAAAATTAACACGATCATTGAGCGCCATAGTTTCATCAACTTCCCGAGTCATTAACACCCTGTAACCCTCATATTCCAGCAAACGATCGCGCAATCGCTTTGCTACATCCAACGCAATATCTTTTTCATACACACTTGCACCCACGGCACCAGGATCTTTGCCGCCATGACCAGGGTCAATGACAATTGTTTTTACATTTAACCCGAACAACTGCGCTAATGGTATACCCGCCCCGGCCAATGCATGGTAGTTTTCAGGCGTTACTGTTGCCTGGCGTAATTCAAATGCTTCCAAATCTTCAAAAACACCCTCATCAACGAACAGACCAGGCAGAGACGGTGATGACGCATTGGGTAGCGACACAGGCTTAAAATTTTCAATCACAGGCCTCTCGTGCGGTAATACTGGTGCAAGCAGCGCCGCATCGTTCAGGTCGTTGAACCCTGCCGTATAAACCAAAGGGCTCTGAGCCCCAGTGCTATAATCTTGAGCACTATGCTGAACATCAATCATAGAATCGTTTAATTTTTGTGCAGAAAACTCAAACCAAAGCGTTACTACGACTGCCACGAAGGCGCCCCCCATCGCCACAAAAATGGGTGACAACTGGACCCATTTACGTTGTGAAGAGTTATCCTTTGAAGATTTTAACGAGGCGACTGATCGACGGGACTTTCTTTTCCCCACCAGCCATAAATTTTCATCATGGACGTCTTTAAGGATTTGCCGTTTATTTGCTTGTTTAAACACCGCTGACCTATTAACCTGCCTTACTTTATTGTGTTGAAATCTGAAAATATGCTACATCCAAATTTAATAAAATATACGCCAGCATATTTTGTTTCAGTTTACAACGTGCGTAGCAGCTTGCTGTTTCTGATTATCACATACAGAACCTCAGTATTAGCGATTCGCACGCGCATACGTATATCCTTTACTAAACCGAAATTCTCAGCATAACACCACTGTCCGCAATCCAGTATGACATATTTTTGACACCAAACCTTTGAATAATTAGCTAAATATCATGGAATTACAAATTTAGTGCCAGGCAAGCGATAAATTTTGTAACGGTAAATCAACACCCTCTAACTGATCAATAATGACACATTATTGATCAGTGTAATTACCTAGAACCAATACTTGGCGCTAACCTGACATTATTGCCTGATAGTCACACAGACCCGATCCGTGAAGCTTAACCTAACTATTGTTAAATTTAACGAATCCCCTCTACTAACCACTGAAACCAGTTTTAATCCGTTATATGGAAAATAAAATCAAACATGAAGTATAGACCCCTCATGTTTGCAACGCGAGGTTAAGGGTAATACCTTCAAACCGCTACCTTCCCTATTTTTTATCGCAATTTTTCATCGCAGTACATCCCAACGTTGAAATTTTCCCGAAAACAGGCTGCTTTATCAGAACCAATCAGCCTTACTCTTAATGGTGCGGCTATTTCCACCATGACATCCCGGAATTATTAATGGATTTTTTACGTTGTTTGATTAAAATATAGCATGCCTTACCTTTCAAAACCTTTATTGCGTATATTCATATACAAATATCTAATAACACACATTAACAAAAATTTTCCATTATGTTTTCCCATGTTAAATACGCGCCTGAATATTGACTAAGATTAACCACCTTATCAACTGCGTTATCAAACAGAGATCATCTAATGATTACACGTAACTTCGCCGGTAACATTAATAACACGCAAAAAATACTGACCTCTTTTGCAACAGCGCAACTAACAAACATTGACACCGTCACAGTAAAAGACAACACCTTTAACCTGTTCGTTATAACCACTTTTTTCAATGGCGCAATGACACAGCTGGGAAAGCAATCGACATTACCAAAACAACTGCAATATAAATATTTGCATGGCATTATTTGCGATAATTTTAATTTGCCACAACATAACGCCGAGGGATTAGTCAGCTCGATTTCCCGCATGATGAACAAATACTACTTTCTTGAAAATATCTATAACGAAGGATATACCGCCGCAGAAAAATGGTTGAACAGTGACACTATCGACTGCACTGAGTTAGGCAACCTACTACATAATTACAAAGGTTTCACCATGCTTGATATGAACAGTGCTGGCTTGAAAGAGGGTTTTAACCCGGCTCAACAAGCAATGAGTTCCCCGCCCCTAAAAGGGACAAAAAATAAAAAACACTCATTTCATTACTCTATTGCTTTGGTGATACTCATTAGCGTCACATTAAGTTCCGTCTATTATTATTTCCTGTAAATTGGATTAAAGAATCGACTCAACAAAATACTCGCCTTGCACGTCCTTCTTGGCTCAATAAATCACGCAATCAACATTGTATCTCAACCACAATTGAATCAATATTGGTTCTTATCAGTTATCGGGACAACAGAATCTCACTACAGACTATTTTCAATAAGCACCTGAACATTGCAACTCCCAATATCACAGAGGCCAAATTTAGATACGTATAAAAAAGAAACGGAGGTGTATTTGCCAATAAGCTATATGCCGTATCTAAGGCAGCAGGTGTGCGACTCATAAAAAAGGGTCAACCGGACCCGCAACTGTGCGTTCAAATGAATGGGAGGGGTGTCGCTCTCGCGACAATTCAGCTGATTAATTTAGGATTAAGCTTTTTAAAAATGAGAGGACATCAATTATGAACGGAATAATAGTGGGGGCAGGAATTGGGGGACTTTCAACAGCCATTGCAATGAGAAAACGTCATATCGACGTTAAAATATACGAGGCTGCCAATAGGCTTTCTCCAGTTGGAGCCGGAATTCTAGTTCCTCCCAATGCAATGATTATTCTCGGTAGATATGGATTGGCGGAAAATGTAAGAGATGCCGGAGTTTGTATCGACTCTTTAACTGTATTTGATTCTAAAGGAAAAAAAATATCAAAAACTCCAGCATATTTTTCAAAAAATGGAACTGAATATAAAACAGTAGCGATTCATCGGAGTGTCTTGCAAAGTATTTTTTTAGATTCATTACCTTCTGATACAGTGATAACTGGGAAAAAATGTTCTCACGTAAATACTGGATTAGACGGTACTGAAGTATTTTTTGAAGATGACACCTCGGTCAGTGAAAAATTTTTAGTAGGAGCGGATGGTCTTCATTCAAAGGTTAGAGAATCAATATTCTCCAACGGAAAATTACGCTATTCCGGGCAAGTTAGTTGGAGAGGGATGTCCAATGTAAAGCTTACTTCAAAGTGGATCACAGGGCTTTCCGAAGTATGGGGCGCGGGTATTCGATTTGGGTTTGTTCCAGTTGATGACTCACAAGTCTATTGGTACGCCACAAAATTAGAAGAAGCAGGTGGTGTAGATGAAAATGCCGCTATTAAGGAGACACTTCTCGATGTTTATAGTGAGTTTCCGGAGCCAATTTCAGAAGTAATCTCTCAAACGGATAGTTCCTCAATTATTCGAGACGACATAAATGATTTATCCCCCATAAAATCATGGTTCTCAAAATCGACAGTATTAATAGGGGACGCAGCTCATGCATCAACGCCTAATCTTGGGCAAGGTGGTGCGCAAGCGATAGAGGATTCTTGGGTGCTCGCGGAAAAAATAGCAAATAGCAACTCGGTACAAGATGCTTTTGAACAGTTCCAGGCACTGAGATTTTCCAAAGTCCAGAAAGTTGTAAATATTTCATGGCAAATAGGGAAAGCGACAAACCTGACAAATAAAGCAGCATGTAAAATTCGTGATACTCTGTTCCGTTGTGTACCAAGCTTCATGGCAAAGCAACAGTCTCGGATGATGTATGATATCCCTTATTGAGGCAGTCTGAGAATCAAAGCCTAACAACACGCCCTGGGGTGGACAGGCAACCCCTTTTTTACAATATCATGCTGCTCCTTAACTTCCGCGAGTTCTTTTTGAATCATTTCAGTTCATCAAACAGTTGTTCCGTACTTTTTACCCGTTTTTTGATCTTGATTGCTTTATTTATCCAGCCATATAAGGGGTGTTTCTTTGATCCCAAGATCTTTTGCTATCTGCGCGGTTGATTTTTCGGAACAGATAACCATCTTAACAGCGCTATCTCTAAATTCGGTGTTGTATACTTGTTTAACTCGCTTGCTCACTTTTTATCCTTCAATTTCAATTGGTAGTTAATATGAAATTGAATGCCCGGGTTAGTGTAGCCACATCAAATTCAGCCATGCTGGCTTGGGGGTTTATATCACTGTTCAACATTTTTCAGACCTATTCAGCTGAACAACTTGGACAGATGAGAGAAATGATTGAGTGCTTTTTTCATGAGAAGACTTGTATCGATACTTATGCCTACTAGCGGGAAAAGTTACTAACACCTTGATCGCTTTAGGTATATCGGTACATTTCTTAATTTATCTCCCAAATTATTCATAATGGGCCGATACAATACTCACTATGTTCAATTTTGTGTAAATACTGACGATAGTAAGTGAGTAAGCGCCATCAACCCTGGAAACGTCAGTTGGCTGTATTGCCCCTTGACCAAGGAGGGGTGATTTCAATTGTTTCAAAAGTTTGGTGCAATCTATAAGTACTCAACTGATAAATTTAGGTTTAATATTATATTATATTGCACCAACACCAGGAATTCTTGATGTAACATTAGGTTATTATTGCGATGAAAAAGAATCTCCCCGTTTCAGGGCAGGAAAACAATTACCCGGAAAATGTACATCTAGTCTCTACTACCGATAGAAAAGGGACAATAGTCTCTGCAAATCAAGATTTTATTGAAATTTGTGGCTTTGATGAAACAGAATTAGTTCAAAAAAGTCACAACATTGTACGCCACCCAGATATGCCGCCTGCGGCGTTTGACGATTTATGGAAAGTTGTTAAACAAGGCAAACCCTGGATGGGTATCGTCAAGAACCGCTGTAAAAATGGGGATCATTATTGGGTTGATGCCTATGTTACCCCCACTTTTGATGGCAATGAAATAACCGGGTATCAGTCAGTTCGCATCACACCGGATCGTACTCACGTAAGCCGTGCAGAACACCTCTACAAACAGCTTAATGAAGGCAGCACCACCCTACGTCAGCGCATAAGCCAGATTTTTAGCGTCGGGTTAGCGGCAAAAATATTTATTGGTTATTTTTTAGCGTTAATTCCTGCCTTGGTTTTTTTATTGGCAAACCCTATAGACAAAAAATCCCTGATAAGTAGCGCTATTATAGCAATATTGGGCGGTGTGATTAGCTCAACGTTGATTGCACGTCCGTGGCAACAAGCGGCGAGAAACAGTAAAAGTATTTTCAGCAATACTGTCGCGCAACACGTCTATACCGGTAGACACGATGAACTTGGTCAATTGCAATTGGTAATCAAAGCTCAGCAGGCCAAAATTGATACCATAGTCTGGCGAATTGATGAGGCCGCCGCCAAACTGGATAATGTCGCCTCACGCACTTCTGCTGTGGTTGAAAAAACCAATAAAAGCATCCAACAACAGCAATCGGAAATTGAGCAGGTTGCGACCGCAATAACGCAAATGTCCAGTACAGTGCACGAAGTGGCCCGTAATGCAGCAGAAACCGCTGAGAGTACCCGACAAGCTGACGAACAAGTCAATTTGGGTAAATCAGTCGTTAATCAAACCATTACCAGTATAAGCCGTTTAGCGAAGCAAGTTGGCCATGCCTCCGATGTAATTGCTCAACTCAATGAAGACAGTGAAAAAATCGGGTCAGTCATTGACGTTATACGCGGCATTGCAGAACAAACCAATCTGCTGGCACTCAATGCGGCAATTGAAGCTGCCCGGGCTGGTGAGCAAGGACGCGGCTTTGCGGTAGTGGCAGATGAAGTCCGTACATTGGCTAATCGCACGCAAAGCTCTACCGACGACATTCAGAAAATGATTCAGGGTCTGCAACACGCCGCAGTCCAGGCTGCGGATGTCATGAAGCAGGGGCAACTAATCAGCACGAAAGCTGTTGAACAAGCAAAAAATACGGGGGATAATCTTGACATTCTCACCAAAGAAGTAAGTAATATCAATGATAGAAGTTTTCAAATTGCCACAGCAGCGGAGCAACAAAGCACGGTATCAGAAGAGGTGAATCGCAACATGGAAAACATTAGCCTAATCACGGATCAAACCATTAACGCATCCGAGGAAAACGAGCGCGTGACACAGCATTTATTGAAACAAGCCCGCGGTTTGCGCAGCATGGTTAAGCAGTTTACCGAACATTAAATGTTATCGGGTAATTGTAACTACTCCGTTTAATTTTTAAAATGTTCACGTTATTCCTAACCTAGGAAGCACTCTCTACCTATTCTCTTTCAATTAAAATCGATAGGAAGTGCCGATTAATAAACCACTATTATCCCGTTGCATAAACCCCCAGGCTTTCAATTTGTGAAACCCCACACCGATTAATGCCGCAACTTCAGTATCACCGTTATTGCTGGTAACACCCGCAGCTAAATCCAGCTTTATAAAAGATGTGGTATCCACAGCAACGCGGCGGTATTTTTCTGCCAACTCATCGTAATCGCTGGCGAGTTGGTGATAATTGCTCGTTAATTGTAAAAGTTTGTGGGATCGATCCTGGTACGTTTGATTAAGATCCACTGACGCTGCCAAGGAACTATTATATTCTGCGGTAAGCGCCAAATGATCTTGCCGAAGTTTTTCATAACGGTTAGTCAACTGTTGGTATTCACCGACTGTTTCACGATATTGAGCCACCTGCTTTTTAAGTTTTTCGATTGCAATCGCATCAACTTCACTGCGTTGTTTTAGCTCTGCAAAAACTGATTGCGACATTGCATTAAATGTTTCACCTGCGGCCTCAACTAAAAAAAATGTTCCGGGCGACCCAATGATTTTACAGCTGGTATCTGCATTTGCATTATTCACTGCTAACACACTCGAAAAAAACAACACGATGAGCGCAACAACTGAACCGAAATTTATTGTCATTTTAAATACTCCGTATATCCGTTACTGCAATCATTCGATAAAACAATTGCTCGTGTATAATACAGTTAGTAATTCATCCGACCCAATTCACTATATGCCTGTTCAGCTTCTTCAAACAGCATTAACGCGGATTGCCGTGAATTGATTTCCGCCATGATTTTTTGGTCTTGTTGTAAAATAAACGCCGCATCTTTGTCGAGACGTTTTTTTTCTTTAGCCACATCATTGCCACTTTTTGTTAAAACTTCAGCACGTTGCGCCAAATCATTTTTTTGTTGTTTCACGCTGTCGAGTTGGCCATTTAATTGTTGCAACTCAGATTGCAACTGTTGCCGCTGACCGTTAAGTCCCTCTAGCGTACCACGCAGCTTTTTTCGTTCTTCGTCGGCCTCTTTCAAGCGTTTATCGGCGCTGATTAATTGATAGGTGCGCATCGCGACAACCGCGAGTCCGGCACTAAGTACATACCAGCGCAGACGCCCAGGTAATACCGCCGATGCAATGAGCACTAAACCCAAACCGAGTAGCAAACCCAGATGTTCGAGCACGAATTTAAACATTGAAAAATCGTCCATCATCAATTTCCTTGGATTTTCTGCAACAACTCCCGTCGCGTATTACGAGTCTTTTCCAACACCGTAATCAATTTATGCATCGGTGCTGCACCCACCCCCATGGCGATTCCCGCAGTAATAATACCGAACCAATGCGATACGTAAACGGCATGAATCTTTTCCTCTGGTGGTAACATGGATATTTCAACGAGCGTTATAATATCGATGTTAAATAACCAGGCGCAGCCAATCCCAAGCAGTACGGCTGCAAATTTAAAGCGGACTTTGGTAATAACGGCACGCACTTTATCAGCAGAAACTGCCATCAACCCCCCCTGTTCAGCATTCGAAGCCACTAAATACCGGGATGCGATGATCATCACCAAGTCAAACTGCTGCCGATCACCTCGTTTGGCATTATCAAAACGAACCTCCAACCGATCTCTGATTCGCTCTGCACGGTGCGTCCAACGTTGGGATAAATTGATTCGCATATCAATATAATCATAAATACTTTTAGCAATTTCGAGCAAACGTTCGATGATAATGGCTAAAATCATTGCAAATGCAAGCAATAAAACAGGTATACTTATAACGTCCATATGAATCCAGCCTCCTCAAGTTGCATACACATAATTAAGTTGTTTAAACATATTAATACGCTGCTGCGCGGTTTTCGATTCCAGCCACGACTCGTGATAGTCACAAATCAATCGCTGAAATTTTGCTACAGGGAAATTTGAACCAGGACAAACCGTATGATCTGGTATTGCTTCGCGATGCGCCAGTATGCAGTTTTCAAAATCCAAGCGAATGCCGTCATACAGGCTGGCCCATAGCGCAACAACTTGGGCACCCGCCAGTAACTGTGCCTCTGTTGGCGCCTGGTTACCATAGCGGCCATCGGTATTCGCATATTTATCCGTTGGCTCGGTATGGAAGTTTCCATGAAAGGCAATGCCTAAACTACGGGCATTTAGGCCTTTGGCATGATTGCCAGCACGATCCCAACGACAGAACGGCCTAATTCCACCATCCGGCATGATGACGCAGTGATAACCAGTTAGCCATTTTTTATTGACCAAAAATTCATCAACAATATTCTGAAACGTTTTTGAACTGGCCATCGCCGTATGATGATAAACAATAAGGTTAGGATTAGCTGGCCTTAAATGCGTGCGGTCCAGACGCTCAGGCTGGACGCCGCCGCGATAATCGATATCATGCCATGTTGCCGCTGTATTAGTAAGCGGTGCTGTGATTCTGCCTTCAAGGCTCAACGAACTCTGTGCCTGAGACCCTAAACCCGGTTTTTCCAGACGGACACTCCGCTCAGCGATAAAACGAATCAATAGATGTATCGGTTGACTGCCTCCGCCAATGACGATCCCAGTGAAAACAACATCCAGCGATAAAACCACCTCGGATGCGATCACACCATACCCGTCCAAAAACGCGGACAATAACCGTAAATCAAAAATATAGGCAAAAATTATCCCCAACCCAGCGGCAGCAAGTTGTAAAAAAACACGCTTTGCCGTCAAAAAACGGGACTGCGTTGTCGCCGCTATGACGGGAATACGGGGGGCAGGGAATTTTTCGTCGCTTTCTGCATCGGCTGGCAGCAAAATTGTATCGGCGGGTACCGCCTGATTCGAGGCGCTTAGCGCCGATATGTTCAACGTCGATGTACGGCGTACATTCGCTGAGGCTGGTAATTCATGCTGTTCACTGCCATTAACTGGTTCTGGTGTAGTGCCGACCTCAGACTGACGATTCAATGCTATAAATGCATTTTCTGCACGATTGATTATCGCTTTGGTGTGTTTTAAAGCAAAATCCCGTTCCTGCCCATGCAAAAAATCATTATCAAACTCCATAATGTGTTTAAGCACTTCCAGAATTCGCTCTACACCAAGTGCAAGCCCAGCAACAACTGAAAGAGTAGTCAGCACTGTTGAAAGTTCCTGCATGAGTAATCTCCTTTTTTATTATCATGTCAACATGGCAAACACCCAACGCTGATCAATTGTTTAGAGTCACTTTTTACGTGCGCTAGCAACCAAATTGTTATCAATTCAGGAGATACAATACTCGGACTGACATTATTTTAAAAGCATTTTTTATCGCCCAATAAGAGGACGTTATAGAAAAAAGCTTTAGGGTTTTTGGATACCCTTAAGCCTACCTTGGTTTCGTGTAATGCATCAATGCGACAATCGCTCCCCGGGCATTACATCAGCTTGGATAAATTATTGTAACACCCTAGAACTTAACACCACTCACACTACTCACCGGTTACAGGCGGCAATGAATGCGTCTGTGCACTGGATTTCGATTCGCCGATACGCAATAAGCTGGGCAATAATACCAGCGTAAAGACAGCACTGACACACATTCCTCCGACAATCACACCTGCCAAACCCCGATAGAGTTCAGAACCAGCACCGGGTATCAACAACAATGGCAACATGCCGAAAATACTCGTCAAGGTACTCATTAATATCGGCCGCAGGCGCATGCGAACCGCTTGCTGAACCGCATCGTGCCGCGCCAACCCCTCACGCTCGGCTTGCCGTGTTTGATGCACCAATAAAATCGCGTTGTTAACCACCAAACCCAACAAAATAATAAAACCGATCATGGTCAACAAATCCATCGGCTGAAATGTCACCAGGTTCATGAGTTGCAATGAAATGACGCCACCCACCGTTGCCAACGGTATCGCAAGTATAACCAGCAAGCTATCCCTAAAAGAACGAAATAAAGCGCTCATTAGCAAATAAAGGATGACAATGGCGAGCAGAAATATACCTAACATATTTTTAATGGCAACCTCCAGTTTATCCGCCGTACCGCTATAGGTAATTTCACCATCTTCCGGCAACATACCGTTCAACACTGGCTCTATCTCATTTTTTATGAGATCAAGAACATCTTGTAATGGCATGTTTTCAGGTGGTGTCACCTGTAGAGTAACTGTTCGTCGGCGATCCAGGCGACGTAACTCATCAGGCCCGGCAGTCCTCAATATATCCACTAATTCGCCGAGCGGCATCACCCCTCCCAAGGGGGTTGCCAGCGGAATACTGGCTAAATCCTCGGGCAAGGACCATTCCTGACTGCGTAATATAATATCTAACCGTTGATCACCGTCGAAATAATCACCGACATAAAGCCCGTCGCCAACGGCTCGCACCACGCCTGACATAACCGAGCGATCCCAACCAACTTCCGCTATCCGCCGTTCATCTGGAATAAGTTGTAGCTCAGGTTCGGCGAGACTCAAACCAGGGAACGGGCGAACTCTCGCACCTGGTACCTTTTGGCTAATTAAACCAAAGCCAGTTTGCGCTACCGTCAACAGCGTCTCAACATTTCGCCCCCTGATATTGATATCAATAGTGCGGCCAGTGCCAAAGCCACCAAATAAGGAGGTGCGTTTTGCAAACGCAATGGTTCCGGGAAAACCCTGCACAACTGTATTAATCAGTGGCACCAGTTTATCAGTATCGTCATCATTTTTAGTGCGCGCCCCCATAAAAGCACCTCTACCAAACGCCACGAAAAAATAATCGTTAACATGGGGGGATTTTTCTCCCTTAATATAAGGCAACATACGTTTTGCAATTACCTGCCCCATTTCTTTTTCAATAAAATCAATATTAACCCCCGGAGGCGGCAATATAAACGCAAACACCAAGTTTCGATTACCCTGCGGCAAATAATCGGCTTTGGGTTTTAGTAAATACGCTAAGCTTACCGGGATCGTGATTAAAACAACAATCCAGAACGCACGAAGTCTGACGCTACGAGTCAGCCACATAATACTGCCCGTCATGGCATCCCACCAATGACTGTGTGGATCCGGTTTTACGGCACCCTTTAGCCAATGCTGGGCCGCCGTCGGTAGAATTGTTACGGCCGCCAGCAATGAAAAACCAATCGCGACAGCAATCGTTAATGCCAGATCAGCAAATAACTGTCCGGACTCATCCTCTAAAAATACCACGGGTAGAAAAATAGCAACCGTGGTTACTGTGGAAGCCAGCAATGCCCCCCACACCTGCATTGTCCCCTGCAACGATGCCTCACTGGCGGTTTTACCTTTTTCTCTGAGCCGCACGATGTTTTCTAACACAATAATGGCAGCATCCAACACCATGCCCACCGCAAAAGCCAACCCTGCCAGTGAAATTACATTTAGGGTCCGGTCTGCAACATCCAGCAAAATAAAACTGGTAATTATTGAGCTGGGAATCGCTAACGCCACCATCAATGTTGCCCGGAAACGCCTTAAAAACCACCAAAGCACACCAATAGCCAATAAAACACCTAACGCCAGATTGGTCTGTACCAAATCGATGGAGCGATGAATATACTTGGTTTCATCATAAACTTGCTGGATGGATAAATTGGCACGTTTAAGCGGCCCGTCGGCCAGCTCTTGAGTCGCCTGACGAAGGCCTGCCATTACCTCAAGTACATTCACACCGGATTCTCGATGCGCATTGATCGCCATTGCCGACTCGCTATTCTGAATCACAAAACTCCTACGATCAGCATAGCGAACCTTAACATCAGCAACATCACGCAACTGTATTGGCCGACCGTCGCGCCACTCCAAAATCATTTCACCCAGTTTTTCCACATCATATTTCCCGGCGAAACGAATGGTATAACGTCTTTTGCCAACATAGGTATCGCCTGCCGACACATCTTTGCCACTGCCGGCCAAATTAATGGCCACCGGTAGCTGAATATCCAGGGTCGCTGCTTTATAAGGATCAAAGGTAATACGCACTTCACGCTCTCGCCCGCCACGCACCTCAGACAAGCCGACCCCCAGCACTCGTTCAAAGCGTGTCTGCACCACTTCTTCGAGAAAGTCCTGATAAGTTGATATGGCACGGTCATTGCCCGGTAATGGCTTAATGATAAACCAGGCAATGGGGCGGCTATCGCCGCCAATAGCGCTAATAACAGGTTCTTCAGCATCATCCGGGTAACGTGGCACCCGGTTGAGCCGGTTGAGCACTTCCAATAGCCCGCGCTCCAGATTTGCACCAACAGCAAACGTAATGGTAATTTCACCTTCACCCCGTTTGGCTTTGGACAATAATTCAGTCATGCCGGGTAATCCGCGAAGCACTTTTTCCTGTGGCTCAACAATATCGGCTTCGATCTCTTCTGGCGCAGCAGCACGCCACTTGGTCTTAATAGTAATTTCCGGTTTTTCCACTTCGGGGGTAAGTTGAACGGGCAGGCGCATCAAACTGATGATGCCAAACAACAGCGCAAGAATCACCGCCACCACGACGGCAACAGGATTATGCAGTGAGAGTCGAGTAAGTTGCACGCGGTCTTGGCCTCTTAAAACATATCGTTATTAAAATCAAGCTTAGGAAGGTACTCGATCAGTTCATGGGTGAATTGCCGGTATAATATTTACGCTTTGTCCTGGCCTAAGCCTCTCTGCGCCACGAACAATAATCTTATCGCCAGACTGGACCTGCCCGATCACTTCCACAAAGTCGCCTGCTGCTATTCCAAGAGAAACAGGAATTTTCTCTGCCTTATTGTCCTCATTGACCTTGTAAACAGCGATACCACCACGCCGTAATACCAAGGCATCACGCGGCACAACCAGAGTTTTTTTGGGGTTAGCCGTCGGCAACGCCACTCGCACTGGCTGGCCAACACGCCACCCTCTGCTTTTAAAATTAATGCGTAAATCCATTAAGCCTGAACGTTCGTCTCCTACCGGAACGATCGTCCTGACTACGCCTTCTATTTCAACTCGCTCCGATTGCTCAACGGATAAAACGAGTTTACTGCCCTCGGTAATATAGTTAATTGATATCAGGGGTACACTCGCCCTGACCTCCATGGCCACAGCATCAATCAAACGTACCACCTGATCCCCCTTATTCACCCGTTCCCCGGCTTGCACATAACGCTCGGCAATGACACCGGTAAATGGCGCGCGTATTTCGTGACGCCATTTACCTTCTTTGGCCAACTGTAAACGCGTACGGGCAATGTTCAAATTATTACGGGCAATATCCCTGTCGGCCCTAGTTTGTTCCAAACGGGTTTTGGAGGCATTATTCTGTTTTTCCAGACGTTGCAAGCGTTTAACTTCTTCACGTAAAAATGACAGCTGCGCTTTTTCACGTTCCACAGCTGATTCGAGTTCTTCTATTTCCAGATTAACAAAGGTATTGTCAACACGGGCCACCACCTGATCTTCTTTAACCCGCGCCCCCACTTCTGCCACTCTTTTTAAACGACCTTCCACCTCAGTGGCTAACTTTGCGTCATTGCGGCTAATGATAGTCCCAGCCACCCAGGTAACAGGGGCTAATTGTTTCAATTGCGCCGCCACAACAACAACTGGCGCGCTTCGCGAGTGTGGTGCCGCCAATGCATTAATAGAGAGAACACTCGCCGCAAACAAAGTCAGAAGCGCGTATTGTAATGATTTTTTTAACATTATGGATACCACAGAAACTTAATTTGTTGAAATAGCTATGATTTTCAAACACTCAACCAGGCTACCGATTTATTCCGTACAAGACTTTCTAAGTGTATTTTCTTAACGTTCATACCCAAAGCGATTAGAGTTTCGGTGTTATTGCAGACTCAGATATCGTTTATGGCCGCGTAACATTCATTGCAATAATCCACACGCTATTACACGTCATTTGACCTGACCTCGGGGGCGTACCTAATTAGCAGCACAATCTGTATAATTGACAACGTCCCCTAGGGAAAATTCTTAGCCGTAATTTTATGTGCAACCAACTTCACCTCATCACCATCAAAAGGGTGAATAAACGTTAAAATATGCCGGGCCTTTTTATTCCCCTTATGGGTTGTTTCATACTGATAAATATAAAATTTACCACTAAACCGGGTATCTGCTTGCTTTTTTCGAAGCCGAAAACCTTCAATCGGTCCCACTTTTTCCTCGAATAACGTTAAGCGATGCCGCCATTGCGATTTAGGTATAACCTCATAGAAATCATCAGAATAATACGACAAGGCAGTATCAACATCCTGCGCCTGTAAGGCGTTAAAAATTTTATTCGCAGTCGGTTCCAAATCGAAGGTCGGCATTGGCCCACTACAACCAACCACACAAAAACCGATAAAAACAAAAACTACGGGGGCCATCACTCTAAAATGCATGATACTCATCCAGTGAACATGTAACTCATTAAAATAATTGTGTTTTTCTATAAATGTCTATCGAACACAAAAAAACAGAGTGAAACAGACAGAAAATAGCGCTCAATTTTTCAACTTGTTTGAAACCACAAATAGCCCCCCCCCCCCTTCTTCTTAGCGAAAAAAACGAGGATGACAAAGCGCTATCATTTATAGAAAAAACTGCGCTGAGTATAACAGACATTCATCAGGGTGAATGGCAAACACAGCGAAATACAGTCACCAATGAACATCCATTTATCACTCCTCAACCGAACGTTTAAATGTACAAGTAACGGCTTAAATTACCGTTGCTCTGTATCGAAAAAAGCAAGAAGCGCGGCATTCACGCCATTATCGGGTAAATCAACGATAATCTGGGTTATTAAACCGAGAAATGTCGGTTGGAGGCAGAAAAAATTTGCAATACAGCCTGATTTCCGACCAGAAATGACAGACGGTCTCACCACTGGGACAAACGGAGCACTCTATCCCTTCACGAATCGCGACTCACACCCGATATAACAAGATACCAGGACTGTAAAACTTGAAAACATAACGATGCTTAAACATTATTATTTATCCACTGAAACATGCTCATTTTGTTGCAGAAACAATACAACCACCGAGCAAGCATCCGATACGCGCACCGCAAAAATGCTATTTGCCCAACGGTCTTTCAACCAGCAAACAACACTTCGCCAAAATGAATACGGCTTCACATTGGTAGAATTGATAACCACACTATCAATCGCAGGGCTAATACTAACCATGGCAGTCCCTAGTTTTACCACAATGATTCAAAACAACCGGTTCGCGACACAAACGAATCAGTTCATCTCCGCCATGACATTGGCGCGAAGCGAGGCGATTAAACGGGGAATCACAATCGATGTTGTGGCAACAGATTCCAGCGTTGCAACCGACGAATGGGGCGCTGGCTGGCGTGTGGTTATTAACGGTGGCGCAACGTTAAGGGTCTTCGCGGCACTTGAAGGCAGTTCCACATTAAACAGTAACAACAATATAAATACTTTCCAATATCAATCCAGTGGCAGAGCTAATGTTACCGACACGCTCTCACTGTGCGATGGACGCAGCAACGAAACAGGCCGTTTAATCAGTCTTTCCACCACTGGCCGAGTTTCTGTCACTAATCTCCTTTGCTCATAGGCAACCGTTATGTACCAGCACCGCTGTATAAAAAACCATAATGTCGCAGGACTCACCATGATTGAGATGTTGGTTACTGTGGTTATTCTTTCGATTGGCTTATTGGGCATGGCCGCCATGCAACTAACGGGGCTACGTAGCACTAATAGCGCAACCTACCGAACTCAGGCGACATTATTCGCCAATGATATTGTCGAACGCATCCGAGCCAATACGAACGCCGTTGATAACAACCTTTTTATGGCTGTCGATTCCACTGCCAATATAGACTGTAATACGTTGCCTTCGCCCTACTGTGCGGAATTTATCAATGCAAGCAACGAAGTGATTATTGCCGAAACCTGTAATTCGGCACAAATGGCCGCTTATGATCTCAATGTATGGTTCTGCGGCGTTGCCTCCATGGGCAACCGAGCTGGAGGTGCTTCCAGGGGACTGCCGCAAGCCACCGCGACCATCACCTGTATCGACACCGATCCACCGCTGGGCCCAGATGCCGACCCCTGTACAAATCGCTCACCCCACACCATCGCGGTGAGTTGGATAGAAGTCAACCCAGAACAGAGTGGAGCCAATACCACTATTGAGCAAAATGTTTCACTGACAATCCAACCATGAAAGTCTCAACGATGAACATCCAGCAGCAAACATCACGCCAACAGCGGGCCTATCAACAGGGA
Organism: Gammaproteobacteria bacterium; assembly: GCA_013152545.1. GTDB lineage: Bacteria > Pseudomonadota > Gammaproteobacteria > SZUA-152 > SZUA-152 > JAADGF01. Next base: position 148,720 of record JAADGF010000105.1, read on the forward strand.
TTTACTCTAGTGGAAATTATGGTTGCGATCACACTCAGCGTGATTTTATTGGCTGGCGTAATGCAAATTTTTATTGGCAGCAAAACAACCTATAACCTGCAAAGCGGCTTGGGGCGTTTGCATGAAAATGCCCGTTTTGCACTGGACATTATGGCGCAAAATATTGGCATGGCCGGATATACTAGCAACTTAATCCCCATCACAGCGTTTAACAATGCCAACACCCTAGAAAACGCTACGGAGAACACCAACCTGGGATTTACCGTTATTTCCCGCCAGGCCAGTGACACCATCGAAGTCAATTACGAATCCCCTACTGACTGCCTAGGCAACGCCACCGGAGGCACCGCCACCGACCGTTATTACATTGATGCCACAAATCTTATGTGCCTTGGTAACGGCAATGCAAACCCGGCTGTGTTGGCCGAAGGTATCGAAAACCTACAGATTCTTTATGGCCAGGATACCGATGGTGACAATATCGCCAATCACTATGTCAGCGCCAACAATATTGTGGCGGCAAACCCAGTCATTAATGTACGTATTGCGATTCTCGCCAGCACAGTACAGAGCGTAGGCGGTGCTGACACTGGTGTTTATGTACTGCTTAACACACCACCTATCGGGCCATTCGGTGACACATTAATGCGACAGGTTTATACACGGACCATAAAACTGAGAAACCCAGCAAGTTTCTAACATTCAAAAAATTCAATTAAAGAGATCACTCATGAACATTATTAACCGCGACAAACAACAAGGAGCAGCATTGATTATCAGTCTTATGATGTTGCTGGTTTTAACGATGGTGGGCGTATCAGCCCTTTCCAACACCAGCCTGGGGGAACGCATGGCACGAAACTTTCAACACTTCACCTTAGCTTTTCAGGCATCAGAATCTGCTATTGAGCGCATCATTATTTCCGGTGACCCTGGTGGCGCCGGAGCCAACAGTAATCCTTTTTATAGCGTCGCCAATGACCCACTGGTAACCTCGCTCAACGCGGGTATAAACGATTCAAGTACCATTGTAACGGCTGAGATGGACCCCGGTGATTTTTTAAAAAATACCACATTAGACACTAGTGCCATTGTCATTTACAGAGGAAATAGCGCTTGCCCGGAAACATCATTTGAAGAATTGAATTGTTATGTCTTTGAAATTCAGTCCACAGCCAGTACAACAGCAACCAGCACCACAACAACCCATGTGCAAAGCATTGAACGCCCAGCACCGGGAGTACCTTCATAGTAACTAGCCGGAAAACTCAATTGACTGACGGTAACCAATGATGATGAACAAACCTTTATTTAAAAAAACCATGACTAAAAAACAAGCATTCATAAATTCAACATTATACCCAACCTTAACTATTGGCATTATTATGTTCGCTGTGTTTTTTGTTTCCTCTGCGATGGCAATTGGCAAGATTATCGCGCAATCCGACGTCGTTGAAGCGGACCGAATATCAATAACTCTGGATGATAAAAAACTGACCGGCATTGCACAGATCACAGGGTGTGAAAAATGCCCGCTGAAATTGAAAATAAACAAAAAAACGCGTTTTTTTTACCAAGGAAAACAAGTGCCACGAAAAAAAATCTGGCACCTTTCAGATACGTCCGGGACAGTTATCTATGACGACGAACTGAACCAAACCATCAAAATTCACTGGTAATCCTGCATCCGCAATAGAAAGCTTATCTGCCAGTATTCCATAAGCGAGGCCCACATGAAAACTATTTCCCGACGACTTGCACATTACACAATGACAGTGGCCTTGACGCTGTGCGCCAGCACACTGGCGTTAGCAGAGGACATCGAAATTTATATTGGCGGCAGCACAACACCCTCTGAGGTAAAACCCAACCTAACGTTTATCATAGACACCTCTGGCAGCATGAGTAACAATGTCACAACAGCCACATCAAACAGTGCATACGACCCTGCCACAAACTACTCGGGAGACTGTGACACTAACAGGCTATACTGGAGCTCCAGGGGTACACCACCCAGTTGCAATACAAGCCGATATATACTGACCACGTCCAACAAATGCCAGGACTCATGGACTGCACTTGGCAACACTGGCACTGGTTATTACGTTACCAAAGCCGCACGTTACCGCGCACGAAGAGGCGAAGACCGTTGGCGTTCATTGAGTTCCCGAAACCATACGGATGTCGTGGAGTGCCTCGCTGATTTTGGCGTACATGGAGAAACCAACTCATCGACAAAACACTACCCTGCTGACGAAAACGACGGTGGCCCTTGGCGTAACAATAGCAACAATGCCATCAACTGGAACAACACAGGCAGGACATACACTTTTTATAGTGCCAATTATCTTAACTGGCGGGAAAGCAACACCACCACCGTGACTCAAACCCGCCTGGAAATCGTGCAAAATGTATTTTCCAATCTAATGGACAGCATTTCCAATATTAATGTTGCGGTGATGCGATTCGATAACAAAAGTCGCTCAGCTAACAAGGGCGGTTATTTTATTATGCCCATGCAGGAACTAACGAACGCAACTCGAGCAGATTATAAGACTGCCGTTAATAATTTAACCCCAAGTGGGTATACACCTTTGTCCGAAGCATTATATGAATCCTATCTGTTTTACCGTGGTGATTCAGTATATTTTGGCAACAACACCAGCCCCGGCCAAAATGTTACTGGTGTACTGGACCCGCTAAACAGCGGCAAATACAAGAGCCCCATCGAGTATCAGTGTCAGAAAAATTTTGTTATTCTATTAACTGACGGCGTGCCCACCTATGACACCAATGCCGACAGCCGCATTGAAGCATTACCGGGTTTTTCAACTGTCACGGGGGCAGCCTCCTGCGACGGCAACTGTTTGGATGAACTGGCTGACTACATGTATACTAAAGACTGTAGCAGTTTGGATGACAAACAAAATGTTATTACCTACACCATTGGTTTTAACACCGACCAGACCCTGTTAAGTAATGCCGCGACTAAAGGCGGCGGAAAGTATTACACCGCCGACGACACAGCTGGTTTGACCGATGTATTTACATCCATTCTTACCGAAATTCTGGCCATTAACACCACATTTATAGCACCCGCCGTTTCAGTAAATGCGTTCAACCGTTTCACTCATCGAGATGAATTGTATTACGCCTTGTTCCGCCCCAATGCCCGCCCCAATTGGGGGGGTAATATCAAGCGATTCAAACTGGCAGGTACCCCACCGATCATCGTCGATGCGAATGGTACTCCAGCAATCGACGCCAATACTGGGTTCTTCAAAAGTACAGCAACCAGTTTCTGGACGCCCGTTGCTGATGCTCCGGATGGCGACGAAGTAAAAAAAGGCGGCGCTGCCAGTATGTTAAGCCTGCCACGCACTATTTATACTTACACAAGCGCCACAAGCCCCAACAACGTCGATTTAACCGCCACAATTCATGCTCTACACGAAAACAATACGGCGATTACCAAAACGATGCTCGGTAATGCCAGCATGACAGACACCCGACGCACAGATCTACTACAATGGGCGCGCGGAGTAGATTTATTTGACGATGATACCGATACTGATACAACCGACATCCGGCGACGCATGGCAGACCCATTACACACCAAACCCGTGTTAATAACATATGGTGGCACCGACGCAAATCCGGACATGACACTTTATGCCGGTACTAATCAAGGACACCTACAGGCAATCAATAGTGCCGATGGTACGGCGCTTTTTACCTTTGTACCACAAGAGTTGTTATCCAATGCCGCTATACTGTTTGATGATTTAACCGGCATTAGCCACCCCTATGGGCTAGATGGACCACTGACATCATGGATCAATGACGAAAATGGCAACGGTGTTATTTACACTGCCGCTAACACTCTCGAAACCAATGAGCATGCGTACATATACCAGGGAATGCGACGTGGTGGACGCAATTATTATGCATTGGATGTTACCAACCGTACAACGCCAACCCTAAAATGGATGATTCAAGGCGGCGTCGGTGCTTTCAGTGAACTGGGCCAGTCCTGGTCAGCGATGACCAGAGCTAAAATCAAACTAAACGGCACTGATACGATAGTGTTAATCTTTGGTGGTGGTTATGATACTGGCCAGGACAGCAACACGCTCGCCCAGGATGACACCGTAGGGCGCGCCGTATTTATGGTAAATGCGGAAACCGGCGCAAAAATATGGCAAGCTGGCCCCGCTGGGTCCAACAACGGCGCTGACCCCGACTTAATACTCAGCGCCATGACCAACAGCATACCGTCAGATATACGCGTCATTGATACCGATGGTGACGGCTATAAGGATCGCCTGTATGTGGGCGATATGCGCGGCCAACTTTGGCGTTTTGATATCGATAATGATAATAACTCAGGTGCCTCAGATCTTGTTACTGGTGCTGTTATCGCCCGTCTTGGCGGCAATGCAGCAACAAATAACAGACGTTTTTATTACGCACCAGATGCATCATTATCCAAATACAAAACTCACATCAATATTGCCATTGGCTCCGGTTATCGCGCTCACCCACTCAACAAGGACATCCATGATGCATTTTTTATAATTCGTGATAAAAGTGTGTTTGGCCCGGCATTAGATACCAATGGTACTGCCGTGTATACAACAACAACCCTGAGTGACCTCTATGATGCTACCGCTAATGTTATAGGCGAAGGTACTACTGCTGAGATTGCAACGGCTCAAACCACTCTGGCAACCAAACAAGGGCTATATATTTTCATGAAAGAAGAAGCGGGAAATTTTGTTGGCGAAAAAATATTAGCAAAATCCATTACTTTCAATGGCAAGGTGATGTTTACCACTTACACACCCGTTGCTACCGGAGCCACGGCCTGTTCACCCAGTCAGGGTTCTGCCCGTGCATATCTGATCAACATTAACGACGGCACGCCAGTATACGATTTTAATGCATCAGGAGGCGACTTGACTAAGGTGGACCGACGTATGGAATTAGTGAGAGGTGGAATCCCCCCGGAGCCAAGTATTGTCTTCCATGAAAATGGACCTGTCATTCTCATTGGCACGGAGAAAGCACCCGACCCAGGCTTACTACTCAAACCCAGAAAAATTCGCTGGTACATAGAGTAAGCGATTAACAATGGAGTATTGATATGAAGAAAAACCTAAGGGGCATAACCCTAATAGAGTTGGTGATTGCAATAGCTATCTTGGGCATTCTGGCGGCTATTGCCTACCCCTCTTATCAGGAGCAAATGCGCAAAACCCGGCGCGCCGATGCACAAGGGGCATTAATGGGCCTCGCCAACGCGCTGGAACGCTATTACACACAAAACAACACTTTTGTCGGTGCGACACTGGGTGCTGCCGGTCTATTTCCCAACGAAGCCCCAATTGACGGCGCGACAAAGTATTATGATCTCTCTATCCCTGTCAACACAGCTAGCTCGTATACCATTCAAGCACGCCCCAAAGGCGCACAAGTTGGTGATGGTCAGCTACAGCTCGATTCCAATGGCGCCCGACGCTGGAATACCAATGACGATGGCTCAGGCACGGATAAAACATGGTGATACCTAATGCTGCAAAATATTGCGCGGAAAAAAACGGCGTACGTCAATCAAGCACATCAGTTGAATCATAATGAGGGCGACTAAGGGTCCGTAAAGAAATAAAACACTTTGAGGTACACGCACCCCAGCTATGCCCTAACTCACTTGAGAAACTTCATTTCGGATCGCGATAATATCGCTTAAACTGAAATCCTTTAATAATCGAGTATATTTTTTATCCACATTTAATAATTGAGCTGATTCGCAAACATCTCTCTCTTCCAGCCAGAACTCCACCACCCAAGCAGCAGCAGCCCGATTCACCCACTTAGGCACATCAGCTGCATCCTTGATCCAATCATCAATAAAATAGGTGTCTGTATAGACTTTTTTTGTTCGTAAAACCAAACCTTGTTCAATTTCATCAATGGACATGCCAAACGAATCACGAAGTGCTTGCAGTAAATTCATAATAATACTGTACAGTACCTTTTTTAAGACTAAAAAAACGTAATTACTCGGGCTGAGTAGTTAAAAAAACAGGGAACAGCACAGTTTAAAACAAGTATCAGGGTGAATGTCAATCCACTATTTTCATTGCCATATGTGATTTTTTCACTCCCTTCTCCTGGCTAACCATTAGCTCAATCGGTTCACTGACCACACTAGCCTTTTCGCCAAAGACTTGCTTGCCAACACGAATAACCCTAACTTAAGACCGATTAACAAACACCAAAACTTGAGTCATGGCTTAGAATTGTCTGGGTGAGAACTTCAATGGATATGTAAACGTATAAGGTTTTACCACTTGCACCCCAAACGTTAAGCTTTTGAGATGATCGAGGAGCTGTTGCTCCAACGTGGCTGAATCAAGCTCGCTGAAAATTATTTTGATGTCACTAACATCCCCGGATGCTTCTATGCGCATCTCAAATTCAATGCGGCCTTGGAGGTTTCTGTCTTCTTCCTGGGCTTGACTGAAATAGAGATCAATTTGACTTTGGTTTTTTTCCAGAATAAAATTTACATCGTTAACGTTACGCGATGCAATTGCTAAATCAACCTTAATATTTTTTTTATCAGATGCAACAGGCGCTGACTTGGTGACAGCGTTCTCAGTAGATTTAACCGAGTGTCCAGTCGAAGCCACCCTGGCATTATTCCCGCCAATGTTCACGCCGGGTATCTGATCAACACCATTAGACTTGCCGTTAGCCAACGCCTCGTTTACTGCTTTTTTATTGCTTGAAATTTTACTGCCAGGTTTTTTTACCGCCGCTTTTTTTGCGCGGACGCTACGCACCACAATTCGGTATTCGCTCGGCCCGACAGGACGCGCATTGGGATGAAATGGGAGCACATATTGCTCAAAATACTGTTTCGACTTTAAATAGGCCGCATTATGTTTGGATTCATCCAGCTTTCTTAACGCCGATCTAGCGGTTTGTTTACCCTCCCGCGTTAAGCCCCCTATTTGCTTAGTGCCTGAATACGCTAAACTCCAGGCGTAAGCCTCAATATAATCCTGGCTGACACCGTCGCCAATCGCATATATCTCGCCCAAGTATTTCTGGGCCTTAATATACCCGCCTTGCGCAATCTCGGTGATAACCTGAACCGCCTTAGCTTTATCCTGCTTGACACCGTTACCGGTCAATCGTTTTTTAGCCAACAAAAATTGTGCTTTTTTCTCACCCCGACCAGCCGCCTCCTCCAGTACCGCTAACGATTCATTAATGTTAACCACATCGCCGTTGTCCAGCTGCAATAAATTATCCAATAAAACCTGTGCTTTAAGATGCCCTATTTTTTGAGCTTCGCGCAACCAATGCCAAGCTTTTTGATAGTTTTTTACGGTGAGCCTACCCTCATAATACATTGTCCCAATAACAAATTGGGCTTGACTAAAACCTTGTTGCGCTGCTTTTTCATACCAATAGATGGCAAGGGCATTGTTTTTTTTTACACCTTCCCCCTTTAAATAAAGCTGCCCCATTAACATTTGAGCTTCAGGAAGGCCGTCCATTGCGCTAACAAGTGCCTCGTAGCGGGCTTTTTCGTAATCCCCTAACAGGTATGCCTCCGTAGCCTCTTCAAACCCAGCATAGACATTAGCGGTGAACAGAACTTTGAATAGAACTACAGCTAACACTCCCCAATGAATCAGTGCTAAGTGAGACATAAAATCAACCTATTAACAAATCCCAATCGATAGTATCTAAAATATTTTGCCGAATCAGCTCCCGCAACCAATGATCATAAAAATCCACTGGATTGTAATTATCAGTAAGCAGCATCGTCTTAGTTCCAGGCGGAAAATAATATCGCGCGCCTAAATTAGATTTAACCTTTTGCTCAAAAAACGGGTGAATAGTGTAAATATCACGATCTGTTTGTTGAAATTTTCGAGGCTCACCCTGGTAAGCCACTACGATGATATTGCCAATACCCGAAGTCTCTTCGATCTTAAAGATTGGATAAATTTCCACTTGATCAAATACCGCTTCCATCGTCCGAATGATGGATGCCGTCATGAAATTATTTTCCACCAAACTACCAATCAGGTTAGCAGCAAAAACCCCCCCAGGCGCTAAACGTTTTTGTTGCATCTGAAGCGCTTCCAGACTTAACAAATGAGACGGAGTTATATCGCCGTTAAAGACATCCAGAATTAAGTAATCATATTGCTTTTCTGTTGTTGCGATAAAATATCGTCCATCTTCTGTTATGGCCTCACCTTTATTTTTAAAATTAAAATAATCTTGTGCAATGGTTATCACATCCGGATCAATATCAATAACGTCACACACGGCTCCCTGTTCTTCGTACCAACGCGGCACCATACCGATCCCCAAGCCAATCACCAAACATTGATCACCACCAGGGTTCAACATATAGGGAATAAATTGGAGATAATAATTATACATATAGATGGACAAACCATTATTCATATCCATCCCCCCTTGAACCATACTGTCTATCATCATATAGCGGGAATGCTTTTCTGGCGATACGCTATCCACAACTTTCAGTGAACCATAATAACTCTCAGAGCTGTAAACCTTGCTTAACTCTGTTCCGTCCGCCAGTATCTTATTTTCAAACACGCTGGGATGATATAAAGCGAAGGGTAGCAATAAGGCAATAGCAGCCCACCAGCGTCGTTCAAAAAACAGGAAATAACCCACTGAGAGCGTGATAAGTAACATGCCAGTGATCAGAAATATTCTGTCAACACCAAAAAATGCCACTAATACAAAACCGGTCAATACCGTGCCTATCGTGCTACCGATAGTAGAAAGCGCATAAAGACCTCCCACCACTCGACCCAGGTTTTTCATCTGGTAAGCCGCAATTTTCACCAGAAATGGTGAAACCCACCCCAACAAAAACAGTGCAGGCCCAAACAGCACAAACGTACTGGCAAATGCCCCCCCTCTAAGCCCCATAGGAACAGTAAGTTTGAGTACCGGACTCTGCAATACTGGTACTAGCAACGTCAACGTACCAGCAATGCATATAATAATGTAAAGATACTTAGGTTCGCCAAAACGGTCTGAGAAATACCCCCCCACTGCGTACCCTAAAGCTAACGCAACCAAAGCCACCGTAATTAGCGATGTCCAGACAAACAAGCTAACGCCAAAAAACGGGCCAATGACGCGTGACCCCATTACCTCAATCACCATTATTAACGCACCGCATAAAACCGCCGTTAATAAAATATAAAACATAAAGCCTTTGCTTTGATGTTGCTGCACAGGCATAGTCAGCCACCCCTTCACATGTTTGATGTAGTTATTAATTAATTGATTATTATTAGTGTAAACATACCCATTCTTGGTATGTCTGTAGAGGACATAATAGAAAAGCGTAGCACCATTAGCGTCTACTGGCGCCTATAACAACTATGTCGACAACATCACTAGCGGCTAATGAGGTATTAGTACAAAAACAACAGTGCCTGTTTTTGGGTTAAGTCTTAATCAATACTATTTTCTAACGTTTAAAATGACTCATCCCACTCATGGCGTACCAACATCCCGCGTCTCTAGACTATCATCTACGATAGTAATTTCACAGTACGCCGCCCAATTATCGCCTAATCATTGCTAAAAATACGACGGAGTTTAACAATAACTCAACGAAAATTAGGGGAAAGCCGCTCTAGCTCTATTTAGTCACTGCGTTTCGTCACTGATATTTAAAAACCAAATCGATCACAAAATAACCATACCAATTATACTGATACCATCGGGCAACGTGCAGTGACGTTTTTTCTGTTCAACCATGTATGTAGTGTTGTACTTGCAATCCACTAACGATACCAAAAGACGTTCTAAGTAACGACAATGTCGCTTAGGAACCTGCACGTTCCTTACATTGCTGCTATGCCAAGCAATAATGCTCAAACAATCGTGGCCGCTTTAACAGCCATTAATCTTTTCAAATTCGAACCGTAGTATCTATAAAACCTCCCCAAAACACAGCGATTCTAGTGTATTAAATAGAATGCAGATTCAGCACTGCCCAAATTTTTTACCACACGTTGATTACCGCAAGGCGTGGTTCATCGGGAATGCAGTCGCCTTAACTAAAAATGACAACGCCGTAGCAAAAAATTTGAGGCGCGCCCTGACGGGCAAAGGGCTGTGTAACTGCACTTTACTCGACATAGAGCCACTGAGCCTTCAAAACACACCGAACAACTAAGCTTTTAGCGCTTTGTTAAATCTAGATTCCAGTTAATACAATACACAAGCAAACTCAGCAACACTATAAAGCTACGTTACTAAACAAGGCATGAGGGAAGTGATTAGTGGAACAGACAACGCCGCAGCGGTATTCAGAATAGTAATTAAAATATCACTCAGATTGCCATTGATTTAATGTAATCAAAAATAAAAACCGCAACATTTACATGCATCGATGAGCAATATTTACGGATACCAGCCAATGAAATGTTATTTAGGGATAGTAGGCTAATGATCGTAAATGTGAATTAATTATGAAGTCTAGCTGGTAGAGCCTCCAACCCCAAACCACAAAACCAAAGCAACCGTTAAGCCCTCCGAAAACGCCAACGCAATCCAGCCCCTATTTGCCCTGTTCACTTGATGCCATATTAAGCTTTTAGTGCATTAGCGTTTAATAACACAAAAAAATACCATTAATTTTCAATTAGTTAAAAACAATAATTTCATAAGCTTGTTCCGTAATTGCATGTGCAGCCACCAAATTACCCTCCACCTATACGACGGCAATTAAATTGGTATATTTAAATGAAGCTGAAAATTCGCCGACTTACAACGACTACACATTTAATTCACCAATACCACAGCAGTTTGAAATTCAGGCAAGTCAGAATAAAGAATAAGACAAAATGTCGTTTTCTTTCAGCTTTCGCACTTGCTCTAATATCGACAACACAATACAACTGTACTTTAGTTCCGTTTATATTAAGCGGTTACTAGGCGATATTGCTAACCCTGAATTCTGCTGACCATATATGGCGGCATTAATTGAATGGACGGTCTATTCCCAAATTTCATGGACAGTACGCAGTGACAGTTGCTAACACCAGTACGATCATATGACTGTGCATGTATTCTAATCTCTGGTTACGGTAATTATTGCTTAGCATTAAGTACGCGACTTACATCAGTATATAACAGGAAAGCCCTAGCCCCCACAAAGCGCTTGGCACGCCCCTCAGTTAACGTTAGTGGCTATAGGTATTAAGTAGTACTATCCACCAACAAGACCGTTTGGCACGTACGTAATCATTATCTCTACCAAGTAAACAGCAGTATTAAAGGTTAAAAATAGTCGCCTAAAACCAATACAATGATTGCCAATAAATGCTACACTATAGCGCTTTAATTAAGCAGCAATACATCGACTAAATAATATTTAGCAGAACAACAAGCCGTGATTTAAAGCAGATTTTATTTATTATAAAGAGATATAAATGCAAGGGCATTTAGCCACAAACACAGGCAGCTTACAAAATTTAACAAACAAACAGAACCAAACGCTTTTCGAATAACGGCATCGCTAGGGGGTGTTGTTCTCGCATATAGCAGTACGATTACACCTTCGCTAAGCGAGAGCGAAAGCGCTGCATTTAGTGGTTGGGAGCGCCCCTCTTAAATAATCCCTGAATAATTGTATCGTGATATAGAGCATTAACCCCTACGCCTTATTATTGGCATACTAGAACTACGGCATTGGATTACTCAGAAACTAAAATTGGCATTATCAAATTCTTATGATTTAAGTCACTTTATCTGATGATTTCGCAGGTTGACACATAGCAAGTAATCACCGATCATCATGTGCTATGAGGCATCCAAGTACGATGATACTGGCGATACGCTTAGGCATTAATTGCGTCAAAGTAACGCACTCTCAACCATAGGATATAGACGAATTAACCAGACTCATTTACAAGTTGACACAGTTAAGTTGGCACATGAAAGTTGCAAAATTGGATACCATATACACAACTCGTTACGCTAATGCACTGCATTGCCAATTTTTGAATGTGCTTACCGAATATAAATATGGCTACATTATATGAACAAACAGCAATAGCATAGAGGGCGTTTGGCATCGTTATGAAAAAACACCAGCCGGTTTTTGTCGACAATTTAGCTTAAAACACACACACCAAGAAGTATCTAATTCAGCGTTTTCAGGTGTTTTCAAATTAGTCTCACGCTACGATGCCTAGCCTAATTTGCTGCCCGTTTCATCCAATGGAAGTAAGAATGGGGGCTTCATCTTGCATTAGATCATCGGTAGTACTGCTGAATTTTAATCAAAATTACACATATATTCTGTAAAAAAGATATACAGGTGATCCGTTGAGTAATCAATCCATGTATTTAGCAGAAACACATAAACAATCAGGCAAGCAATACTATACTGATGGTAAGCCTGAGGTAATGTTTATGGTTGCCAATAACTCTGGGCTCGTTCTTAACCTAGGTGAATACAGCGATAAGGCAATAAAAGTATTGGAACATAAGGTGACGCGCAATCCCCTGTATTTACACAGCCATGTGCAGAGAATATACCTTTATAGACAAATTAAAAACGGTGCTGCCTTATATGGTGCCTTATTAGACTTGTTTATAGCACTTTACAATAAAGGCTTTGACATCAGGCAGCGTTTATTATTTGAATCAAAGTGGTATTTGGAGCCACAGCATTTCGATGTGCTGTACAACAAATTAAGCACTGGCGTGAAATCATCGGATGTAGTACCGCTAAGCCAGTACTCGTTGCTCTCGCAGGGCCTAATCGGCACACTCAATTTAGTCATTAGCGATAATCGCGAAACTAAACACATCCCACGCGACCCACAACGGGAAGCTCATGAATATTTGGAATATGGCGAAGTTGATGAAGCAAGAAAACTATTAGAGGAAGCCGTATTAAAAGAACCCTGGCGCAAAGAATTACATACCGATTTGCTTGAGATATATAAAGCAACTCGCGACGCTAGTAACTGTGATGATATGTACCGCCGACTCTCCGATAAATTTATCCCCGACCATCATGCGTGGATACAAACGGCAGAACACATTCGTCAATCTGTAGGAGATATAGATGGGTAATCACGCAAAACCCGTAAGAATTGCGGCACTAGGCATGGAGCAACGCACCTACAGTACGCTGCAATTGTTTTTTCATGGGCACTGCCAGGATAGCTATGTTCTGGTAGAAGAGAAATCTGCTGACATCAGCATAATAGACATGGACGGATTTCAGGCATACCGAATGCTGGAAGAGCATAAAAAACATTACCCTGATCAACCTTCAATTTTGATTTCGCTTTCAGATAACAAAGCACACGATGCAGTATATGTCCGTAAGCCAATTCAGTTAGAAGCCCTTTCTTCGGCCTTACGCAGTGCAAAAAAACGACTGCAACAGCAACCTGTTGCGAAAATATCTGTTCCGAAAATATCCGTTAAGGAAGTCGCTGAGGCAAAAGCATCTGTTGCAAAGAACACCGCAAAAAACACGCCAAAACTACAAACGGCTGACAATACGCCTAACGCCGTTCCGCCGGTGCTTAATGATGTCATACATCGCCCGAAAACAGTTGTTAAACATGCAAAACCCGGCTCCAACCATTTTAATCAATACCGATATGCAGCAGACGCCCTGACAGAAGATACGGATATAGAGCTTATTGACACCAAACTAGCCGCAAGGTTTAACCCTCTCAATCCAGTGCAAGTGGCCAAATTTCAGTACCAATCGAAACAAACGTTACAAGGCTATTTTCAACAAGCATACTTTATGGCACTGCAAAAAAAGCGGAATATTGTCTTAAAAGGTGCTTGGCGCCCAATAACCATACTCTACAAATCAAAACAATTGAGAGTTGAAAAAAACTTCCGTCATTTATATGCATTATCAGGGATGTTTTTTGATAAATCTGAAGTTTCAATCGCAGTACTAGACAACAGTGTAGACTGCGAGCCCAGCATACATGAGACTGTTTTGCCAGCAGAACCGTTCCTCTGGAAATTATCGATGCGCACATCCCGCGGGCGTGTTCCTGTGGATACTAATTTCACTGCACCCATCAAATTAATACGCTGGCCCAACTTTACTAGGACAATCGTCACACCGCATGCCCTTAGAATAGCCGCACTATGGGCAAAGCGACCAACATCCTTGGTCGATACAGCGAACTATTTAGCAATTCCATTGCAATATGTCTTTATATTTTATAATGCCGCCGTTTCGTTAAATTTTGTAACACCTGAAATGGCCAAAAAAGACCGTACAACTACTTCGTCACCACCGGTCAAACGTCATCAATACAGGAAAATTTTTCAAGATTTGCTTGACCGACTGCGCAATAATTAAAATAAGCTATAATTGAAATGATAAGGCTATATGACAAATTACAAAATAATATTCACTGGCCCCGTTGGCGCAGGAAAGACTACGGCAATATCCTCGATTAGCGATCGCCCCCCCGTATCAACCGACAAAGTTGCAACCGACATGACGAGGAATGTCAAGAAGACAACCACCGTCGCATGTGACTATGGCACAGTTCGTCTCAACGGGAGCGATTGCCTCCATCTCTATGGCACGCCGGGTCAGCAACGTTTTGACTTCATGTGGGACATTCTGACAACTGGTGGAATTGGTTTAATTTTGCTGCTGGATAATACGCGACCAGACCCCTTTCAGGATATGGAATTTTTTCTTGACCAATTCCAGGACTTTATTAACCAGACCCAAGTCGCCATTGGTGTCACGCAAACGGATCTCAAGTCAGCACCGTGCATTGATGACTACCATAAACACCTGGACAAACAAGGGTCAACCATCCCAATATTTGAAGTGGATGCGCGCAAACGACAAGATGTTTCATTATTGATTAAAGCACTGCTTTTTTCACTTGACCCTGGCTTAGTAGAAAATAATGACTGATTTTGCCATTAAAGAAAATCTCTATATCTACCCTACACCAGCTGGCGCCTATTACGCAGTATCGAGTCCTACCGATGATCCAGCAAAGAAATTATTGTGTACTTTATTTCAATTCACGGAAAGCCCGCGCCTGAGCATCGACGAATTGCATCTTTGCACAGGCATAAAAGATAAAAACGAAATTGCCACATTACTTAAACGCATGCAAAATTTGGGGTGGTTGCAGGGCTGTGAGACACCTCAGAGCATACCCCCCGGTGATTTTGAAGAAGTATTGCCTGAGTTATTGTCACCGTTATCCGACAGAGGAAATGTGTTGCTGGCTGACAATTTAGGATTCCACATCGCCTATAACGGTTTCAATTACGAAACAGTGGAACAACTGTCAGCATTAAGCGCTGACATATCCTCTTTGCATGAACGACACCTGGGACTACTGGAAAATAACCTTGGCCTAAACTCCAGCGCCTGGGCAATCGTGGATGCTGCGGGAAACAGTCAGGTGGGGTTTTGGCCATTATACATTGGCAAACAACGATTCGTACTGGTAATAGGGGGATTACCGCGCATGAACCAACCCATACTAATCTCATTAATATGGGTCTTAAATATACGCTTCGCCAAAGAAAATTAGTACAGCAACTTTTCATCGCAACCAGACATAGAGAAGGAAGAAATGATAGACAAAAAAGGAAACATTATCAAACCAGACTTTGTTGAACTTACACGTTATGCCAAACAATTTTCAGGTTTAACAACAGAAAAAGAAAATGTACTATTAAGTATTAAAGAAGAAGTAGCCCCGTTGCTTGGCGCAGTAACAGATAATTTTTACCACACAATGAATGATATACCTGAAGCGGCATCCTTTTTGGAAGGACGCATAACAGGTCTAAAGCAGACGCATTTGAACTGGATGAACAGCATTTTTACCGGACCCTATGATGAAACATATACAGAGTCAATGTATAATGTTGGCGACATTCACGTCAGAGTTAATCTACCCGTGGAATTTATGAGCGGTGGCATTACACTTATATGCAACGAGCTATATCGAATAACGTTTGACATATACGGCAATAACCCCGTAAAAACGCAGAGCATCGTTAATGCCGTTAACTCTGCAATGGGATTTTCATTATTTGTAATGCAAAAATCCTATCATGCCTCTGTCGATGAAGCTTTGGATAAATTTTTATTAATAACAGGCATGAGCAAAGCGTTGTTTGAAAAATTATCGTCCACATTCAGTACAACCAATTTTTAATTTTATTCAACCTGACACCACCTTATAGTAGGAGCACACAATAATGCGACAAGAAATGCTTGGCTCAATTTTGAGCGAGCTGAACGGCTCATCAGTAGACATAGAAGCGTCAGCAGTAATTTCAACTGACGGGTTACTCATTTCATCCGTATTACCACAGAGCCTGGATGAAGATCGTGTCGGCGCAATGAGCGCAGCCATGTTATCGCTCGGCGACCGAACAGCGCAAGAATTGTCTAGGGGTGAATTGGAGCAGGTACTCGTCAAAGGTAACTCAGGATACATCCTAATGACTTACGCTGGCCAGGACGCAGTCATTACCGTACTTGCCAAACCAAAAGCGAAACTTGGACTCATTTTCCTTGATGTAAAACGAGCCGCAGAAAATATTTCAAAAGTGCTTTAAACAAGCATCAGACATAAAAACCATATTCGCCACGTGAAAGCCATTCATGGCGGGCGGCTGCAAAACCAACCGTTTTTGTGGCCGCCCAGCAAACGTTGAGGCACCCAATTCGTCCCAATCACGCCCGCTGGCTGATGGCATAAAAAACCCTTTACTGCGAAAGTCACTTCGTAAAATATCAAATTTTAGCCCCGGAGAAAAAACCGAGGACAACACAGCGGCATTATTATCGCTTTATTCCGAATAACGTACTGATTTTCTGCGCTTTTTTTTATCTGAATGTTTTCTCTTTTCGTCCAGACGTTGCTGCTTTTTCGCAACAGAGAGACGACGTTTTTTGCGGGGTTTTGATATTTTACTGGCTTTAACAATCCATTCAACAAGCCGCTCTGTTGCATCCTGACGATTACGCTCTTGACTACGATACCGCCGTGCTGTAATTATTAACTCGCCATTTTTATTGATGCGTGTACCGGCTATTTGCAACAGGCGCGCACGAATATATTCAGGCAGCGAAGGTGATGTCTGAACATTAAAATACAGCTGAACCGCCGTTGCTACCTTATTAACATTTTGCCCGCCGGGTCCACCAGCCAGAATAAATTGATACTTTAACTCATCATCTTGAATATTTATATTGTTAAGTATCGTTAACATACACTTTACCATCAAAAACCCAAGCCACCAATTAACCTCAAAAATTTACGTTAAGAGTTCATGTTAAGAATTAACATCGAAAATATTAAAAACATTATGCTCGTAAAACAGCGGCTTATTTAATTTATAGCTTCACAAAACAACAACTGCAGATACATACAACAAAAACCAATCGCCGTTTGTAATGATTTTGACAGTAATGCTAACGGCAGAGTATATACGTAACTCCTCCACGCATCAGCACAGCATAATTTTCCGGTAATTTCAATATATTTTTTTAGTGTCGCCACATTATCATATTCATAATACACTAAAGCCAACAACTGCTTCGCACCTTTGCCATTATAACACTTTAACGTGAATTAAAAGCTAAACTGTAGCCAGCCGATAAGGCCTACCAACGACCGGATACAAAAGAAGTTCAGGTGCAGGAAAAATGCGTTCCTACCCAGGACTAATCGTTCATGTTTTTGGTCGGCTTGCCGCTGCCATGTTTTTTGGAATACATTGAGAGCTTTCTCTTAATTCACATTTAAGTGTACCAATAACACAAAACAATAACCTCGATGAGTTTTTATACTCCTATAGATAACGCCAACAAAACTCACAATAAACGTTAATAAAATAATGGAGATTAATTAAACCTACAAACCTAATATCACATATACCATAACGTTTAATTTCGGTTTTAGTGCACGCCTTCTTCATTCCATGGCGGCGTTGAAATTCCTCGCAATAGTCCGGCTGATACTCGTCATTTCGCCTAAAAGCGCCTACTTTTGGTGGTGCCATAAAATAAATATGCCGCACACCAAAACCAAAGCCTGAAACGCCATGGGTACATTTATTGAATAAAAAATTGAATAAAAAATTAAAAAACTTATTTTTCTGAAGAGATTATATTCATAAGACAATAATCACCGTATACTATACCCATAGCGTTTGAAATTTAGGTGTAAATGTGCATCATGTTTATTTCATCGCACCACCAAAAGTAGGCGCTTTTAGGCGAGGCAAAACGACGCGTAATAGTCGCTTTATTGCAAGGCATATTAACAACGTGATGGAATAAAGAGGGCGTGCAGTTATACCCTAAACCTCAATCGTTATGGGTATAGTGCATCAGAAAATGAGCACCGCCTTCTTCAAGCTTGGCTGCGACATGAGTCACATCTATTCCAAAACACATTAATTTTGTGGTAAAAATAAAAATGAAATCCGACCCCGATAAATTATTAAAAAAACACAAACAACTTGTTCATTCTGAAATGCTTAAAGTAACATCACATGTACAAAGACAAACTGATGACTGGGTTGTAAACACAATAATGATTGAAGGCTACGATGTACCTTTTAAATATAAACGTAAAAAATTATATAAAAAAATCGAAGGTGCTCGCATTAATTTAACTTATTACCCAGAGACTGAAATAGTGGCTGGCATTGAATTCGAAATAATGCATGTAGTAAGAATAAAAATTGCGTAAACGATGCTGACTACCATTAACGCCATATTTACCGCAACAAACTTTTCATTAACGGCCAGACGATGAAAAATTGTGCTTGAATACTCATATTATTGTAATACTGTTTCATATAATATCGCGAGCCTATTATTTTTACTAACATTAGATTTCCTAAAATGCGCTATATTAACACCTTAAAACCAACAATTTGGTTATTGGGCACAGACTTTCTTTCTGCAAACCCTAAGCATGCTCATCACACTTTAACATTATTATCACACCATGAAAAAATACAACATGCCGCATTTAAGTTCCCAAAAGACAAAGAACTTTACCTCACAGCCCACTACCTCAAACGACAGGCTTTAAGTATTATCTACCCCACAGTTACCCCAAAAAAATGGACTTTTCGGATAAATCAATATGGAAAACCTTTTATCAAAAACCCTACGCATAGAAATATACAATTCAACTTGTCGCACTCACAGAAATTAACCGGTATCATTATTTGCGAAAAACATACCTGTGGTTTTGACATAGAATATACTCACAAAGACATTAACTGGCTCTCATTGGCTCAGGGATATTTTCACCCAAAAGAATACGAGCAAGTCAAACGCCACGATAAAAATATGTTTTTTAAAATTTGGACGCTAAAAGAAGCCTTTATCAAATTTACAGGAAAAGGCTTAAGCTTTCCGCTAAACGAGTTTTGTATTGACACGGAAAAAACACCAATGGAACTAAATTTTTCTACTCAAGACATCGATTCTAACCATCGAACGGTAAAATTATGGCACCAAGAACTGGAAGGCGGTTACCATATCGCTGGTGCAGCACATAATGACAGCCGGTTATTATGGCCTCCAGAAATCCATTGGCTACCTGATTATTTATAGCCAATAAACAATCAGGTACGTGCACGTAATAACACCCCCTATTTGGCGCTCAGATTTAATCTGGTACTCACCTGCGGAGCCTATATTTTTGGTGTTCGTTTTGATTGAATAAAAACACAGGGATAGTCATTCTATTTCGAGTTTTATTAAGAAAAACTCAATGGGTTATCAAATTCAAACCCAAACAAACTGGGATTTTCACCAATTACAGCGGCTGAAAAAATATAAAATACGTAATCATACGTCTGTTTAGGTATTTTATATTGTTGCAGCAAAGCCCAAAAATTACGCTCGCGCGGGTTTTCCGGTAATTGCCGGATTAATTTTTTAACACGATTTTCGCCCAAATTATAGGAGGCAATGACCAATAAACCGGATGCTTGCGCTTCAGTTGTATAAATATCTCGCAAATAGCGTGCTGCCGCACGAGTAGCACTCTCAAAGTCAAAACGTTCATCGCGGGGATCATAGCGAGGTAACTCTAACAGCGGCCCCGTCCGCAGGCCATACCGCCGAGCTGTTGCCGGAATAAACTGCCAAATACCTTTGGCAATCCCAAATCGAGTTGGCGGACCAACGGTTTTTATTTTAAAATTACTTTCCTGCAATGCTAAATAAAAAAATTGCGGCGGCAAATGATATTCCAACATGATATTTTTAATAATCACAGGATAACCTTTATCTAACGCCCGGCTTACGGATTTTTTCAAACGACCAGTACTTTTCCACATCCCAATATAACGCCTTACTTCAGCTACAAAATCGGCTGGCATATCCACTTCACTCTCGCCGAAAACACGAGCCATTTTTAGAATCAATCGCTCATCTGCATCCATACCCGCTTCATATACACCTAATTGTTCCAGAAATGTATCGTAGCGCGCTTCCATTTCTGCAATTTGCACTCGCATTTGGCGAGACTCTTGATAACTTTTTTCAGGTAACGATTCAATGTTTTTTTCGATTTTTATTTCAATGTCCGTCACCTGAAGCTCCAGTTCTTTCATGTTATAAAAAACACTGGCTGTCAATTCCAATAATCCTGACAATTGGTTGCGTTGGTACAGCACTACACTCACGGTACTTATTAGCACAACCAACGCCAGACTAATAACGGCAATATAACGTTGCGTGTATTTTCGTTTAATCTGCTTAAACGCGCGACGCACCAACATGGTATGCTCTCCCACATCCTGCGTGGCATCAGATTCAAAATAACGCCGAGCGATTCCTTCCAATGATTCAGTTCGGAGCCGCTTGGTCGGCTCGTCAGTTTCTGGCAATTCCAGTTGGATACGGGGACCACCAACCCCCAATTGTAATACGTTACTATAGGACCCAAAAACACCAGACGACACCAATTGATTAGCTCTGTATGTACCATTGGTACTTTTGAGATCTTCAAACTGCCACTGTCCCTTCACAGGAAAAATTCGCACGTGTTCACGGCTGACGGTATCATCGTGCAGACTAACATCACACGTATCACTGCGACCAACCACAAACGCCCGACTAAAATGCTGAGTTCGCGACGCCCCATCAGACAAGGAATAACTCAGCTTAATAGAGCGCACGCTGGTCAATGCTTTACCACTTGGCATCAAAACCGTTTTGTCGTCATTATCATTCATTCTAAAAGCCCAATAAAACACTGTTAACACCGTGCATTTTTCAATCGATCATCATAGCCCAAGTCATAACTTAACGCTCACCCGCACTTTAAATACCCAAAGAAATACCCAAAGATGGTCAATTCGCAGCAATACTCCTAAACCAATGATTCCAACAATACGGCCTGGCAGCATTGACACCCTTTACCTGCACAAGTATCCCCTGTACTGAAAAAATTATCCATTTTTGAACAACTAGCAACCAATTACAAACAAAAGAATCAATACCAAGGAAATAGCATCATCATTTGAACACATAGCACTCAAATTTAGCCTGATTCACCGAGCAAAAGTAACTGCTTTAGACAAGTCGAGATCAAAGTCCGAGATGCAAAGGAGTAAATGAAATGTCAACGGCCCCTAAGTATGACATACTTAACACTCCGTTTTAATGCACCAGGGAAAGGTACAGAATCATGCCCCAGTTTGGCACACCGCCGAACCAACCATAGGATTTAACTCAATAGTACTTACCACCAACTTGGAAGGAAAAATAATTATGGGACTTAAATTAAAAGGCTTATTTGATGTTATTAAAGTGGTTGATGGTGACACCATTAAAACTAATTTGAATGGCGAAATCATCAATTTGCGGCTACCCTGCATTGATACTGAAGAAAGCGCTTCCAGCAGCCCTCTAAAACCAGTAACCCGCTTTGCTAAAGAAACCACACGATGGGCTGAAGACTGGCTAGCAGCGAGGAATAACAAAATAGAATTGGAATATGAAACCGATTATGCCATTACTGGTTTCTTCGATCGCCATCTAACTTATGTTTACGCTGCGGGTGAAAACTATAACCTAGCCTGTGTCAGACAGGGTTACAGCCCCTATTTCCAGAAATATGGCTATTCCCGCGGCTATCATGAAGCATTTATCGACGCTGAACAACAAGCCATGAGCGAGCACCTTGGCATATGGAATGAGGTCTCCCATGCAGGCGATACCGTACGCCCTTACCACCTGTTGAAAATGTGGTGGGAAGTACGCGCCAGACAGATTGAGTTAGGCAGAAAAGAGAAACGGCGCAACGCTCAACTTATATATCTTCCAGACGGCCTTGATTATGACGCCGCAATCGATGCGGCAGGCAATCGGGAAAAACGCCAAGTTTTTGGAGAGGTAAAGCGTATTCGCGTTGCTGGCCCAGGCTCCCTGGTTGAACTCAGTGTTAAGCTTCGCAAACACTTCAATCTTTATGTGTATGAGAACAACCCTCAGCATGATCTCATCATTAACTATTTAACAAACAGGCATCTTTCAAGCAATACAAACGTACCTAATAGCCTGCTGAAGCAAAATTTTATATTCGTAGCAGGAAAATTACAAATTTATCATGGCAAACCTGAAATTGTGTTAGATGACCTGAGCCAAGTTAGAGAAGAGCCTTTTTGATCGAAGCAAATTTTGTTTACAATCATCGCCAACAGATTTGCGCATAACAATAACACATGCTGTGTAGGCAGTTATAGTTGGTGGTGAAACAGCACCGCATGCGCAAGCCCGTAAAGGGTTTCCTGCCAGGACAACAGCCTCAAATATTACTCAATATGTTAGTTGAGCCATTACAAAATCTTCGTTCTATCGCTCAAATAGCGTCGTCTACCGATCATCAGCAAAAACCACATCAGCTCTCGAAGTACAAGGCAGAAGCAGATTGCATTATCGAGTAATCGCTTATTTAGAAACCACGGTTTTAGAGACTTATTAATGAATTAGTTAAAATCGACAGTTCTTACATTTAAATAAAAACCTATACTAAAAGTGCTTTAAGAGAGTAAACTATTAATTTATCATATACCCCCATAACGATTGAGTAAATCGAATACCGGCACTTGACCTGCCAAGGCACATTGCTATCATGCTTTATACTTATCGACCTTAAGACCAATGCCAATTTCTTATGCTACGCTGCATAATCCGCTTAGGAGAATATGCTAATTAATCACAGGCTTTCACCTCAAGTACACAAATAATATACCAATAATGAGTAAAACGAGCATGTATCACAAAAGGATTTGTCTTTTTATTATACTTTTCATATTCACTGGCGTTACGTTAAGTGAAGAATGCCACTATTCTGCCGATGCAGACACCCCCACTAAACGCTACAAAAACAATGCTGATGGTACCATCTTAGACACCCAATCTGGCCTAACTTGGTTGCGATGCCCTTTAGGAATGAAGTGGGACACGAAACGCTGCCGGAATATACCCGAGCGTATGAATTGGAGTGATGCTCAATCAAACATTAGCAAACTGAACGAACAAGGCGGTTACGCTGGCTTTCAAGATTGGCGGTTACCCACCCTTGACGAGCTCAGCACCTTAGTAGAACGACAATGTTACGCCCCTGCCATCAACAGTGAAATTTTTCCTGACACACCGCTCATAGGCTTCTGGAGCAGCACCACGGACCCTGATTACCAACAAGGAGCGTGGTTAGTCTATTTTCTTCACGGTAGCCGCTATATGGGTAACCAAGGATACGAATGGGCAATACGTGCGGTGCGAAAATAACGTCCAGGCAATGCATGAGACTATGCCTACCCAGCTTGCCTTTGACTACGTACTAAAATAATCCCCAATAAAAACGTCAGACCCGCAACACCCAGTGGTAAACCATACACCTTGGCTGGATCGAGCAGCGGCGGTAACAGTAGCCAATACCAAGTGGACAGGGTATGTTTCGACCCAACCTCGCCGTTACTGCCATCCCAGTTGGCGAAGGACACTGGAATAAAGGTACCTTCGGTGAAAGTTACATCGCCACTATCCCCACCCTTGCGAGGTCGTTTCATGAGAATACGCCAACGACCTTGCTGCCATTTGCCATTAGTGGCAAAACTATTATCCGCTTCGCGCGGCACCATTTTCTGGTCAGGGCCGGAGGCATCCAATAGCACACTGCGAGCAGCAATTTCAGGTTCCACACTGCCCGCGTTCCAGTACCACATCGTGGTGGGGTGTGCCGCGTCACCATGCCGGTAAAGCGGCTTAACCACCACGGGTTGTGTCTTGAAAGAATCTTGTTTGGGAAACTGGATAGCCATAGCATCCGAATGCAGCATAAGATTGCTGTCATGAATTTGAGTAGATATCTTTTCACCAGGTCGGCTATCGGTACGATCATTGACTTCCAACAAGAAAGCAATTTCTGCTTCGTTGTACAATACCCGCACCGTCACCGCATCGTTAAGCGGTGTAAACAGTCTGTCTTCCATCACAATGTTAGGCACCAGAGGCAAAGTCACCGCTGGCGCCTTCAGCCATGCCTCTGCGCCCAGGGTATCTGGTAAGTTTCCTTCAATTTTCATTGCCCGCAGCACCAGTTCATCGCTGGGGGCAACAGTTTTATCGCGCAAAGTATAAACATAGTTAGCCACATGCCAACGATTTTCAAGAGAAATGGGATCTTTATTGCCCTCTTCCGTGGCGCGGTGCGCGGGCATCGGCGTACCCGGCAAACCGATGGATAACCGTGCGTAGATATTTTTAATGGTTTGGTCCCGTGCCTGTTCACCGGTACCGGCCACGTTTGTTACGCGCCATAACCAGGGTTTGCTGAGATCACGCGGCCAGAGGCGATTTCCCCAGTCATCCTCCAGCTTTTTGCCCGAAGTAATGTTGCCACGCCCTTCGATACCGTGGCACTTGCCACACACCGCTTCGAAAATGGGTTTGCCCTTGGTAGCCGATTCTGAACTAAATGCTATCTGTCCAAACAAGGGCTCCTGATTGGTGATTTTTTTGAAATCAGTCTTTAAGTAAAGACCGTCCTCATCAAAAGCATCTTCGTCAGCCTCTTCCGGCGCCCAGGCGGCGGTGGTGTCGAAACTTTTTATGACAGGCGCCAGACTACGAATCTGCGCATCACTCAATAAACTGCTCCAGGCTGGCATAGCTGTGCCTGTCAATCCGTTTTTAATGGTATTGAACAGATCGTCATCCAACGGTAACTCAGTGCCTGGCGAGTTTTTATATTTAAACAAAGCCAAGGTGAAATCCCGCGGTTTGGGATACATGTAGTCAGCAGCCGGACCATCCCCCGCCCCTTGCGCACCGTGACAGACCTGACAGTGTTGCACATAGAGTGCTTTACCCATTTGTTTGGCGCGGCGGGCATTAATCTCATGCTGCATGGAAGTCACCACTTTGGAAATTTCAGGGTCCCACATACGCGGCACTTGCCCGACGGAATCGTAGAGAAAAGTAATCACCTTCCAGACCTGATGTTCATTCAGCATCTGGTGCCATACAGGCATTGCGGAATTCCACGGTGTACCTTCTTTTGGCAGTCCCGGCCCACCAGTACTAATGCGCCAAAACAAATAAGCTTCTTGCAATTGTGCAATGGTGCCCACATCCTGAAAGTTGGCCGGCTGGGGATTGAAACCATGAGCATAGTGGCCTTTGCCGTTTAACAAATCACCGTGGCAATAGAAACAGTTTTGATAATAAATCTCACGACCCGATTCAACAATCCCATGATAAAACGCCCAGCCCTTTTCTTTATCTTGCGCTATGGTTTTAAGGAGCTGTTCACGTAGCGGATTTTCCAGCTTAGATAAATTGTAGCTTTTTCCAAATACACGCAACGTACCTGGCGGTGCCGGATGCACCTGACGGAGTTCCACTGGTGCATCCGTCCAGGGTTTCACAAAGCCATAACTGGTGTAGCCCACTATTCCAGGGACAACGATCAAAAAACTCCAACGCAGCACCACCCGTTTTGGTTCTCGCAATACTGCCAAAATGGGGCTCTTAAATTCAGACCAGCGGATCTCGTCAAAGGAAAAATACAACAACACACCAACGATAGTAATAACCATGTACTGCACCATTAAGGAACTGGGCAGCAAAGGTGGAAAAGCATTATCAAAAACAAGGTAAGCAATGACAATTACCAGTACAGCCTGCCAAAATGCAGAAATCTTAATACCGTTCATCACTTGCTCCGTGCCAATAAAACCGTATTTGTATTTTCACCATCAGTCTTCAGCTTCGAGTACATTATACGTTACCCGTACGTTCCTTAAAAAACCGATGACAAAACGACACCTGCTCAGCGCGTAGTACCCACTGTAGTGCTCGTTATACCACTCTCTGGCGGTGGCACGGGTTTCTCGCCACTTGCCAAATAAGTCACCATCAATTCCAACTCCTTCACCAACATTTTCCCAGCAAGGTCGTCGGGCATCACACCGGCAGAGAACCCCTCGACAATCACTGCATTAGGATCGATAATACTCTGACGAATTTTATCCGAGCTTAGACGATCGCCAATTTTCCCCAGGTCAGGACCAAGATCACCACCACTGCCCAACATTCGATGACAAGCCTGGCAGCCATACTTGGTAACCACCGCTTCAACGGTATCCGCTAACACTGTCGGACTCACTTGTTGCACCGTTGCGGCAGGTGCCTCAGAGGGCAGAGGCACAGTGACCTCGTTACCATCTTTTGCTTGCAAATAGGCAATCACCGCATTAACCTCAATCTCCGAAAGCTCGATGGGCGGCTTGTTAACAGCGGGCATGGGCGAAACACTGTCATTACTACCCTTTTTACCAAACCCTTTCACCACATAGATACCCGGGTCCAGCATCGACTCCCGCAAATAAGACTCAGTATCGTCAGCGTTACCCTGATAACGTTGATCTTGCAAATGCTCTGCAGAAATTATCTGCATGTCGAGAGCAAGAATATCAGGCGCTCGGCCCAGGGTATTATGGCACAGCGCACAAGTACCCTTACCAGCAAAAAGACGTTCACCCAATGCCGAAAAAGACTCCACCGTCAACGAACTCAGATCCACTGCTTGTTCAACGGGGGCCTCACCTTCCACCTGCGGCAACAAATTAGCCACCAGCGTAAACAACAGCGCCAGCACCAAACTAAAACCCAGGCTTTTGAACAGCACGCCACTGACTGGTTTAATCTCGGCGTTCATAGCACAGCACGCCTCTCGCCTCCTTGGCATTACCCTTGGTCACGGGTAATGCCATCGGCAGTACTTGTTTAGTGCCACTGAGGTTCGCGATCCAGAACATAAACAGTACAAATAAAACAAACATAATGGTAACGATGGTCATCATATTGCCCGCATAACCAATGCTAGGAATAAAGTTATCTGGCGAGGTATCTTTCATCACGGTGTACACATGCCAGTGGGTACGTACCGAAGAACGGACATAGCCCATCAGCGCCATCAACCAGGTAAAAGCAATCGGTAAAGCAAACAAAGCATATTGTGAGCGGTTACTCACTTGCCCCCAGTGGGAAGGAATCGTTTTGGCACCGCGATACATAAAAGCATCAATCACAACACCGCTGATAATGACAGTTAAGGTGGACACTACCTGCATCACACTAGAACCCACCTTGTACACGGTGTTAGTAAAATAACCATAATACACGCCAGCAAATATGATATTGGCAACGGCCACCACATAAATCGCTATCATCACAGCATTACCCGCTGTCGCCCACCATACGATGGCTACCTTGTCGGAACGCCGATAAAGCTGAAAAGACATAAAGGTAAAAATCAGCATCAGATTCACGGCAATATTCTTGGCCGGCATAATCCCTAAGGGACCCAGCAAATGATGATAACTGCCACCCAACGCTGCTATTTCTGACGAAGTCAAAATCAACGTATGCGGCGTTACCCAAATCAGGAAGCAAACCACCAGCACAGCGGCAATATATTTAATAAAACCCTGATAACGCCGGGAGCCCACAGTACGCGACATACCGGACCACAGATAATAGTTACCCGCCAGCAGGATAGTACCAATCAACACCGCTTGCACAATAAACAACCAAGCCAGAATACCACCCATGGCAGTGATACCCATTTGTTGTGAGTAAGCATAGATCTCGGCCATCAGCCAATAACCGGCAAAAGGTAAGGGCAAGAAGGCAAGAATGGCGATAAAATTAGAGGTGTAACCCATCCAGTCATAGTGGGCACGGGCTTCGACTGTTTCAGCAGCCAGACATTTATACGCAGCATAAGCACCCACCACCGCACCGCCAAAGGCAATATTGGCGATAAAGCGATGCAGGTTAATGGGATTCCACAACGGTCCCTTCATGAGCTCCCATATATTGCCGATCACAGCACCCACTTCGTTAACACCCGAAGGCGCCATCATGAACGTGGCCCAGGAATTAGCCACCACCATTAACGTTGCGCCGACAGCATTGAGCAGTAAACCTAACGATAAGTGAACCCATTTGGCATTACCGTAACGTAGTGCATCCCAGCCATAATAGTAGATGTACAACACTATACTTTCCAAGAAAAATAGCACCGCATAAACCAGCATCTGTGCACCGAACACGCGCATCATGTAGGCCATAAAATCCGGGTAAAGAAGAAATAATGCCAGCGCCAGACTACCACCAAACAATGCCGTGATGGAATAAGCCGTGATACTGATCTTCATAAATTCGTGCGCCATATCATCATAACGCGGATCGCCCGAGGACACCCCCAACAGTTCAATCACCAGGACAAAAATCGGCACTGCCAACACCAAGGCGCCAAAAAATAAATGCATTTGCGCCACCACCCAAACAATGGAACGACTACTAACGCCGACATCGGGATAGTCTTTGCGCGAAGGTGTAGGAGCAGGAACTAATGCCGGTTCTGATACAGAGAGTGCGCCTTCAGCAGAGACCCTAGCAGTGATGTCAATCGTCGTATTGGCTTGTGCAACATCGGTTTGTTCAGTCGCTGTAGCTTCGGGCGCCCAATCGCCTAAAGATATATTGCCCAACCAGCAATAACTCAGCGCCGCAACGAGCAGCAACATCAACCACACCCGTCGCGAGTAATAACTATTTATTACCAGCATCAGCTTTCCTTTTTCCATAAGAGAAAGGCTCACATCACAATCACTGCGACGGCTTCAAATCCACCGTAAGCGGCAAGCCCTGTATGTTCATTATAAAATGATCAAGACCGTAAAAATAAAGCAGTACCACCGTAAAAGCAATGGACCATAGCCGGATCTTTTTAGCCATCGATTTTTCCCAGTTGCCCTTCACATTGAACAACAAACTCACCCATGATGAACCTCCACGCCGTGGGAATAAATCAGCAACCACCAGAAAAACACCAACACAAGTACTAACGTCACCCCAAAAAGCTTGGGCCCCCAACTCACCACTGCACGCGAAATATTCATCTGAGTTGCTTTGTCGTGTTTCTCCACTACACTCATACACCCTCCCTCCCGTCAACAATTCCATGATCATAATCGTTAGTCGGCATTGTTAATCGACAACACTTAATCGATACCGAATCCGCGCTGGTAAGAAATAATGAACCGCTCTGCTATCAGCTAAGCAACAACCAGGCCAGCGACTTTAAGCACCTTTCAATATACTGCTGCCGCACACGCCTGCAACAGATACCAACTATGCAACAGTTCAACCTCAATTAATCAGTTGAATCTACTGACCAATTTAGGTTCAAATAAAAATGAATGTACTGTTCAGACCAAAACCACACAATAGAATAAAATGACACATTAAAGCTAACAAATTTAGCATATGAACAAAGTGTTCATTGACACACTGTGACCAGCTGCTAATTGAACATTTCATTCACTTGCAAACTTTTTTTTATTGCTCTTACTCAACTGTAAACACCTAAAAAACCATGCAATGCTGGTAAATCCAGAGTTTTAAGCGTGTTCCCTGAAATTGGTATGGCTTCTGCTATTTACATATAGCAGGGATATACAGGGTTTTACAAAGTTTGCGTATTAGAGTTATTTTCATAATATGAGAATGAGAATTGAGTTACCGGAAACCAAGCTCAATCATTCTAGGAAAAAAAATTACAGAAAACAAAAAGTAAACACGAATCAAATAAAACCATGGTAGTAAGAACATACATGAATATGGCAACGGCAAAACCTGATTTGAACGACAAACAAAATGCTGTACGCGCCATCAGTAAGTGGCTCAAACAAGGAGATGAACTGGACCGCTGTTGTGCATGCCGCAGCTTAGGTGTGCTGGGTGATCAACACTCAGTGGCCACCTTGGTGAATCATTTGCACGATGACGACATTGACGTGTGCATTGATGCCGCCGAAGCTCTGGGGCATATCGGAGATACTCGCGCAGTAGCGCCCTTACTGGAAGTACTGCACCACAACCCCGAAAATGATGTCAAAACCGTAGTGGTGGAAGTACTGGGACAATTGGGTGACAATCAAGCAATTTCAAAATTGCTTGAACTGGCAACTTCCCCGCTCAAGGATAGCGAATGGGATGATGACGATACCTGGGATTCAAACTGGGACATTCAGATCAAGGCGGTTAAAGCACTGGGCCACCTACGTGCTCGCGCCGCTGTAAAACCCCTTAGCAACTTATTGAACAATGATGAGTGCCAAGTAGAGCAGAGCGACTTATTTAATACCCTGGCACGTATCGGTGATGCAGGTGAACAGGTGCTTATTGAACATCTCCAACAAGATATTCCCCGTCAACGCCGACGTGCGGCACGAGCACTCGGACTGGCGTGCTCCACAAAAGGTTCCCGAGCCTTGGGCAGAGCCTTACAAGACCCGCAACCAGATGTGCGTGCCGCTGCGGCCAATGCCCTCGCCAACGGTCACCACATTCGGTATCTCAATGCACTGCTGCTATTACTTCGAGACCCTTGTGA
Source organism: Gammaproteobacteria bacterium (assembly GCA_013152545.1). Lineage (GTDB taxonomy): Bacteria > Pseudomonadota > Gammaproteobacteria > SZUA-152 > SZUA-152 > JAADGF01. The sequence goes on from JAADGF010000105.1 coordinate 179,799, forward strand.
CGATGTGCGCGAAGCCGCACTAAAGGCGATCAACAAACTCACCACTGAAAATAACACGGTGATGCAATGTGAGAGTTTTTCAGAAAAACCTGGTGAAAATGTTAATGATACAGTTGAGCAATATATAGGACATACAGCCGAGTTGAAAAAATGCCTGGTGTTATTGGATGACAATAGCCCCCAAGTGCGTACAGCGGTCCTTAACATTCTGCACGGCCACTTGGACAATATACTCAGCGACGTACTCAGCGACCACATTCAGCCCCGATTACAGGGATTACTCGAAAACCCCAACCCCAGCGTTGCAGCCGCCGCCTGCCCGTTTGCCGTTATACTTAACGATCAACGAACTGAACAAACCCTTTTATCACTTACCATCAACCCCCAGGCCGACCCGACGGTGCGTCAACAGGCTATCCTTGCATTGGGCCAATGTGGCAACGCTACTGAACCAGTACTAAAGGCGTTAACCGAAGTACTCAATGCTCAAGATAACGTCATACTCTTAGCGGCTCTACAAGCATTGTTGGCCCTGCACCTTCAGGGAATGCCTTACATAAACAAATACAGCAACAAAAAGAGTGATAAAAGCAGCAGTGATAACAATACCGATAAAACACATCCGACACCCTTAAAAATTATCTTGGCCGCATTGCGTGGCGAAATTATTGACCCCGTTAAGATAAAACCAAAAAATACAGAATCAACACACCTTGAATCTGCGTCACAGATTGAAAAACATAACGCAGGTGGAATAACAAACAATGTGGATGAAACAGATAACCCCGACAAATCCAACCCTACCCCGCCCTGTTCAACCTTAGATGCCATTGCCCTCGCTAATATAAAATCCGATCGTCAGGAGGAAGCTGACAACACATTGCATACCAACCAACGCCCTGGACTCTCACCCAAAGAAATGGCGATATTCCAGCCTTACTACGACATTCTGGAACAGCAACAATATAATCACAAAAAATTTAGCCACAAAAAAATCGTCAATCCTGCCAGCGAAGTGCGACGTTTAAGTGCACGTATACTGGGTGAATGCCATCAGCCCGACGTCATCAATGCCCTCGCACAAACCATTCACGATGAAAACCCGGAAGTACAGCGGGAGGCCATTAATGCTTTGGCTCGCATGACACCTAACGCGCTGGGAATCGCGAAAACAATTGGCCCCCTCATTAGCTTTTTACATATCGGCAATATTGACCTGCGTATCGCCAGCGCCAAAGCGTTAGGCGCACTGGGCAACATGGAGACTTTACCCAGCCTACTGAACTGCCTGGAAGATAACAATCTGTTGGTCCGTAATCAGGCAACCCTGGCGGTAGGGCAGCAGCTGAAACGCTACAGCGAGCAGACTTTAACTATTCCAAAACCACAGCACGTTGCCAACAAAAACACTGAAGAGAACATAAACCAGTTTTCAAAAACAGTTGAACAATACCTGGAATATGCGTTCCGAGGCTTGAGTGGTCGCCTGAATGATGCCGACATTGGTGTGCGCAAAGCAGCGGTACTGACCATCACTGAACACAGCGCTTTGCTGTTGTCCACAGAAAAATTACACGGAGTGTCGACACAACAACAACCACCGAACCAATTGCGTAACGAAATCATTGAACACCTCATTAACGCAGGATTCGCCATCGAAGGCCAACAGGCGCGTGATATTGGCATAGCACTACGCGCAGTTGATCCTGCTATGGCCAGCAACTGTCTTATATCGCTATTAGACAACCTACCTTCCAGCCTGGAACGACGCTTCGCCATGGAAATGTTAGAAGAAATATTCCGACCACATCAGGAGGCATAACACTTTCGGATTGCATTGCTTTATCTGTTTTTTTATCAAACTATCTTTTATGACACTATTTTTTATCAAAAGAACGATACAAAAGAAGGAGCATCCCATGAAAAAGGCACTAACTGCGCTCACGCTGATTGCCGCTGCTGGACTACCCTTCGCGGCAAGTACGGCAACCTACAACGTCGTTGACGTCGCTAATGGCGGCTCCATTATCGGCAATGTAAATTTTTCCGGCGCCGACCCTGACCCCAAAATATTCACCATAACCAAGGACAATGACACCTGCGGTACTGGTGAGCGTAAAATTGATTTTGTGCGCGTCACTAATGGCGCCCTAAACGATACTGTAGTGTACCTCAAGAAGGTAAAGTCTGGTAAAGCCTTCCCCGCAGAGCTGAATAAACGTGAAATCAATCAGGATAAATGCAATTTCGCACCTTTTTTATCAGTAATGAAAAACAACAATAAATTAACCGTGCTAAATTCAGACCCGGTATTACATAACATCCACACTTACGAACTCATTGGAAAAGCCAGGAAGACTGTATTTAATATTAGTCAACCACCAGAACTAACCAGGATTAACAAGACAGTCAAACTCAAGCGAGGATCCGCCATGAAACTGGAGTGCGATGCCCATGACTTTATGCATGGCTATGTCTTTGTCGCGAAAAACCCCTACTTTGCTATCGTCAAAGACGATGGCAGTTTTGTCATCGACAACGTCCCTGAGGGCGAGTACAACATTGCCGCATGGCATGGTCTTCTTGGCGAGAAAAAAGGCAAAGTCACCGTTACTGCTGATAGCAAGACCAGCATTGATTTCACCATTGAAGCAAAATGATTTTTCCAAGCTTGACCGCAGCTCCTGTGTATAGCTTTTAATTATCAAATTATCATCGTTCTTGACAACAAACTTATGACAAACAACCAGCATTCATTCATCCAACAACGCCGGTTAACTGCTTTCGATTATCTAGCACTGACTGGTTTCACCATCAATATGGCGGTAATCCTGCTAATTGTGGTTCATTGGTTCTCTAATTGAAAATTATCTAATTGAAAATTCTCTAATTGAAGATTTTCTAATTAAGCATCCAAACAAAGTCGCTAAGCCTCCAAGCGGAATAACCGGGCAAAGTGATAAAACCAAGTTGTCGGTCAGGATTATTAATTACAATAGCTAACCCCGATAACCAACCCAAGTTATCAAACGAAAAGGCACCAGTAATGAACGCAATATTACAAATGAAGGGACACGATGACAAATCAATACCGTTACCGAAATATAACCATGTGTTACTGGCGGTAGATTCATCAGATCATTCCAATCGCAGCCTGTTGGATGCAATACAACTGGCCAGCATATGGCATACCGATATCACCGCAACTCATGTCTATGCCGCCAAGCTGCACGATGTACGTTTCCGGCAAATGGAAGGCGGACTACCTAAACAGTTCCGCGAAGAGCACGAACTGGAAAAACAACGCGATGTGCACGATGACCTGATTGGCCGAGGACTTTCCATCATCACTGACTCCTACCTGGATCACGCCGAACGCCAGTGTCAACAAGCCAGGCTAAGCTTTAAACGTTGTAGTCTTGAAGGTAAAAATTATCGTGAACTGGCACAAGAAACAAACAGCGGTCGTTACGACCTACTGGTAATGGGTGCATTGGGGCTCGGCGCCGTGCAAGGTAGCCGCGTAGGTACAGTTTGTCAACGCGTGGTACGTCGCAGCGACATTGATACTCTGGTGATCAAGGAACCCAAACGTTCCATCGCCGAAGGTCCCATTGTGGTGGCCATTGATGGTTCCACCAAAGCCTATGGCGGTCTATTAACAGCCCTCAGTCTGGCCCAACAATGGCAGGTTCCAGTAAAAGTGATCGCTGCCTTTGATCCCTATTTTCACTACGTGGCCTTTAACCGCATCGCCGATGTGTTATCGGAGGAGGCCGGTAAGGTGTTTCGTTTTCAAGAGCAAGAAAAACTCCATGAAAAAATCATTGACTCAGGACTTGCAAAAATCTATCAAGGCCATTTGGATGTCGCCAAAAGTATTGCGAATGACTATATTTTAAAAACCAATACAGTAAAAACAAAGGGGTTTAAAACAAGGGGGTTAAAAATAGCGGTGGAAATTGAAACCAAACTGTTGGACGGCAAACCACATGATGCCATTGAAAAATATCTCAAAGCGATCAACCCCTCGTTACTGATCATAGGCAAACTTGGCATCCATGCCGACGCTAAACTGGACATTGGCGGCACGTCTGAAAACCTGCTGCACAATACCACATGCGCCCTGCTTTTAAGTCAACGTGAATTCCAGCCACAAATTGATCTGGTGGCGGAAACCACGACCTCCTGGACCACTCAGGCGACAGAACGCATCAACAAAGTTCCCGAGTTCGTGCGTAATATGGCTCGCATGACAATTTTACGTTATGCACAAGAAAAAGGGCACACCGTTATCACCAAGCGCATTGTAGACGACGCTACGGCACAGTTATGCCCCAGCCATGCCAAACAAGCCATGGCCGAAATCGTCGCAACCCATGATGCCAAAAAACAAGGCCGTTCTCTCAAAATTAAAAAACCCGAACCCATGCGTTGGTCGCGCCAAGCCACTAAGCTGCTCGCTAACATCGACAATCTGGCAGTGCGCGGTAATCTTATGATGCGTGCAGAAAAAAAAGCTCGTCAAGCCGCTAGCATCAAGGTTGAAATATCACACGTCAGCCCCTTCATCAAGGCAAATCAATCCTGTTTAATACCACAACCCATTACCACTGAACAGCATTGGCAGGCCGCGGCACTGGCCCACTTGGCCCGAGTTCCCGAAGGCTTCATGCGTGACACCAGTCGCCAGCACATCGAAGACTATGCCCGTCAGCAAGGTATCAGTAATATTAGCTTAGCGATCGCAACAGCCGGTCTGGAACAGGTGGGCAATACCATGCAAACGGCAAATAATCCGGCCCAATCCAGCGTTAACAGCAAATGCCCGTTTGGCCACGATGCGAAACCGTTAGCCAACAATAGAAAAATTGCCTGGAACGATGCCGCTCAGGCACGTATGAAAAAGGTTCCGGTTGGTTTTATGCGTAACCTGACCCGGCAACGAATTGAAACTTTCGCCCAACATAAAGGCGTAACAGAAATCACACCCGCGCTGATTGACGAAAAATACCGTGAATGGCGCGACGGCGCTGAAAAACAGCAACGCCTACTGATCTGGACTACCGACGCCCTGCAACGAATCGAGCGTATCCCGGATTTTGTACGTGGTATGGCCATCAAAGAGGTAGAGCGCTGCGCCCAACAACAGGGGGAAGACACCGTTACCGCGGATACTATCGGTCTCGCCATGAAACATTGGAAAGGCATGGGCGCGTTCCACTCTGACGCCAACCCTGGTCTCTACTCGGGACTCACTGCCAAAACGCTTAATAGCTCTTAACACGTAAAGGCTGCACATGATGTCGAATAACAATCTTTTTCTGCTAGCCATCAACATTACTCGACGCTGCAATCTAGCCTGCGCACATTGTTACCTTGATGCACATACCCTGAAAAACGGAAGCGAAAACGAGCTTAGCTACAAAGCGATTTGCCAATTACTGGAGCAAGTCGCCGACCACAATACAGAGCTAATGGTGGTGCTTACTGGCGGTGAACCGCTCATGCGCCCCGATCTGGAAAGCCTGATCAAGCACGGCACACAATGTGGGCTATCGATGGTAGTGGGCACCAATGGTGTCATGCTCACCGCACAACGTGTGCAATCGCTCAAACTCGCCGGCACCCTGGGTGTGGGTATTAGCGTAGACTCCCTGAACCCGGTACAACACGATCACTTCCGTGGCCAAGCGGGCGCCTGGGAAAAAACCCTCGTTGGCATTGAGGCCTGCCGCCGTTATGAGTTACCGTTTCAGGTGCATTTTTCAGTGACGGAAAACAATGCAAACGAAGTAAGTAATATGATCGATTTCGCTCGTGCCAGTGGCGCTCGGGTGCTGAACATTTTTTTCCTGGTGTGCACTGGCCGGGGCGAATCCATGTCCGACATCAGTCCCGTCACTTACGAGCGCGTACTGACACTACTGGTGGCAGCTCAAACGCAACATCAGGACATCTTAATCCGCGCCCGTTGTGCACCCCATTTTAAACGCATCGCTTATGAGCACGACCGCCACTCGACACTCACCCGCGCCGAAGGTTATGAGGGCGGCGGTTGTCTGGCAGGTATCCATTACTGTCGCGTCACCCCGGAGGGTGATGTCACCGCTTGCCCTTACATTCCTGAAAGTGAGGGCAATATCCGCCACACACCATTTTGGGAAATATGGGAACAGTCTCACATGTTCAACCTTCTGCGGCAACCTTCACTAACGGGTAAATGCGGTCAATGCGAATACCAAACATTGTGCGGTGGCTGTCGCGCCCGGCCTTTAGCCATGGGAGATAACCTCATGGATTCTGATCCCTGGTGCAATTACCAACCCACAGGCGCTGCCGTGATACAACCATTAGTTATGCCCCTTCCTAGCGCAATCTCCTGGACCACGGAGGCCGAACAACGTCTGCAACGTGTACCCGCTTTCCTGCGCACGATGGTGAAAAATAGAGCTGAAACCCACGCCCATAAACTGGGACATAACGCGGTCACCGCTGAGCACTTAGCGACACTTGCGGCTCAACGTTTCGGTGACGCCGGACCACTTGACATGCCTGCACAAGTACTTGAAAAACCATCGGGTAAATCAACATCAAGTACGCCGTTTCATAACGTCAGCAAAAACCTGCCCTGGAGTCAGGAGGCACACGAGCGTGTGGCCGCCATGCCAGCCTTTTTAAGCCAAGGCGTACGCGCCGTTGCTGAAGATGTCGCCCGGGCCGAAGGCCGTCTGGAGGTTAACGTCAAATTACTCGATCGGCTAGAAGCTGAAGACCAACCAGGCCGTCGCTTTTTCTGGTCAACTGAGGCAGAAGCAACATTAGCGGAATGCCTGGCCGACAAGCCCCCCCAGGTACGCTTATTCGTCGCCCCGGCGTTGGAGACCGAGGCGGAAGGCATTACCAAAAAACGTCACGATACGGCAGTCACCTCGCAGGATGTATTGCAGGCCATGGCGATCTTCAGCGGCGGGGTGGAATGGTCCCATGATGCCGAAAAACGAGTTGCCAACGCCCCGGATTTTGTACGGGCAGGCATTAAAAAAGCGGCCGAATTCAATGCCCGCCGCGAAGGCCTGGCAGTTATCCGCTCGAACGATCTAACTCGATTTCGCAATCGCGCCATGATGCGCGCAGTACAGCGTATGAAAGGTTTTGGCATGACAGAGCTGAGCTTTGATGCCTTCAACATTGCCAAACGCAAAGTGCCACGCCTAAAAGAAAACTCGGAAGCCGTTAAACGCTTCAACACCATTCGCGAATTTGTGGATGCTCGCGAACACCCTGGCGATCTGCTGGGACAAGAATTACTGGAAAAAATGAAAAACAAACTCAAACGCAATGATAAGCAATAAAGATGAACGACACTGACGTACTCATTATTGGCGGCGGTATCTCGGGGCTCGCCACGGCCTGGTGGCTAGCCCAGGCAGGTGTCTCCGTGCAGGTATGGGAAGCGGACAATCGCATGGGCGGAAAAATTAGCAGTCATCAACAGGATGGTTATCTCACCGAACAAGCCGCTTCGCTGCTGATGAATTCTCGGCCAGACGTAGCACAACTGATGAACAAAATCGGACTGAATGATGTTAAAACCCCACGTTTAGCGCAGGCCAAAGCTCGGCGTTATCTATTACAGCGGGGCAAACTACAGGCTTTACCGATGCAACTAAGCGGCCTGTTGACCTCACCATTGTGGAGCTTGCGTGGCAAGCTGCGCCTGTTATTGGAGCCCTTCGTCCTCGCTGGCGGCACCGAAGACGAAACCGTAAGTCAATTTATCCGCCGCCGTTTGGGCAATGAAATGCTGGAAAAGGCTATGGAACCCTATATTTCCGGCACCTTGGCAGCGAACCCAGACCTCGCCTCTGCCACTGCCACTCTGCCCCGGCTAACGGCACTGGAACGCCGCTTCGGCTCCATCACGGCGGGTATACTCGCTCATAAACTACTGCGCCGCCGCACCGCTTGCAGCACCGATACCTTTTCTTTCCGCGGCGGCATGAATACACTGACAAGCACCCTGGCTCGTGGCCTGGCCCGAACCCCAGGGGTACACATACTATCGAATCGAGGCGTGAAAGAAATAACGCCCATCAAAGGTGGCTGGTCTGTCACGGCGGCGACCCCCGATGCCGAATACAACCTGCGCACCACCCATGTGGTGGTGGCTACACCCGCCCCGGCCGCTGCTAGGTTGGTGGCACCTCTGGACACAGTCCTGGCCTCACAATTGGCTCAGATCCAATACGCTCCCCTGGTGGTGTTGCACCTAGGATTGAACCGCCAGCAAATTGCTCACCCCCTGGATGGGACCGGTTTTCTCACTCCAAGAGACGAACGACAACCCTTTACTGGCAACCTATGGATGAGCAGCCTGTTCGCTAATCGCGCACCCAATAAGCACGTTTTGCTGACCACTTACCTTGGCGGCGCCCGACAACCTGAAGCAACCAATTGGAATGATACCCGCCTGGTCGACGAAACCTTGCACGCCTTAACCCCCCTACTCGCCTTAAAGGGTAACCCGGAGATGGTCCGTATCGACCGTCATCGTCAGGCCTTGCCGCTTTATCACGGTGCCCATATAGCGAGAGATCGTGCCATCACCCAACAATTACAGGGCTTGGCCGGGTTTCACATTGAGGCGAATTATCGCGGCGGCATCTCAGTTCGTGACCGCATTGCGCGCGGTCAACAATTGGCACAAAAAATCTGTTCACAGTTAAGACTGACAAAGGATAAACTAGCAATATCGCTAATACCTTCACTGTCCCCAAAATACTAACAGGAGGTACAGAACCATGACCCGGCCAGAACAGGCCAACTATTCAGGTGCGAATTCCTGGCTTTTTCTCCGCATCACCGGCGTAGTGCTATTGGTGATGTTATTAATTTCGGCATGGGCGCGCTCTTATAGCGAACATATCTCCCTCCCCCGCTATTGTGATGCACCACAAAGTACCTTGACACATCTTGAACAGGTGCTGCGAGAACCTCGACCTGCGGGTGAAGGTTCACGCCGCCCCTACATTATCGCTGCAAAACTACGCTTCCTACTGCCACGCCAATCGGATGAAACGGAAATCGCCTATCTAAGCCGGATTAGAAAGCACATCGAGAATACCTGTTGATGGTTCCTGCACCCCAAACCAAGCATCGCTTCCCACCACTGCTGAAACGCTTTTTGCTGGTTTTTTTACCCTTAAGTCTGCTGCTGGTCGCCATTGGTATCAGCCATTACCATACTGAAATGAGATTGGCACAAACCCACCTGGAAAGCAGCGAACGACACTACGTCGCCCTGGCGCAAAAGGGACTTATCAGCGAGATGCGTGCGGTGATTTCCGATCTCACCTTTCTGGCCAAGCTCAATGAGCTATGGGACTTGCTGGACGACACGGGTGACCGACATGCAGCGATAAAGCTGGCTCAGGAGTTCCTCTATTTCAGTGAAAAAAAAGGCGTCTATGACCAGATTCGATTTTTATCCGAGTACGGCATGGAGATCATCCGCATCAATTATGATGAAGGTAACCCCCATATCGTGGCACAAAGCGAATTACAAAATAAAAGTGATCGTTATTATTTCAAAGAAGCCCTGGCGCAAAATATCGGTGGTGTATACATGTCGCCATTCGACTTAAATGTCGAAGAAGGCAAAGTTGAGCAGCCGTTCCGTCCGGTAATTCGCTTTGCAACACCGCTTTTCAACAGCCAGGGAAAGAAAAAAGGCGTGCTGATGTTCAACTTCCGCGGTGAACAACTGATTCAGGGGTTTCGTCAGGCGACATCCAACATTATCGATCATCTCAATCTGATCAATCATCAGGGTTATTGGTTAAGCGGCCCACAATCGAAAAATGAATGGCGCTTTTGGTTTCAACGCGAACATTCATTTTCAAAAACCTTTCCTGACGCCTGGCAACGAATGTTAAACCAGGACACTGGCAGCTTTGAAACCAACGATGGCCTGTTCACGTTTTCCACTGCCTACCCCATGGTTTCGGTATTGGAGTTTTATGCAAAAGCAGGTATGGGCGAAATATCATCAGTCTCCGAAGGCTTGCCCGATAACAAACCCCGGTTTTGGAAAATTATTTCTCATGTTTCACCCAAAGCTCTTAATGCCACCTCGCAGGCATTTTTTCGACAGAATTTCGTCTTGTATCTCGTCGCCCAATTGTTTTTGTTAGCAGGTGCTTTAGTGGTGGCACAAACCAGGATTCGAAAGCAGCGGGAACGTACGCAAAGAGACTTTGAACGACGCTATCGCGATACACTTCAGAATATGCAGTTGCCTGCCGTCACCCTCAATGCCAGCGGACATATTACCTTTTGCAATGACTGTTTGGTGACGCTAACTGGACGACCACACAAGTATGTCATCGGCCAAAATTATTTTGATACCTTTGTCGTTACGGCAGAGCGCGAGCAGGCGCGAGACACCTATGCACAAATCATCTCAGGAAATGCACCACCCCATACCATCGAAAATAATATTATGGCCGTCAATGGCAATACACGCCTGTTTTCATGGAGCAACACGTTGTCCTATGGAGCCTTTGGCAAAATCACCACCCTGACCAGTATTGGCCAGGACATTACCCAGCAGCGGGAAACCGAAGAGCAACTACGAAAATTATCCCGAGCAGTCGAGCAAAGCCGCAATTCTGTGATGATCACAAATTCCAACGGCGCCATAGAATACGTCAACCCACGTTTTACCGAACTCACGGGTTACAGCGCTGAAGAGGCTATCGGTAACACACCACGTCTCCTGAAATCAGAAGAAACCACCGAGACGGACTATCGTCGACTCTGGAAATCCATCACCAGCGGCAAAAAATGGCGGGGTGTGTTTCACAATCGTAAAAAAAATGGCGAACTGTATTGGGAGGATACGGTGATATCACCAATTCGCAATGAACAGGGAGAAATCACTCATTTTCTGGCCATCAAAGAAGATATCACAGAACACCAGTTGCTAAAAAAAGAAGTCGAAGAACGCAACCAGGAACTGGCCCGCACCCAGACCCTGACAGCCATGGGGCGCATGGCAACCATGATTGCTCATGATTTGCGTAACCCACTATCCTCTATCAAAATGACCCTGCAAATTTGGGGTAAACGTGCGGAGGAATCCTGGGGCGAAGCCGCCAGGGAAATGCAACAGATCTCATTAGACCAAGTGCGGTACATGGAAGATATCCTGGTGGACCTGTTGGCATTCTCAAAACCCGATGCCCTAAACCCCGAATGGTTGGACATTAACAAACTTCTGGAATCCGCCATCAACACCAATCAAAAAGCCATACAGAAGTACCACGCAAAGATCGTGACGCAATACCAACCTCAGTTGCCCACTATCCATGGCGATGCCACCAAGTTACGGCAAGTATTCAGCAACCTGATTATGAATGCCCTGGAATCCGCCGAAAACCTAAACCAGGCAGCCAAAATCCACATTAATGCCTGTTTGGGGATGGATAATGCCACACCAACGGTTCGCATCGACGTCCACGATAATGGCAAAGGCGTAGACCCCACACAAAAACACAAGCTATTTGAGCCCTTTTTTACCACCCGCGCCAAAGGTACTGGCCTGGGCCTGTCCATCGTTAAACGCATATTGGATCAACACTACGGCCAGATCACACTAAACACGAATAAAGATGGCGGCACCTGTGCAACGGTGATTTTACCCATAGGGCCTGTCGCATTATGAATACGGCGATCAGATATGTAAGGGGCGGACATGAAACAACTTGACTGTATGGGCAAATTATTTTTTGGACAGGCTCCCAGAAGCACACCAAATTCACATGGAGACAGCAATGCCAACAAAGAAAGGATGCATATTAATTGTTGATGATGATATCGCCAGTTGCAGGACTTTGCAGCTACATTTACGTACCGAAGGCTACGACGTCACCATCGCTCACAGCGTTGACCAAGGTCTGGCTGCCGCTCACCGCCAATGCCCTGAGTTGGTTATCCTGGACATTCGAATGCCAGGCAAATCCGGCCTGGAAGGCTTGCCTGAGTTTAAACAAACCTTTCCCCATATTCATGTCATCATGATTACCGCCTTCCATGACATGGATAGCACTATCGAAGCTATGCAGCACGGCGCCGAAGATTATATACACAAGCCTATCGACATTGATGAACTTGACAACACGACCGCACGCATTTTCTCTGCCGATGGACAAACCATTGTCGAAACCCGTCACGAAGACAAAGCATCACAACTCAATACCATGGTCGCACGCAGCCACGCCATGAAAGAAATTTTCAAAACTATCGGTTTGGTGGCTAACAGCCCAGTGACGGTACTAATCACTGGAGAAAGTGGCACGGGCAAAGAACTCGTTGCTCACGCGATCCACCGCACCAGTAACAATGCCCGCGGCCCATTCGTCGCGGTTAATTGCGCCGCCTTAGTGGAGACGCTTTTAGAATCTGACATGTTCGGGCATGAAAAAGGCGCTTTTACCGGAGCGGTGAGCAAACAACCGGGCAAGTTCGCCTTGGCAGAAAACGGCGCTATCTTTCTGGATGAAATTGGTGAGCTGTCACCCGTCATGCAAGCAAAACTATTACGAGTCCTTCAGGAAAAAGAATTCACCCCCATCGGTGCCAAAATGCCACAACACAGTAATGCGCGAGTCATCGCGGCAACCAATGTGGATCTTGCCGCCCAGGTGAGAAAAGGTCTGTTCCGCGAAGACCTCTACTACCGGCTATGCGTGGTCACCATACACTTACCACCCTTGCGTGAACGCCGGGAGGATATCGCCGATCTAGTACATACATTGTTGGCACGTATTAATCGCCAAATGAACCGCAAAGTCACACAACTTTCATCTGATGTCATCTCCTGTCTGGAGAAATACGATTGGCCAGGAAACGTACGCGAATTGGCAAATGCCTTAGAGAAAGCCGTCGCTCTGTGCCCTGGCAACGTGATTACTCAAAACCTCATTGGTAATATTTGCGACACGACAACCCCGACCAGTGACGTTGAACAAATACCACTGACTGAATGGAGTCTGGAGGATATCAAAAAAGCCCATGTGCTGCGTGTTCTGAAAACTACCCATTGGCATAAGGGACATACGTGCGAGATTCTCGGTGTCTCCCGCCCACGACTACGGCGCATGATTAAACACTTCGGGTTGATACCACCTGAAGGAATACAAACAGATTTAGAAGACGACAATGATCAAGTTGAAAACAGCAGCAACAAAAACAGCGGCTTAGGGTTGGTAAAGAAATAAGTTGAACAAATTGCACCGGATATCGTTTCATCTTCAAGGCGCGAAAATGAGCGCATGACGCAAGGATAGACAAACAAAATGTTCAAGTTAGTTCTTTACCGATCCGAAGGAAGGTGCGCATTGTTAAGAACAAACCGGGATGCCCCACCATCAGGAACGAATTTATGACGCAGCAAACAGGCATAAAACCTCAACTGATTGACCCTTTTGGTAGAAAAATTGAGTACCTGCGGTTATCGGTCACCGACAAGTGTAATCTGCGTTGTTTTTATTGCCTTCCAAAAGGGTTTAATGACTTTAGCTGCACATCCGAACAGCTCACTGAAGACGAAATAGTGCGCGTGGTAGCAGTCTTTGCAGAATTAGGTATCCAACGCGTACGCCTCACGGGGGGTGAACCACTCGTGTATAAAAACCTAAGTGAACTGGCAATGCGTCTTTCCAACCTGCCGGGATTAGACGATTTATCCCTCAGCACCAACGCAAGTTTACTCAAACAAAAAGCAACAGCACTGAAACAATCAGGAATAACACGCATAAACGTCAGCCTAGATACATTGCACCCTAAACGCTTTACTAATATGAATGGCGGTCAACTGTCAGATACCCTTGATGGCTTGATTGCCGCAAAAAAGGCCGGCTTTGCGCCCATCAAGATCAATATGGTGGTTATGAAAGGCATCAATGATGATGAAGTTGAAAACATGGTGGAATTTTGCCTTGAGCACGGTTTCACTTTGCGTTTTATTGAGACAATGCCAATGAGTACAGCCGGGCGCAACGTCAGTGAACACTACATTGATCTTCACGACGTGGAAACACGTTTACAACAAAGATTTGAACTCATACCAAGCACCATGCCCGGCGGCGGACCCGCACGTTATGTAAAGGTCAACAGCACCGATCTGCGCATCGGTTTCATTACCCCAATATCACAACACTTCTGTGAAACCTGCAATCGTGTACGCCTGACATCGACGGGCACCCTCTACCTATGCCTAGGGCATGATCACAAAGTCGAACTCAGAGCATTACTGCGTAGCGGAATCGATAACGAAGCACTAAAACAGCACCTTATTAATGCACTTGCATTAAAACCGGAATGTCATAATTTCGGGGGAAATTCAAACCATGTGGTGCATTTCATGGCAAAACTTGGTGGGTAGTCTTTAATTTGCCTAATAACGGCCTCAAAGAGAATTGACGGCTAAAGTAAAATTAACAACCAGAAAAACAAACGAATACCAAAGCTTTCGCGTCGTAAAAAGGATATTTGTACTATTTTATTTATAGCTAGATTAAACGCAATGCGCTGAAAAATGGCAAAAACCGCTCCTATCCGGGATGCTGTTACCGCTTCACTCCTCGCCCAAGAGATCCCGAGGCAGCACACAAAATGATCTTACTAGTGAGATGCTGTAACAACATATGACAATATTTGTCACTTTTATGACCGATAATGACAATTTCGGCAAATTTCAGACTCGATTAAAACGATATTTTAGTTTGCATTTTATAAGCCAGCGAACGATAACAATAATCAAACGCACCGGAATCACAAAATTAGCGACACCCATATCGCTTTAAAATCTGTTAAAACAATGGATTACAAAATATAAAAAAATGATTTCTACGATCAACTAAATGCTTATTTGATCGTAACACGTTGATTTAAAATAAGTCTCAAGTTATTGGTATGTTGTCAATATTAAAAATAGTAACTTAACAACGTAATATTAGCGCATCAAACCATGAAACACCGCATTGGCACAGAACATGCTTAAATATAAGTTGCAGGCAAAATTCCCAGTTTCCCTTCTTTTAGGTGGCATCTAGTGGAAGAAGACTGTTTTTATAACCCTGCGGGGAATTAACCAGCAGATTTTCAGTACTAAGTAAATTAATATTTCGGAGGCTTCACATGAACAAAGCACAGCAGGGTTTTACCCTCATCGAACTCATGATCGTTGTTGCAATTATCGGCATTTTGGCCGCGATTGCGATTCCTGCGTATCAAGATTACACGACACGCGCCAAAATATCTGAAGTTATGATCATTGGATCAGCAGCCAAAACCACGACATCAGAATATTTCCTATCCACAAACCGTATGCCTGCAAATACCAGACAAGCGGGAATCAATACGAACGCAGCGCAAAGCCAGTACCTCACAAGCATTGCATTTGCGACAAACGGCACAGGCGCCACCCTCACGTATACATTGGACAGCACCGAACTTTCCATTGGAGGCACAGATCAAACAATTGTTTTTCAAGGCTCTGGAAACGTCAATGGCGTACAATGGACATGTGACACAGGCAGCATAGACCCTAAATACTTACCTGCCAATTGCCGATAATAAACCGAACCTCAATATAAACATTAAGGAGGAGCCTTTTGATGCTACCAGAAGGCTCCTTAGTTAAGTTAAAATCACGTACACCAAAAACCACTGGTTATTGCTAATAGCTCCACAAGTTACTTAAGGTAGAGCAATAAATAATCCAGCCACGCCCACCACGAATACATAATAGATGTAACGTGCCTTTCAATTCAACACAAAATATCACCCCGATAATAGCACTGACTTTGAGTCTGTCCGTGCTATTTTGCCTGTTAATATATTGGCCAGGCCTTAACGGTAGCTTTCTAGTTGACGATATCAACAATCTCCAAGTATTGAATAATTATGGCGGTGTTACTGATTTGGTAACATTTTCACACTTTGTATTTGGCAATCATTCTGGCCCACTGGGAAGACCTGTCTCAATGGCTTCCTTTTTAATTAATGACCAGTATTGGCCAGGCAATCCTTGGTTTTATAAATACACTAATTTACTCATTCATATAATCATTGGCTTAGTGCTGTTTATATTGGTTAGCAGAACACTCAAAATCAGCCAATATTCAGAAAAAAACAGTCAAACAGTCGCACTCTTTGTCAGTGCGATCTGGTTAGTCCATCCACTGAACATTTCAACAACCCTGTACGTTATCCAACGTATGACGCAATTAATGATGTTGTTTTCTGTATTATCGTTGTTGTGTTTTGTTATTGGACGCTCATTTGTCGATAAAAATCCAAAGCAATCTTTACTCATCATGAGCACAGGCGTCATTATTTTCGGCGCATTATCGATATTAAGCAAAGAAAATGGTGTGCTTGTATTTTTATATATTATCGTTATCGAATTCACTCTGTTTCATAAACTCAAAAGACCGCTGTGGTACAAAGTCTGGATAACTGGATTTATAATTACTCCTATAACGGTACTGGCGGGTTATTTTCTATTTAAATGGCCATCTATTCTCAACGCCTATCAATTTCGAGACTTTAACATGATCGAAAGATTATTGACCGAGGCCAGAATTCTTTGTGAATACCTTTATTTAATTATAATTCCCCAAATAGGTGGCACCGGCCTCATCCATGATGATGTTGTTATATCAACGAACTTATTTTCCCCGATAACAACGTTGCTTTCAATCGTTACCCTTTTCGGTCTGCTGTTTTTTGCCATTAAACTCAGAAAACAACACCCAATTTTCACTTTTGGTGTGCTATGGTTCTTCGTAGGGCATGCATTAGAATCCACATTTATTGCCCTTGAACTCTATTTTGAGCACCGCAATTATATGCCGATGGTTGGCCCACTTTTAGCCTTATCATACTATGCTTGCAGATTAGGAGAGAAATACAATAAGCAAATATTGAAAAAAAGTGCATTATCAATACCCGCATTATTTTTCATAATATCTGCCTTGCTAACTTATCAGTCTACAAATGTTTGGGCAAACCCCTTCCATTTATATGCGATATGGGCTGCCGAACACCCGCACTCATTGAGAGCACAAAGAATGCAGGCTCAATCACTCATGATTCAAGGTAAACATGACGTAGCGATTGATCTTTTGAAAGCCACTTTCAACCAACATCCCCACGATATAAGTTTACCTTTAGCCGCATTAAATGCCGCATGCCAAAAACAAACCCCTCCACCTTATTCACCACTGGAGATAATAGGCTTCTCGGCAAATGCCAAATACACTGGCGGATTAGTTGCAATCGTTAAAAACTTCATTACATTGAATACCAATAGGTCATGCCCTGGGGTTACGAAAGCCGATATGCATAACATTTTAACTGCGGTTGAATCTGTGCATGGACTGCGTGGCAATGCCATGGCTGAACTACTCCTTATGCATTCTGATATCTATATACTAGACAAACAACTATCGCCAGCGATAGAAATATTAGACAAAGCCTTATTGTATCAAAACGCTCCCGTGATCCCAGCGCGGCAAGCCCGGCTATTAGCCTCAGCCGGACTTTACGACGAAGCGCTACGCTATATTGCCATTGCAAAAAAATCAGAACACGAACAAAGCCCAGCGTTACCATCACAAATGCATATATTAAATGATCTTGAGGCAAACATCATTGCGCGAGCAAAGGATAATTTATAATGCAGGAAAACAATTATAACGATTTGACAATCATCATTCCTGCAAAAAACGAAGCAGTTTCACTGCTTCGCTTGCTCCCGACACTCACTAACAATTTTCCCAAAGCACAAATTATTGTCGTAAACGATGGCTCTACCGATGACACCAAAAATATCTGTGAGCAATTCAATGTCTCTATCATCAATAACCCCTACAGCAAAGGCAATGGTGCCGCTATAAAATCGGGTGTTCGTGCTGCGAAAAACAAATTTTTAGTCTGTATGGACGCAGATGGGCAACACAAGCCCGATGATATACCGAAATTAATGTCTAAATTACACGAAGGTTATGACATGGTTGTGGGTGCTCGAACCTATTCGTCTCAAGCAAGCTTCAGCAGAGCCACAGGTAACGCTATTTATAACTACTTGGCCAGTTGGATGGTAAAACACCGTATATTAGATCTTACCTCAGGTTTTAGGGCTGTCCGTGCCAATAAGTTTAAAGATTTTCTCAGCATTTTACCCAATGGATTTTCTTATCCCACCACAATAACAATGGCATTTTTTCGTAGTGGATTTTCCGTTGGCTATGTCCCCATTACGGCTCAAAAAAGAGAGGGTAAAAGTCATATCAATATTCTTAAAGATGGGGTTCGTTTCCTTCTGGTTATTTTTAAAATTGGTGCATTATACTCACCACTGCGAATTTTTTTTAGAGCAAGTCTGTTTTTTTTCTTAATAGGGTTTGGGTATTATTTATACACATATTCCACAACAGGACATTTTACCAACATGAGTGCATTGTTATTCATTACAAGCATTCTAACCTTTCTCATTGGGCTCGTGTCAGAACAAATCACTATGTTGCTCTATCAAAAAAATGATCAAAAATGAATATACTCATTGATATAGGACATCCCGCTCATGTTCATTTTTTCCGGACTCCAATTGCAAAGCTTAAAGAACACGGCCATAATATTATTGTCACTAGCCGCATTAAAGAGTTCGCGCTGGAATTACTCGATGAAATGGGGATAGAACATTACCCTCTTTCTCAAATGGGTAAAGGTGGCTTGTTTTCGCTCGGAATCGAATTAATCAAACGCAACCTTGCTTTACTAAAGATAGTAAAAAAACGTAAAATTGATATAATGGTTGCTATAGGCGGCGTAAGCATTTCGCATATTAGCAAACTGACGGGAATACCTTCATTGGTATTCTACGATACTGAAAATGCGACACTTCAAAATCTCATCACATACCCTTTTGCATCACGTGTCATCGTACCAAATTGTTATAAAGCCTGGTTACCAAAACACCGTCATATGCGTTACAACGGTTACCATGAATTATCCTACTTACATCCTAATTATTTTTCACCCGACAAGCAAATTGCAATTAATAATGGTTTAGCCGAGCAAGGGGACACATTCTTTATTCGCCTCGTTTCCTGGCAAGCCAGTCACGACATTGGAGAGAAAGGCTGGCATCACGAACTGTTAGAAAAAGTCGTCGAAAAACTAAATACAGTTGGCAACGTTATTATATCGTCTGAATCACCATTAACAGCAAGCCTCTCAAAATATGCTTATAGCGGAAAATTATCCGCAGTACACCATGTACTAGCCTATAGTCGAGCTTACATAGGCGAAAGTGCAACGATGGCATCCGAATGCGCGGTATTAGGTGTGCCCGCGATATATGCAGCTGAAATTGGAAGAGGCTATACCGACGAACAAGAAGAAGGGTATGGACTTGTCAAAAACTTAAAACACATTAATTGGAAGGCACTAAACCACCTTATCGAGGAAATATTAGTCCAGCCCGAAACAGTCTGGCGCACAGCACACCAAAAACTTTTAGATAATACGATAGATGTTGCAGAATTTGTCGTAACATGCATTCAGTCATACCCAGATAAACCGACGAATTATCGTCACCAACTGCATTATTAATTATGTGCGGCATAGCAGGTTGGTTTTCCAAAAACACCTCGGACTGTCATGAACTTGATGCGTTAAAAAGAATGATTAGCGCCATAAGGCACCGAGGACCTGATGAGCAAGGTATCAAAATTTTACCGCATGTTTTTTTTGGCCATGTACGTTTATCGATTATTGACCTGAAAAATGGTCAACAGCCAATGACCAGCCATGACGGAAAATATTGCATCATATTCAATGGAGAAATTTATAACTATAAAGAATTGCGCAATAAATTGCTAAAATCAGGCCATAAATTTATTAGCCACTGCGACACCGAAGTCATCATGGAAATTTATCGAAAACATGGTCATGAAGGTTTTTCCAAATTACGTGGTATGTATGCTTTTGCCCTTTGGGATAACGAGAACAAAGTCGGCGTACTGGCCCGAGATCCCTTTGGCATAAAACCCTTGTTTATTCAGCTCACAAAAAATACCGGCTTGGTATTTGCCTCAGAAGCGAAAGCAATATTGGCAAAAAATAATGCGACTCCGGAAATGGATTTATCGCAGTTACATTTTTTACTAAATTTTCGCTACCTACCGGGGAATAACTCACTTTTTAGCGGTATTAAACAACTTGACCCAGGATGTGTATTACAATGGTCTGTGGATGGTAAGTTCAATCAATTTACCATTAAGATACCAAGCACTGACAGTGGTTCCACCTTAGAGCAACTGGATAATTCAGTAGTGAAACATTTAACAGCCGATGTCGAGGTCGGCTGCTACCTCTCCGGTGGAATCGATTCTGCAACGATTGTAGCCTTAAGTAAAAAAACACCGAATAACGGACTTCGTACTTTTACAGTTGCTGTGGGAGATGATCCTCAAGAAGCTGCCAATGCAGCACAAACAGCAAAATACTTTGAGGTAGAAAATCTCCAATCGAAAATTTCATCGAACATTTCAGAAGATCTTCATCAATTGATATGGCACCTGGAGAAACCAAAAATCAATGCGATACAAAACTGGCAGCTGGCGAAATTTACGTCACAGCATGTAAAAGTAGCATTGTCGGGACTAGGAGGAGACGAATTATTTCTGGGTTATAACGTGCATAAGATCATGTTATGGGCGAAATCAGTGACCAAATTCACGCCTACACCCTTAACCCGCATAGTAGGTTCAGCATTTAAGGAATCAATTAAAAAATTAAATAAACTGCGTTGGAGTGAAAGTGAACGAGCAATGGCAATTGCCAACGAATTGGGTAATTGGCCAATTGTATATGGTTTGATTCGTAATGTGTGGGACAACGCTGAGATGCGTCAATTTATATATGGTGAAAGAATGCTGGATAGCCGCCTCCCGGATGTAGCCGCTTTTTTAGGTGACAGTTGGCCCAATCATCCAGACCCTGTTACCAATGTCGCAAAATTTGAATGGCAGCACAAACTGGTAAACGATCTGTTATGGCAGGAAGACCGAGTCAGCATGGCACACGGCCTAGAAGTCAGAACACCATTGGTGGACGTACAACTATATTCTCATATGCAGAATATTGAACGTGAAACCCTGATGCGCAATGGCCAACCAAAGGCCTATATGAAAGCAGCTGTTCGTTCTATTTTACCAAACAATATACTGAATCGCCCCAAAAGCGGTTTTCAAGTCGCATCCTATGATTTTTTTCACCAACACCTGAGACAGCTCGCTGACGAGCAACTTAATGAGCAAAAAATAAAAGAAATTGGTCTATTCAATTATAAATTTGTCAAACATGTTTTGCAATTCCCAGCAACTAGGCGCTTACGTTGGCATTATTTTATATTATATTTCATGTTACTGAGCCACCTCTGGATAGAAGTATTTGAAATTAAATCATGGCAGAAACCAAACTAAGTAACACAAAAATTTATTCCGTATTGAATGATGTTTTTTTATGGAGTCAAAACCAAGGTTTTCGTGGCTATAACAAACATGATGGACTGAACAGCCCCATATTAACGTTATTCTTAGGCTGGGGAAAATGGCCTCGTATTGTTGCAATTCAATCCGTCATGCGCTGCCCAATCAATCTCAGATCATTTTTTAACATAAAAAAAACCTATAACCCAAAAGGCTTGGCTTTATTTGCTCAAGGTTCACTAGATCTTTACCGATATACGCAAAACGAGCAACATCTACAAAATGCAGAAACGCTGCTTGGTATATTGCAGACCATTAAATCACCTGGAAAATGGTCAGGCAACTGCTGGGGGTATCATTACCCATGGCAAGATCCAGGTTTTTTTGCACCCGCAAATACTCCAAATGCAGTCGTAACCTGCTTTGTATGCGAAGCGTTTCTTGATGCCTATGAAGTCACCCAAAACTCGCAATACCTAGACACAGTAGCCAGGGCAATTGAGTTTTTTCTGAATGATCTCACTATTTTAAAAGATACTAATGAAGAGCTTTGCTTAGCATATATGCCGCTTCCAATGTCTATGCGCGTCTTAGATGTCAGCATATTAATAGGCAGTGTGATTGCAAGATTCGAGAAATATAAAAAAACGACCTGTTATCGCAACCACGCTGATCGCCTTGTCCGATATGTAATAAATCAACAGACTGATTACGCTGCATGGTTTTACACCGACCCACCCGAAGATTCACGTATTACCCATGACAATTACCACACGGGATTTATTCTAGACGCGTTATTTCGATATATGAAATCAACGACTAATTTCTCATACAATGACTACTATATCAACGGGCTCGAATATTACGCCAAACATCTTTTCAATAAAAACGGCTCTCCCAAGTGGATGCATAACAAAGATTATCCCTTCGACATTCACGGCGCAGCCCAAGGTATAATTACCTTTAGCCCACATATGGAAAAATTTCCTGACCTTGCCAACTCAATAGCAGCATGGGCAATCGATAATATGTACACAGGAAACGGGCGATTTTATTATCAAAAAACCCGCTACTATACAAAAAAATTTACGTTATTACGGTGGTGTAATGCCTGGATGTATCGTGCCTTAGCAAAGCTTTACCGTTACAAATAGGATTAACAAATGGTAACCACCGACACTACTCAGCTTACCTTTGATTTGCTTGATTACTGCTTTAAAAGCTGCGTCAAAATCCTCATTCACATTGGTAAACGCCACACTTTTTACCTTGTTTTCGAACAAATCAATGGCAGTTAGAACCATTACTGAACATTTAAATAATCAAGCTGAGTAGTTACTCGAGAACAAGGCGTCAGTTCAGCTTGTGCAATGGAATTTCTTTTCAGTGGCGATTTTCCAAGAAAATTATTGATATAAGCAGAGGCTAAACCGCTAATTGATTAATATTAAATTATAACGTAAAAACATTAAGAATTACTGACAACAGGTTACTAAGGAACTACTTTACATCACATTATGAATATGAAAAACGTGCTAATTATTACCTACTATTGGCCACCGGCCGGAGGGATCGCGGTACAAAGAATAACTAAATTTTGCAAACACCTTACCGAATTTGGTTGGAGACCTATAATTTTAACTGTTAGGAATGGTAATTATGAAAGCATAGACAACTCTTTGATCGACGACATAGTACATATTGAAAACGTTTACCATGCCTACTCGATAGAACCACATATTTTTTACAACAAAATAGGCTCCTTAATAAAAACAACGAAAAAAGATAGTCGGAGCCCTTCGATAAAACATCCCAAACGCTCAAAATATGCGACATTTGCTGATTATATTCGCCTGAACTTATTTATCCCTGATTCTCGCATTGGATGGCTACACAATGCGTATCGATGTGGCCAAAAAATAATTAAAACACATAAACCGGATTTAATATTTTCTACAGCCCCTCCCTACACGCCACACTTGATTGCCATGAAATTACACAAACACTCAGGCATACCTTGGATAGCGGATTTCAGGGATCCTTGGGTAGAAAGCACACTTTACAACACAGTAAAAAGATTAGGTCTCGTAAAAGCAATAAACAGAAGATTAGAAAGAAAAGTGGTATCCAATGCAACAGCATTAACCTTTACAGGCCCAAAGCTGCGAGATCACTATATTAATGATTCAAAATACGATTTCTCCAAAAAAGCCCATGTCATTACCAATGGGTACGACACACAAGACATACCTGAAACAATTACAAGTACATCCGGAAGATTTTATATCACTTATTTTGGCTCGTTATACACTCGGCGATTTCACCCAGCCTTTTTCCAAACCTTGAGCCAATTAATTAAAACCAATCAAGAGTTATCAAACAATCTTTGTTTGAGATTTATTGGAAATGTCGACACAGAAATTAAAAGCACTCTATCTTCTATTATACCAAACAATAACCTAAAATTTGATAATTATATACCTTACAAGAACGCTATAAAGCGACTCTATGCCCCTCAGCTACTACTATTAATCATTGATAAAGTACCCTTTAACGACAATATTACATTAGGCAAGGTATTTGACTATCTACCAACGGGCAACCCTATCATTGGCATAGGCCCCACCAAAGGTGATACAGCTCTTATCATCCAGTCAACAAAAACGGGGAAAGTATTTGATTATAATGACCAGCAATCGATAGAAAAATATATCATTGAAAAATACAACAGATGGAAAGAAGGTAACTTACACAGCAGTCCTTGTAATTTATCAACGTTTCATCGAATAAATTTAACCAAGCATTTAGCGGATATATTTGATCGTACAACAAAACCATTCCTTTAGCAGAAACACGATTGGATGTATACAGCTTTCAAATAAATCATGCTTTATACACCGTTTAAATTACCGTTTCACCTCTATAATTTTAGTAATTTTATCACAATTTGTAAAAATTTTTCCTGATTGTATTCTGCGCTTAATTTTCGCGCAGCCACACCGCTATTGTATTTCAATTTAACAATAGACTCCTGGTCGAGTTGATTAATCAAACCCGCTAAAGAATCCACCGTATAATCCTGACTTATTAATCCACATTTCTCTTTAGCCACTAAACTCGCCATCCCGGGTGTTGGCCAAATAGCAACGGCCAATCGTGCTTGCACAAACTCTAAAAGTTTATTCGGCAATGCATTTTTGTGATTGAAATTTACAGGGGCTAACATATAAATACCGATATCGTATTTATTAATGGTTCTTGCTATTTTCTCGGGCGGCACTGAACCTATAAATTTAATTCGGCCGTTACCCTTAGCTTGTTCGACCAACCGCTGATAATATTGAGGACTAGTTGGTACAAGCATTAAATCTAAAGTAAACCGATCATCGAGTTTATCAATTAACTCAAGCATTAAATCTAAGTTTCTTGATTTGTTTATTCCACCATGATACACCAACCTGATTGACCTTGGGTCCACTTTGGTTGGCTCCAAGTCTTCATAAAATGGCGCATTGGTTATTAACGCTGAATGAACATTATAATTTCCTCTATAAGCCTCCACTAGCCCGTCGCTCACGGTAGTCATCGCATCTATTTTATTTAAGTAGCGCTTGCAGAGGTAATGCATGTATTTTTGAAAAAAAAACCGAAATCTCCAATTGTCTTCAAACTGTAAAGGATAGTACTCATGCGCGTCGAGAAAAATTGTTGTATTTTCTGTTTTCAATTCGAAAGACAACGGCAATGTCTCTACCTCATTTGCAATAATTAAGTCATATTTTTTTTTAAATGAATGTTTTTTTAGAAATCCAGCTGCTCCAAAACTTGGGTCAAAAGTTTCAAAATTACTCAATTTCAAATGACATGCTGCTCGCAGTTTCTGTAAAAATGTAGGAGAGTATGGCATTCTTACATAGTGAATGGACGAGGCTGAAAATGAGCAATCCCCAAATCCAGCAATAGTAATAGAAAGATTTTTTATTTTTTCCAGAAATTTCAGTTGCCGCAAAACACGGCCGTCCCTAGCCAATAAGGAGTAAGATATTATTAGTATATTTTTCTCAGTTTCAGGCATTACAATATAGCCAAGTGTTTTATTTCTATTATACTAAAGTATTTTATTTAAGCTAACAAATGGCTAACAATTAAATTAGAAGCATTCCCTTTACCATACAAATGATCACTAATAGTGCCAGGAAAGCTAGCTACAGATACTGCTTCAGTTATTTTATTTTTACAAGTCCCAACAAGCTTTACAGCACCTGATTTTTCCAGCTCAGCCCATTCAGTTTCTTCTCTAGTGACAACACAAGGTACTTTGTAGAAATATGCCTCTTTTTGAACACCACCTGAGTCGGTGACAATTACATTCGCATGCTTCTCTAACATTAGCATATCAAGATAACCAACAGGGTTTATTACAAATAATCTCTTTTTTACGCTATCGAGAAAATCATAATTTTTTAAATATTTTCGCGTCCGTGGGTGTAGCGGCACAACAACCGTAGTATTGCTAGCTATCTCAATCAATGCATTAAATATTTCTTTTAGTTTTTGTTGAGAATTGGTGTTTTCCGCACGATGTATAGTTGCCAGCACGTACGACTGAGACTGAATTTTATAAAGCTCAAGTATATTACTTTTTAGTTGAGCTCGCTCTAAAAAAAATACTGATGAATCATACATCACATCACCGACCAACTTGATTTTATTTTTTAAAATACCCTCATTTTCTAAATTATTAACAGCTGTAATTGTTGGCGTAAATAACATATTTGATGCATGGTCTGTCAATATTCTATTTAACTCTTCGGGCATTTTTCGATTGTAAGAACGCAAGCCAGCCTCCACATGAGCTACTGGAATATGTAATTTAGCCGCTGCTAACGCACCCGCCAACGTGGAATTAGTATCCCCATACACCAGCACCCAATCTGGTTTCTCTTTAATGAGGACGTCATCAATAGACTGTAACATGCGCCCGGTTTGCTTGCTGTGCGTGTCTGAACCAATACCTAAATTATAGTGCGGTTCAGGAATATCCAATTCATCGAAAAACACAGAAGACATTTCGTTATCATAATGTTGCCCAGTATGAACTAATACTTCTTGAATCGAATCGTTTTTGGAGAGAATTCTGGATACAGACGATGCTTTTACAAACTGTGGACGCGCGCCAATGATTGTAATTATTTTCAAGAAACCACCAATTTCCAAAAAAACTGGAGGATTTTCAAAACCACTATTTCATAAGGCATTCGATAATTTCTCTTTCTTTAGGATCTAAATAACGAGTATTGTGCCAAAGGAAAATAAAGTTACCATTATACTTTTTACAGCGCTCTTTTAGGGTTAGCACATAGTGCAGCGCATCTTCTTGCGAACTAATCCCCATATATCGGTCATCCAAAACGGTGCATTCCATCACAATGAGCGGCTTTTCCTTTATGTTCAGTTTGCAGATTTTCCTTACATCGAATGCAGTATATTCATAACATGTACCACAACGAAACCCCGCATGATCGGAATAAGATAATGTCGTATCATAGTCTAAGCCCACTTTGTCCAAATTGGCAAAAGTATCCGGTGTTTTCCAGCGTAAAAAATGTTGTCTCGCCCCCCACGTATTTTGTTTTATGCCAAGTTGATCGCAGATTTCTAGCAAAAAATTGAATTCTTTCTGGAGTTGCTTGAAGGATATATATGAATCGTAGCTACCATGAAGTCCAATTTTATGCCCTCTATTATGTATTTTTTTTAATAAACCAGTGATCTCCGGAGATCCCAACAAATAGTTGCCATCATATATTGGATGTGTATTATCTGCTAAAAAATAAAAACTTGATTTCAAGCCATAACACTCACTCAAGTCCATCATGTCATCAAACACAAAATAAGGATCAACTTCTATCCGCCCTCTTCGCACTTGCAGCCATTGTGTTGCTTTAACAAGAGCATATCTGGGGTTTCTCCTTACGAGAACGTCCGCTCCAAAACTTAATAGCAACTTTCCAAGTGACTTTCCTTTAAGTGCAAAAGGTCTATCCACGTCGTGCGTCGGTTTTACTTTAAAGCTATGATTTTTCCGTTTGAGACTAGGCCACAGGCGTAACATGCAAGCCCATAAGACTTCTATATACTCATTGACAATTGGCCTATCAATAAAGTTTTCTTGAAATGCTACTGAGGAACTAGCTGGAAATCTTTGGTGACAATCTATCTCTGATCGTACTGCTTCTTCATATCGAGTTAACATAAAAAAAATCGAACCGAAAATATCGAACTTTAAGTGAATTAATAAACCACTTATCATGAGACATTGATCATCTTCACTTGCCGGCCCATAAATCACTGGAAGATTTTCATACACCGTGTTTACTTCAGGCAATTCTTCAGAGACTTTCCATATTTTAAGAGGTAGCTTAGGTAAGCTAGATTCACTTAACCAATTGTGTTGCGCTTGAGAAAAAAAACAGTCTACAATGCGCAAAATTTTTCCTGAGTCTCGAATCTCTACACCATCTACATCTGACCGTTCTATCACTTCAAAACGAAGGCCTAAAAATTCACTCAAAATCACATCCACAATGTATCGACGTGCGTTGGAAAAACCTCGTGGCAAAATAACTAACATGCTTACTTATTTCGTAATGTGCTTTATTTTGAATATTGGATTTCTCAAATTTCGAATACGCTTAGAAAAATTTGTAAGCACCGTGCGTAAAATTCGTTCTCGATTAACCCAGGTACATCGGCGATGCCTTACAAGCTCCAAAACAAAGCGACAGATACCTAGACGCAATAATCGATTTAGAAAAACCATGCATTGGTTTGTTGCTGTATTCCAGTTTTCTCCAAACAATCGAGTTGTAAATTCATGATTATTTCTTAACATCAATTCAAGCGAAGCCCAAAATTTGGCGTTAACTTCCATGAATACAAAATCATCCCTCACAGAACAATACTTAAACTCTATCAGCCCCCAACCTGAATAAGCTATGGCTCGCAACAACTGATCCGCGTGTCGGCTCAACTGTTCACACTCTATTTCCTCGACAACGACGCCTGATCCTCCTGTCTCAGGGTAACTTAGGTGCTCTAGTTGAATGGTTCTTGTTACCACTTCACCTTTATTCGCGAGGAATCCCATAGCATAGGTGCCAGGAGTATCTATATATTCCTGATAGATAAGACAGTCTGAATGTGCCATTGTTGGAAGCTCGGCAGCGCACCTTGCCACCCCACGCGGTGCTGCTCCACCTTCAACGCTTGGTTTATAAAATACGGGAAATGTCACTATTTCCTCTCTTGAGCGATATGTTTTAGGTACTGGAATTTTTAGTTGGCTAGCCAACTCTACCATTTTAATTTTGTCGTATACATACAGCACCTTTGAGTCTAGGTATGCATCTCCCAGCTTAACGCCTGCTTGTTGCTCCAATAATTGGCGTGTCGATCGTGAACCCGTCGGGATAACTAATTCATACTCACCTAATTTTTTGCTTATAACAGCATCAAGCTCCAGCAATTCATCGAAGAATCTAGATCTCCAAAAACGAGGTTTTTGGCCTATAAACCCTCCTGTGATATGAGTTCCATGATGATTTTTTTTAAAATAACGGGCTAATGTACCGGCTTGATCAAGATTTGGCTCCAAAATCAATATTTTCATTTTGCAAGTTCAACTAAACATGCTACACGTTCCACACTATGCCATGGAAGCATACGGTATAAATGTGGCACAAGATACGGGCTTAATCGAACCAGCGGATTTGGTAAGCGTTTTATTTTTTCATAATATAATCGATCAACAACACCCCCAAATTTCAAAAATTTTATGCTTCTAATCGGCTCATTAGACTTCAATATAAGATCTTCAATCTCCATCGGTTTGAAAAATCGAATAT
Source organism: Gammaproteobacteria bacterium (assembly GCA_013152545.1). Classification (GTDB taxonomy): domain Bacteria; phylum Pseudomonadota; class Gammaproteobacteria; order SZUA-152; family SZUA-152; genus JAADGF01. The sequence goes on from JAADGF010000105.1 coordinate 209,272, forward strand.
CGTAAATAGGGTCATGAGACATTTTGGAGTGAAACTTCTTACTTAACAGCACATTTAAGCTGTTATGCACAATAATTAACACGTAACACGAAGCAACACGAGCCTGCTCTTTAAATAACCGTATAATTTCATTGTTATCCTGAAAAAGAACGAAAAACCCATTATGGAACACGAGATCGTATGAATTGGATTTAAAGGGAAGAGAAAATGCATCCGCTTGCCGAAACTCAACGCCGGTGTTACCGTAGTCTTTAATTAAACGGTTGATTAGCTGTTCTTCGTAGTCGACAGCAGTGCACTTATAATTCCTTTTTTCCAGGCACATAGAATCTCGGGCACTTCCACTAGCAACTTCCAACACATTTTGGATGTTATTTAACGCGAGACTATCTATAAAATAACCGGCTCTAGGAGGAGCAGTCACGTAAGTTTCAAAGTGATCACTCCAGCTTTCTCGCCATTCATTTACTTTCATAGACCGCCCAAAATATTGGTGAATTGTTTATGTCTCAGCACACAACAATATAGAACCATACTAAACCCTTTAAATAAACTATCCCATAGCAAGCAGCAGGGAATAAACCCCCAGGAGATAAAAAAAACACCTGCAGTGCTATTAAAATGCAGGAATCAAGTATAAATTTTATGTCTGCCTTGCATTTAGCCGCTCAATAATGATCGGATCTGTGACTATCTAAAAATTTTCTGAGAACAATTACGATTTTTACCTTAGTTCAAATCAGTTAACTTTGTGTAATAAGAGTAGAAGCGATCGGAGTGTTTTCTTTGGTTCACACAAACATGCAATTTCATGATATTTACTTCAATCCAGTTGATGCTTTTCATACCAATTGCGCCATATATCTCTTGAAATATACAGCCAAGACGGATATCTGTCTTTAATTTCACTAATTTTTTTCATTCTAACTATGATTATGTCTCCTCGTTCAAAAAAATAGTTATTCCCTCTAACTAGGTTTAAGACATCCATGGCTTTAGAAATTAAGTTAGCCACAGTTACCGATAACCCCCTGTTCAGATTAAAAGTTGTTGAAAACTCGACTTCAAAGCCAGATGCATCAGCGAGTAAATTAATTTCCTCCGGCGTATAAAGTCTGTTATGTCGATTAGCATCCAGACCATTATAGGGCTCTTTGTATGGATTGATTGCTAACAAATAGTTTATCAAAACCTGCGATTTTATCGCATTTGGAGTAGACAGCACCAAATACCCCCCTTTTTTCAATATTCTATTAATCTCTAACATAACCTTCATAGGATCAACGCTGAAATGTTCTAGAACTTCCAGTAACAACACAGTATCGACCGATTCATCTTTTATTGATAAATTGGATTTTTCAATGTCGCAAATACAGACTTTCACATTAACTTCTTCGGCTTGTGGCAATTTTTCTAGTTTGCGCGACAGTGTGTCCCAGTCATAATTTGCAACCGCCGTAATGTCTTTGTAGTTCAATAATTCTGCATATAGCGAAAGCATAGGCGCATAGCAGCCTATATCCACAAGCTCCATGCGTTCCTTGTTTTGCGGTATTACTTCCAGTGTCTTACATATTCTTTTTATAGTTGACCTAGTAAATATATGTTCAAAAAGCTTTTCATTCGTAATATTGAATGGACTTTTTCTAAGTATAGAAAGTATAGCTTCATACTCAATTATATTATTCATTATTTACCTAATGTAAACGAAAAAACACTCAAGGAGGATAAAATGACGTTTCTAAACTTGGCACCAGATAACTTAAAATTAAGCCAAATTAGCCCGATATAACACAGAGAGTAAGATAATGATAGAATGCAAATAGCCACCTCTAACGAATTAACGCCCCCTCCCACAAGTAGTGAAATTATTGTTAATACAAAAAACACTATTTGCCATTTTAACAACAAATCATTTCTACCAACTTGGCTAAATATGGTTATAGGACTACTAATAAATCTCAGAAATATCGGCAGAGCAAGTATCTGAACAAAATAGCCAGCGATTTCCCATTCTTGTCCAAAAACAAAACTGAAGAAATCTTTTCCCCAGATAATTAGCGCGGTGAAAGGGATAACAGAAATGCCAATTAATTTTCCTGTCATTCTTTCTATATATTTTTTAATAGATTGCTTATTATTGATGATATCAACTGTGTATTTGTAAGAGACATCAGTGATAGCCCCCCCAATTAAACTTAATGGAAGACTAACAACTCGGTAGCCAAAATAATAAAGCCCCATATTATGCGGACCAAAAAAATATCCCAGCATAATTATTGGTAACTGATGGGCTAGAATATTAAGCAAACTCGCGGGCATAGCCTGAGTTGGAAAATGACTATACTTCTGTGCCAACACAAAGGTCTTCCTAGAAAATATTGACGATACACCCAATACATTTTTATGCAGGTCAATAAATGGCCTAACACTTTTTCGCCATATGACACTCAGACCAACAACCTGACCGATAACATACCCTCCCAGCAAACCGGAAATTCCATGTGATACTGCACCATAAGCTAATTGAGTAATGCCTGTGCTTATTGACATGTAGATTCGACTAATTGCTATATTGTTAAATTTTTTTATCCTAATCGAAAAATTTCGAGACACCTCATAGACACCAGAAATAAAAACACTTATAGCAACAAAATATAACCAACTTGTCATGTCATTATAGCCCAATAACTTTGCAATCTGGTTTTCAAAACACAATATTAATATGAAAGTAATGATGCTTACAAAAAAAACCAAAGCGAATATTAGATACATGAGCCTTAGCGCGTCATCTTCGCATTCTTGCAAAACAATCGCTGCGGTGTATTTGCCTGTGGAAATTACTGTTAAAATACTGACAATGCTTAAATACAATGCAAAAACACCAAATTCTTCAGGTGAGTAAAGGCGTGTTAGAATTGGACTTATTGTGATGGGAATTGCTTGCGCGAATGTTGTACCAGTAAATAATGTCAACACATTCCTGATGAATGGAGATTCTACCTTTATCCGTTTCATAAAACTCTAATTGAAGACATCATATTACACCATAGCTTCGTTTATCTAAAATATTCAATTCAACCAAAACATTTTGTTGTGTATTTAACAAAACGATTGTCCATCAGACACGACAATTTATGCTCATATGTAAAAATCTCGTTCCCACCCACCAAACAGATGGAAAGACCAGCACCATTGATATTATGGTTAAACACTTACTGTTACTATAATGATGTAACAATTATTTTTATATTCAGCATATTTAATGGATATGCATTCAAATAAAATTAAAAAACCGCAGGGTAAACTATCCCCTATATTATCACTGTTAACTACTGGTGATTTTATGAGTAAGCGTACTTCAAGGAAGGCCCCGTGAACGTGCCATTTATCGTTAATTATTCTCCAAATTTACTTGCCAATTTCTACTTATTACTATTCCCCATCCTCAACAAATGACATAAGCCACCCTCAATAACATAATTCTCGCCCGACTCAGAACAGTTGGCTCGCCGAGGAGTCTCATTTGAAAATTCAAGCCTCTTGCCATAACGCCCCACCCACCCCATTTGTTTTGCAGGCACACCCACCATTAACGCAAAATCAGGTACGTCTTTAGTAACAACCGCACCTGCACCAATAAATGCGTATTGTCCAATGCTTGTACCACAAACAATCGTACAGTTAGCGCCGAGAGTAGCACCTTTTTTTACGGATGTATGTTGATATTCATTTTTTCGACATATAGCCGCACGGGGGTTGATTACATTGGTAAACACCATACTAGGACCACAAAATACATCGTCTTCTATAGTGACATTATCGTACACTGAGACGTTGTTCTGGATTTTGACATTGTTACCAATAATGACTTTATTACCCACATAGACATTTTGACCCAATGAGCAGCGCTCTCCAATGACTGCACCCCCACAAATATGAACCCAGTGCCATATTTTTGTATCTTTACCAATACTCGCCCCATCATCAACGATAGCGGTATTATGCGTAAAACAATGCATGCGTCGCTAATGCTCCAACTAATATTCCAATGGCAATGCTACTTGCTTACCGTCCCGTGCTGAGAGGTATGCTGCGATTAATAATTCCAACGACCTTAAGCCTTCCCTGCCATCTGTTTCAGGTTCGGCTTCTCCTCGTAGTGTTCGGATAACATTTTCGTAATAAACAGGATGCCCATAACCATAGACGGAAGTGGTTTCATAGCTGGCATTTTTTACACATTCATCATCTTCGTCGTCACCATCAAACTCCCAGTATTCGAACTCATTGACAGCAACTCCGCCTAACTTCACGGTGCCCTTTTCGCCCAAAATGGTAATGGAACCTTCCAAGTTTTTCGGATACGTTAACATGGTCACGCTCATTGAGCCAATAGCGCCAGAGCGCCACTGAATATTGAGCACAGCAGAATCCTCCACTTCGATATTACGTGCCAGTGTGCCCGTCATCGCTTGCACACTTTGCACCGGGCCTATCAACCAGTCCAGAAGATCAACATAATGACTAGCTTGGTTCATGAGTGCACCACCATCGTATTCCCAGGTGCCACGCCAATTAGCACTGTCATAGTAGTCTTGTTGTCGCGCCCAAAATACATTGACTTGTACCATGTAAATACGCCCAAAACGTTTTTTCTCTATCGCTCGCTTTAATAACTGCAAAGTGGCATTATGGCGATTCTGTTTTACGACAAATAACCGCACGCCTTCTTCGTCACACGTGCGCACCATGCGCAAACCATCTTTCCAATGCGTCGCCATGGGCTTTTCAGTCATAACATGCCGTCCACTTTTAGCGCAACGAATAGTTTGCTCTGGATGCAAACCACTGGGGGTACACAAAGCAATTATTTCTGCATCGGATTCTCTAAGCAATTGCCGTAAATCACCAAACCCCGTAGCACCAGTTTTGATAACCGTTTTTTGTAGGTTTTTAGCATTTTGATCACACACACCGACAAGTTTTAAGTCATTATGATGGATTCGTATTGCATCAAAATGTTTTTCAGCAATTCGTCCACAACCAACCACTGCAATTTTAATTTTCTGGTCTTTATTAAAGATTCGGCCCATTATAAATTCTTATCTCTCGACTTTAAGCACAAATGAGTTTGTTTTGTTCCTGTAATATTTGTTCGCGAAATATTTCGCGAAATAAAAGGCTCAATGATATCAAAATCAAGCATGCACAATACAGTCCATACTATTTTACTCACTACTGAACGCTGTGCACCGCCTCAATCACCTGGTCCTGTTGTTTTTCATCAAGATAAGGGTGCATGGGCAAACTCAATACTCGTTTGATCACCGACTCTGTGACAGCAAGTTTGGTATGCTCTTGAATTAAAGCCGGTTGTCTATAAAGTGGTAGAGGGTAATGAACCGCAGTGGGGATACCCAACGCTTTTAGTCGTTGTTGATATCTATCACGATTATCCACTTGAATCGTGTATTGACCATAAACACTGACATTGTAATTGTGTATAAAAGGCGTAACAACAGTATCGACTGGCAACAATGCGTTGTATCGGTTAGCGATTTGGTTTCTTTGTTGAATTTCAAACTCAAACACGTCTAATTTGGCGATCAATATTGCAGCTTGCAATGTATCCAGACGCCCATTGATACCTATATAAGCATGATGATAACGTTTATCTTGCCCATGGACACGCATAATGCGTATTTTGTCAGCCAGATCATCGTCATTGGTAAACACCGCACCACCATCACCATAACAACCCAATGGTTTTGAAGGAAAAAAACTCGTGCAACCGATTAGCGATAAACCACAGGATTTTGCACGGTGATAAATGCCGCCAAAACTTTGCGCACCATCTTCGATGACCGCTAGCCCATGTTTTTTAGCGATATAATTAATTTCATTAAAGTCAGCACATTGGCCATATAAACTCACGGCAATAATGGCTTTCGTGCGATCAGTAATGGCCGCTTGGATCAACCCAGGATCAATATTGTAAGTTTTTTCATCAATGTCCACAAAAACTGGCTTAGCGCCCAATAATGCGATGGCTTCACCCGTCGCAATAAACGTAAAAGCAGTGGTAATCACTTCATCACCGGATTGGATATCCAACGCCATTAGCGCCAGCAACAAAGCATCGGTCCCGCTGGAAACACCGATACAGTGTTTTACAGCCACGCTGTTCGCCAATTTTTCTTCAAGTTCCGCAACCTCAGGCCCCAAAATATATTGACCATGCTTTAAAACCGTCTGGATGCGTTCATCTATCTGACGCTGATTGTTTTGGTATTGATTTTTGAGATCCACAAAATGCATATTAATTAACCACTCCAAATACCCTTGATTCTGTTGGCCATTAAACCACACACATGGTGCTAACTGCCTGTACTTTCATTGGAAAATGGAGGTTAACATGCAATTCTCGTACACTCAGCCCGGTGCTCGAACCTCCCTTGGTTAACTCTTTCCTCTACATCTTGTTGAAAGATGTCAAGAAAATAGTACTATTGACGACTAAATCCTTCTAAATTATGCGCTGGCCCAGCCGATATTGCATAGGATCTGATGATATTTATGCATCTTCAAACCAGCGGCCTGCCTTTCAATGCTGATAATACGACAAATTGCCATTTCAGTGGCGTTAACTGTTGCAAATATCGGCTCGCTAAGGCTTGATGGCATTCTTGATAACATATGCTGCAATATTGTGGATGACTTGATCGACTATTTCTATGTTCGTGCAAAGGCCTTACGTTTACTGAATTAGCAACTACTCAGCTTGATCATTTAAGTGTTCAATAATTACTCAAATTGCCTTTGAGTTATTCAAGAACAAAAAAGAAGCGCAGTGTTTACTGTTTTAAATGAACATTTTCGACGCCACTTTTTAATGTAGCGTTGTAAACGTAGTAGTCAGGCAAATCCAAGCGGAGTAGTTGCACTGATTATTGGCCAGATTTGCGCCGGAAATGGGATAATTTAGCACCGAAATTGATCAAAATATATTTTTTCATTAAAAGTGATTTGTTATTCACTAAAAAATTTAGTATAGATTAAACTCCGAACTACACGTCAATCTGACCGATAATGGCAACTCCAAATACACAAATGAATTTAAGTGGGCTAGCAAGAAAACTGGTGCTTGACGGCCTTCTCCCGGAAACCGATGTTCTCAAGGCCCAAGAACAGGCGAAAAAGAATAAAACGCCCATTGTCTCCTATCTCGTGTCCCAGAAATTAATCAACAGTAAAGAACTGGCAACTGCCGCATCTCATGAATTTGGCATTCCGCTACTGGATATAGCCGCAGTTGATCTTGATCCCGATGTGGTTCGTCTGGTAGACGAAAAACTGGTGCATCAACATCATGGTCTACCATTGTTTAAACGCGGTAATCGTTTGTTTATTGCGGTGTCAGACCCAACTAACCTCGTGGCCCTTGATGAAATAAAATTCCACGTTGGCTTGAACACGGAAGCTATTTTGGTGGAAGAGGACAAATTGCAGTCCGCCATCGAAAAAGCCATGAGGGATAGTGACACCTCGCTAAATGACCTGGACAGCGATTTAGATGACTTGGAGGTGATGGGGGATGAAGACCCTAATTCGGATACTGGTTCCGACCTGGATCTTGATGATGCCCCCGTGGTACGTTTTGTTAATAAAGTGCTGCTGGATGCCATCAAAACAGATGCATCCGATGTGCATTTCGAACCTTACGAAAAATACTACCGGGTACGTGTACGACGGGACGGTATTTTAAATGAAGTTGCCACACCGCCAGTAACCTTGAACAAGCGCTTAGCTGCCCGATTAAAGGTTTTATCGCGCCTGGACATTTCCGAGCGGCGCATTCCTCAGGATGGCCGCATGAAAATGAAGCTTTCCAAGAACCGCGCCATCGATTTTCGTGTTAGTACCTGCCCTACCTTGTTTGGGGAAAAAATTGTATTGCGAATACTGGATCCCAACAGCGCGCAATTAGGGATCGACGCCTTAGGTTATGAAGAACATCAAAAGGAATTGTATTTAAATGCGTTGGAAAAACCGCAAGGCATGATTTTAGTTACTGGTCCTACTGGTAGTGGTAAAACCGTATCCCTTTATACCGGCTTAAATATATTAAACACGGAAGACCGCAATATCTCCACTGCAGAAGATCCCGCCGAAATCAATTTACCCGGTATCAACCAAGTTAACGTCGACCCTAAAGTAGGCTTAACCTTTGCAGCAGCACTCAAAGCCTTTTTGCGGCAAGATCCAGATATTATTATGGTGGGTGAAATTCGTGACCTGGAAACCGCCGAAATAGCCATTAAAGCAGCACAAACCGGTCACTTAGTATTATCCACATTACACACCAACGATGCACCTCAAACCCTAAGCCGAATGATGAATATGGGAGTTGCTGCTTACAACATTGCCTCCTCTGTGGAGTTGATTATTGCACAACGTCTGGCACGGCGTTTATGCAAAAATTGTAAAAAGGTGAAAGATATTCCCCAGCAAACCTTAATCGATGAGGGCTTTGATGTTGATGAAATAAGTACTTTAAAAATTTACGGCCCGGTGGGCTGTGATCAATGCAATGGTGGTTATAAAGGCCGCCTGGGTATCTACCAGGTCATGAAAATTTCAGATACGATGCGTCGCATTATTATGGAAGGAGGCAATGCCATCCAGTTAGCCGATCAAGCTCAAGCGGAAGGCATTAACAACTTACGCCAATCCGGATTACAAAAAATACGTCAAGGCGTCACATCGCTTGAAGAAATCAACCGTGTAACCAAAGATTAACACCCGGATTCAACCAAGGATTAATTCATGGCAAAAGCAGCACTCAAAGCACCCTCAAAGGTAGATGCCTTTTTGTGGGAAGGAACCAATAAAAAAGGCAAACGTGTAAAAGGTGAGTCCACTGGCAGCAACATGGCACTCATTAAGGCGGATTTACGCCGTCAGGGTATCACCCCTTTAAAGGTGAAGAAAAAACCAGCTTCGCTGTTTGGCGCCAGAAAGAAAAAAATCACTACAAAAGATATCTCTGTATTTAGCCGACAACTGGCCACTATGATGTCTGCCGGTGTACCTCTGGTTCAGGCTTTCGAGATCGTGGGCCGGGGCCATGAAAATCCCAGCATGCAGGCCCTGATTATGGCCATTAAAGCCGATGTGGAGAGTGGTACCGCATTGGCAGAAGCATTGCGTAAGCACCCACTGCAATTTGACGACTTATTCTGCAACCTAGTACATGCTGGCGAGCAAGCCGGCATTCTGGAAACCCTGCTCGATAAAATAGCCACCTACAAAGAAAAAGTAGAAGCCATTAAAGGCAAAATCAAAAAGGCCTTGTTTTATCCCTCAGCCATTGTCGTTGTTGCATTTATTATCACGGCCATTTTGTTAATATTCGTTATTCCGCAGTTTGAATCCATGTTCCAAGGCTTTGGTGCTGATCTTCCTGCCTTAACAGCGTTCGTCGTCAGTTTATCCAAAATATTCCAGAAATGGTGGTGGGCCATCTTTGGCGCATTAGCCGGTAGCGTCTATATACTAATTGAAATGAAAAAACGCTCCACCAAATTTAACCTGATCATGGATCGTGTGGTATTAAAACTGCCTATCTTGGGTGAAATTGTCATGAAAGCCACTATTGCGCGGTTTGCCCGTACCTTGTCTACTATGTTTGCAGCCGGTATGCCACTGGTGGAAGCCTTGGAAACCGTCGCAGACGCCTGCGGCAACAGTGTTTATGGTGATGCCATATTACAAATGCGGGACGACGTGGCTACCGGTACCCAAATGAACGTTTCCATGAAAGCATCTTCACTGTTCCCCAATATGGTGGTACAAATGCTGGCCATTGGCGAAGAAACCGGTTCCGTTGACGGTATGCTGTCAAAAGTCGCTGACTTCTATGAAGAAGAAGTGGACAATATGGTCGACGGACTAAGCTCCTTGCTGGAACCTATCATTATGGCTGTTTTAGGTATTCTTATTGGTGGCTTGGTTGTTGCCATGTACTTACCCATCTTTAAAATGGGGGAAGTTGTTTAAACCATGCTTGGTGTTTAGCACCATCACGAATCGGTATTCGCGCTACACAGCGCGCATCCCTTAACGTTGTCGCTGTGCTAAAATTCTCGCTAGAGTAACAACTTATATTAAACGCGGCCTGCAACCACATCAGGCGTTTCATCAGCACCTCGATTAGTGATGAATATTAGTGATTAATTATCAGTGATCGATATTATACTTATTGCTTTATACAATGACCCTCAGCCAAGCTTTAGCAACCAACCCCGCCTTCCTCCTTGGTAGCGTAGCGATATTAGGCTTGGTCGTGGGCAGTTTTTTAAATGTTGTGATTTACCGCCTTCCCAAAATGATGAACATCACCTGGCGCGAGCAATGTTTGGATTATTTAGAAAATGATCACAGCGAAGATACCAACACAGATACCACTACCAGCCAAGCTCGGGAAAATACAACTGAAAAATACAATCTTATGGTACCCCGGTCGGCCTGCCCGGCCTGCGGCCACCCAATCACCGCCTTGCAAAATATTCCTGTTATCAGCTACCTCGCGTTAAAAGGCCGCTGCGCAACGTGCAAGACACCAATTCCCAGCCGTTACCCTATTATAGAAGCCACGACGGCTATTTTATCTGTCATTGTCGCCTGGCATTTTGGCTTTACCGGGCAATGCCTTGCAGCACTTACCCTCACCTGGGCTTTGATCGCGCTAAGTGTCATTGATATTGATCACAAGCTGCTGCCCGACAATATTACACTGCCCTTTTTATGGTTAGGTTTACTCATCAATCTAAATGCTGGGCTTACGGATAGCAACTCCAGTATTATTGGTGCAGTCGCCGGTTATTTATCCTTATGGAGCGTTTATTGGGCCTTTAAGCTACTAACTCGCAAAGAAGGCATGGGTTATGGCGATTTTAAATTATTAGCCATGTTAGGCGCATGGATGGGTTGGCAATCGCTACCCGGTATCGTGTTATTATCGTCTTTTGTCGGTGCGGCCATTGGAATTGCTCTGATCTTGTTTCGCGGCCGCGACAAAAATAGCCCCATTCCCTTTGGCCCCTACCTGGCAATTGCAGGCTGGATCTATTTATTGTGGGGTGATCAAATAACACAGGTTTATTTCAACATTGCTGGCATTCAATAATAACAAATCGCTCACTCATAAGCCTTTGTTGAATTGGCGTTAGGGATGCTACGCATAGGCTTAACTGGTGGTATAGGCAGCGGCAAAAGCACCGTTACCGAGCTGTTTAAACAGTTTGGGGTCGCGGTATTTGATGCCGACATTATTGCTCGGCAACTAATGGAACCCGGCCAAACTGCACTTGAGCAGGTTAAAACGACATTTGGCAACACTATTGTCGACTCAACGGGAAATCTGGACCGGACCCAATTAAGGCAATTAATATTTCACGACGCGCAATTAAGGGAAAAATTAGAAAATATTTTACACCCTCGAATAAGACACCAGTTATTATTACACATGAAACAGGCCACATCACCGTACTGCATCGCGGCAGTGCCTTTGCTGGTGGAAAAAGGCTGGCAAACAATATTCAATCGTATATTAGTGCTAGACATGCCCAAAACGTTACAAATCACTCGGGCAAAACAGCGGGATAAAGCCACAGAACAACACATTCGAGCCATCATCGCCACCCAAGTTGATCGCAACACACGGCTCGCAGCAGCAGATGATATAATTCACAACATCAAAGGCTTATCAGAACTGCGGCTTGAAGTGGAAAAATATCACCGGCAATACTTGCTACTCGCTGAACGATTGGGTGTGCAACACAAGTAACGCACAAAAAATCGACGATAACGCACCAACAAAAATCGATCGTAAACTCAAACCAGCCAAAATAACCATAAATTCACCGACGAATGCATTGCAAGGGTTGCTTAATTTTTAACTAAATAGCAAAATTAGCGCCCTGTTAGTTTTAGATGGATGGTAGCCAAACCGGATCAGCTTAAAAACACCGGCTGAATCCGAATGTAGAGCGTAAGATATTGGTTTAAAGAACGTAACGAAAAAGTGCGTGTTCACTGATTGATAATAAATAAAAAGCTGATAAAAAGCTTTAGCGAAACCTTAAACCTACATTAAATGACAATAAGACAGAAACTCCAACTTATTATTAAACTGAGGGCATAGCAAACTCCCCGTGACTACACTCAATGGCATTAAATTCGAACACCCACTCAATGAACGTTATCGCTTTTTTTTACGTTTGGAATTTTTGTTTAATTTAGTTAAACATAATATTACCTCACCCGCCGCAATGGATAGCCACACATCCCTTGGCGCAATCCTGAACATAATCAATGTGGTCGGACGTATTGATATTAAATCCGAGGGAATAAAAGAACTCGATCGTATTACGGCAACGCTAAATCCCCTAAAAAACACCGCTAACATTGAACAAGGTAGATTGGATGAAATTTTATCATCTATTAAAGAAACGGCCACAAAGTTACGTGCCATTACAGGCTCTATCGACCACCCTTTAAAAGATGTGGAATTATTTAAAGTGTTACAGCAACGCAATAGTATCGCGGGTGGCTTATGTGATTTTGATTTACCTGTGTATCGATATTGGCTAGCACAGTCACCTGAAAATCGGTCAAAAGATCTGCATCAGTGGTTTCAACCCTTTAATCCGCTGCGTTATGCCATAGAAATTGCGCTTAAATTGGTCCGCGAAAGTAAAACCGCCAAGCATGAACTCGCACAAGGAGGCACATACAGTCAAACCCTGGATACCAAAATCCCGTGCCAGATAATCAGCGTCACCTTGCCTTATAACACCTCGTATTTCGTTGAATTCAGCGGTGGCAAACATCGATTTACCATACGTTTTATGGACGCAACACAAAAGCCACGGCCGCTGCCAACCCAACAAAACGTCAATTTTGATCTCAGTTGTTGTATTTTGTAGTCCTAATCGAAAATAATCCGCCGTAAAAAAGTAAAAATCCGTGCAAACTCTCGCGATAGGCGACTGTAAATACGGGTACACCACTCGCAACACGAGTTTACGCTTGTATTCTTGCTTACGATACCTCTACAATGATCCTAATGGTTTTGCTCCGTTGAACACAGAAAAGACGTGCAAATACATTGCACATCATTAGTTTAGTGATAAGCTGATGTTGAAATTTGCTAGGCACATCAGAACGTCTGTATATCGAGGGCTATATAATCGTACAGGGATGCCAATAGGACATTTTAATGTGCTAACAAGGGTGCTTGCATCTTTAACCAATGCGGATTTTTGTAACAATGAATACAGTAAAATGCCCTACTTGTAAAAAAATCGTCACTTGGGATAATGAAAACCCCTGGCGACCGTTTTGCAGTGAACGTTGTAAACTGATCGATCTGGGTGAGTGGGCTGCCGAATCACACCGGATTACAGGCGAAACAGCTGACCACTACACTGTGCAGAATCAGGGTGAAAAAGAGAGTCATTAGCCCTCACGGTTATGCCTGTCACATTTAGTTCAGAACACCAGAATAAGGATAAAAGGCAGATAATACCTATAACGTCGATTGCCAAAATGCACTTATCGCGGCAATCCCCTGAGCTCCAAATGTTTTTGCTTTGTCAACCCATTCCGGCGCCATACCGCCCAAAGCATAAACGGGTACAGATGAAGCATTAACCAAATCATAAAAATGCTCCCAGCCCAATGCCAGCGCACCAGGATGACTGCTTGTCGCCAGAACAGGCGCCAACACTATAAAATTTACTCCAATCTTAGCAGCATGATGAATCTCCATTTCATTGTGGCATGATGCCGCAAGCCAATAACGCGTGGATAACGGTCGACTCGATAACGCCATTAAACGCCTGCTCGACAAGTGCACACCATCAGCACCCAAGTCCGCCGCCAGCAAAGGGTCGGCATTAAGCAGTACCCGTATATCCCCAGCTCGACAAATCTCAATCACCGATTTAGCAATCTGCAAATAATCCGCTTTGGGTAGTTGCTTGGCGCGTAACTGCACTAACTCAATGTGAGAGTAGCCGTTCAGCGTGGCCTGAAACTGGTTCAAGAATTGACTCAGATCATTCCCAGGCTCTGGCGTAATCAAATAGTGTTCTGGTAACTGCACCGCGTCAATAATAGCTTGGTTTGCCGCAGGAAATTGATATTGTCGCAATGCCGAACATGACACCCACCGCCACTCCTGACCTTCTTTCCCCTGAACCTGTCCCTGAAATGCCGTTACCCTCCAAACATCCAGCAGCACTTTTTTATCGCCATAATCATGATGAAGCGTGATCAACGGTTGCGCATTTTGCACCCACAAGCCCACTTCTTCTTCAACTTCACGCCGCAAAGCATCCTGAACCCGTTCGCCTGATTCAAGTTTACCCCCAGGAAACTCCCACACCCCCCCCTGGTGCACATGATCAAGCCGCTTCGTAATGAGCACATTGCACGCTTTATCAACGATTACAGCAACAGCAACGTGGATTTCTGAATTCATGCTTGCCGGAAAGAATGTTATTTAAAACGTTTCAGTTTCTCGCACCGTCACCGAATACGAGAGAAGGCGTAGTAGACAATCCTAAGTTCGATACTCCGCATTTATTCTCACGTAATCATAAGAAAGATCACAGGTCCAAATACGGCTACTAACCGCTCCACGCCCCAAGTGGATGGTCACAGTCACCTCGTCACGATCCATAACCTGCTGACCGCGAGCTTCTGTGTAGCTCGCATCACGTCCGCCATCGCTCACAATGCAAACGTCATCTAAAAATATTTTCACCTTACCAACATCCAGGTCTTGCAACCCTGCACGCCCCACCGCCGCCAATATCCTGCCCCAATTGGGATCGCAAGCAAATAATGCCGTCTTTACTAACGGTGAATGTGCAATCGTATAGGCAACTTTTTGGCATTCATCTTCGCTAACACCCTGCTCAACGGCAACAGTCACTAGTTTCGTTGCCCCTTCCCCATCCCTAATTAACGCTTTAGCCAAAAATTCAACCACCTCCAACACCAGTGTATAAAACTGTTGATATTCGTTACTCTGCTTATTGTCGATCATAGCAAGAGAGGATTGGCCGGTTGCAATCAGTACACATGCATCGTTAGTTGAAGTGTCCCCATCAATACTAATACGATTAAAGCTTTGCGATGCAGCATCTTCGAGACATTCCTGCAACAGCTCGCGTGGAATTGCCGCATCGGTAGCGACATAAGACAGCATGGTTGCCATATTGGGGCAAATCATTCCCACCCCTTTGGCAATACCAGTAACGGTGATCGTATGACCATTAATATCAGCCTGGCGCGTAATGCCTTTTGGCACAGTATCGGTAGTCATGATACTCTTCGCTGCGGTTTGCCAACCCGATTCACTTAAGGCATTAAAAGCCACAGGTAACACCTGCACTATCTTGGCGACAGGCAGGTATTCACCAATCACACCTGTCGAAAAAGGCAAAACCTGATTTTCATCACAACCGCCTAACTCACTCACCGCTTGACAGCAGGCAATAGCGTCATTCATACCTTGCTTACCCGTGCCTGCATTTGCGTTTCCAGCATTAACCAGTAAATAACGCGGCACTGCCAGGTTAACGTGATCCCGTGCGATAACAACTGGCGCTGCACAAAAGCCATTTTGTGTGAAAACCGCAGCCAATGTTGCCATATTATGCAACTGAATCAGAGTTAAATCATCACGATGCTGGTAACAAACCCCCGCAGCTGCGCATCCCAGCTTTACGCCCGCCACCGGTTGCATGGCTTGCCATTCCTGGTTGATACAATGTTTATTCACAGTTTACCGTGGCATTGTTTATATTTTTTGCCGGAACCACAGGGGCACGGCTCATTACGCCCTACCTTACGTTCGTCACGCACAAATGGCCGACGTTCGTCATCCTGTGACGGCGCTTCCAGCGCATTACCATCACCCCCGCTGCTGATTACTGCAGTTGCCTGCTGATGTTCGTAATTCATTACTGGCGCCTGACGACGCTGTTCCTCCAACGCCGCTACATCTTCCTCTGCACGTACTTGTACCCGTGAAATAACGGTGATGACTTCGTGCTTAATTCGATCCAGCATTTGCGTGAACAACTCAAATGCTTCCCGTTTATATTCCTGCTTAGGGTTCTTTTGCGCATAACCCCGCAAATGAATCCCCTGGCGCAAATGATCCATAGAACTTAAGTGATCTTTCCACTGATCATCCAGCACTTTTAAGGTAACCGTTTTCTCAAAATGACGCATTACCTCTTGTCCTGCCGAGGCTTCTTTCTCTTTATAGGCATCCACCAGCACTTGTTCAATTTTTTCACGCAATGTTTCTTCATGCAAAGCAGTATCGTCTTCCAACCATCGTGCAATTGGCATATTCATGCCAAATTCCGCTTCAAGGGCTTTTTCTAAACCCGGCACATCCCATTGTTCATCCATGCTTTGCGGAGGAATATAAACATTAATAACCTCATTTGCCACATCATGACGAATCGCAGCAATGGTTTCGGAAACATCCTCCATCTCCATTAATTCACTGCGCTGCTGATAAACCACTTTACGTTGATCATTAGCCACGTCATCGTATTCGAGCAATTGCTTGCGGATATCAAAGTTGTGCCCTTCCACTTTGCGCTGTGCATTTTCAATAGCCTTGGTAACCCAAGGGTGCTCAATAGCCTCACCCTTTTCCATGCCTAGCTTTTGCATTAGCGCACCAATACGGTCTGAAGCAAAAATACGCATCAGATTATCCTGCAATGATAAATAAAACCGGCTGGAACCAGGATCACCTTGCCGTCCCGCACGGCCTCTTAACTGATTATCAATCCGTCGGGATTCATGTCGCTCAGTTCCGACCACATGCAAACCACCCGATGCCAACACTTCATCATGGCGTTGCTGCCAAGCCTGACTGGCTTGCTCTCGTGCCGCCACATCGTCAACATCAATGGCGACCAGTTCGGCATCCAGGTTTCCACCCAATACGATATCAGTACCACGACCCGCCATATTAGTCGCAATGGTGACCGCACCAGGGCTGCCAGCTTGAGCAATAATTTCAGCTTCACGTTGGTGATATTTCGCATTAAGTACTTCGTGTTTAATATTTTCCTTTTCCAGAAGAGAAGACAAATACTCAGAAGTTTCAATAGAGGCGGTGCCCACTAACACTGGTTGTTTGCGTTGTTGGCAATCCTTGATATCTTCCGCGATAGCAGCAAATTTTTCTTCTGGTGTTAAATAAACAAGATCAGTGTGATCCACTCGGGACACCAACTGATTGGTCGGTATCACCACCACCTCAAGTGCATAAATTTGCTGAAACTCGAATGCCTCAGTATCCGCCGTACCAGTCATGCCGGCCAGTTTATTGTACAAGCGAAAATAATTCTGAAAGGTAATGGAGGCCAGTGTCTGATTTTCGTTTTGAATACTGACACCTTCTTTGGCTTCAACTGCCTGATGCAATCCATCAGACCAGCGCCGTCCTGGCATAGTGCGTCCGGTAAATTCGTCAACAATGACCACTTCGTCATTTGCGACAATATAGTCCACATCTTTTTGAAACAAGGAATGAGCCCGCAAGGCGGCATTTAAATGATGCATCAATTTAATGTTAGTGGCATCGTAAAGACTTTCCCCTTCCAACAACAAACCGGCCTCAGTCATTAACTCTTCAACTTTTTGGTGCCCTTTTTCTGTTAAGTAGGCTTGTTTGGATTTTTCTTCCACATAATAATCACCATCACCTTCTTTCTCACTTTCCTGACGTTCCAAGCGATTGATGAATTTGTTAATTTTACCATAAAGATCGGAGCTATCTTCCGTAGGGCCGGATATAATCAACGGTGTCCGGGCTTCGTCAATAAGGATGGAATCGACCTCATCCACTATCGCATAATGCAACTCACGCTGGACCTTGTCTTCGGTGCTAAACGCCATATTATCGCGTAAATAATCAAAACCGAATTCATTATTAGTACCATAGGTAATATCGGCAGCGTACGCAGCCCGTTTGGTTTCATGATCCTGGCCGGACTGAATAACCCCCACGCTCATGCCCAGGAAGTTATATAAGCGCCCCATCCACTCGGCATCACGTGCGGCCAAATAATCATTTACGGTAACAACATGCACACCTTTACCTTCCAAGGCGTTAAGATAAACCGACAGCGTTGCAACCAGGGTTTTACCTTCCCCGGTGCGCATTTCAGCTATCTTTCCATCATTAAGCACCATGCCACCAATATGTTGCACGTCAAAATGGCGCATATTCAAGGCTCGTTTACCGGCTTCGCGAACCGTGGCAAAAACTTCCGGCAAAATATCCGATAATTTACTGCCATCGGCTAAACGCTGGCGGAATTCATCCGTTTTCGCACACAATTGCTCGTCGGTCAACGCGCCAATCTCGGCTTCGAAAGCCGAGATTTTTGCAACCTCTTTATTCATTTGTTTAAGTAACCGGTCATTGCGGCTACCAAATACTTTACTGAGTAAGCGACTTACCATTTGAACCCACTCGTTTCTACAAGATTAAATGCGCAAAGTTTAAATCCATGCACAATGATTGTTTAATAATAAAACGCCATTAGAACAGACATTACAGGTAAAAATTACAAACTATATTAGCGACAAACTCATATTAGTTACAAATGATTGTAAGTTACGAAACATTATTCGTTACGAAACATTGCACCCATCAAAGGCTTGAACAACCATTAACTTGAACAATAATTAAACACAGAGGCGTTCCACCCGAATGTTACTATCCAATAAGTTACTATCCGCAAAGAGTGGGGATTATAACGGGGATAGCGTCAAGATAGAATTATTAAGTCATCCAGAGGCTTAATTTTTTTGTTTATTGTTTTGCAGTGCGAATATATTGCATCGGATCTACTACCTTACCTTCATGCCAAACTTCAAAATGAACGTGAGGACCGGTAGAACGGCCTGTGGAACCCATCAGCGCTACAAGCTGCCCTTTTTTAACCTTTTCACCAACGTTGACCAATACCTTTTGAGCATGCCCATAACGCGTGGCATATCCGTTACCATGGTTTATTTCCACCAAATTTCCGTAACCGTAGCGCTTGCCCGCCCAGGTAACAACCCCCGCCGCTACCGACACAATATCACTTCCCATTTTCCCCGCAAAATCAACACCTTTATGGTGTTCCTTGCGGCCAGTAAAAGGGTCCGTGCGTAACCCAAAATACGATGATGTCCAGCCATTGTTAACAGGACGTCCCGCTGGCATTACTTCATCCTGTAAACCATGATTCATTAACATCGTTTCCAGCAAATCCAATTGCTGGGCACGATCATCCAATTGTCCGGCGAGGCGATTAAGGGACTTTATAAACTCTGGCAGTTCCGCGACACGCTGGTCCACGATATGTCCCGGCGGACCACCGACAGCAGGTTGAGAGGAGAAATCAAATTCACCCTGATCCAACTCTGCAATTTCCGTCAGGCGACTGCCTAATGCATCCAAGCGAATCACATGCGCCTGTAATCGAGCCAAACGGCGGGAAAGCACATTAATATTTTCAGTTGCATTGTGGGTTGCCTCAGCGATTTGTTGCCGCTGTTCGGAGAGCTCTTTCCGCCATCCCTCCAGCAAAACCCAAGAACCGGGCTCTGAGTTTTTTTTACCTAGAAAATAGCCACCTATCAGAAGCACCACCGGCACAAGCATGAGCATCACAACAAGCCCTGCCAGCATTTTTCGCGAAAACCTGTAAACACTTGATTTATTTTTATTTTTTGGAACAAATATAATATTCATCAACACCAATCACTAACCACTATGATTCATTAACACAGAATAAAAAATGCTTGGAAACAACCACTCGTTGGCTCCATACGCTATGGAGTATCCCGCCGCCACAGAAAGCCGTCAAAAAAACAGACCGTAAACTCCACCTTAGACTGCTGGAGTCACTAACTCGTTCACAACGCAATCACATCGTCAATTATAATGCTTGATGATGCAGGCGTAAGATACTTTACGGCCAAGGGTCTAATCTCTTACACTACGCTAGGAGCCCCGAGACTATAGAAAGCCTACTGCCGAAAACACCATTTTTACGATCACTACGTTAAATAGGCTCAGTACTCGCCTCAAATGCCAAAAGTAGGTGCCCGATGCAATCGAAACATTGGACTCAACATGGCGTTCTCTCGTGACGGCGGCTATTCTCGGACAAGCGCTAGGTGCTGCTGCGTTATTAAAGTTACGTTAAAAGTGCTCATTTATATCGGTAAACGCCACGATTTTTCCTTATTCTCGAACAAATCCTGAGCCGTTACTGAATATTTAAAAAATCAAGCTGAGTAGTTACTCATTTTTTTAAACACAACTGGCATTAGTCATGAGCACGATTAAGTCTGTCAACCAAATTATTAATAAACCCGGTTCCGGCCTCGATACCATTGTGACGCGAACCACGCAATTGCGCCATCTGACCCAATTGCTCCAACAATTGCTAGACACCCCTATAAACCAACATGTTTATGTAGCAAATGTCCGCGACACTACCTTAGTAATTGGTACAGATTCAGCTGTCTGGCATGCGAGAGTAAAATACCTCGCGCCAATGATTCTGGAACACATTAAGCAAAAATCGGGCCTCGACAAACTCAGCAGAATTGAATTCCGAGTACAACCTTTTTCTGCGAATTTTCAATCAAAAACACCGAATTCGCTGGAGTAAAGCACCCACTGGAACAGCGACTAAATCGCTACCAACAAACGAGGAGCCTGTCCCAATATAATGACATTTCATTTCGATCATTACTGGAGCTTGTTTTTATTGTATCGTTCAAAACTCAAAAAGCGTTAACCATAACAAGCTGTAACGTTCTTTTTTGATGATTAGCGGAATAAGCTCATGTGCTTTAGCTGCAGGCTTATAAACCCGCGCAAAGCATTAAACGACTATAACGATGCCTGACTATGATTTTTTGAGCAACCGCTGTGTTAGGTCGCTAATATTGGCTGGGTAAATGAAATGGGGGAATGATTAATATCATCAAAAATTGCCGTTTCCCAGGCCTCCTCGTCCGCAAGCAGATCCCGCAACAAACGATTATTAAGAGCATGGCCCGACTTACAACCGCTGAATTCGCCAATCAGACTACAACCAAGCAGGTATAAATCACCAATGGCATCCAGCACCTTATGCTTAATAAATTCGTCATCATAGCGGAGTCCATCCTCGTTCAAGACTCGATAATCATCCATCACAATCGCGTTATCTAAACTACCACCTAAGGCCAGGTCGTTCTCTCGCAACTGCTCAATATCGCGCATAAAACCGAACGTCCGCGCGCGGCTCACTTCTTTCACAAAGGAGGTACTGGAAAAATCCACACTGGTGAACTTGGAACGATTACTGAATACAGGATGCTCAAAGTCGATCTGAAACGAAACCTTGAAGCCTTCAAAGGGATCAAAACGAGCCCATTTATCCCCATCTTTAACGACAACTGACCGTTTTATGCGAATAAATTTTTTCGGTGCATTTTGCTCTTCAATGCCCGCAGATTGAACCAGGAAAACAAACGGCCCGGCACTACCATCCATAATAGGCACTTCAGGGGCACTTAAATCAATATAAGCATTATCAATACCCAAACCCGCCAAGGCTGACAACAAATGCTCAACAGTGGAAACACGCACATCCCCTTTGACTAAGGTTGTGGATAAGCGGGTGTCACCAACGTTCTCAGGCTTAGCTTCAATTTCAACCGGAACCTCCAAGTCCACTCGCCGAAAAACAATACCCGTATCTACTGCCGCAGGCCGAAGCGTTAAATAAACCTTCTTCCCTGTATGCAAGCCTATACCGGTCGCCCGAATTACATTTTTTAAAGTCCGTTGTCTAATCATCAAACAAAACCAAATAAGGTGTATCCAAATAACGCCAAAAATACACTATTCACCACTACTTTCAATCACTTAGACCCCAGGCCGGAAGATATTTAAAATAGGCGTTAAACAAAACGATTCTTGCAGTATTATGAATTTAAAATTCGAAACGACCGAAAACCAATATACTGAAAAATATCGACTGAAACAGGAGAAGGCCCAACATGGAACCACACCCTGATCATTTATATGGACATCACCAGGACCCAGCTCCAAGCACGCCCCCATGCCCGGATGAAGAATCATAGCACAGACCCTAAGCATTGCCTAGCGAACAAGTTCTCATTTCAGCAGTTCGCCGGGCCCCTCACATATCCTCAAGCACACAGTCGACAACGGCATAGCACGCACGCAACTGAGGGGATTTGGTGCCACATCTGATTATAAAAACCGACTAAGCCCTCAACAGTCCGTTATCGTGTTTAAGCCACAATTTCTCAGCATCAGTCCGCTTGTCGACGCAAAAAAGCCGGGATATCATAATAGTCCATATTATTTTCGTCCTGTGAAATATAGCCACTATTGCTGCTGGCCCGTTTTCGCATAACCGCTGGCTGTTTTAATTTATCGTAATCCACATTGCCATCGGAACCTTTCGCAGTCACTAACGTGATCGGGGTTTCTTTCTGATGAATAGCATTACCCAAACCAGTTGCCACCACCGTAACACGAAGCTCGTCACTCATCTCGGGATCGATAACAGTACCCACAACCACAGTAGCATTTTCGGATGCAAAGCCTTTGATGGTATTACCCACTTCCTCAAACTCACCAATGGCCATGTCCATACCAGCGGTAATATTAACCAAAATACCTTTGGCGCCAGCCAAATCGATATTTTCAAGCAAAGGACTGGCCACAGCCGCCTCCGCCGCCTCCTGAGCACGGCTATCGCCTTTGGCTGTCCCAGATCCCATCATCGCCATCCCCATTTCGGACATGACTGTTTTAACATCAGCAAAATCCACGTTGATCAGACCAGGACGGGTAATTAATTCGGCAATACCCTGAACCGCCCCCAGCAATACATTGTTCGCTGCTTTGAATGCGTCCAACAAACTGACACTCTTTCCTAATACCGATAATAGCTTTTCATTGGGAATAGTAATCAGTGAATCCACATACTCGGTAAGATGTTTGGTGCCGTCCTCTGCGATTTGCATACGCTTTTTACCTTCAAACGGAAAAGGCTTGGTAATGACTGCAACGGTTAATATACCGAGATCCTTAGCAATTTGAGCCACCACAGGAGCACCCCCAGTTCCGGTTCCACCTCCCATTCCGGCCGTAATGAACACCATATCAGCCCCTTGAATGACCTCCACGATACGTTCACGATCTTCCAATGCAGCTTGGCGGCCCAAATCAGGATTAGCACCAGCACCTAACCCCTTGGTAATATTAGAGCCCAATTGTAATACGGTTTTAGCCGATGTGTTTTTTAATGCCTGCGCGTCCGTATTAGCACAAATAAAATCAACCCCATCAATATTTTGTGCCAGCATATGTTCTACGGCATTACCACCACCACCACCAACACCCACTACTTTAATCACTGCGCCTTGTGTATATGCATCCATCAGTTCGAACATGTCTTTCACTCCTATGGTTTATTCACCAATACGGCTTGTCACCAAATTGTTTATTACTTATTAAAACGTTTATTAACAGTACTTATAAATTTACTAAAAATTCCCTTGAAACCAGCTCTTCATCCGTTGCCACAAACTTTGCGCACCCCACTCAGCTTCCTGTGCCCGGCGGCCTTCCTGATTCTGATGGCTACCGTAAATCAATAAACCCACACCCGTTGCATAAATAGGGTTTCGCACGACATCAACCAAGCCACTGACATTCCCCGGAATACCCAGGCGCACCGGCACATGAAATACCTCCTCGGCCAACTCAATGACACCTTCCATCTTTGAACATCCACCCGTTAATACAATACCGGCGGCACAAAGATCTTCAAATCCACTACGGCGCAACTCATTTAACACTAAGGTTAATAATTCTTCATAACGCGGCTCCACTACTTCGGCAAGGGTTTGGCGTGCCAGACGCCGAGGCGGCCTATCTCCCACGCTGGACACCTCTATGGTCTCGTCAGGACTGGCCAGTTGCGTCAAGGCACAAGCATATTTTTTCTTAATATCCTCGGCATACTGTGTTGGCGTGCGTAATGCAACAGCAATATCATTGGTAATTTGATCCCCGGCAATAGGAATGACAGCCGTATGGCGAATCGAACCCTCAGTAAATACCGCAATATCAGTGGTCCCGCCCCCAATATCCACCAGACAAACACCCAGTTCCTTTTCATCCTCGGTTAACACCGCATGGCTCGATGCCAATTGCTCTAAAATGATATCATCCACTTCCAGGCCACACCGTTTCACACATTTCACGATGTTTTGTGCCGCACTAACGGCACCAGTTACTAAATGCACCTTAGCCTCCAGGCGTACGCCACACATTCCCACCGGTTCATGCACACCATCCTGGTTATCCACAATAAATTCCTGTGGCAATACATGCAGCATTTTTTGATCGGCCGGTATCGCCACGGCTCGCGCTGCGTCAATAACACGATCAACATCAGCCTGCATTACTTCCCGGTCTCGAATTGCGACGATTCCATGGGAGTTAAGACTACGTATATGGCTACCCGCAATGCCTGCGTATACCGAATCTATTTGACAACCCGCCATGAGTTCAGCCTCTTCCACCGCCCGTTGAATAGATTGCGTGGTAGACTCTATATTAACGACCACTCCTTTCTTCAATCCTTTGGACGGGTGCGACCCAATGCCGATAATTTCTATTTCGCCATTCGGACCGATATCAGCAACAATGGCACCAATTTTCGATGTACCAATATCAAGCCCAACAATTATTTTTTGATCCAAGCGCTTCGCCATATAATTATCTCATGTTATCCCACATTAGCTGCGCTATTTTGTTATTGCTCTTTTCCATTGAAACGACGAAGTCACTTTCTTGTAAAGTTGGTTGTAATGACGAATTTTCCGGTAATCGCAATAATCGGGCAGAAGCATTCAACGTTGGCTTCCAGCGCACAGCAAGTCCATTGGTATATCTCAAATCCACCAAACTGATTCGATCAATATTGGGAGCCAACACCAAACGATAAGCACGGACAAAACGTGACAATTCCGCAATACTATCCAACTCATCATGCACTCGCCCCATTAACAAATGCATCCCATTGTCAAGCCGGATCTCCATAGCACGCCTGTCATTAATTTGTATTTGACTGATTTGCAAACCCTGCTCAAGCAACATTTCCTGCAATACTAAATAATGCCTCATTAAAAACTGATGGGTACCCACAGGCCCGGCCACCCTGACCATGTTTTCAGGTATACCTTCCGCCAAAGGGTGAAAAATTTCACTGTCAACGTTGATCAGCATTTTATTATTCCAGATCGCTATTGGTTTCTGCTCATTAACAACCACCTGCAATACATCTGGCCATACCCGACGAACGGACACTGACCTTATCCACGCCTGTTGCTCCAAAACCAGTTTTAAAGCTTTAACATCCAGACTAAAAAACCCACCATCCATTGCCTCTAAAATCAACGGATCTAACTTATCCTTTGTCATCCATTGCAAATTACCAAATACCTGTACTGTGCGAAAACGCAGGGTATCCGGTTGATAAAGTTTCCATACAAACAAGCCCACTGCCGCAATCACACACATCGTTGCGCCGAACTTGAACAACTGCATACTCGAACATCGCACAAATAGCAAACCGGAACCGCTATTATTATTGTTTGTAGAGCGTATTTTAGATTTTCTCATACTCATACCGATATTCAGCTACCATTAATTGGTCACTAAACTGCTATTAGTTTAAAGTCTGCTGTAATATTCGAACCACCAAAGCTTCAAACGTTATACCTACCGCATTAGCGGCCATGGGAACCAGGCTGTGATCGGTTAAGCCTGGAACGGTATTGATTTCAATTAAATAAGGCTCACCTGCTGAATCACACAACAAATCAACACGCCCCCAGCCAGATGCACCAACCCCTTTAAAGGCGGTTATGGCAAGTTGCTGTAGCGCTTGTTCCTGCATGGCTGGCAAACCGCACGGGATATGATAAGCGGTGGTATTCACGACATACTTGGCATCGTAATCGTAAAAATCATTCGGCGTCTCCAGTCGTATTGCTGGTAACGCTTGATCACCCAACACCGCCACGGTATATTCCGAACCGGTAATCCAGCGCTCTACAAATACTGCATGATCATATTTTTTGGCCGCAAAATATGCGCCACGCAATTGATCAACTTTACTTACCTTTGTCATACCAATGCTCGAACCTTCATGAGCCGGCTTCACGATAAGTGGCAAACCATAGTGTTGCACAATGGCATCAGCATCAAAATCATCTGTCAGCAGTGCAAAACCAGGTGTCGGCAGACGCTGACCTAACCAGAGCTGCTTAGTGCGCAGCTTATCCATACCAAGCGCCGATGCCATAACACCACTACCGGTATACGGCAACCCCAACAGTTCCAACGCGCCCTGTATAGTGCCGTCTTCACCGCCTCGACCATGCAAGGCAATAAAAGCCCGGTCATAATTTCCTGCGGCCAACACCGTCAGAATATCTGTATCAACATCAATACCCTGCGCGTTAATACTGTGTTTTTGCAGTGCCTCGACGACAGCATTGCCACTATTCAAGGAAACATCCCGCTCTGCGGACAAACCGCCCATCAATACCGCTACTTTGCCATAGGCAGTTGAATCAACCGTGTCAGTCACGTTAACACCTCCCCGACTATCTTCACCTCACGTTGTAACTTAACACCTAACTGCCGTTCAACAATCAATGCCACATGGTTAATTAGCGCTTCAATATCAGCCGCTGTTGCCTGGCCAGTATTAATAATAAAATTAGCATGTTTATCTGAAACACAGGCAGCACCTTCACAGCAGCCTTTTAAACCACAGATATCAATTAAACGCGCCGCATAGTCACCCTCGGGGTTCTTGAAAACTGAACCTGCATTCGGCTGCTGTATGGGTTGCGTATGACGACGCTGATTTAAACATTCCTTTATTTTTACCAGCGACGCGGCAGCGTCACCACATTGCAGTGTTAGCTCTGCGGCCACAAACCATTCTTTTTCCGGACCACAAACACGTCGATACGCAATTTGAAACTCATCGGGTGAACGGCATCGGATACGACCATCACGGTCGATTGTTTGCACTGCACTAACAACATCCCAGGTTTCGCCGCCAAAAGCACCCGCATTCATCGCCAACGCACCGCCCATCGTGCCAGGAATCCCGGTCAGAAACTCAGCACCCTGCAATGCCTGTCGCGCCGTAAAACGTGCGACCTTAGCACACGCCACACCAGCCTCGACCCAAACAGTATTATCCAGCCGTTTTTCCAAGCCATTCAGCACACCGCTGGTCGCAATCACCGAACCGCGTATACCACCATCACGCACCAATAAGTTGCTTCCCAAACCCACCCAAGTAATCGCATCAGCAACAGGTAACTGCGATAAATAATTCGCCAGGTCCTCAACATCCGCAGGCCGGTAATAACTGTCTGCAACTCCACCAACACGCCAGGAGGTGTGCTTACTCATGGGTTCGTGATAACGTAATGTGCCGCGTAATGGGACCTGGCGTTGCGCTACCATCACGATAGCATTCCGCTCAATTGTTCCTCCAGCATTGCAGCAACACCGCCAATACTCCCCGCACCCGAAGTTAAAAGAATGTCGTTATCCTTCAACACATCCCGTAAAATGACCGCCAGGGACTCTACCTCTTCCACAAAAATCGGTTCAACATGTCCGCGCACCCGAATCGCGCGACTAAGTGACCGTCCATCCGCTCCGGTAATCGGCATCTCACCTGCAGAAAACACCTCTGTTAACAACAACACATCTGCCCCAGACAACACTTGTGCAAAGTCTTCAAACAAATCCCGCGTACGTGAATACCGGTGCGGCTGAAATGCCATCACCAAACGACGCTGCGGCCAGCTTTGCCGAATCGCATCAATGGTTGCGGCCAACTCTTTCGGATGGTGGCCATAGTCATCAATAAACAACACCATGCCATTGTGTTTGGCTAAACATAATTCACCGTTCACTTGAAAACGTCTGGCGATACCCTGAAAATTGCGCAGCCCACGCTGTATTGCTTCATTCGTAACGCCACACTCACGAGCAACCGCAATGGCAGCCAGAGCATTTAAGACATTATGCTGACCCGGCATATTTAAGCTGACATCCAGGAATTCGTCCGCCTTGCCTGCACATTTAATAATAACCGTAAACTGACATTTCGCGTCGCTTTGCTTTATATTGCGCACCTGTAGGTCCGCAGCATCGCAAACACCATAGGTAATTACAGGTTTCGTGACCTCGTCCAGAATCTCACGCACACCCGGGTCATCAATACACATAACGGCCAGACCATAAAAAGGTAACTGATGTAAAAAATCCACAAATGTGCGTCGCAGGATTTGGTAATCGCCGCCGTAGGTATCCATATGATCAGCATCAATATTTGTAACAACAGCCGTCATTGGCTGCAAATATAAAAAAGATGCGTCGCTCTCATCCGCTTCGGCCACAAAATAACGGCTAGTACCCAGACCAGCATGAGAACCAGCGCTATTAAGCTTACCGCCAATCACAAAAGTTGGATCCATGCCGCCTTCGGCTAACACACTGGCAATCAGACTCGTCGTTGTGGTTTTACCATGGGTGCCCGCAACTGCGATGCCATGACGAAATCGCATTAATTCTGCCAGCATTTCCGCACGTCGCACCACCGGGATACGTAACGCTTTCGCTTCACGTATTTCCGGGTTTTCGTCATCCACCGCCGTGGAATACACAACCGCATTACAATTTTTCACATTTGTTGCATGGTGTTCGTTATAAATCTCTACCCCGAGACGTTTCAACCGGCGGGTAGCAGAGTTCCCCTTAACATCAGAACCGGAAATTTCATATCCCAAATTAATTAAAACTTCAGCAATACCGCTCATGCCCGAACCACCAATACCAATCAAATGAATTCGCTTGATGCGACTCATTTCCGTTTGCTGATTTTTCCCAACCCCCTCGTTCATCTCATGAGACCATTAAGCATTCGCCGCCGCCTGGCAGTGATTGGCAACTATTTCAGTCGCATCAGGCAACGCCAAATCACGTGCTGCCTGCGCCATTTTTTGCAATGTTTCCCGATTAAAAGAATTAAACCACTCGCGTAATTTTTCAGCACTCAAATCACTTTGTTGCACCAAGACAGCCGCATTGTTACGGCACAAATAATTAGCATTGACGGTTTGGTGGTCATCCACAGCAAAGGGGTAAGGCACCAAAATCGACGCAGTACCAGCAATGGCAAGCTCTGCCACGGTCATCGCTCCAGCACGACAAATCACCAAATCTGCCCAATGATAGGCTTCGGCCATATTTTCGATAAAGGGTACAACCCGCGCATCAACACCACATTGATGATAAATGGCATTTGTGGCATTGATGTTTTTCCTACCTGTCTGGTGCCAAATTTCCGGCCGATCTTTTTCTTTAACAAGACTGAACGCTTTAGGTACTACCTCATTCAACGCCCGTGCACCCAAGCTGCCGCCAACAACCAGGAGGTGCAATTGCCCACCTAAGTTATTTGAAACAATAGTATTACTATTATCATACAGATCCGCTATATCCGCTCGCACAGGATTACCGGTATGAATCGCCTTACCCCGTGCAATGGAGTCAGGAAAAGCCTCCATAACAATAGTCGCCAGAGGCACAAGCAACTGGTTGGTCAGACCTGAAACAGCATTTTGCTCATGAATCAGCAGTGGTTTTCGCAACAACCATGCAGCCACACCACCGGGGCCGGTGACAAAACCACCCATACCCAAAACAGCTGCGGGTTTTAATCGGCGAATAATCGCTAGCCCCTGCCAAAGCGCATACATTAATTTAATGGGCGCCAGTAACCATCCTAAAATCCCTTTGCCTCGCAGGCCACTCACATTAATAAAAAATATCTTGATATCCGCGCGCGGTACCACTTCCGCTTCCAGACCGCGTTTCGTCCCCAACCAGACCACATCGACACCCCTGGAACGCAGTTCATCTGCCACTGCAAGTGCCGGGAATACATGACCGCCAGTACCGCCAGCCATAATCAGTACCCTTGTTTTATCACCAGCCTCTGTTTTACCAGCAGCCCCTGTTACGTTCACTGCCGCATTGTTATCAGTTGCATTCATGGAAAATATTATTTACCTTTATGCGTTGTGTTATGCTGGTTACGCAATCTGATATCAACTTGTGGATATTCACGAGAGATACGCAACAACAACGCACAAGCCCAACAAGTGGTAACAATACTGCTGCCACCATAACTCATCAACGGTAGGGTAAGCCCTTTGGTCGGCAATATACCCATATTGACACCAATATTGATAAACGCCTGAATACCAATCAACAACCCCAAACCAAATGCCATATACCCTGCAAAGTGTCCATTTTGACTTAATGCGGTATAGCCAATTCGCAATGCCCGATACACGACGATGACATACAAGACTATAATAACCAAACCACCAATTAGACCCAATTCCTCCGAAATAACAGCGAACAGAAAATCGGTATGCGCCTCCGGTAAATAAAAAAGCTTCTGCACACTGCCACCAATACCAACACCGAACCATTCACCGCGCCCAAAGGCAATGAGCGCTTGTGTTAGCTGAAAACCACTGTTAAAAGGGTCCGCCCACGGATTTAGAAAAGAAGTTAAGCGTTCAACACGATAAGGCGAAGAGTACGCCAGCAACCCCAACGCCATTGTCATAACCAGCAGTAACACACCAAATTGCCACAACCTTACACCACCCAGAAACATCATGCTTAATGCGGTTAGCGCAATAACGACGCCAGAACCAAAATCCGGTTCCAATAATAAAAAAATACCCACGACAGACAAAATAATCATAGGTTTAAGAAAACCTTTCACCGTAGTACGCATTTCTTCACCACGGCGTATCATGTAACCGGCTAAAAATATCACGACAAACAACTTAACCAGTTCGGAGGGTTGGATATTAAATGCACCGACATCAATCCAGCGCATACTACCATTTACCTCTTTCCCAAAGATTAAAACCAAAACCAGTAACGCGATACCAAACATTAATAAATAAGGCCCAGCTTTACTCCAAATTTTAACGGGAACGTAAAACACGCCCCAACTGAGCAACAGTGCAAATACAATAAAGGCGCTTTGCCGCCAGATATAATAAAAAGGTGCTTGTAATTCCCGTTCAGCAACAGAAATAGACGCAGACCCCATCATCACCAGACCAATGCAAAGCAACGTAACAGCGGACCCCAGCAACCAGGTATCAAACGCTAACTTGGGCTCGTCGCTGTCACTCAGTTGTGCGGTATTGTGCTTTATGGCGAGATAAGCTCTCATGACTGAATCCCCTTCACCGCCCGAACAAAGGTATCACCCCGATGCTGGTAGTCTTTAAACATATCAAAACTGGCGCAAGCCGGAGACAAAATAACACTCTCGCCTGGCATTGATAACTCACCGGCCAGCCTCACGGCAGCATCCAACGTCGTGGTTAATTCCACTTGTACAACACCAAACAATACCTCCGCAATCGCTTGCGCATCTTTTCCAATTAAAACCACCAAACGAACATTGTTCGCTATAACAGCTTCACGTAGCGGTTTAAAATCCGCCCCCTTGCCATCGCCACCAGCAATAAGTATTTTGGTCCCCGGCATTCCGGTTATAGCAGCCACTGTTGCACCGACATTGGTGCCTTTAGAGTCGTTATACCAACTTACACCTCTAATCGTTGCCACCCACTGCGTACGGTGAGGTAACCCGGAATACTCTCGCAGCGCAGCTAACATAGCACTCAACGGTAATCGCATCGCATCACCTAACGCCAATGCAGCTAAGGCATTGGCAAGATTGTGCCATCCGGGAAAATGCAGTTCATCGGTCGGCATTAAGTACTGCTCTCCCTTCATCAGGTATTGACGACCATGCTTATTCTGTATGCCAAAATTAGCATCGCTGCAAAGACTTAAACCAAACGATAGCATCGCCTTATTCGGGTTGCCAGTATCCGCAGACCCGCATCCATGACTGAGGTGGTTGTCACTGTTAGTAACATCATGTAGCATTTCCATTACTTCCGGGTCGTCACGGTTAACAATCATTATTTTACAACCGTTGTAAATATTACGTTTTGCCGCCCGGTATTCCAGTAAGTTCACATAGCGATCCATATGATCGGCACTGATATTCAAGACAACCGCCACTTGAGCATTTAAATTGGGCGTTGTTTCCAGTTGAAAACTCGATAATTCGACAATGTAAAATGCTGGTTTTGCCGGTTTATTGTTAATAACACTTGTGTTATGCATCATAGTCGAAGGCTTGGAAGTCAACGGTCTGGAAAGCAAATCAAGAGCCGGGGTACCTAAATTACCTCCTACTTCTACGTACACGCCTGCCTGCTGTGCCATTTCGGCCAGCAATGTAGTAACTGTACTTTTACCATTGGAACCGGTAATGGCGACAATCGGAGCATCAGCGTATTGTGCAAATAATGCTATATCTCCAATGATTTCAGCGCCATTGAGCCTAGCCTTGGCAATCACTAATTCGTTCGCAGAAATACCCGGGCTGACAATTATCCGGTCTGCCTGCTCAAATACAAAGGGCTCCAGGCCTCCCAAATAACAGTCAACATCAGGCACTAAATTCAGCAACTGCGTTAACGCCGGTGGGTTTTGACGAGTATCCACCACAACAAAGGGCTCACCACGTTGCGCCAGGAATCGCGCACACGACAGGCCAGTGTTTCCCAGCCCCACAATGACCGTTTTACCCGCTACATCAGTATCAACCATAGCTTCGTTTGCTGTTAACATAGCTTATGTGCGATTTGGCTTCCATACGATACCGTAATCGTTATCGTATCTTAAGGCTGGCAAGCCCCACTAGGGTAAGGATCACCGTAATAATCCAAAAACGCACGATAACCCGAGGCTCAGGCCAACCCTTTAATTCAAAATGATGATGTAATGGTGCCATTCGGAAAATACGCTTACCCGTTAGTTTATAGGAAACTACCTGAATAATGACTGACAGAGTTTCAATTACAAACACGCCTCCCATAATAAGCAAAACCAATTCCTGACGAACAACCACGGCGATTGCCCCCAAGGCCGCACCCAAAGCTAACGCCCCAACATCTCCCATAAACACTTGCGCTGGGTAAGCGTTAAACCACAAAAAACCCAAACCCGCGCCGACTATTGCACCACAAAACACCACTACCTCACCCGCACCTGGGACAAAAGGTATCCCCAAATACTCTGCAAAATTCACATTGCCAGTCACGTATGCCACAATCCCCAAACCCGCACATACCAGTACCGTTGGCAATACCGCCAAACCATCCAAACCATCTGTCAAGTTCACCGCGTTGCTCGAACCCACAATGACAAAATAAGTAAATACTATAAAAAACCAACCCAGATCAATGGCAACATCCTTGAAGAATGGTACAATCAAAGCCGTTTCCATCGGCACTGTTGCTGTCATATACAAAAATATTGCAGCACCTAAAGCACCCACTGATTGCCAAAAATATTTTTCCCGCGCTTTCAATCCTTCCGATTGCTTTTTCACAAGCTTACGGTAATCATCAACCCATCCAATAGCACCAAATAATAATGTCACCACTAACACCACCCATACCAGACGATTGGACAGATCACTCCAAAGCAATACGCTAATTGCCACTGCCACAATAATCAACGCCCCCCCCATGGTGGGTGTTCCCGCCTTGAGCAAATGAGTTTCAGGACCATCATCCCGAATGTGTTGTCCGATTTGGTAATGGCTAAGTTTACGAATCATGACGGGACCAACAATAAATGAAATCATCAATGCCGTCAGCACCCCCAAAATTGCACGTAATGTTAAATATTGGAACACTGCAAAACCGCTGTGTAGTTGCGTCAAATACTCTGTTAAATAAAGCAACATTAGGACTCATCCCCAGTACTGTACTTTGTTTCACTTGATGAACCGAGAGTAAGTGCATCAACCACGCCTTCCATATGCATCATTCTTGAACCTTTAATTAACAATGTGACCTCATGAGATAACTCTTGCTGACGTAACTTCGACTGTAGTTTCGGCTGATGCAGCTCCGAGTGTTGTTCCTGCCCTGATAATGCTTGCCTTAATGCGTCGATAAGTTGCTGCAACGATTCGAAATGCTCAGCATTGTCACCAAATGCGATAACGGCCTGGCGACTGAACTCACCCAAAGCAAACAATCGATCCACTCCCAGCACGCGCGCCTGCTCACCTGCTTGCTGATGCAATTGCTCAGCATCATCACCCAACTCCCCCATGTCACCCAAAACCAAATATTTACTGCCTTCACAAGCAACTAACACGTCCAGTCCGGCTCGTAATGAATTGGGATTAGCGTTATAGGTATCATCTATAATCCGTGCACCACAAATGCCAGGCTTGGATTGCAACCGTCCTGGCACAGCAGTTAAGTTTTCCAGGCCTGCCTTTAGAGTTTCAATCGCCACATTAGCACCCGAGGCCGCTGCTACGGCCGCAAGCGCATTCATAACGTTATGCTCACCAAGCAATTTAATACTGCACTGAAATTCTCCCTGGGGGGATTTAATCCATAGTTGGTTACCGGTAATATCGCCCTGCCAACGACAACTGACATCCGCTGTTGAATTAAGACCAAACGAAATAATCCGGTGTTTTCTATCCACTATGCCCCGCCAAAGTGGCGCAAAGGTATCATCCGCATTAATAATGGCAGCACCGTCCAGCATCAGTCCCTGATAGATCTCCCCTTTGGCATTAGCCACGCCTTCCAGGGAACCAAAACCCTCTAAATGAGCCGCTGCGGCATTATTAATGATCGCCACTGTTGGCTTGACAATATTCGTCAAATACGCGATTTCACCAGAATGGTTGGCACCCATTTCGATAACCGCAGCCTTGTGGCGCCTTGATACACTCAACACAGTCAACGGCACACCAATATGATTATTCAAATTTCCGCGGGTTGCCAATGTCTCGCCCAGTTCACTGAAGATGGCTGCTAACATTTCTTTCACTGTGGTTTTACCGTTACTACCGGTAACAGCCACAAATGGAATCGTTAACAATGAACGCCAATATGCCGCTAATTTACCTAATGCAATCAATGCATCACTGACCACTAGCTGAGGCAATGCGATATCAAGTTGACGCTCCACCAATAAGGCTACCGCACCAGCCTGCAACGCCTCCTCTACAAAATCATGAGCATCAAAATTTGGACCTTTTAAGGCAACAAACAACTGCCCGGGCAATACAGCTCTTGTATCGGTTGTAACACCAACAAAGTTACAATCAGCCCCAACAAGTTGCGCATTAATATTTGGTGCCACATGGGATAACGATAACTGGCATCCGTTCATCGTAATTTTTCACCTGAACGCTTGCGCTGCAACAAGTTACGAAGAACCGCTTTATCACCAGCATAAGCCTGTTTTTTTGTGCCGATTATTTGATACTCTTCATGTCCCTTACCAGCAACTAAGACGACATCATTGTCACCAGCCGCATCCACCACAAACTGTATTGCAGCAACTCGGTCCGGTATTAACACTGCTCGCTCAGGCGCTTCAAGGCCGGTAACAATATCCGCGATAATTTCTTTGCTGATCTCAGTACGCGGATTGTCATCGGCTATCACGATTTGATCTGCAAATTGCTGCGCGATGGCTCCCATCTCACAACGCTTGCCTCGGTCACGATCACCACCACAACCAAACAGACACCAAAGTTTGCCACTCATTGACGTATTCATGTGTGTTCGTAAAGACTGTAATGCTTTTTGCAAGGCATCTGGCGTATGCGCATAATCCACTACAAACAGTGCACTATCTTCAGTCTCACTGATACGCTCCATACGACCGGCGATGGTCTTTAGATAGCTGACTCGCGCCAGCGCCTCGTCAAATGACACCCCCTTTATCAACAGCGTCGATAAAACAGCCAACAAATTACTGACATTAAACTGGCCCAACAAAGGAGACTGGACGACACCCGCGCCCCAGGGGCTTTGTACCTTAAAACGAAGCCCCGATGCACTATACTGCACATCCAACGCCCGAACGCTATCCTTATGATGATTGTGCTTCATACCATAACTGATCACCCTTGGTGTGGCCGCATGGCTATCGTTGCGCAGCGAAGCCATTATATTCCGACCATAAACATCATCAGAATTAATGACCGCGGCTTTAAGCCTGGGCATCTGAAACAAACTGTTTTTCGCAGCAGCATAAGACTGCATATCACCGTGATAATCCAAATGATCGCGGCTAAGATTAGTAAAAATAGCAATTTCAAAATTAATGCCCACCACCCGGCCCTGTACCAAGCCGTGAGAGGAAACTTCCATTATCACGTTTTTTGCACCATCGTCCAGATATCGACGTATTAACTGATGCACTGTCACCGCATCGGGGGTCGTATGTGTTGCGTCACTGAGATGATTAACCAAGCCGTTGCCCAGCGTTCCAACAACGGCGGCGGGCGCATCCTGATGTAATGCCTGCGCCAGAAAATGGGCACAAGACGTTTTCCCGTTCGTGCCTGTAATCCCAATAACATGCAACTGTTTCGATGGCTCACCGTAATATTTTTCAGCCATAAACCCCAGCTTATGCTTTAGACCTACCACTGGAATAACAGGCACTTTATCCTTATATCGTTGGTGCTGACGAAAAAGCAAAAGTTCGGATTTATTCGCTTTGTTACCATCACCCGCATCCCACACTACAGCGCAAGCACCGCGTTCCAGAGCATTGGCTGCGTATTCAAGCCCATGCTGACCGGCACCCGCCAAAGCAAAAAACACATAGCCAGGCCGCACACCAGCATCATTGATGGCAAGCCCCTTTATTTCGCAGTCAGTAACAGTGCTAACGGTTGCAATATCACCTAACAAATCGCTTAGCATCATTAATTTACTCGACACCTTAGCAGACATCATTGCACGCCCCTCAAACCTGTTCCATTTAACCGATCAATACTCACTGACGCCACCTGTGCACCATCTAATAACGGTAAATCATCCGGCGGAATATCCAATATACGCAGTGCCCCAGACATCACTTTGGAAAAAACCGGCGCAGCCACCGCACCGCCGTAATATTCCTCGCCGCGCGGCTCGTTAACCATAACAACCATTATCAGCCTTGGATCGCTTGCCGGTGCCATACCTACAAATACAGACAGGTAACTATCGTCAATATAACCACCCGCTCCAGACTTCTTTACAGTACCGGTTTTGCCTGCTATTTTATAGCCAGGAATTTGTGCATTCATTCCTGTCCCACCGTCCTGCACCACACTTTGTAGCATTTTACGCACATTTTTTACCGTTTCGGCACTTAGCACCGACTCCGATTTATAATATAAACTTTCGTCGCGCTGATGCGGTGATTGACGCACGATAGTAACTGGCTTTAATCCACCGTCGCCTGCAAAAAGCGTATAAGCTCGTGCCAATTGCAGTGCCGTCACCGATAAGCCGTAACCAAATGACAAAGTAGCTCTTTCAATTTTACGCCAACTATAATAATCAGATAACAACCCCATAGATTCACCAGGAAAACTGACTCCCGTTGTTTCGCCAAAACCCGCCCCGGCAAAAACATCCCACATCACTCTCGGCTTCATCGACAACGCCAGCTTACTCACGCCAACGTTACTGGATTTCTTAAGAATCGTTGCCACATTGATCGGACCATAATTGCGAAAATCACGAATAACATTTTGGCCAATTCGGTACAAACCCGGCGAGGTATCAATAACCGTATGCGGCTCATACTGCCCAGACTCCAATGCTGCCGCCACCGTGAACGGCTTTATGGTTGAACCTGGCTCAAACACATCAGTAATTGCACGATTGCGCAAATGATCAACCAGCAACTCGTCTCTATTATTGGGGTTATAAGCCGGCTGGTTAGCCATTGCCAGCACCTCTCCGGTACGCGCATCCAAAATGACAACAGAACCTGCATCCGCGTTATGTTTTTGTACCGCTGCCTTCAGCTCTCGGTACGCCAGGTACTGAACGCGACGATCAATTGTCAATACCACATCATTACCAGGATGCGGTAAATTCACCTGTTCTACATTTTCAACAATCTGACCCAAGCGATCCTTTATGACACGTTTACTACCAGGCGTTCCACTCAGCCAGTCGTTCATGGCAAGTTCCACGCCCTCCTGGCCTACATCATCAATATTGGTAAATCCAACTATGTGAGCAGTCACTTCACCTGCCGGGTAATAGCGGCGATACTCTTTTGTTAAAAACACACCGGGAATATTCAAGCGCTTCACACGCTGTGCAATTTCCGGAATAACATGGCGTTTGAGATAAACAAATTCTTTATCCGCATGACTCGCAAGCTGTTGCTGCAATAGCTCCAGATCCAAGTTTAGCTCAACACACAAACGCGCCCACTCATGTTTGACTCTAAGCAATTCTTTTGGGTTTGCCCATACTGACTCCACTGGCGTGCTGATCGCCAAAGGTTCACCATGACGATCCACAATCATGCCCCGGTCAGCTGGCTCGGAAACTTCGCGTAAGTAACGGGCGTCACCCTGGTGCTGTAGAAAATCTCTGCTAACCACGTGCAAGTCAACGGCACGCCAGATCAATAAAAAAACAATAAAGCTCAATACCAAAGCAGTAAACAACAATCGTTGCTTATCATTATTGCTATATTGCATTCGATCAATTAACGTGTTATCAAATTGCTTTTTTTTGTTTATGTTCATTTTACGTATTAAATTTCAGGCTCTTTTTTTTGTCACACAAACTTTTAACGCACAAATTCTGTGTCGCCTAAGCTAAGTATTATTACAGTGTTATGCCTTCATTAATGTGAAGAATTCACAATATTAAAAATTTATAATAATTTTTCTTACGGGTTGAATTATTTATTATTGTAGCCGCTAACCCTGGTACCAGTTACTAACACCAGGAGTTAATTACGGCACCCGCTTAATTCATTTCATTCACTTCATTCA
Source organism: Gammaproteobacteria bacterium (assembly GCA_013152545.1). Classification (GTDB taxonomy): domain Bacteria; phylum Pseudomonadota; class Gammaproteobacteria; order SZUA-152; family SZUA-152; genus JAADGF01. Next base: position 248,484 of record JAADGF010000105.1, read on the forward strand.
CTTCATTCACTTCTGTGTAATTATACGTATGGCGTCAGTTGATGGAACCACCATCCTCAGCTGTTTTCGCGCCATATCCTCGACCCTGCCATGCGCTGCCCAGGTGGCCTGTTCCAGCTGTAATTGACCCCACTCGGTATCTAATTGCTCATGTTGTTTTTTAAGTTCCTGAAAAGCAACAAACACCTGCCGGCTTCGATGTTTCGAATTAATAACAGTCAACGCCGTTGCCATTACCATTAATACCAATATAAACACTGCTATATTTTGCACACCCAACGTTTTTTCACCTAACGATAAATCAGAATCAGGAATCCAACTTCTGAAACTCAAATTTAAAACAATGGAAAGTTAACGCTTTTCCGCTATACGCAGCACTGAACTCCTTGCACGAGGATTGTGCTGACGCTCTTGTTGCGACGAACGAAGCGCTTTTTCCACTGGTTTCAATTTAGGATTCAGTTGCGCCTGAGTGACGGGTAAATCCACCGGATACCTATCACCTTTTGACTGATCCCGGATAAAACGCTTTACGATCCTGTCCTCTAATGAATGAAAACTGATAATCGCGAATCGGCCACCCGGTTTTAATACATCGATTACCTGTGACAAATAAACTTGCAATTCCTTCAATTCATTGTTAATTTCTATCCGTATAGCTTGAAAACTGCGTGTTGCCGGGTCTTTGCCTTTTTCCCATTTAGGATGAGCATCCGTGATAATTTGAGCTAGCCGCCGTGTTGACGTTATAGGTTGCTCTGCTCCGGCCTTGACAATTGCGCGAGCAATCCGCTTGGCGAACCGCTCTTCTCCATAGTCACGCAACACACGCACAAGCTCCGTTTCTGAAACATTCGCAAGCCACTGAGCCGCACTGACACCTGAATCCGGGTCCATGCGCATATCCAAGACGCCGTCGCGTTTAAAACTAAAACCGCGATCAGCATCGTCTAATTGTGGTGATGACACACCTAAATCAAGCAACAAGCCATCGACTTGCCCCAACCAGCCTTGTTCACTAACAAGCTGCTTAAGCATGATAAAAGAACCTCGCGCAATAATAACGCGTTCGTCGTTCATTAACATGTTATGTGCAACTGCAATGGCCTGAGGATCTTTGTCCACAACCATCAGTCGCCCTTGCGGGCCCAGCCTCTCCAATATACCGCTGGAGTGACCGCCCCGCCCAAAGGTTCCATCCACATATTTCCCATCATCCTTGATACTAAGTCCTTTTAATACCTCCTCCAGTAATACTGGTTGATGGCTAAACGCTTCCTTTGCCATCCTTGCTACAATGACAACGACTGCAACTCATCGGACAAACTGCCTTGCGATTCACCGTCACTTAACCATTCATTTTGACGATCAGTCCAACGTCTCTCATCCCATAACTCAAACTTATTGCCAACACCGATTAACACAACATGTTTATCCAGCTTGGCAAACTCTCGCAATGATGGCGGTAATAACAAACGCCCATTTCCATCCATATCCAGTTCCGCAGCATAACCAATAATCAAACGCTGCAAATCCCGCGCTTTGCGATTCATATTTGACAGCTTCATTACCTTTTCTTGTACTGTGCCCCACTCATGGTAGGGGTACAGCATTAAGCAAATATCCGGATGCACAGTCACACTGAACTTTCCTGCTGAACTTTCATTCAGATAGGATCGATACCGCGTCGGTATTGCCAACCGTCCTTTGGTATCAAGATTGAGCACCGTATGGCCACTTAACAAAATATTTCCCCAACCGGACACAATCGCCCATTAAAACCCAATAGTGCCCACAATTCTCCACATTACTACACTATAGGAATGAATAGGACCTAGTGTCAAGCCAAAAGCCTTAAATCCCTAAGTGATTCTTACTGTTTTCACAATCATGTCACATTGAATTATAGGCGATTTTTCTCGAATTGAATGCTAATCGATCAACGATTCATATGGTTGAATAATAGATTTAAAGTAATGCTTTAAGTATGGAATGTGCAATGATTAAATCGCAAGAGTAATCGGTATGCCGCTAAGTTGATAACACGGACAAGTAGAAAGATAACTGATTTTAGAATGGCGCTCGATACAAGGAATCGAGAATCGCTAATTAAAATTAATTAGCCGCAATAGACTAATTTGATGAAGAACAACACACCTAAGTTAAGGATCAAACAACTCGTGTGGTAAAAAGTGGGAGTCTGTCTGATGTGGTAAGGAAAGTGGGAGTCGGTCGATAAGCCGGGTTCTGTCAAGAACAGTCATTCATCTGGATGTACGTCACCGCACACCTCAAGCAACCTACCCGGGAACTGATGCGGGCCACACTTGGTGCGTCTTTCCGATGGAAAGCACACCTGCTCCCCTATTTGGCCTTGCTCCGAGTGGGGTTTACCCTGCCGTCGAATGTTACCATTGACGCGGTGCGCTCTTACCGCACCATTTCAACCTTACCGGCACCTTGCCCTCAGTAAAGCGCAAAGCACTTAGGCGGTATATTTTCTGCTGCACTGGCCGTAGGCTCACGCCCCCCAGGTGTTACCTGGCACTCTGCCCTATGGAGCCCGGACTTTCCTCCCTACCTCTATTTACGAGATAGCGCGACTGTTTAACCAACTCCCATAAGCTACGATATAGGAAATGATAGTGAAAAAACAAGCCGAAAATTAAATCTTTAATACAGAAAACCAACGATAAATTGATATCACTGAAATATTTTAACGATCTTAGCAATAATCCTGAATTAATCAGCAATGACTAGGCGTTTAAAAATTACGTTGGCATCGCTACGCCTAAATCAAGGCTGCACTAATTTTAATAGCAGTCCCTTTTTGTATAATTGGTTTTTTTTCACACCAGTGATTTTCGAGGCCAGGTTTGCCGCTTTTTTTAGTGGCATTTCTTGCATGAGTATTGCCAATAGCCGGTCCAGATCTGCATCACTGTGCAATCCCGCTGGCGCTCCATGAACCAATAACACGATTTCGCCCTTTTGCTGATTTTGGTCCTGTGATACCCATTCCGCTAGCGTACTTAACGAATCCCTTCGCAACGTTTCAAAAGTTTTAGTCAGCTCCCTTGCGATCACTGCGGGACGCTCCTCTGAAAAAGTGACCGACATATCCCGCAGCGTATCTAAAACCCGATGCGGGGCTTCATAAAAAACCATCGTCCTTGGCTCAGAAACCAATTGTTGCAATCGATTTAACCGAGCAATTGATTTCGCGGGCAGAAATCCCTCAAAACAAAAACGGTCGGTGGGCAAGCCAGCCACAGCCAAGGCGGCAATTAACGCACAACAACCGGGGATAGGAACAACCTTTAACTGCTGATGAATCGCTTCATTGACCAGCACATAACCAGGATCGCTTACCAATGGCGTACCTGCATCCGATATGATGGCGATCGATGCACCGAAACGCAGCTTTTTTACCAGCTTTGTTGAATTTTCGCGCTCATTGTGGTCATGTAACGTATATGTTTTGGCCTTAATATTGTAATGTTGTAGAAGCTTGGCACTACGGCGAGAATCTTCAACCACAATTAGGTCGACTTGCTTCAATATCTCCACGGCACGATAGCTTATGTCACACAAATTACCAATAGGAGTAGCAACAACGTATAAAACGCCATTTTCAGTGCAATTTTCGGTACAATAATCCATGCAATCAGTTATCCTTCATATTTTCGCTTCTGTAGAAATAAATCGAGTAGATAGATAACACCAGATACCATTTCGACATCTAACATAATGTGTATTAAAGAGAATGCAGCAGGCGCTGACTCGATGTAGGCAGCCGCTTCCCACTACCAGACAAGGCCAGGGGGGGGATGTCCGGGAATAGAAAGCCGACTGCGAAAATGCCATATTGGCCCATTTTTACGATCACTACGTTAAATAGGCGCAATATTCGCCTCAAATGCCAAAATTAGGTGTCAAATGCAATCGAAAAAATAGACTCAACATGGCGTTCCCTCGCGACGGCGACTATTCTCGAACAGGCTCCCCCTAGCATTTCAGTCAATTGACGCGGATAATTATTCACATCTGACAAAAATGAGCCATAATGGCGTTTCTGCAGTAAACTTCCGATTCTCGGTGAGGCTCCTGAGAACCTGACCGAGAACAGAAACAGTTCACGACGAGGGGAAGCCCATTTTGAGCCAGATTTTTCGAGAAAATGAGGCGAATATATCGGCCATATTTAACAAATTTAATCGGAAAATCTGGCCAAAATGGCTTTTCCGCAGTAGGCTTTCTTTCTCGGTCAGACTCCGACAACGTACTCAAGTTTCTTTACAGACACTTAACTAATCAATTAATTAGATTGTATACGAAATGAATACTAACGATATTGTCCTGAAACACAAACAACACATTTACATTATTATTATCGGCTTGATGATCGCTATCTTGGTAACCGCTTGCGGCGGTACGCCGCCCAGACCAAGCCCAACACCGGATATCATAAAAAAAACACCGTTTCCCTCTACTGTAGAGCCAACTGACGACGTTAGCGGGCTGCCCCCTGCTCTGGCGCCCAGCGACGCCGAAGCCAAACGAAAATACGAAGATCCAGCCCAGCATTTAATTAACTTCGGACGTTATCTTGATGCCGCCTTATTACTTTCGGAATTAGCTGCCAGCGTCCCCGCCCCGCAAAAACAAGAATACCAATTACAAATCACATCACTTTTATTGCAAGGCAATTACTTACCGCAAGCTGAACAAATCCTGAATGAAATCAATATTACCGACCTGCCTGCTAATTTTCATATTCGCAAAACACTGTTGGCCGCGCAGTTGGAATTAGCCAACCAACGGCCCGAAACTGCGGTGACACTACTCAGCTCAATCGCCAACATGGTGACCAATGCACTGCCCAACTTACAACGTGAATTTTACAACAAGCAAATAGATGCTTATTACACCCAGGGCAATTATGCTGGGTCCGCCACCGCCCGGGCCGCACTGAACCTTCTCATTACTGACCAAGAGGAAATAGAAGAAAATCAAGAAACAATTCTGCGCGACCTGCAGGAATTATCCCTTTCAGAAATCGCTGACCTAAGCGACCAACCCTACAATGAAACCATGCAAGGCTGGGTTGCATTAGCCTATATCGCAAAATCATCGCAGGATGAACAACAAGTTCGCCAGCAAATCGAGCAATGGTTAATACAATACCCCAACCACCGCGTCAATCAAGCCATACTGGACACCATTATAGCGCATCAACCACAAGCCCTGGGCCGCCCTGAACAAATTGCGCTGATACTACCGTTTAAAGGCCGTTTTGCAAAAGCCTCAAAAACCATTCGGGACGGATTTCTAGCCAGTTATTACAATCAGAAGGATAACGCCCACCGTCCCAGACTGCGCATTTATGACGAAGGTGATAACCCTCAGCAAATTCGTAGTATCTACGACCAGGCAGTTATGGATGGTGCTGATTTTATCGTGGGCCCCCTAAATAAAGATGCTGTTAACATATTGGCTCAATATAATGACTTACAAATACCCCTGTTGTCATTGAATTACAGTGAAAACCCGGATTCTGTCGATAGCAATTTTTTCCAGATGAGCTTATCACCGGAACAGGAAGCACACCAAGTGGCCGAGCACGCCTGGCTTGACGGTCACCAAACAGCAGCCGCTATTTTTCCCAAAACAAAATGGGGTGACCGAGTATACAGTGCGTTTAAAGCACGTTGGGAAGAACTGGGCGGGAAAGTGGTCGAACACCAAACCTACGACGCCAAAAAGAGCGATTATGGCTTGCCCATAAAAAAATTGCTAAACATCGATGAAAGTGAAGCCCGATTGCGGGACATTAAAAAATTGGCGGCCATAAAGATTGAGTATGAACCACGCCGCCGTAAAGACGTTGATATGATTTTCATGGCGGCTTTCGCCCGGCAAGGTCGATTATTAAGACCGCAACTTCGATTTCACCGCGCAACAAATATTCCCGTTTACGCCACATCCCATGTCTTTACCGGCAGCTTAAAACCTAATATGGACCGTGATATGAATGGTGTTAAATTCAGCGATATGCCCTGGACACTCACGGATAAAAGCAGTAATAAGCGACTGAAAGCAGCCATTGAACGTATCTGGCCCAACGAAAGCAAGCGCTATATGCGCCTCTTCGCCCTTGGCATTGACGCATTCAATGTCCTGCCGGAACTCAACCGGTTACGACGCAATCGATTTTCCTCCTTTCAAGGCGAAACCGGTTTGCTTTATCTCGACATCTCAAATCGTTTATTACGACGTCTGGTATGGGCCCAGTTTGTTGCAGGCAAACCCAAGATTTTGGATAAATTTTAGCTATCCTGCAATCATGCCGTTAACAACACGACAAATCGGCGACGCGAACGAAACACTAGCGCGGCATTACCTGGAAGCGAAAGGATTCACCTTGGTCGAAAAAAATTTTAATTGCAAGTTCGGCGAAATTGATTTGGTAATGATCGATCATGACTACCTGGTTTTTGTAGAAGTGCGTTACCGGACATCAATGAACTTTGGGTCCGGCGCTGAAACTGTCAATCAGGCCAAACAATCCAAATTGATTACCAGTGCATTGTGTTTTCTGCAACGCCACAAAAAATTTGCCCAATGGAATTGCCGTTTTGATATTTTATCCATCACCCGAAAAAACCAACAACCTGCAATTGAATGGATTCCCGATGCCTTTCAGGCTTAGCTAACGACCATCAACAGTTTAACTTCACACAATTATGACACGAAATAAAATAACCACTTACAAAATAACGTTATTGATTATCATCACGCTGGTAATGCTACCCGGTTGTGCCCTGCTGGTTGTGGGCGCAGCAGGCGGTACCGTAGCAGCGGTACATGATCGCCGCTCCGCCGAAACAATACTCAAGGACCAAAGCATAGAAAACAACGCCATTGACAAACTTTATAGAGATCGTCAGTTACAAAAGAAAATCCACATTAACGTTACCAGTTATAATTATATTGTCTTATTAACCGGTGAAACGCTAACAAGAGCAGCCCGTTCAAGGGCTATTGATATCGTTCGCAATCTTCCAAAAGTGCGGAGAGTACACAATGAACTCGTGGTAGCGGACCTCACATCACTCCGTTCACGCACCAATGATAGCTGGATCACATCTAAAGTAAAAACCGGCATGGTAACCACCAAAAACCTTGATGCATCCCGCATAAAAGTCGTCACCGAAAACAGCGTAGTGTATTTAATGGGAATCGTCACACAAGATGAAGCCAACAAAGCCGTGGATATCGCCCGCAACACCAATGGTGTCCAGCGTGTAGTCAAGTTGTTCGAATATATACAACCCGTTACACCACCACAACCGATCACCCCAGGCACTACACCAATTTAACCGGAATTTTTTTTCGCAACACAATTTCATCAGGTGACACCTCAGCCATATATGCCAACGCCTCGACACCAGCACTGACCGCCAAACGCAATAATTGCCCATACTCCATATCAATGGCATCCGCTGGTTTCATATCAGACACATCCGCGCGGGACACACAATAAAAAATAACGGCACGACCGCCTTGTTTTACCACTTGCATTAATTCCCGCAAATGTTTACTGCCACGCTTACTCACCGCATCGGGAAATAGGGCGGTATTTTTCGCTACCAGGGTGACGTTTTTTACTTCAACATAACACGAAGTATCTGTGCTTCGGGCCTCAGAACTCGACAGCGCTATACCTGCCTTGCTTAACAGAAAATCAATACGGCTGTTTTCCTGACCATATTTCACTTCGCTACGCAGATTATCATAACCCTGTAATTCAGCAACAACACCCTGCTCAATAGCTTCCCGCACCAAATGGTTGCTTAACATGGTATTAATACCAACCAAAGTGCTTCCCTCACCATTAGCCACCTGCACTAACTCCCAAGTATAGGCATATTTTCGTTTCATATTACTAGAGCGACTTAACCACACCGGACTGCCCGGCTCACAACAGCCTGTCATTGCGCCCGTATTGGCTGTATGAGCCGTGACAACCTCACCAGTCGTTAATTCCACATCCGCCAAAAAACGTTTGTAACGACGAATCAGACAACCCGATATAAGCGCAGGACTATATTTCATCTATTTTATGTACTCGAAAATGACTAATTAAAGTCGTACGATAACAGATAAAACACTAAAATTGGTTAACTCCCGATACCCGTGGCATTTGAGATTTAAGGTATCCGTGTGCCTTATTGATTTTATGACACCACAAAGTAACTTCATTATAAAAGATCAAATGACACGTAATAGCGGGACGATTGCAAAGAATTTCAACGCAGCCATGGAATGGAGAGGACATGCAATAAAGCCTAAACCTAAATTCATCAGTTGAATCGTCGCGAGAGCGACGAGGGCGCTGAAGGTAAAAGACGTATTGGGATTTTTTGGGCGACAGCGTATCACCCACACGGTGAGTTCAGAAAATCCCAATACGTCTTTTAGGTTCTGTGCTATCGGCGGTCGCAGTAGATTCAACTGAGTAATTTAGGTTTAACCTAAAAGACGGTATGTTAAAGTGCAGCAATTCCCGCCAATCCTATCTTCAACCCAATATCGACAAAAATTGGATAAAAGGCAGATGAGCCGATGCTTGGACAACTCTTTTGGGTTCTTTAGGCAAGCGGTTTCAGATGGTTTTTATTCAAAACCCAGCTAACAGACATAAAAACCCCCTCTCTTTTAAGGGCAAGCTACTTCAATTGAAACACCCAGTCTTGTGTTGGAGGCGCTCTTTTCCCGGGGTTGGCTATATAGATGAAAAGTGTCTCCCAATCGGCAAACACACCTGTTTGAATCAGGTTCCGAATCCGCTCAAACAGCACTTTAAATGCCCCTGCGTGTTGACGGATTTTTTGATACGCTAGGCTACAAAGTTGCTGGACTTGATCACACAAAAGGCAAGCATCATAAGCATCGTCATCACGGAGCATAGGTTTTCTTTCCCGTGGCCATAATTGTGTTCAAAATTGTACCCTTGGTTTTTCATTAGGCGAGGCAAAATGACGCGTTATAGTCGTTCTATTGCAAGGAATTTCAACGCCGCTATGAATGAAATAGGGTGTGCAATTTATCCGAAATCTTAAACGCTTTGGGTATATACCAACTGAAGAGCAATAAACCGCTATCCTTGTCAGTTAAATGACTACACGACGTTTCTCTTTCCGTCTTATCGAACAGAAAAAATGCATCAGAACAAGACAAAATAAAACCCTAGAGCTAACAATCACGTTCACATTATCCTACTAAAGGATATTATCCCTTGTAGTATGCATTAATAGAAATTTGCATCGTGCATTAAATTGTATACATTACAGAGAAGGTGAAATAAAACATAACACTTTAACTCATAAGCATTTAAGGACCTATTCAGAAATACATGAAAAAATAAAACAAACGATTCAACAACGTAACAGCAGTGCTAACATGGACCCGACAACAACTATCGCAGCATTAAAATTCATTATAATCGTTCAACTATCACTTTTTAAAGAACCTACTTTTGGGGTCATAAAATAAACGGAAACACATTCAACACCTAAACACCACGGACGACAAAAAAAGTAAAATAATTTTTAAATTTTCCCAAAATATAGTATTCGTTAACCCAGCAAAGGAGCACCCCACAATAACCACAGCACAAAACGAACTCACAATAAACCACACGGAGAACAAGCAATGATAAACGGCATAAACAGAAAGACAAAAAAACCAACGACGACATTATTATTGTTGTTGTTTGGGTTGTTAGCATTTACATTAGGCCCCGTGCTAGCAGCACCCATTTACGGCCTTAACCATTCAAAGCGGATTAACGGTCAATTTATTGTTGTTCTTAAGGAAAATCAATCTGCATTTTCGGCAACAAAAAACGCAATCGCTATCGACATAGCCTCCACTTACTCAGCGTCCGTCAGCCATCGATACGCTAAAGTACTGCGCGGATTTGTTGTCAATATGCCGGAGGGCCGATTGCAAGCATTAGCCAAAGACCCCCGGGTGGCTTTTATCGAAGCCGATCGCATTATTCGTTTGAGCGCAACACAAAGCAACGCAACATGGGGGATTGACCGCACGGACCAACGGGACTTACCACTCGATCAACTTTACACGTATAACACCGATGCCAGCAATGTAAACGTCTATGTAATTGATACTGGTATACGTCAAAGTCATGCTAATTTTGCCGGACGCGCGATATCCGGATTTAGCGCAATTAATGATCGCATTGGTACCAACGACTGTAACGGCCACGGCACCCATGTTGCTGGCACCATAGGCAGTGCTACATACGGTATTGCAAAACAGGTCACGCTCCATGCGGTACGTGTACTGGACTGCCAGGGTGCTGGCAGCTTGTCTGGGGTAATAGCAGGTATCGATTGGGTCACCAGCAATCATGTTACCCCAGCAGTAGCCAATTTGAGCCTAGGCGGTGGTGCATCCAGGGCGCTGGATAATGCAGTACGTAACTCAATTGCAGCTGGTGTAACTTATGTTGTTGCCGCAGGAAACGATAACATTGATGCTTGCAGCCAATCGCCGTCACGAGTGGATGAGGCGCTAACCGTTGCAGCCAGCACGGCAACAGATCGCCGTTCATCATTTTCAAACTGGGGGGCCTGCATTGACGTTTTTGCCCCCGGTTCCAGCATTACCTCCACTTGGCATAGCTCTGACAGCGCCGTCAACACGATTAGCGGTACATCCATGGCTTCCCCGATGGTCGCCGGGGTAGCTGCACTTTATCTGGCAGACAACCCGAACGCCAGCCCCAGCGAGGTAGTCGCAGCAGTCATCTCAAGCGCAAGTAACGGGCGAATCAGCAATATTGGTACCGGTTCACCCAATCGTTTAGTCTATGCACCACTTACAAGTGAAAATACGGATAGCGGCACAATAACAACTTGCCCGGCGGGCTCTGAGACCTTTGCTGGATCACTATCAGGCACTGGCGCAGTGGAATACCAACCCGACGGAACTTATTATTATTCAGCTAGCAGTGGCCTCCATATTGGCAACCTGGAAGGCCCCACATTAACCGACTTCGATCTATATTTGTGGAAATGGAACAGCCGAACAGGTTGGCAAACAGTCGCGTCTTCGACGAACAACGCTTCATCAGAATCAGTTAATTACAGCGGCACCCGCGGTTATTATGTATGGCGCGTCCATTCTTACCGCAGCGGGGGTAATTATAATTTTTGTATGACCCGTCCTTAATGATTTTCAGTTAACTCAACAAATATTGAAAAAACCAACCTGCGGCCGTGGGTAACCGGCCGCAGGTGACGACTTATCGCAATTCACCGTTGGCAAGACCGTTGAGAATGTAGAAAAACGCATTAAAAACAAAATACCGTCAATTTTTGGGGTGCCAAAACCATTGACTTGACACGAGATCGTTTGAGAGAGGAACGTTGAGACGGTCAGTTTTCTATATTTTAATTCAAGAAATCAAAACATCCTCGTTAGCGGTTACATCCAGCAGGCAGCCGCTAAGGAACGTACACGTTGTTGCTTAGCGCTATGTCGTAAATAACATGATACCATACACACTCTTTTCACAGCGTAGACACAACCACAAAAAATGGACAATTATTTATTTTTTGTTTCAAAAGCTTATTCTATCGAAATTTTGCGTCCACTACAGCAGGCGATTCTAGCACGTGGAGGGCAAGTCGTATGGTTTTTAAGTGGCGTGCAACACACCCTTTTACACGCTAATGAAATGACATTGCAGACGGTAACGGAAGTTAAGCACTTTAACCCTAAAGCCGTATTCGCGCCAGGCAACTGGGTGCCTGATTTTTTCCCTGGTGTTAAAGTCGAAATTTACCATGGATTTGGCATCGAAAAAAAAGGCCATTTTAAAATTCGAGGGTTTTTTGATCTTTATTGTACTCACGGCCCCATCGGTACTCGCATTGTTAAAAATTTATCGCAACAATACGGTTTTTTCCACGTAACAGAGACTGGCTGGCCAAAAATGGACCCTTTGTTTAATACACACCAGCATAGCAGGCAACACAACCAACAGGCACAACTAGTGCTCACCTCACCGAAACCCTTAATTTTTTATGCTCCCACATTTAGCGTCAGCCTCACATCAGCACCAGCCCTTAAACATGAAATCCAGCGACTAAGTACCCAAGGTGACTGGCATTGGATTGTCAAATTTCATCCTAAAATGGACCAGAGCAGCATTGACGAATACAAAGCCATGCAGAACGACAATCTCACCATCGCAGATTCTGAAGCTATATTACCTTTATTGCAGGCAGCTGATGTTCTGGTATCGGACACTTCCTCCGTTGTGGCAGAATTCTTAATGCTTGGCAAACCAGTCGTCGCTTACAACCCCCGAAAACCTGGCCCTTACTTACTAACAATTACTGAATCAGCAGAACTGGCAAGCGCAGTCGCTAAAGCACTAACACGGCCGACGGCTTTAATGGCCAAAGCAAATCACTTCATCCAGGAAATGCACCCATATAATGACGGCAAATCAAGCGAGCGGGTATTAGATGCAACCGATGATTTTATAAAAAACCATGCTCACAATTTAAAGAGCAAACCGCTAAATATTTGGAGAAAACTTAAAGCCCGGCAGCAACTGAACTATTATCATTTAAAGTGATTTATTCACTAAAGACATATACCCATTTCGGCATTATTCTTTTAATAATTTTTTTGCCACCTCCAGATCTTCATTAAAATCCACCTCTATACAAGCATACTGAGTAACATCAACCGGCTTAAACACATTACCTTCTTTTTCAATCAACAGCTCCATTGCACGCTCAAAATAATCGTTATCATCCACCTGCATCAATTGATTACAGAATGCCTTAACGAACGGTTGCCTGATTAGGTTTATCCCCAAGGCTTCCCCTAACGCAGGCGAAACCTGCTTGGATATTTGTTGAATAAAACCATCAGCATTTAACGTATATTTAATCTCTTCCTCCGCGACACTCGCGGTATTAGCCGCCACCGCAGAGCTATCACTTGCCAACACGCATTTAATAACATCCGGCTCAAAAACCACATCCCCATTCAACCATAAGACATCCTCATATTGAAAATGACTTAATGCATATAAAAGGCTTTTCGAGGTATTAGTGGTATCGTAGTTTGGATTATAACAATAGAGTAACTCTGGTGCCGCTTCCATAATTAAATCTTTTTTAAAGCCAACAACCCCAACAATATCCAAATCGAATTTTTTTAGAATGCGAAGTTGCCGCGAGAGTATTGTTTCACCATTACCCAGCGGGGTCAGGCTTTTCGGACGAGGCCGTCCCAGGCGACTCCCCATGCCTGCAAGTAAAATAATTGCTTTCGGTTTTTTATTCACTGTCATTTAATTCCGCCAAGCGAGGGTCTATTGAACATCAAACATTACTCCTGCCGCAACAACAATAGCTAAAACAGCAACAATACTCAAGGGGCAGCTGCTCCTAGTAAAAGTAATTTAATCAACGTATTTTATACAAACCGAGAACTGTTTATATTCTCAAGAAACTCAACCGCCCTGCCAATACTTTTGCCGTCATTAAAATAAAAACAATTATGCAACATTTCACAATATCCGTGCTCCATTGGGTCATGATAGGCAAGTGTATCAGTAACCAACGCAAGCACATCCATTGATTCATCGTAATATTTAACGATAGAACTAATATCGTATTCAGCTGGCATATCATGCCCTTCACTGAAACCGTTATCAATGACGATCAGGGGCTTTTGAGTAATAAGGTACTCATAAATAATTGATGAGGTATCACTAATCAGTAAGTCTGATATGTAAAAATCATCGAACGTATCATGATTTAGCAAATCAGATGGCATCGAAAAATAAACATGCTGCAACCCACGTTTTTTCACCTCTGTCCGTAATTTTGCGACATGCATACGATCATGAGCATGAGGTCGAATAATAAGATTATATTCAGAACTCAGAGATTGGCTAAAGGGTATTGCATACTTGAGTAACGTACCATTACCCCACCGCCATGTTGGTGCGTATAAAATATTTTTCCTGTTAGTATCAATAATACCTAGATTTCTCATTATTCGGCTTGCGTCCATACGGCGATTAACGTAATCATCAAAACGCAAATTTCCAATTTTAATACGTTTTTCTTCAGGAACATCAATACCCGTGTCTTTAAGTTTTTCTAGATGTTTCGGTCCGGAAACAAACAAATAATCAAACAGGTCGAACTGTTTTTTTGCCTCATTACCAGGGTAACGCTTATCACCAGTGCCATGACCAACAAATACAGTAATGCAATTTTTGCTAGACTGCTCCAACGTCACCGTAGAAAGAGACAACACGACACCATTGATGTTGATTGGTTTTTTTATGTTTAATATACTAACTGGCGGTGTATTCAAAAAAGTTTTTTTTTCAGGAAAGAGATTGCCATTGCGCATATAACGCTTGAATTGCAGCCAACGTTTTAGATTTGGTACCAGAAATTCCCCCCCTACTTCACGGTACAATGGCCAGGCATGTGAGTTCTGGTAAACTTGAATTGAAAAGTAGTGAATGTTTTCCATTAACCCTTCTTCGCTGTCAACGACCACAGCGCTGCATATTTATTGAATGTATACTGACTATAAAGCACCGCCATTAGAAACCCCCGCCGACCATCCAGCACCCCCAACCGAAATATATAAATGACGGTAAACATCCATAACGCATGAAACAACGCATTCAGTAATCCTGTACGGCAACCTTTTTGGTAGCGTTGCTGCGCCCAAATCCAGGAATATACACTGAATTTATCGATACCATGCTTAAAATCGCGATGCGTATAGTGCAGCAATCGTCCCTTTGTTTTCCCGATCGTACCAGGCGGAAGTATTATGTGTTCATGGACTTGAGCATCAGAAAATTTGGCTCCTTTGCGCTTAAACAGGCGCAGTGGCGCACGTCCACTTCGACCGTAATCCAAACGTTCGCCATAAAGCATGACGGCCCAAGGTGTCTTAAATCCCACCTCGCTGGGCGAACGGCTAATAATGTTATCTATTTCCTGTTGTAATGCTGGAGATACCTGTTCGTCAGCATCAATAGACAACACCCAAATGCCTGCGGCTTTTTCTAAGGCGCGTTGCTTTTGTGGTCCATAACCTGGCCAATCGGTAATAAATACCTGGGAAGTATACTGCTTGGCAATATTAACAGTAGCATCTTCACTACCACTGTCCAACACTATAATTTCGTCAGCCCAATTAGCCACTGATGCTAAACAGGCTGATATACGATCAGCTTCGTTTTTGGTAATAACGATCACCGACAATGATTCTTTACGATGTTTGCTGGTTAAGACGGGGACGTTGTTATTTCGCACAGTTGACAGTCATGTTAAGTTATAGTTATTAAGGATGGCGTTATTTGATACAGTGAATATTAAATGCAACACTGGCAGTTGACTCTTGCATTTTCCATGTTATTTGTGTTGTGCTTAGTGTACTGAATTTCGATATATGCAACAATAAGGTTCCAGCACATCACCGCACATTTTTATAGCGTTTCTCAACCGATGAAACAGTTACCTCTCTCTATTTCATGGCCATTCAGGATAAACCGAAGATTACCAATTACAGTCTGTTTGCAACATAATGACGTGCGCCTTATTAACTGAAAACACTATACAAAAACAATTATAGAAGAAAATTCAATATCAATATTTTATATTATGACAATACCAACATGAGAATAGTCGCTTAATTCTCCACTTATCGCACGAACCTCACTTTCTTTATAATCGCAGTTTCACGAGGTTCATCGCATTAACACCCAGAAAATAACGATTAAAACAATATCGCAACCACCCAGATGATGCCTTAGGCTTAATCGGTATCCGCAATTTTTAACGCAGCAACCGGGCAAATCGAAGCTAAGTGGAGTAGTTACACTTTTTCAATAAATCAACCTTACAGGGCATAGGTAAAAAAATTACCCGCTGTTTTTAATTGATAAATTTCTACCGCACACATTACTTATGGTTACAGACAGGGAGCGTTAGTCAGACTCAATTACATTGCACGGTTCATTTGGAATAACCATATCATACCGTGGGAGACGCATTTTAAGGTGCAGCAATGATGAAAACAAAACCTCCTCAACAGACCCTCTATTAACCCAGCTCAGCGGGGTTCAGCACTGATTCAGTTAACGTTCCACACACTGTCAATAACATTCAGAACTTGCCCTTTAATACCAACCCCAACAATTTTCATCTGTAACGGTTTATATTGAAATCAATGGGAGACAGTTATGAAACCACTATCTTTGCTATTAGCCCTAACCCCTGTATTGTTGCTCACAGCTTGCAATGAACCGCCACGACATTACCCGTCAGAGGATGAGACAGGCTACATTGGCGCTAACAACTACAAAGTCATACCCTATTCATTCACCCCAGGCGCCACTTATAACATTCGGCTAAAATCGTATTCGGGCGATGCTGATTTAGCAATACTCAATAACAATGGAGGGTATATCGTATACTCTGCAGAAGACGACGCACATATTGACGCCGTTACATTCACGGCGAAAGACTATCATTATGACATTGAAGTCTATGGTTACCATGACAGCGAATATCAATTAATCATCATCGAAGTCCCTTATTATGAGGTTGGTTTGAACATCACTGCCGATAGCATTGAGTTTAACATTGACATTGAGGTATTTAGTGGTGTTTTGTATACTGAATTAGCGTCCGAAACTATCACAGCTTCCCACCACTATGACCACTTAACGATTGAGCCTGTTGTCAACCAAAGTTGGCTCAGCCTAATTCCGACAACACCGACAAACAACCTTAATGCTCAAACCATTAATTTTCACATTAAAATTCTGGAGACCACAAACCCATTAACACATAATGATGCCCTGATTCGATTAACTGCGAAAGATTACAATGGAAAAATCAAAATTTTTAAAGATATTGATGTCACTTATAATGTAACAGACAGCCTTCATTAAAGACCGAGATTATCCCTGGAAGCATAAAAAACACACCACCTGAAGTGATCTCAGGTATTATTCACACAGATATACCCGTGGTGCGTGGCGTTTGATATTTAGGTTATTAGCGTGCGCCATATTCATTGTATGGCACCACCAAAAGTAGGCACTTTTAGGCGAAAGTAGATTCTTTAAGAAAGGCGAAATGACGTGTAACAGCAAGATTATTGCAAGGAATTTCAACGTCATCATGGAATGAAGAGGACGTGCAGTAAAACCTAAATATCAATCGTTATGGGGATAAGTACCTGACAAAACTTTGAGACTCAAAAAACAACCAAGGCGCCCATAAAACGGGACCTTGGTTGCTGATTTTTTTAATGTTAGGGTTATCGCTGCAATATTAACCACGTACTGGAAACATGACAAACATCGCAGTCGGAACGAGTTTGAATATGGGTTAATGATTTTCCTGTTGCAGTTACGCCATCATGACAGCTCATACATACAGCGGCTGGGTCCAAAGTGCTGTGGTCAAACGGACCTGCACCGATGGCAGGCAACCAAGCCGCTGTTGAATGGCAAACATTACAGTCCGCATTGGTGAGAATATGGTTGGGTGATAAACCGCTTGCAGTCGTACCATCATGACACGTTGCACACAGAGTGGCCGGGGCCAATGTACTATGATCAAATGGATCCGTCCCCACACTAGCAGGTAACCAAGCTGTAGTGGTATGACAAACATCACATTCGGCGCTCGTGACAAGATGGTCAGGTGATAAACCCGTTGAAATAGTGCCGTCATGACACGTCGTACACAGCGTAGCAGGATCTAAAGTATTGTGATCAAAAACACCCCGGCCATCCCCGACAGCTGGCGTCCAACCCGTCGTTATATGGCAAACATCACAATCAGCGTTGGTCGTAATATGGTTTACCGTTTTACCCGTTGCGGTAGCACCATCATGGCAGGTTGTACAAAGCGTTGCGGGAGCCAGCGTACTATGATCAAAGCTACCGTTTCCAGTACTCGCGGGCAACCACGCTACCGTTGTGTGGCAAACATTACACTCAGCAGTGGTAACAATATGCCCTGCTGGCAGACCTTGCGTAACGCTATTATTATGACAAGCACTGCACTCACCAATTACTTGAGTATGATCAACGGTAACCGCCGGTTCCCAGTCATTGGTATTATGACATGCCTCACATAAATCGGTGGTTACAATATGATTTGCGTCTTTACCCTCTTCAATGACATTGTTGTGGCATTCGACACACATTAAATTACCAATGCGCGGGTGGTCATCATCACCATCAGAACCACCATCATCATCGTTGTCGCCAGAATCACTATCATCGTCATCGTCATCGTCATCGTCATCGTCATCGTCATCGTCAGAACCACGACCATCATCGTTGCCGCCAGAATCACTATCGTCATCATCATCGTCGTCATCTTTCGCAATCCGTATCGCCTGCCCCGGTAAGACAACAACACCAAACGTTGCACCTGCGTTATGACATTGGTTACATTCCGCTGTCGTGACTATGTGTGTTGCTGGTTTAGCTATTGCTTTTACGCCATCATGACAATAACTGCAAGTCCCCAGTATTTCGTTATGGTCAATATTAATGCTTGGCGACCAAGCGTTAACACTATGACAAACAACGCATTCTTCGGTTGTGGCAATATGCACTATAGGCCGACCAATGGCATCAGTGCCATTATGACAACGTTGACAACGCTGCATTAAACCATCATGGTTAATCGAACGCTGCGTATTCACAACCCCGGTGTCAACCACATTAATCACTGTAAAATCTTTGGATGTTACATTGGCATTATCCATAACAATCAACTGCGCAACATAGTTACCGGGTTGGTCCATTAGCATAACTGGCTGCGCTGTTTCAAAATCTGAGAATCGAGCCGCACTACCATCCGGAGCACTTCTCAAGGTCCAGTGGTAACGAATACCAGCCCCAGTGGAGTTGCTTGCATCTAACCGAATGGATTTACCAACTGATGAAAATTGAATCGCTCCTGCCTCTGCTTCCGAAGCTCCAGCGCTACCGTTATTGGGTGAATCGCTTGAACACGCCGCAAGCACTAGGATGCAAATGAGTGGGAATAAAGCTCTACTGGCAACATCTATTAATTTTATAATCATACTTATTCACTCCGTCCTTAAACTAAACTTGTATGTACATCATGCCTACTCGCACAGTACTTGATCTCCGTCTCAATTACAAATTTGCTCGTTATACGTCAACGAAAAATTCATATTTTTCACATTTTCAAACATTCAAGTTCACTTTCAAGTATAAATAAAAAAACTTTAATGTTAATACAATAGAGCACTATTCCCTTCACCATTAAAATGCCAAACATTTATTCGTATGTAAAATACGTAGCAACAGCAGACAACCACTTACGCGTAACGAGAATAACAGGGAGTCGGTTAGGCGCATTATTAACAGTAGTAAACCAACAAGCAACGGATCTAATACGCTCAAAATTTCACGTTACACACGAGACCACATTACTAACGATCAAGTAATATCGCCTACAAACATAATATTCAATCCAATATTTTTCTCTAAGGGCGTTTTGATGGAGTAACAGAGGCAAGAAGACTGCGCTTCGAACGGCGGCCGATTATGCGGCTACTCCGTACATAGAGCGAGTGGCAAAGCCACTCGCTTTATCTTGCAAGAACTGAACTAGATTCAGCGATTTAATTTCCAACGACTGACTCAACCATGACCACCTCTACAGCATTTGTGGTTAATGTTGCCGTTGCATCATCAAAAAATCCGGTTACAACAATTCGCTTCATGGCGCTACCGTTATCTAAGCGCTTTTCAATATCATCAATGAAGTTGTAAAAACTCGTGTGAAGTTGCCGTGATGCTCGCTCTCTTATTTCGAACAAACCCCTGCTAAATTCATTAGCCTGTATAACGGGGGCAATATTCAACGTGCTCAGATCAACGACCGCCCCGCCGCGACCTACATGGTGAAATAGCGCTGCGCCGCGTAGGCTAAGCGTCACACTATTTTCGGTCATCGCATCAAAAGGTACGGTTGTTTCCGGTTTCCAGTTCAGCGTTAAAACAGCCGGTAATTTTGTTAAATCAACAAGTGTCGTCGCAACAAAATCCGCTGGTGCTGAAGCAAATGGTGTAACGAAACCAAAAGCTTTTACGGCTAAGTTATTGGTAATATCAGAAAGATCCATTGCTCCGGTATCCACTTCATAGTTACCGGAGTCTGCATCATTAGCAGCATCAATACCAGTCCCAGTGAAGTCAAACTGACTTATACGGGTACGGTTTATGCGTTGCAAATTCATCATAAAATAGGGCGATACTAATGCTGAATCAACCATTGAAGTACCGTAAAGTTTCGTCACTTTCATGCGCACTACACCTTCGCTGGCATCCACATGAGTACTATCAATACGATTGTCCGTTAATTCACCAAATATACTGACTTTTTGGCCAACGGAGATTTCGCTAATATCGTGTTTTTTTGTGGAGAGTTGTTTTTTTACCCGTGTGCTATCGGCAACCGTAACATTCACTCTGTCATTAAAAATAACACTGCCGTCTGCCCGAATAAGCGTTGCACCCCGCACGGTTAAACGATTACCAGTACGCGCTAAAACGGTACCGTTCACAACATCCAATGTACCACCGGGAACACTGCTACCAGCATACACTTCACGAGCCATAAAGCGACGTGGGTTTAATTTTAGGTCTCCAATGACAACCGTTGCGGTGAGTAGTGGTAACGAGTTCATAGTTCGCAATCCCTCAGCACCAATGTAAGAGTCATTGTTAATATCGTAAACGGTAGCATCATTGGTAACGACTTTTAATGTACCAAAACGTCGATCGTCTCTGTGTCTGTGCCGAAAGGGCCGAATAATAATGTCAAAACTGCTATCATCAAGGTCCACACTGGCCAGAGGACCGCGTAAACGATGAGGTTTGGGTTTCGTTAACTCAACATCGGCCAACAAAAAGGGCGCTACGATTTGAGTGGGTATACCCGCAGTATCAAACACAACTCGATTTGAAGCCTCCAGATCAAAATCAAGAGTGATATGCGCTGGACTGCCATTGGAAATCACCAGTTTATTGCGCCCTTCCAAGCGTACTGACGCATCTAACGTTACTATCGGGTTGCCATCCACATCTTGAATGCTCTCTACTTTCACCGCATCGCCATTGTCATCTTCAACCCAAATATCGGCATTGGAATAATCCAGGCTCATGATTGCCTGCACATAAACACCATGGGGCACCATCGCAGCAGTAAGGAATTCCGTTAACTCTGTATACTGTGCAAAGTCAACCCGCGTGGTCAATGGCAACACTTGCACTACAGCGCCGTTAGCCTTTACCATGGTAATTGAAGTAACATCAACGGTATACGTCACAAAATCACCCTTGGCATCCGTTAATCCGATGACTAACTCGCTGGCGTTTTCTTCAGAGACATCATCTGATTGGCTGCAACCAACCAGCACTAACGACACGGCTAACAAACACACCAACAACATCTTGACAATACTTTTATTGATCGACGACAAACTAATCCGTTTATATTCGATAATGCTGAAATTGGACATTTTTCTGATCCTCCACGATTAACGATTCAGTAGTTTCCTTTCGGAAAAACTTCTAAGGTGCTTAACTACTAAGCAAGCCCTTTCACCTAGAGAATTAACGCAGCAGCATAAACTTGGTTGACACCTATGAAAAAACTTTAACGCTATGACGCAAGAGATACTTAATATGCCCAAAGTGAGTGTGCTTCATATTTATTTCATAGCACCACCAAAAGTAGGTAATTTTAGACAAAAATAGATTTTTTAAGAAAGGCGAAGTGATGGGTAATAACCGGATTATTGCAAGAAATTTCAACGCAGCCATGGAATAAAGAAGGAGTGCAATTATACCTAAAATCCTAAATGCCATGAGTATATAACGACTAGCTTACCAGTAGTAAGTTAACGATCCTCCCAAAAATTCAGCATTAGCGCCACCAACATAGTATTGCTGCCCTAACGACAAGGTAACCGACCAATCATTTAATAAATCGGAGGAAAAAAACAAGGTTACTGTACCGGTTTCCGAGGTATCTATCGCTGACTCAGCGCGCAACCAAGAAATGCCGAGAGTTTCGGTATCAATATAGTAACCGACCCCCAGACTAAGCTGTTTGCGATCAGTGACTGATTGCAATTGATTGAAAAAGGATAAAAAAATTCGATTATTGATTTTGCGTTTATCAACCACTAAATCTTTAGAGTAGTTATTTATGCGATAACCTATGCTCAAGAACCACTGATCGATACCCAGGTAATCAATATCAAGCGCCAAACCACTGCTGACAACCTCAAATTGTCGATTACGCACCTCCATATCCAGTATAATTTTCCGCCATTGCGGTGTCACCGTAAGCGACCAATCCTGCACATCCACACCCAAATTGAACCGAAGCACATCCATAATAAGCGTCTCCTCTTCGCCCCAGCGCTCATACTCCAGGCCAAAGGTAACACTACGCCCTGCCGCCACCGCATAACCAATAAGATAAGTATTGGTTTCCCGTTGTTCATTTGATGCCAACAAGGTTTGGTTGCTTCCGCCTAATCCCAACATCAGGCTCTGTTGGGCTTTAATCGTTAAGTTTACATAGAGAAACAGATTTTGGCCGCCATTGGAATCCAGGCTATAGCTGCTTGTTAGTATCGATAACGGTTCGGAGAGACTCAGATCATCAGCAATTACAGCTGAAAAAGGCAGGCTAATACCACAACACCAAAGCGAGCTGAATAAGTACCGTGACGCACCCCGTATTAAGAGCCTTAAGGTGGGTATCAAATAATCTGGGCCAATTTTCATTGGCCATAACTTACCTCGTATTACGATGCTGGCGCAACGCTCTTCTCTGGTCCGGTGTCATTTTTTCCATTCGCCTTCGTTTCTGTTTGAATCTTTGCCGTTCTGCGGGTGTCATATTTTCCCACTGACCTCGCAATTGTCGGCGCCTTTCTTCAGGTAAATGATTAAACCAACGATAGCGCTCTTTCACAATTTGCTGCTCACCAGGATCCAATTGCTTGAAACGCTTGAAGCGATTACGCAATTGACGGCGCTGTGCTGGATTTAATGCTTGCCAGCGCTCAAAACGTTGCTTCAGCCGTTTTCGTTGACTGGGGGCAAGGTGTTTCCAACGCTTTGCCCCCTTGCGCAATCGCATTTGTTGTCCAGGCGGTAAGCCATTCCATTTCCCTTCGAAAGGCTGAAGGACTTGCCGTTCATCGGCTGATAATTCGTGCCAGGCTATTTTATTTTGCGGTGTCCCAGCCGAGGCCATGCTGCTCAACATAACTAGCATCATTACTATTACAAACCGGTTAATCATTACTACTTTCCTCGTTGACAACGTCGTGACTACTTGTTTTTTTCAACTGCTCGCTATCCAAGTCATTTTCACTGACATTTAAAAAGCGCATGGGATCAACCCAGTCACCTTCCTCGGTTTGCCATTCACCCAGGAATTCCAACAATTCCATGCTGACTGGCTCCCCTGAAGCTGCATTAGCACAAACCGGTGTTCCCGATACCGCAATCACTATCAATACATACAATATGAATCGTGTTCTTTTTTGGTCAAACATCTGTATCAGCCTACTGTTTGCGCTTCGACAACCAACCATTCATAAAAATCCAGTTCCTCGTAAAACTCTATCTCCTCAACATCACTAAGAAGATTAATGTCTTCGAGCATCGCAATGGGTGTCTGCACGATAGCCGTTTGTGGCACCCAAAGTGCTACAACCACTCCAAGCACCGCTACAATCGAGGCAAAACTACCAACCGGCACTAACCATGTGAATCTTAAAGGAGTTAGTTGTGCTGATATTGCGACGTCCACCGCCTCACCACGAACCGCGCTCAAACGAGCCAATGTCGAAGCATCAATCTTCCTGGCGCTTTCATCCAATGTCGATTTAGCTGCTTCAATAAGTGCGTCTTCATCAATTATTTGCTCTGTTTTACTTTGCGTCATCCACGATACTCCTCAATCTGCTTTCTTAATGTATGTATTGCACGGGAAAAGTGGGTCTTGACGCTACCTTGACTACACCCCATAGCGTCGGCGGTTTCTTCCACGTTTAGTCCTTCCCATACCCGTAATAAAAAAGCCTGTTGTTGCCGTAACGGTAACCCATGTAGCGCGCGATCCAAAGCTTCAATGGTTTTTTCATTAACCAGACACATAGCCGGACCTTGACCATGAACATCTTCAAACTGATCAACGATATTTACACCCGCCTGTTCCGCATAGCCTTCCCCAGCGTCACTGGCGAAATGCTGCCGAGCCCCCACTCGGGTATATTCCAGTAACGTTCGCCACTGGTTGCGCACTTTTTGCCTACGGTACCAATCGCGGATCGTACTTTGTGTAATACGGTGAAATAGTGGTCCCCACTCACTTGCATTACGGTTTGCATATTTTTTCACCAACTTCATCATTGCATCCTGCACAATATCCAGCGCATCATCACGATGTCCCGTCGCAACAAAAGCCATACGATAGGCGCGCCGTTCAACACCTGCAAGAAAATCATCCAATGTCTGCGCCGTCTCCAGAGCCATAACTCCATCATTAACTTAGTAAATATAACCCACGGATTGATATGCTCCATAAACCACGACCCCAAGCCATTGATTTTAGACGCCATAACCGTCTTTGTCCTGTGCGTAGCGCTTTCCTACCACACTCGCACCGCCCTGTCTCTTGATAGCGACACATACCACACTCCTTTAAATAACGCAGGACTCAGCACCCGGTTGACATAAATATGTGTTTTTAACGAGGAGCCTGTCCGAGAATCGATGCTTCAGGAAAAGCGCAGCAATCGTTATTCTATACCCGTGGCGTTTGAGATTTCGGTTTTTAGTATGCGTCATATTCATTTCATGGCACCATCAAAAGTAGGCGCTTTTAGACAAAAGTAGGTTCTTTATGAAAGGTAAAATGACTCACAATAGCATAGGATTATTACAAGGAGTTTCAACCTCGCATAGAGTGAAGAGGGCGTGCAATAAAGCCTAAATCTCAAACGCTTTGGGTATATTTCACGCCATTATCCTAAATTCATCCGTTGAATCGTCGCGAGAGCGACTAGGGCGCTGAAGGTAAAAGACGTATTGGGATTGTTTGGACGACAGCGTATCACCCCTACGGTGAGTTCAGAAAATCCCAATACGTCTTTTAGATTCTGTGCTACAGGCCTTCGCAGTAGATTCAACTGAGTAATTTAGGATTATGATTGGTGCCGATAACAGGGAGGCAGGATAAGTACGCAAACAACGCAGGCACCATAGCCGAAATAGGCTCAACGGATTTTCAGAATAAAGGCAGGCCAGTCGTTCTCGCTAGTATCCTCGACCTCCCCAAGAAATTCACACCTGACTCGCAACTTGTTCCTTGGCATGATCATCACGCTCCCGCAGCAGCCAGTGGACCGCACCCAGTGTCAGAACAGCAAAACCGAGTGCAGCAAGTTTCGCCGCACCAACAGTCGCCATATCAAGGATAATGAATTTGCGTGCCAGCGCTAACTGGGCAATGAGAATGACCGTTTTGACCTGAATCATGTGTTCCTGCCGTTCCAATACTTTAAGGATCGAATACTGGAACTCCATAGCGATTAGTAGCGTCATGATCATGCCGAACACGGTTTGAAACACCGTGTGATCCAGCGGATCAAGCCCACCCAGAACCAATTGGGAAAAAACCTCACTCATAAGGCGCCACAGCGCCACCACAACAATAACACTAATCACAGCACTCAACAGCAGCGCAATAATCTGCTCAAAACGCTCATACAAGGTCATTACACCCCAGTATCGGCGCACATCAGAATAGGGCTGCTTAGTACGTTGATTAATATTGATCATAAGCCACCTCTCGTCTTCAAGTTGCTCTGCTTACCATTATCCTAAATTAATCCGTTGAACCTACAACAAACATCTAATGCACTAAACATCTTAGTCGCTCTCATTACCCTTCAACTGATATGAGCTTAGGATCATACTCATTCTTCTGTTTAGCGCCTTTGCACGTCCAATTCAAGGGCAAATCAAAGCAGCGAACGCACCCAGCGCACAATATCAGTCACCCCCATGGCACCTGGCTGACGGGCAATTTCCTGACCACCCCGAAACAACACCAGCGTTGGAATACTGCGAATACTAAACTGAGCACCCAACGACTGCTCCGTTTCAGTATTCACCTTAGCGAAACGCACTTGAGGTTCC
Organism: Gammaproteobacteria bacterium; assembly: GCA_013152545.1. GTDB lineage: Bacteria > Pseudomonadota > Gammaproteobacteria > SZUA-152 > SZUA-152 > JAADGF01. The sequence goes on from JAADGF010000105.1 coordinate 274,867, forward strand.
AGCTGAGCCGCAGCCTGCTCAAAGGCGGGAGCCATCATCTTACATGGCCCGCACCAAGGCGCCCAAAAATCAATCAATACCGGAATATCATTGCGCTCAATATGGCTCGCAAAACTCGTCGCCGTCAGCGCGACAGGATGAGCCGAAAACAAAGCCTGGTGACACTTGCCACACTTGGGACCTTCAGCCAGGCGATCAGCAGGTATGCGATTGATCGTCATGCACTGGGGACAAACGATATGCAGGGCATCACTCATAAAATATATTCTCCTTCATAGAAACTCACTATGGAAACTCAATATCACAAAACCACTGCGCTGAAAAATCGACGAGAACCCCGCTTGACGAAACCTCGTGAGAGATACCGAATACTGGCAAACGATTTGCCAACGCATATTCGACTAAACTGCCGAATGCAACAGCAATTCAGCTCACCTCGCTACCACCTGACTCCAGCACCGCCAACCGCATGCGCAGGGTATCAATCTCCGCCAGCAGTTCCAATGCCAAGGCTGCACCAGCCACGTTCACGCCTAAGTCCCGTTGCAGACGTTGCACAGCACGAGCACGATAAACACTGGCACCACCGAAACGCCAATGACGCTCATCCACCAGCGGTTCAAGAATCCCCTCCTCCACCAACGCGATCAACCACTCAGCAGTAACACAACAGGCCTGGCTCAGTTCAGCCAGCGACATTTCCACCTCATCTTCGATAACACAGCCACTAAACACACAGGATTTGACATTCATTTAAACCCCCAGTCCGGCGCGCGGATTGAACGCTAATTTTTGTTCCATCTGCTTATACAATGCCTTAGCCTCATTACTCTCTGCGGATGGCAATACAACTTGTAACACCACATAGAGATCACCCGCAGGGTTGCCAGGAATACCTCGTCCCTTGAGACGCATTTTATTTCCGGATGCCGAACCAGACGGTATTTTCAGCTCCACCGTTCCAGTTAATGTTGGCACCTTTACCGTCGCTCCCAGTGCAGCCTCCCAGGGAGCAACAGGCAAATCGAGATACACATCCCGACCTTCGGCACGGTAAAACGGATGGGGTTTGAATTCGATTTCAAGATACAGATCGCCGGCTTTACCTTGCCCAACCCCGGCACCACCCTGCCCTACCAGACGAATATGCTGGCCCTGGTGTACGCCCTTGGGAATACGTACATTGAGAGTGCGATTTTTAATTTGGGGACGCCCCTCCGGTCCCAGGTCAGTGTGGCGTAGCGTGATAGTGCGAGTAACACCGTGATAGGCATCTTCCAGGTCGATCAACACCTTAGCGTGGGTATCCTCACCCCTCGTATTAAAGTGACCTGCACGCGAAGCACTGTAAGTTGCTTGAGCGCCGCCAAAAAGCGATTCAAAAAAATCACTGAACTGCGACGCATCAGCCTCGGTAAAACCACCGCCATGGAACTCGAATCCCTGATTCCAACCCGGCGGCGGGCGAAAATCCTGACCCTCTTTCCATTTTTCTCCCAGTTGATCGTAAGCCGCACGTTTCTCCGGATCTTTCAAGACTTCATAGGCCTCGCCCACTTCTTTAAAATGCGCCTCAGCGTTAACCTCTTTACTGACGTCGGGATGATACTTGCGAGCCATTTTACGATAAGCGCGCTTAATTTCATCCTGACTGGCGCCACGCTCAACACCCAATAACGTGTAGTAGTCTTTAAATTCCAAGGCAAGATCCCCAAACTAGCGTTATCAAACTGAAGCAGTGAGGCAGCGCCGCGACAACTCCCCGACGGGGAAAATCGCGGCATGCCCGAGGACATATAAAAAGACACCACTCCAACCTTTAAAGCGACATTAATCCGTCTCAATCTTGATAGTATGACGTTTTGCAGGAGCCGCCTTGGGCAAGGTCAACACCAATACACCATCATAGAAACGGGCCTTAGCCTGATCACTCTGTACAGTAACAGGCAACGCAACGGTGCGAGAAAATGAACCTTGTAAAATTTCACGGCAATGGTAATCACCCTCCTCCTCGTCACCCTCCTGTTTAATGGTAGCACTAATAGTAACGCTGTCTTCGGTCAGGGAAATATCCAGACTATCTTTGTCCACCCCAGGCAACTCCGCCCGAACGACAACAGTCTCATCCCGCTCCAGTACATCAACCTTCGGCACCCGCCCTTCAAACGATGTGCCAAACCCGATCCATTCAGGCCATTCCCGGCGTATCGGCTGCGCCCAACCACGGGGGAAAAGTCCTTCAAACAGACGATCCATTTCATCAAATGGACTCATGGAACGAGCCCGCCGACGCTGTAGCCCTGCAACTTTTTCAGGAACAACAGTTTGATTGGTTGTCGCTTCGCTCATGATCGCATCCTCCTTTTTGTTTCAAGTTGAAATTCAATATGCATGACAACTTACATTTTGCTACGTAACAAAATAATCTCACACCGAAAACCTTTTTTCTGTAACCCAAGTTACACAGCCTTTACATTTAAGCTCTGCATTCAAGACATGAAAAGACAGTAAGTTCGCTACATACCCAAGGAATAAACCAGGGCATCAATACGATCAGCTTTCGAGCCATCTGGCAGCCTAAAAACCAGGGAATTCTTTTCACTACCCAATTTCGCCATTATACCTGCCTGTTTTCAGCATTAACGTTGAGTATGCAACGCTCAACCTAACTCACTCGAGGTGACGAGGTCCAATTGATTGAAAGTAAATGGCGCCGGGCAATTATCCTGAATGAAAAATACACATCCCTACGACTAATCCACTGCAATTCACTTATATTATTGAATAATAGCTGTTATATTATAAACGTTAATAATTTCATAAAAAAACTGAGGCTGCACGCAAATAAGTCCGAAAAATACGGCAGCAATCCAAACCACTATTAGCCTATACGAAAGGTCTACATGCACAAATCAAAAAAACCAATTGGATTTTGGTCGGCTGTTTCAATGGGAATAGGAGCAATGGTTGGTGCAGGAATTTTTGCACTGCTTGGTGAAGCAAGTGCCATTTCTGGAAGTGCGGTTTATATTTCATTTATTATCGGCGGAGTCATAGCCCTATTTAGCGGCTATTCATTAGGAAAGTTAGGGGCGCGTTATCCTTCCTCCGGGGGAATAATAGAATACTTATCCCAATCATACGGCATTGGTTTTTTTACTGGCACTATGGGAATTATGCTGTATTTTTCTGCCATTGTTTCCTTAAGTTTAATCGCCAAAGCATTTGGAAATTATGCAGTTACATTTTTACCTGTTAATGAAGCGTCACAAATATGGCACAATTTGTTTTCAAGTGGGATCATTATTCTATTTGTTTTGATTAACCTTAAAGGCGCAAAAGATGTTGCCGTTTGGGAAAGAGTTACGGTTGGAATAAAATTTGTTGTTTTAGCCGGTTTATCCATCGCAGGAATCATCTTTCTAAACCCCGCATTATTATCCCCCCACTACTACCCACCAAGTAATGATATATTTTTTAGTCTCGCGATAACCTTTTTTGCTTTCGAAGGTTTTCGAGTTATCACGAACACTGCAGAAGATATGCCTAATCCTTCTGAAACGCTTCCTAGAGCAATGGTGACCGCTATTCTATTAGTAATGGTGCTTTATGTTGCTATTGCATTTGCTGTTTTTGGTAATTTGCCGGTTGAAAAAGTCATCGAGGCAAAAGATTTTGCTCTGGCAGAAGCAGCATTACCTATATTTGGTCAGATTGGTTTTACTGTCGTGGCAATTACAGCGTTAATTGCTACAGCATCTGCTATTAACGCTAACTTATATGCTGTAACAAATGTAACTTATCAATTAGCTAAAGACGGTGAACTCCCTGCTCAATTTGGGAAACCCATTGCACATAGTAAAGAAGGGTTAATCATTAGCGGTGTTTTAATTATTGCCTTATCTCTCTTGTTCGATTTATCTGAAATAGCCGCTATTGGCTCCATATCAATTTTGTTTGTTCATACGGTGACTCACGTTGGACATCTAAAGATTATTTCTGAAACAGATGGTTCTTTTATCTTAGTTTTTGTTGCCGCCTTGCTAAGTTTTGTTGCTATGACACTTGCCCTTATTTATGTTAGTAGGGTATCAAATTATGTTGTGTATATTCTTATTGGGTTTGTCTTAGTCGCTTCAATCACAGAAATTTCACTGCAAAAAATAGCAAAAAGAGAAATCAAACCAAGAGTAAAGTAATTAACGCTAGCGCGTTAACTCGAACGGCTAAAAGCGTCGCGCACTATTCTTGTTAGTCGCCGGTTATGCGAAGCATTAGAGCTACAAAGCACGTATTATCCAAGGGGTGGGGTAGTGCAGCCGCAGTGCGAACCGAAACGGAAAATATTTACACCAATGCTGCACCCGATATTAAAAAAAGAACTGAGTAAATAATGAGTACTGTTTGAAGAGCGTCCGAAAAAATGGCGCTATTAGTTAAATTAACCGGAATCGCCAAAATCATGGCTTAATTGCGCATTCACCAATACTCATTAGTGCACAACTAATCCATGATTCCGTCGACCTACCCGAAACGTCACAAGCAAGACCGGGGTACACCCCGGAAACGATTTAATTTCTGTTAGCGCTTACCTTATAGTCATTGGCTTATCAGCAACGTGAGGTATTCGATAAATTTTAAGTGCCTGCTTGGCTATTTTTAGACTACATAAAATAAAGAACAGCACTGCTCCGATATCGGAGCAGTGCTGGCGACATTCTTTGGCAAAATCAAGCTCCGAATTTGGAGCAATTTGACTAATGAATGTAATTGGCCCACACATAAAGCGCCTACGTCATAAAAACCACATTACACAAGAGGAATTAACCGCTCGATGTAACCTCATCGGTTGGAATATTAGTCGCGGCACTTTGGCAAAAATTGAATCCCAGATTAGGCGTGTAACAGATTCAGAAGTTGAGCTAATAGCGAAGGTATTAAAAGTTGAAATTTCTGAGTTATATAAAGATTCGATGTAACTTAAAAAGTCTGCGGTTAGGGTGAGACTCAAAGAACAAAGACTTAAGTTATTAAAATTTACTGATCGCCTCTTCCGGCTTCAGCACAAAAAGACGCACCACAAATTACGCTTACCGTTATACATTAAACTACATTTGGAGTCGTATATGAAACAAATAATTAGTATTATTTTCATAGCTATGCTATTGCCGTCGTTGAGTTATGCTGAAGACCAGGCCAATCATAAAATAAAGGAACCGGTTTCTGGTATAAAATCGCTCTCACCTAAATTACGGGGGTTACTAGCAAAGGAAATGCAGGCATTACAAAATGGAATGCAGTCTATAATACCTGCATATGTTTCTGGAAACTGGAACGAAATAGCGCAGATCGCAGATAAAATGCAAGGTAGCTATATTTTGAAGCAAAGTCTCTCAGACGATCAGAAAAAGGAGTTACATACTTCGCTTTCCAGCTCGTTTCTGAAGCTTGATCAACAGTTTCATTACTTATCTGGCATGTTGAAACATGTCGCAAAAAATAAAAAAACAGAATTAATTGGTTTCTATTTTTCAAAACTAAGTGAAACATGTGTTAGTTGCCACACTCAGTTTGCAACACACAGATTTCCTGCACTTGAACCTAAAGAACCAATGACTGAACATTCACACTAAAACGTATCAATGCCCTCCGGCGGACACCCACAATATCAGGATTTTCACTTACAGAAAAAACCACTGTGGAATAAATTCAAGCGGAAAATCAAAAAACCAATTAATATAATTGCAGGAGATATCAATTTTGTTAATCACCGCCTAAGCAAAAGACAGTACACCTATACCAACATTTTGCTGTAATTTACGCAAGCATTGGGGCTTAATTGCATTGTCTGATAGTTTACTAATTGGAGAAATACTAGGGCGTGTCGTCAATTAATATGGCCGTGCTGTTGAGCCTGAAAAAACGCCAGGCAAGGCGCATTCATTTTTATCTCAATAGAGCCTTAGCTAGCCCAACACCGCATCCTTAACCGTTCTCCTTCCAGGTTAACGAGTTCCAAAACATTAAGGCTATATCCATCGATACCCATAACAATTAAGATTTAGGTACAGGCTGACGATAAACATCATCTTCATTCTATTGACAGTGACATAAGACTTGTAATAATTTCGAAGACATTAAGAGCAAACTTCGTAATTAGGTGCATCCATCAATATGGACACAATAAGGCTTGAGCCATCGACTTGGAAACAAGCTTGCTCGGTTCTGAGGTAACTTGGCGGCAATAACGCCGCGTCCAGTTACCTCTTAAACATGATCCATCTTTTAGTTTTAAACTATTTAATCGGGGACTCTACCCTAGCGTTGCATAAAATTTAACGAAATTTGATCATTCCGCTTGGTCAATGGCTTCCAAAAAATGCAACAACTCGTTTTCTACTGCTG
>JAADGF010000059.1 GCA_013152545.1 Gammaproteobacteria bacterium
GGTGTTTAGGTATTTGGGCAAGTAGGTTGAAATGGGGGTTTTGTTAACAGACGAAGTGTCATCAATTCCAAAGGGAACTCTCTTTTACACGAAACATCAGGTACCTTTATGCAGTTTGACCCCGAAGGTCACTATCACGCAGCACCTTGCCAGAACCCGAACTTTTTACCGCTGCCAGGAGCGCCAAAGAATCAAGTAGCCCACAACTCTGTCAACATGCCTAAATGCATCTACGAGATAGCCAGAAAAGTGGCACTGTCAGCTCTTTATAAATGGACGGGTTAGAACCACCTAATAATCCCAACGTCATAAACCTAAGCAAAGATTTCATTGTGCCTGTTTCCTCCCTGTATACCAGTCTATAAGATCAGCAATCTAAAGCCATGCTTTAAGTTTCAGCTAAATCAAGAAAAATACAAGGACAATTAATAAAACAGAAGCCGTCAATAACCGGATATATAAATAAAAATATTGCCAGTGAGAGTGGATGGTAGTTTTTAAGTAGGTGGATTTTTCCTATAATGATGACGTGTTCAATGAACTACTATTTCACTAGGCTAAAATAGGGAGTTGTTATGCCTTACATATCAGGAGAATTAATTGCTGTTTTTTCCGCTATACTTTCAATCATTGCATCATTTTTAGCGATAAGAGCCTTTAAAAAGGTGGGTATCCTTGTTCTCATTATAAGTATTTTTTTGCTTGTTGGTGTTACTATTACTATAAATAGTAAATCTGTAGGAATTGTTTATACAAAAATGACAAAATATGAGGGAGGTTATTTTAGTGGAGTTCAGCATCAGTACTATTATACTCCACTAGTATTTGGTGACGAACAATTAAAGATTAACTATTTTGCGCGGAACGAATCTGTAGATAAAGAAATAAGAAGCTCGTTTTCTGGATTTGGTGTATCTTCTATTGAGCAGGTTGATAAGCTAAATGAGAAAGCCATACAGGAAATTATTTTCAAAAAAGAATCATTAGCACAATATTTATACGTTTCTAAATTTACTAATGCGATGTCTGTTGCACTTGATGACAGTCAATGGCATCAACCAAAAGGATGGGCTGGATTAAACTACAGGAATAGCAAAATTCCAGAAGGAAAAAAAATAATGTTCATATTGGATTTTAGCGAAATTATTGATGAATTAAAAGGTTTAGAAACTCCTCGTTTCATTGCGATTGGTAAAGACATATCTGAAAGTCCTTTTAAGAAGGAAATCGGTGATACTATGATACACAATAAATTTACTGAGTTTAAAATATTGCCAAATACTAATAGTTCGATATTATACGCAAACGTTGAGGCTAGACCAGAAGGTTATGTTCTTGTTAGGTGGAAGATAAAGAACGAGGATACAGCCCCCGTTCGTTAACGATTTAAATTAGCAATCCATTGTTCCGTAAGAAATTATCATATTATCTCCACCTACAATGATTAGAAATTTTATATTTCGGGTTTTGTTAGATACTGTATCGGATTCTATGGTGTTGTTATGAGCAGATAACATGGAAATATTACTAGATTCCAGTCTCAAATTTTTTGCTGGTAAAGCTGCATTTGCAGAAAACCCAAGTGTTAAAAGTGAGGCCACCATTAAAAATTTTTTTTTAATCTTCAACGCTATAACTCCAATAAAGATAACTACTATGAATTTCATTCATAGTTAACTCTAATCACATAGCAATCTATAAACCAATAATTTTTTTCTAAAAAAAACAATGTGGTGAATATGGTTGGTCAGTTATCTGAGATTGAATTGTAATTTTTTCCGACAAAGCTGGGTCAAATCCTACAAAGGTACGGGGTCTGAAGCCCAACGGGGCGAAAATTTACTCTAGTCGGGTAGGAGCGGACGTACAATGCTGATTGCTAATTATTCATGTTGAATTAAAAAAGGTGTGGCATACCCAAGATATTCATTCTGTGGATGGCGCTGAACATCCCATCGTTTCGTCCAACCAGTTGGTATTGGCCGTTGATCAGCGTGTGTTAACATTAGTCGGCGTTTAGCCCGTGATACTCCAACGAAGAAGGCGCATCTATTTTCTTCCTGATTTCCGAAGAAAATTTCATTTTCAATGGCCATGATGATCACTGAGTCGAACTCCAAACCCTTGCTTTTGTGGATGGTCAGGATGCGCACCGCTTGGTCATCTGAAAATCTCGCCAAGGCCTGAAGCAAATCTGGTTTGATATTGAGCTGGTCTTCGATTCGAGCTTTCGTTTCCTGAATTACTTCTGCAAGCCGGGTAGCTGACTCGTAATCCGGGGACAGTGCCGTCAAATTGCTGACGCCAACTTTTTTCAGGAACTTTTTAACAAACGTCCACGCTGTTAGCCATCTTTCATCGACTAGATAGGGTATTGCTGCTTCCTTACGCTCTGATTTGATAAATCGTTGCCAGTCCTGCCGCATATCGGTCTCATCGGTGAACGGAATTAGCTGATCCCTCAAGCGCAACCAGGCCGCTGGCTCTCGTGAGCCATAGAAACACAACAAGTAATCAACAATCAATCTTGCTACTGGTTCTATGGAAATATCCTGAAGCTGCTGCTCGTTACGGTAGGGAATACCTCGCTTTTCAAGTTCAACCATCAACGAATCGGCATATAAATCGAGCTGTTTGGATATCAGTACGGCGATTTCTGAATGAGAAACACCCTCATCTTGAATCCAACGAGCTATCTGATCGACCAGATATTCGGCTTCTTCTTGGTTAGTGTTAAATCTCCAGACATAAATCTCGCCTTCATCACCGATAATTTGCTCCTCGGGCATCTCGGATGCAGGATCCATGATCCGAATGATCTCGTTTTGCATGCGGAGCAGCTGTGGCTTCGAACGGAAATTGAGGTACATGTTCAGAGGTACCGCATTGAAGTCAGCAGCGAAGGTCGAGAAGACCCCTTCTAGCGCTCCAGCCCAAGACATAATCCTTTGCTTGGTATCGCCCACGGCAGTCAAACGAACTGCTGATTCTTGAAATGCCAGTTTTACTAGGTCATATTGCGTGTTGGTGCAGTCCTGAAACTCATCCAGGAAAACATCGCTATAGGTCTTGCGGACTGCGTTACGGGCGACTTGGGACGTATTGAGAATTTGGATTGCCAAGGGGATGAGGTCGATGAATTCAATTTGGCGGCGTGTGACTTTCCGATCACCGATTGTGTAGTCCGGATCAAGTGTATCGTGCCCGGTTAACACTGGGCGGAATCGGTCAATGATGTGCTTTGCAAAAGCGTGGAAGGTATAGCTGTCAAATCGAGCGGCAAGCTCTGGACCGCAGCGTCGGCGCACGCGTTTCTTCAGGTTCCGACTGGCATCGACCTTGAATGAGATAGCGAGGATGCGGTACGGATAACGACAAGTTCCTGTGCGTAACAGAAAGTCCGCTCGCTGTGCGAGCATTTCGGTCTTCCCGGCGCCAGGGCCAGCGGTAAGAGCCAGGCAGCGTTCACGCTCGGTCGCGGCTCGTAAGGAATTTGGCTCTAGCGTTAGTCCATCGGCTGGTCGCCAGGATTCAGGATCGATCATTCAGGCAACTTCGAGAGTTTGGTGATCACGGCGTCAGCGAGACGTTCTAAAGAAGATGGCATATCTACCAAGAGCTCAGCATCCGCCAGCTTGGAGAGCGCATTGATATGGGCAGCTGGTTTGCTGCCAAGCTTAAAAAGCTTGTGATAGCTAATGAAGAGTTTTTGCTCTCCCTCTGTGTATTGACTGGCGTCGTGATGACTGTCGCCCAGAATTGCTTTGGTCTTGCTGTCGCTTGGTAGCACTTGGTTCGCCCCATCGACTTCGTATGCTTCCGGGTAGCTCGTCAGCATCGAAAAATCTAGGTCCATCGGCGACGAGAGGAACACTCCACGCTCTTCGAGTGCTTCGATATAGTTGCCGCAGTCAAGCAACTTTTTCTTCTCATCGTTCCATTTAGGGATATCCATGTCGGAAGGAAGCTGCTTATCCGGCGAGTATTTACCCCATTGATCATTGGCATACTTCACCCGCCCCCATCCGCCTTGGTGGCGTGCCAAATCCATATCCAAGAGAGTAATGAATGGGAGATTTAGGGCGGTTAGCAAACGCCAGAAGTGATTGACGTGTCGGCCGCCGAGCGGAACAACGCAAATCGCGGACTCATCGACAGGAGCCCCTTTTGCTTTCAGTATGCGCGGGATCACGATTTCTTCGCTGTCACCTTCACCTAGGATTACCAATCGCGAGAAATACAGTTCAGGGAAGGCTTGGACGGCTTCGCGCACAAACTTGTGGGCCTCGTCCGCAAACGGCGGCATTTTAATGCCGGTCACTCGCGTTTTGCGTGCTTCGCTTAGACGTAAGTAGCGAATGCTTTCTGGTGCTACTCGACGTAGCATGGAAGGAGCGTGGGTGGCAATTACAGCTTGCGCATCTTCGTCGCCTATCAAGGTATTCAACGCGGAAACAATACGACCAAGGTAATGGGGAGATAGGCTGTTCTCGGGTTCCTCAACAGCGACGAGTGTGAATACAGCAGGCTTGAGTTTGTCTGGATCAAAGCTGCTGTCTTTGCCACTGAGCACTGCCCGTCCTATGGCTTGCGAAGAAAGCACAAGCGAGAGGTAGAGCATGGATTTCTGCCCATCGCTCAATCGTGAGAAATCTACCAATGGCTCATCGTGGCCCGGAGCAAACGATACCGACAGATGCCTAAGTAACCCTTCGATTTCACTCGCAACGAAGGTGATCGATGGATCAGAAAAGTAGCTTCCTCTATGCAAGCCCTGCCATACGTTACTCAGATTTTCACTTAGGGAAACTACCGATTTGTTGGTGGCTAAGCTATCGCTGATCTGTTCGGTCAGCGTCTTTATCGTTGCACGCTGGGTATCCCAGTTCACTGCTCTAAGCAACCGGCCGAGTAAGGCATTCGTGCCAAAAGTAATGTGCTCCGCTGGATCGCGCCTTGCAGGCAGGTAGTGGACTTGAATGCCATTGCGTTCGGCGTGTGACACTGAAGCCGTGTTCAGAGGCGAACCATCCGGGTTCAGGTCCAACACATATCGAAACGTATCTTCGACATCGCCATTGATACCCATACTAGCATCGAGACGAAAGCGAACGCGTGGTATGCCATCCGCTTCGTCCAAGCGCATGTGGCCAAAGTATGAAGGGATTGTTGGATGCTCTCCGGCATCATCTTGTAGCTCAGGGAATAGAAAATCAGCTTCAATCCATAGGTTTCGTTCGTCCGGTGTCTCTTCCTCATCATGGGGAATGTGGAAGTCTGACTTTTTGGTGTGTCGTGAGGCTGGGTCGAAAGCGAACAAACGGGTTAGCGCCTGCATTGCGGCAGTCTTGCCGGAACCATTTGGGCCGATCAAAAAAGTTAGGGCTTCGAGGCTGAGTTCTGTCGGCTCAGGGCCAAAGCATTGGAAATTTGATAACCGGATACATTGAAGCTTCATTCTCTATCCTGTGATAATAATATTTACCCGCGAATAAATATAAAAAACTTATTCAGTTGATAGTTCGCTAAGGGTCGCAAGCAGACTATGAATAGAATCTAGTAATAAAGAGAACCCGAGTAAAGTTAAATACTAAAAAATCAGCTATCTCTCGAATTGAAAATCATGCTGAAGACATAAAGTTGTCCACGCTAGAAAAATTTGCTTCTGTGTTAAACCGTAAAATTGAAATTTCAATGACATAACACGGCTAATCGGAAGGAAATGATTCGTTGTCAATGAATCATTTGACCCTGATTAGATCAGTGAATAACGATGTAATGATGGATATCTCAATGGCAGAGGAATAAACTGAGAAACAGGAGGTAAAAAAATTCAGAAAATCGATGCAGTATTGAATAAAACACTTGAACGATTAAGTACGAGAGCAAAAGAGCGCCGAGAAAATAAAGTGGTACAGTTACCTTTATGGCCAGAAGCGAAAAGGGGAACCCCGAATAGCCTGATTCGCTCCGCTTTATTTTCAGCCATTCAGGGTAAAGGCCGTCGTTATATCGATGAGGAAATTGTATATGCTCAAAAGGGAATAACGATAAAATTTACCGGCAAGCAATTAAATCAAGAAGATTTAACCCTTTGGGAAACTTTAGTGCATATGGTGAGAAAGCATCCTTTAGGCGATGAATGTGATTTTACCGCATATGCGATTTTGAAATCACAAAATTTACCAATAAGTCATGGAAGTTATAAGCGTTTGCATAGTGGCATTGTGAGGTTGAAAGCCTGTGCAGTCGAAATTGAATGTGACGAGAAAGCATATATGGGTTCACTTATCGAAGAAGTCGCAAAAGAAAAGAATGCAAAATATTATGTGATACGGTTAAATTAGAATCTAATTAATCTTTTTAGTGAAACTCAATTTACAGCGATAGATTGGCAACAGCGTTTAGAATTACGTGGGAAACCATTAGGCATGTTTTTACATGCTTTCTACAGCAGCCACGCTATTCCTTTTCCGATGAAACTAGAAACACTCCGCCAGATGTCAGGCAGCAGGAGCAAACAGTCAGCAGATTTTAAACGTAAAGTTAAAGCAGCACTTGATGGTCTTGGGGTCAAATCCTCCAAAGGTACGTAAACCGCCACTTGTTCAATTGGCTTTCTATGTTAGCCACGATTCATGAGATTATTGATCCAGCCCTTTAACAAACGGTCGTTTGCAAAAGCTTTGTGGAGTTGCTCTATTTCAAGGGTTTTCCTCTTGCGTAAATCTATTTCATATCTAGATTGAAAGGTAATATGTT
>JAADGF010000044.1:0-5158 GCA_013152545.1 Gammaproteobacteria bacterium
TTTGTGGGGCACTAATAATAGCTCGAACCATGGGCCGGTGGCGGGACGTGGGTGTTTACCGGGATGAGCGGCAAGGTCCACATCGCGCAGCGCGCCGGCGTGGCGCTCGACCTGCACTTCCCGCCACAGGTAACCATTGAGGTAAACATATAACCAGCCGGATGGCAGTGCGGTAATCAGGTCGGCGGATGGCTCAGGATCGTCCGGGGTGATGTTGCGACACAGGGGCAGATGCAGGGTGCCAATGGTGTAATACAGTTGGCGGGGTATCAGTGCATCATCGTCAAGCCGGTCGCTAACACGAGCAATGGTGCCGATGTGGTCATGGAGGTCTTTCAATCGTGCCATGGCAAGGGCGTCATCGCGAAATTGCGCTAGAAACCGGGCGGCGCTGTCGGTATCGGCAAAGGTGAGGCGGGTGCCGTCGGTGACGCTGACGCTAAACGCCTGGGGAATCAGGTCAAACAGGCCGGCTTGGCTACGCAGGCGTATAAACATGGCGGTCCTTGTTATTGATCAGGTAGGCCAAAGTGTAGCGAGGTTATTTTCACCGACAAATGACATAATACCGGCGCGAATGTGACTTATTACCATAATCCTAATACATCAGTTGAATCGACTGCGAACGCCTATAGCACAGAATCTAAAAGACTGACTGGGATTTTCTGAATTCGCCGTATAGTGTGATACGCTGTCATCCAAAAAATCCCAGTCAGTCTTTTACCTTCAGCACTCTAGTCGCTCTCGCGACGATTCAACTGATGTGTTAGGATTATGTAAGCTTGTCGCTGTAAAAATAGCGGTCTTTTTAATGGCCGGGGAAGCCAGAAAAGTATATTCGCGGAACTTAAATCCTAAAACCAATTAGTCTATGTGTTGACATGAACGTGAGTGGCATGACCAAATTTGGTTGAATTTAACGTAACCCCAGGGTTTGTTATCTTCGTTGTGAATCAAGAATATTTTTAACGAATTTTTTTGGCAAAACTACAGGTCAAATTTAATGCCTTGTGCCAAGGGTAATGTCGAGCCCCAGTTAATCGTATTGGTTTGTCGCCGCATATAGGCTTTCCAGCTGTCAGAGCCGGATTCTCGTCCGCCACCCGTTTCTTTTTCCCCGCCAAATGCACCACCGATTTCAGCACCGGAGGTACCCATGTTGATATTAGCAATGCCGCAATCGCTGCCGATGACTGACAGAAAATGTTCTGCGTTTTTCAGATCGTTTGTGAAGAGTGCCGAGGACAAACCCTGCGGAACGTTATTTTGTAAATGAATTGCTTCATCGAGGGTTTTAAATGCTTGTAAATATAAGATGGGCGCAAAAGTTTCCTGTTGCATTATGTCCAGCGGTCTATCCATCTCGATCAAGGTGGGTTCAACAAAATAACCGGGTTGAGATAAACAGTGACCACCATAGCGTATTGTTGCACCGGCTGTTTTTGCTATTTCGATGGTTTTCAAATAGGCATCTACGGCAGTCTGGTCAATTAATGGCCCCATTAAGACATGCTCCTGTCGTGGGTCACCAATTTTCACTTGTTGATAAGCGGCAACTAACTGTGCCACTAATTTAGTATAGATGGATTCGTGAATGAATACTCGACGTGTTGTGGTGCAGCGTTGGCCTGCTGTACCCACCGCACCAAACACAATTGCCGGTATCGCTAATGCCAGGTTGGCACTTTGCTCGACAATGACGGCATTATTGCCGCTACACTCCAGCAGGCTTTTTCCCATTCGCTGGGCAACATTTTTTGCAATATAACGTCCCACGGTGCTGGAACCGGTAAAAGATAATAAAGCAATGCTATGGTTATTAACAAATTGTTCCGTTATCGATTTTTTACCGGGTAAAAACAGGCTAAAAATGCCAGGAAAGCCCAGAGCATCTGTCACTTGATTGCAGATATGCTGCACAGCGATGGCACAGAGTGGTACTTTTGAGGATGGCTTCCAAATAACGGTATTGCCCGCAATTGCTGCAATAAATGCATTCCAGGACCAGACCGCAACAGGAAAATTAAAGGCTGAGATTATGCCGACAACACCCAAGGGATGCCACTGCTCATACATGCGATGACAGGCGCGTTCTGAATGCATGGTTCTACCGTATAACATGCGAGACTGGCCGACGGCAAAGTCTGCTATGTCGATCATTTCCTGTACTTCACCGTCCCCTTCTTGTTTGATTTTTCCCGCTTCTGTTGAAATTAGGTTGCCTAATGCTGTTTTGTGGTCGCGTAGCGCATTACCGATTTGCCGAATGACTTCGCCGCGCTTGGGGGCGGGGAGTATGCGCCACTCTTTCTGGACGTCAAGGCTGTTGTTTACCAGGGACTGATAATCCTGCTCTGTGCAGGTGTAGACATTAGCAATTAATTCGCCTGTCGCAGGGTTTATAGAGGCGATTTGTCCAGCATCCGTGGTTGTGTTCCAGCCGCTGCTGCTATACGTGCCAAAATTATTTGTTTTTAAGTTTAAGGTATCAAGCAGTTTCAAGGTTACCTCCTGGTTGATTCGCTTAGAAATAATACTTGCCAAACCGATTGGTTAAAAAGTCAGCGAGCGGTATGCTTTCCTGGGTAACAAAGCCATGGTATTTTTCAGTGTTATGCAACACCATGTCCACTACACCACAAATGCCGGCGGCTGTCGTTACTTGAATGGACGACCATAATCGACCGGCGATGGTCTGTGGGTATATTTTTTTAACATAGTTTTCTTCAAATAAATCGTTGTCGTTGTATCCGGTAACAGCGACGTATACTAGTACTACGTCTTGTAAGGTTTTAGGGATAGCGTTTTCGAGTATTCTTTTTAAGGTATCTCTGTCGTGGTTTAATTTTAAATCGTTCATTAACAATTTTATAATTTTACAATGGCCGGGATAACGCAAGGTTTTATAGTTCATTATATTTACCTTGCCACTGTAAGTGTCTGCTAACGTGCCAAGCCCCCCGGAAGTGTTAAAAGCCTCGTAGTGAATGCCATCCAAGGTGATGGTTTCAAGGCCTTCCAACGGTAATAAGTTCGTCATTTTTGTGCTCTCTATGCCATAACAGGTATTTCCGTATTCATTAATAAGTCCATCAGTAGACCAGGTTAAGGAATATTTGAGGGCATTATTCTGATTGACCGGGAGGGCGCCAACGCGCATTTTAACGGTATCGAGTTTTTCGAAATTTTGTATGATGGCATTGGCGACAATACTTATAAAACCTGGCGCTAAACCACATTGCGGCATAAAGACTGTTTTTTTACCCTCACTGATGGTTTTTACATGATTTGTGACTGCCACATCTTCCGTTAAATCGAAGTAATTAACCTTGTATTTTGCCGCCAAGTCGGCAACCAGCGGGTTGCAGTAGTAGGGTAAACTGGAGATCACTGCATCGAGCTTTCCTGAATGAAGAGCGGAATTAAATGTAGCGTCCAGGTGTTTTTCACTTTGGGCATCAAGGCGACTGGTGTTGACGTTTTTTAGTGCTAATTGCGACACCAGCTTATTAGCGGTATCAATGTGCAAATTGGCCAAATGAATGTTGTAATTGCCGGACTCCGATAACAAGCAGGTAATTAGCGAACCAATTTTACCGGCACCTAATACTAAGACATTATAGTTTGACAAAATGTTTCTCCTTGCCGGTTGGTAACGATTCCCGTTGCACGCCCGGTAGCGTTGTCAATGATTCGCTAAAAATTTGTTCCCGGGTTACGCATAAATAAATTTTGTGCTGAATTTAACAGTATTGATAGGCTTGTTAACATCGTTGTCGCCATTGCTTCACTATAATGTGCTGTATGGGAATAGGAAGAGTATAGGCGGGAAATTTAAAGTTGGCATTCGAGGTGGCGCTTGGTGGGTGATAATCATAAACAATTTGCCATTAAATTGGCCGAAGAGCTATTTGTCGATACTCATGGTAAAGTCCGTTTGCCGGCATGCCATGATGGGCTTGATTCGACGGTGCAGGTGAATCGTGGCAAGTATGAACTTGTGAATCTGAATTTGACGCCTTTCATGGCCAATCCTCAAGCACCGACAGCTGCTCATTATTTTGCCAATATTAGCACCGTTGACGGGTTGATTCATGCCTATCATCAAGCTAAGCATGACTTTGTTTTCGAAGATACATTGCACGATGCGATGAAACATGTTTCTGGCTATGCCAGTGATTTTTTACAAGCAATACTGGTTAAGGCAAACGATACTATAACTGATCAGCAGGCGGGTTTGATCGCTGATTGGTTAGTGAATTTGGATGTGTACGCGGCGGTTAAATCCACAGAGTCATTGCTCAATAGCCGCGCTGATCTCAGTCTGCTTGAGATATCCCGGCAAAAAAACTGGAATGTGCACTTTGACCATTTGGCCATTCGTTGTGGTACCAGGGCGAGTCTTGATGCAGAGCGGATTGTGACATTACTTAAAGAGCATCATGGCTACCGTTCACCTCAAATGAGTGGTGAGGCTTTTTATCAGTTTCCCGAAGGCTGGAATGCGTATCCTTTATATAAACAACTGTCAAATGGGCAGGTGCTGCGAATTTTTGTTGACCAATCGGATGCCAGTCATCCTGCGCAAATTATTCAACACTGGAATAGCGTGTATGGTTATACTGCTCACCATTTGGCCATGCGAGCTACCCAGTTGCAGTCAGGCCAACGCCTGAGTGTAGCATTGGAGGATATTATAGCGGCAATAACGAAACACGGTGTTGATGTTTTGCAACCTACTGGTGAATATACTGAGGGTTTGTTGCAACAAGTATTTACAAAACCCGAAAAAAATATGGCAATCCCGATTTCGTTAAAACACACAATAGGACAACACGGTGTCGAGCTTAATAAGATGATTGAGAATGGGAAATTACTGGAAATCGTATCCCGCCGGGAAATGCCCACAATGCTAGCCCAGGAGTTGTTCGCATTGTACGGGCTTCGCTTTGAGCCTGGTAACGGTTTACATTCAGCACCGTATTATCAATATTTTTTACCCGCACAAGCCGCACATGTGATTAAAACGTCGCTTCAAACGCATTGAACCTAATTCGTTAGTTTGCATAAACCTAGAATCCTCAGTTGGACGGGGTGAAGTGTGCGTTTGCGGCGGTGTAGGACAAGGCGTAACGACGCGGAATAGTGATTCTATTCC
>JAADGF010000044.1:5214-32987 GCA_013152545.1 Gammaproteobacteria bacterium
TCACCCAGCAGGTGATGCAATAAATTGATTTCAATGCTATTCATATCAATAACTTAGTATCAGAATGGAGCGCTCAACTGAGGATTCTAGGATAAATTAGGCTGCTCAATTGCTGAGACTAATCTGGCCGGAGGACCGGATTAATCCAGTCTGCGTGAATGGGGAGGGCAGGCTGTTTTTTTCGGGACAAGATTGGTTGGGTGATGATATAAGGCCAAGCGGTAATCAAGAAACATAAAAAAATGTCAACAGAGCCTAAGCGACACCCGCTTGCTTGGCTGATGGGGCACCACCGTAACGGGCGCGGTATTCACTTCCAAACTCATGTGCTGGTCTGAGTGCTGCCTTCGATGGCATAGATTTGTTGCGCGGCTTTACGTTTTTGTTGTTTATCAATATAGTTTTTCCCGGCAATGATAAAACCTAATCCTAAAAATGCGCCGGGTGGTAGGATGGCCAGCAAAAAGCCACGATAATCTTCGATGAAGGTGATGGTTAACCAACGAGCATTTTCCCCAAACATTAAATGGGCATCAGCGAATAAGGTGCCCTGGCCAATAATTTCTCGTAGTGCCCCTAATAAAAGTAGCACAGCGGCAAACCCTAGCCCCATCATTAACCCATCAATGAGCGAGTGAAATACGTTATTCTTGGAGGCAAACGCTTCGGCGCGGGCAATAATTGCGCAGTTAGTGGTGATTAAGGGTAAAAAAATACCAAGTATCGTAAATAAATCATAAAAAAACGCTTTGGTGAGATATTCGATAATGGTGACAAAAGAGGCAATAACCAATACGAAGACGGGAATGCGTAATTCGGGGCGCACGATATGCCGAATGGCCGACACGGTTGCATTGGAGCCGATGAGTACTAAGGTTGTTGCCAGACCAAGTCCCAGAGCGTTAATTGCGGTGTTTGAAACCGCAAGGAGCGGACATAACCCCAGTAGCTGAACCAGGCCGGGATTGTTGTGCCATAGACCGTCGAGGCTGATTTTTCTGATGTCGGTACTCATCGATAACCTTATTTAATGATCCGTTTCAAGCGGTGGTTCTCATTAGGAGCCCTGTCCGAGAATAGCAGCCGTCGCGAGGGAGTGGGAATTATTGTTACCCTATTCTACTGGCGGTGGCTGCTGAATACTATTGAAACAATTCGTCTTTGTGCTGCGCATAGTATTGTAACGCGTTGTGTACTGCTTTGACCACAGCACGAGGGGTGATGGTGGCACCGGTGAATTGATCAAAATAACCCCCATCCCGTTTTACTTTCCATTGCTTGTGACTGGGGTTCTCCATGCTGTGGCCATTGAAGCCAAGTATCCAATCGCTACGCCGCATCTCAATGTCATCGCCAAGCCCTGGGGTTTCCCGGTGTGTCAAAACTCGAACGCCGGAGAGGGTGCCATCATAGTTTATGCCAATGAGTAATTTAATGTCACCGTTGTAGCCATCGGGTGCGATGGCCGTGAGTATCACTGCCACTGGCTCACCATTTTTGCGTGCCCGAAAAGCGGGCATTGGTTTTTCAGAACCCAGCAACCTGGGTGAGGTGACTAATTTTAGGTCCGCAAATAATTGATTGTCGTGTTTTTCCGGTTTTACCACCGAGTGCAGGCTGCGTAGTAAGGCGTCCCGTTCCGCTTCAGCAATTTTTCCTTGCGTTGCTTTATAGGTAAATGCGACTAATCCCGTGCCGGCGATAGCAAAGCCAGCCAGGATGACTGCGGTGGTTATCATGTGTTGCGCTAATTTCATAGGATATTGTGTTAAATCATGGTCATTACTCAGCTTACCTTTGGTTTGTTTGATGGCCATTTTTGAACAGGCTCCCTCCCAGTACTAATTTATATCGGTAAGCGCGGTACTTTTTCCTAGTTTTCAAGCAAATTAAAGGTAATTTAAGTCATGACTGTGCATGTTAATCAATCGTTAAGCTGAATCGTTATACGTCATGTTGTAATCATATTGCGTTTATTGGTACGGTTATTTTCGCTTATGGCCGTAGACTCGGGGCTGCGTATAGTAATCAATAGTGGGTGCGGCAAGGTTCATCAATAATACAGCAAACCCAATTCCGTCAGGGTATCCGCCCCAGACGCGGATAATATACGTTAATAATCCGATTCCGATACCATAAATAATGCGGCCTCTTGGTGTGGTTGCCGCGCTGACAGGATCGGTAGCAATAAAAAAAGCACCCAGGATGGCGGCACCGCTGAACAAATGAAACATGGGTGAGCCATAATAATCCGCATCCATTAAAAAGAAAACAAGCGAAATGACAAATAGACTGCCCAATACAGCAACGGGAATATGCCAGTTGATGACTTTTTTATAAATCAGCCAGACACCACCAAGAAACACCCAGTTACCGATCCATTCCCAACCAATCCCCCCAAAGTCACCAAACAGCGCATAGGAATTTTTGGTCTCAGTGATGGTGATATCCTGGTTGAGTTGTGTTTTAATCAGGTCCAGCGGTGTTGCCGCTGTTATGCCATCCAAGCTAAACCCTGCTGGAAGGTTGCCGGTAAAAACGGCGTTTAACGATGTCAAAAACCCAAAATTCAAATCTTGTACTAGGTTTGGCGGCAACCAAGTCGTCATCTCTTTAGGGAATGATATAAGCAGCATAACATAACCCACCATGGCGGGGTTAAATGGATTGTAACCTAAGCCACCATAGAGGTGCTTGCCAACCACCACAGCGAATCCAGTGCCCAGAAATGCAATCCACCAGGGCGCCAGGGGGGGGATACAAAATGCAAGCAGGATGGCGGTGACCACGATGCTGCCATCAGTCATAAAGGGGGCGACCGGGCGTTGCCGTAACATTAACATCGTGTATTCGCAGGCCAGGGCGGTTGTTGCGGCAATAGCGATATTAATTAATAATCCCCAGCCAAAATACCAGCTATAGGCAATGATGGCGGGCACTAATGCCAAAAGCACGCGCAACATTACTTTTGTGACACTGGTATCATCATGGATATGAGGGGATGTTGGTGTATTCAGGCTCATAGTAATAATTGTTAATGTTATTTTATTGTTGCTACTTAATGGTTGCTATTTAGCTGAGGCGTCACATAGTGACATTATTTTATGCGCATTTATTAGCGTTGATTTGTCAGGACTCAGTTCGTGGCCCTGGTGCTTTCTCGCGGCGCTGATCAATTTCGGTAATGTGTTTTTGTTGTTGTTCGGTCAGTTGTTCAGTGTTTTTGGGCATCGTATTAGTTGTCTCACGCTTTTTTCGTGCTCGTTCCATGGCAGCCTGAATGGCGGCTTTCTTGTCGTCCTGTGCAGCGTCCGCCGTGACTGCTTGTCGTTTCTTTTTATGGCGTTCAGCACGTTCGCGTTTTTCGCGTTCCAGCCGTTGTTTGTGGAATTCATGTCGCTGTCTGGAAATATCGGATAATTTTTTTTCCCTGTCTTGTTGCCATATGGTGTTTTTTGCATATCGATAATATTGCACGAGCGGAATATGGCTGGGGCAGACATAATCACAACAACCGCACTCAATACAATCAAAGAGGTGATAGTCTTGTACTTTGTCAAATTCTTTAGCACGGGTGTGCCAATACAGTTGTTGTGGCAACAGCCCAACCGGGCAGGCATCTGAGCAAGCACCGCAGCGAATGCAAGGTAAGGCATGTTTGCTGCGCGAGGGCAAGGGGACATCAGCAATGCTTGAATTGACGAGGATGCAGTTTGTGGTTTTTATCACGGGTACATCATCATTATGCAGTGCGAAACCCATCATGGGTCCTCCCATGATAACTCGGCTTAATGTCTTGCGGTTTCCACCGCATTCCTCAATCAAGTCACTGACGGGTGTGCCTATTAGCACCTCCAAAACCCGTGCTTTGGCTACGCTGCCTGCTACCGTGACATAACGTGAAACAAGTGGTTCACCGTGCTCCACGGCGCGGGAAATAGCATAGGCAGTTCCTACGTTGTGGCACACGACGCCAATGTCGATAGGCAACCCCTGTGCGGGAACCTGTTTGCCAGTGACGGTTTGGATGAGTTGTTTTTCACCGCCCGCAGGGTAGACAGTGGGCACCTGTACGACCTCAACAAAATCCAGGTTATTGTGTTTGACGGCAAGCTTGATTTCCTTAAGTGCTTCGGGTTTATTGTTTTCGATGGCAATAATGCAGCGCGGTGC
The DNA here is from genome assembly GCA_013152545.1 of Gammaproteobacteria bacterium. Classification (GTDB taxonomy): domain Bacteria; phylum Pseudomonadota; class Gammaproteobacteria; order SZUA-152; family SZUA-152; genus JAADGF01. The sequence goes on from JAADGF010000044.1 coordinate 9,388, forward strand.
TTGTAGCGCGTGCCGCATAATGTTTAAGCCTTCAATGACTTCAATGGCCTGCTCACGCATGAGCATTTCATCGCAGGTAATATACGGTTCACATTCAGCACCGTTAAGGATTAAGGTTTTAACCCGATTTCGCTCTGCGCTTAACTTCAGGTGGCTGGGAAACCCGGCTCCCCCCAAGCCCACGATGCCGGATTGACGAATTAACTCGCGAAGTTGTTCGGGCGATAAATCTTTGTGGTTAACGAAGCGGGATTTTTGTCGGCGCTCGATATCCATGCCGTCCGTTTCGATGATGATACAGGTTGATTGCAGCCCGGAAGGGTGAGGGATGTTATGTTTGCCGATTGCTGCTACTTTACCGGAGGTGGGGGCATGAACGGGTACGCTAACATTGCCCTTCGCTTGTGCCACGACTTGTCCTTTCAGAACCTTGTCACCCACGTTCACGGTGGCTACAGCGGGGCTGCCGATGTGCTGCTGTAATGGCAGTATAAGTGTTTTTGGAATGTTAGCGGGTATTACGGGGGACTGAGTGGATTCCCGCTTGTGTTCCCGGAGTTTTACGCCACCCTGAAAATTAAACAGCCGCCGCATCATTATTGTTTGCCTCCTGATGCGACCTTGGTTGTTTCTGCGACTCCCGTTGCTTCAGGTTCGCTGCTGTTGCGTTTTGGCGGCGGGCTTGTTTCATTAGTTTGGTTTGCTAAACGTGCCAGGTTTTCCGGTAATGGGGTAGGATAATCCCAGCCCCATGTGGATACTGTGGGTTTAATATTCACCATGTCGATACAGTCAACGGGGCAGGGCGGAACGCATAAGTCGCAGCCAGTGCACTCTTGTGCAATCACGGTATGCATGTGTTTGGCGGCACCCAGGATCGCATCGACAGGGCACGCCTGGATGCACAGGGTACATCCGATGCAAACTTGCTCATCAATAACCGCTACGCGTTTGGGTTTTTCCTCTCCATTTTCAGGGTTCAATGGTTTGGGGTCGCGGCCTAACAAATCGGCTAATGCAATAATGGTAGTTTCGCCACCAGGCGGGCATTGGTTAATGTCGGCATCGCCCTTGGCAATGGCTTCTGCATAGGGACGACAACCCGGAAAGGTACACTGACCACATTGCGTTTGTGGCAGCAGGGCGTCAATTTTTTCCACCAGTGGGTCGCCCTCCACTTTAAAGCGCACCGCAGCATAACCTAAGGCAAGGCCGAAGATGACTGCAAGCACAGCTAAGGCGATGATAGCAGATAACATTAATCGAGGCCTGCGAATCCCATGAAGGCAAGCGACATGAGACCAGCCGTTACCAGGGCGATTGCGGAGCCTTGGAATATTTCCGGTACATCGGCGACTGTGATGCGTTCACGCATGGCAGCAAATAACACCATTACCAAGGAAAAGCCGATAGAGGCTCCGAAACCGTAAGTGACAGCCTGCATAAAACTAGTGTCCTGCCGTGTAATGAGCAGGGCAACACCGAGTACGGCACAATTGGTGGTGATGAGTGGTAAAAAAATGCCCAGCACGCGGTAAAGAATGGGGCTGGTTTTATGCACAAACATTTCCGTCAGTTGGACAACCACGGCGATTACCAGGATATAGGCAATAATTTTCAGATATTCCAGCCCCAGAAGTTGAAGAATGTAAACGTTCACCAAGTAACTGAGGGCAGATGACAAGGTAAGCACAAACGTGGTTGCCAATGCCATTCCCATCGCGGTTTCCAGTTTACGGGAGACCCCCATGAATGGACATAAACCAAGGAACTGGACCAATACAAAGTTGTTTACCAAAACGGTCGTTAGCAGTATTAAGAAATATTCTTTCATTAACAGGTTATTATCAGTAATTTTTTAAAACGTGGTTTATGGGTTTTATTTGTGATGTCGGTAATCGTACATCAAACGCGAAAATGTATGCGGTATTTATAAGATCCTATTGAAAGCAGGATGTTTTTTACATTATTTTACGCGCATACCCGGTTGGGCGCCGGGGTCGGGTTGTAGTACCCACAAATCCTTACCCCCTGGCCCGGCCACTAGCACCATGCCCTCGGATATCCCAAAACGCATTTTACGCGGCGCGAGGTTGGCGACCATGACTGTTAGTGTGCCAATCAAGTCCTCAGGATTGTAGGCGGATTTAATGCCGGCAAAAACGTTACGCGTTTCGCCGCCAATATCCAATGTTAGTTGCAATAACTTATCTGCCCCTTCCACTGTTTTGGCATCTACAATTTTTGCAATGCGTAGATCCAGTTTGGCAAAATCTTCATAGGATATCGTGTTTGCAATTGTGTCGGTTTTTTTTGCTTGTTGCTGCGAACCGGGCGCGTTTTTTTTCACTTCATCTAACATGGCGTCAATTTTTTCCGGTTCTACTCGTGTCATTAATGGTTTGAACGGGTTGATACGGTGCCCCAACAGCGGTGCGCGGTAATTGCTCCAACTTATCGTGTCAATATTCAGAAAGGCCTCAACGTTGTTGGCCATGACGGGTAATACAGGTTTTAAGTAGGTGATTAAAACCTTAAATAAATTAATGCCGACACTGCAAACATCCTGTACCGCTTGGTGTTGGCCATCCTGTTTAGCGAGCACCCAAGGTTTGTTATCATCAATGTACTGATTGGCTTTGTCGGCCAATGCCATGATTTCCCGCATAGCATGGTTGAATTCCCGCTGTTCATATAATTCAGCAATCGCATCGCCTGCGTTGACAAACGAACTATACAATGCCTGTTCTGTGCATTGCGTGGCGAGTTCTCCCTCAAATTGTTTGCTAATGAATCCCGCGCAACGGCTGGCTATATTAACAACTTTTCCCACTAAATCGGAATTTACCCGTAGAATAAAGTCTTCTAAGTTTAGATCAATATCATCTATACGACTGCTCAACTTAGCAGCGAAATAATAGCGTAGATACTCAGGGTTCAGGTGGTTCAGGTAATGCCGTGCATTAATAAAGGTGCCTCGCGATTTTGACATTTTCTGACCATTAATGGTCAGAAAACCATGGGCATAAACGGCCGTTGGTGTTCGTAAACCACTGCCTGCGAGCACTGCGGGCCAGAATAGCGCGTGGAAACGGATAATGTCTTTACCGATAAAGTGGTACAGTTCGGTTTTGCTATCACTTTTCAGGTATTCATCGAAGTCCAAATCTGTTCGTTTTTCGCATAAATTTTTAAAACTTGCGAAATACCCCATAGGGGCATCAAGCCAGACGTAAAAGTATTTGCCTGGCGCGCCGGGGATTTCAAAGCCAAAGTAGGGGTTATCACGGGAAATGTCCCACTCTTGGAGGCCAACCTCAAACCACTCGCTTAACTTGTTGGCGATTTCGGTTTGCAAATGCCCGGCCCGGGTCCAGTTTTTTAGCATTTCTGCAAAATCGGGCAGCTTAAAAAAGAAATGTTCGGAGTCTTTTTCGATGGGGGTGGCACCGGATACGGCGGATTTGGGATTAATTAATTCTGTGGGGCTATAAGTCGCACCACATACTTCGCAGTTATCACCGTACTGATCGTCTGATTTGCATTTCGGGCAAGTGCCTTTGACGAAGCGGTCTGGCAAGAACATGCCTTCGACCGGGTCGTACAACTGCGTGATCACCCTGGCGCTGATGTGTCCATTATTCTGTAATTTCTGATAAATTGTTTCAGCCAGATGTTGATTTTCCGCTGAGTGAGTGGTGTGAAAGTTGTCAAAACCAATGGCAAAATCCGCGAAATCTTTTTCGTGTTCATTTTTTATACGTGCCACTAGCGCTTCTGGGGTAATGCCTTCTGCCTGCGCCCGTAACATAATAGGGGTGCCATGTGCGTCATCTGCGCAGACGTATATGCAATTAATGCCACGCATTTTTTGGAAACGCACCCAAATATCGGTTTGAATATATTCCAGCATATGACCAATATGAATGGAGCCATTGGCATAGGGGAGAGCGCTGGTCACCAGGATTTTGCGTTGAGAAGTTGTCATAAGTCGTTTTCTTAGTGCTTAATTAGCCTAAATTTTAAAGAAAATAGAAATTATAGAATATTACGGTTGGGGTTTAAATCGTGTAAACTTGCACCCACTATAACAGGCAATATGTAAACCCACCGCATTGGTTCCGCTTGTAGGCGTGTTTTTATACTTAACACAACAGATACCACATTGTTATTGCGGATTGGTTTGGCAGTGTAAAGCGATATTGCTGGCGATGCCGGGCCAGGAGCACAGATTGTCAACTTAGAAGGCGAATTTGTCCAGCCATTATTAGGGTCTGTTTGTATTTGGATGTTATCACTCGACCCTTTATTACCGAGGAGTATTGTTATGTCCACCGTTACTCGTGATCAAGTCGAGGAAAGCATTAAGCAGTATATCGACCCGTACTTGGGAATTGATCTGGTCAGCAGTAAATCGGTAAAAAATATCGTTATCGACAATGGTTGTGTCAAGGTAGCCGTTAGTTTGGGGTTTCCTGCCAACGGCTATTTTGAACATTTAGCGGCGAAACTGGAAGAAAAAATCACCCTTCTTGAGGGGGTGTCAACCGCGATAATCGATGTCAGCAGTAAAATTGAAGCTCATACCACGCAAAAGGGTGTGAAACCCATTAACCAAGTCAAAAACATCATTGCCGTTGCTTCCGGTAAGGGGGGGGTAGGTAAATCCACTACTGCGGTAAATTTAGCCATGGCGCTGACCGTGGAAGGGGCCTCGGTGGGGATTCTTGACGCAGATATCTACGGACCCAGTCAACCCCGTATGTTAGGGGTTTCGTCAAAACCCGATTCAAAAGATGGAAAAAGTTTGGAGCCATTAGTGGCTCATGGTGTGCAATCGATGTCCATTGGTTACTTGATTGACGAAGAAACGCCGATGATTTGGCGTGGTCCCATGGTGACTCAGGCGCTGGAGCAACTGCTTAATGACACAAATTGGGTAGATATCGATTATTTGATAATCGATTTACCCCCTGGTACTGGTGACGTGCAGTTGACCCTGGCGCAAAAAGTTCCGGTGAGTGGCGCTGTCATTGTCACTACCCCCCAGGATATTGCCTTATTGGATGCTCGTAAAGCATTAAAAATGTTTGAAAAAGTCGACGTTCATGTGTTGGGTGTGATTGAGAACATGAGTATTCATCTTTGTAGCCAGTGTGGTCATGAAGAGTATATTTTTGGCCAGGGGGGTGGGCAGGCTATGTCTGAACAATATGAGGTGGATTTCCTGGGTGCATTGCCTTTGGATAAAAAAATTAGGGAAGAAGTGGATAATGGTCAACCAACGGTTGCAGTGGACCCGGAAAACCGGATTTCACAGATATATCGAGAAATTGCACGGCATATGGCCGCCAAGTTATCATTACGTGCGAAAGAGTACAGTGCAAAATTCCCGAATATTGTGATTCAGAACAATTAGTTAATGGTTGACGAGTGATTGACGTTGAACACCACAATTAGGCTGTGACAGAATGCAAGGGTTTAACAAGAGCATAATTGTTTGTGTTTGATCGGTGTTCGCAGCAGGTGCAACGCCTGCGTTTGGTTAATGTGGATAAAAACTTACCGGATGTATCAGGCGCAGATTGCGCTGACCGACGGCCCGGTAGCTAAGGAAATAACAACAAAATGAGTATCAAGTCAGATCACTGGATTCGCCGTATGGTGGAAACCCAAGCCATGATTGACCCTTTTGAGCCAGGGCAAGTTAGCGAGAGCGATACCGGGCGGGTTATATCCTATGGCACGTCAAGTTACGGTTATGACATACGTTGCGCGGATGAATTTAAAATATTCACCAATATTAACTCGGCGGTGGTTGACCCCAAGAATTTTGATGAAAACAGCTTCGTTAATGTCAAGTCCGACATCTGTATTATTCCGCCTAATTCTTTTGCTCTAGCGCGCACAGTAGAATACTTGCGTATCCCGCGCAATGTGCTGACCATTTGCCTGGGTAAATCTACCTATGCCCGTTGTGGCATTATAGTGAACGTGACGCCGTTGGAGCCTGAGTGGGAAGGGCATGTGACGCTGGAGTTTTCCAATACCACCCCGTTACCTGCAAAAATCTATGCTAATGAAGGTGTTGCGCAGGTGTTGTTTTTTGAGTCCGATGAGGTGTGTTCCACATCATACAAAGACCGCGCTGGAAAGTACCAGGGGCAAAAAGGGGTTACCTTGCCTAAGGCTTGATATAGCGCATTCTGGTGGAATACAGGCTAAAAATCATCTTCCTCACTGCTGATATTTTTAGCGTTGTTGGGAATGGCGATACCTTCTAGTTTGACTAAGTCCGCTGTGAATTTGCTGGCGCCTTGTTTTTGTTGCTGAATACGTACTGGCATATAATCCAATACTTTTGCACACCAGAAGATGATTTTGCGTTTTTTGCCGATGCGTGAAATCTTCACGGTATCGAAAGTGCCAAGCTCGGTTTGCAGTTTCTCCTCACCGCCAATCGCTAATTCGTAACTTTTTAATTTTCCGCCGTCAGCAACCTGGTACAGTAGTGGTGTTTTATTGTCAGTGAGGTCATACATAACCACCAGTTGATAAAGTAGTTTGTCGAGTGTGCCCGTGTCCAGTGGCATGGTCCAGGGATCGCCGTTAATAATATTGGTTACTTGCTTTTTTCCCCAATTAAATACCAGTTTGACATTTCGGCGTTTATCGCTGCCGCTATTATTATATTCGTATTCCCGTGGTATGAATTGCTTGCTATCGAATGACCAAGTGCTGCGTTCCAGTACGTTTCCCTTAATGAACCATTTGGCAATACCTTCTGGTTTGGTCAGTGATTCAAATACATAGTGTCCACTCTTATTTTTTTTCAAGGAACGTTTTGTAGTGCCAATAGGCATGATACCTTTACTGACGGTGTAGTAGGCGGTAAAAAGTTTGGGTTGATGTTCCGCAGTTGCGCTGCCTGTTAACAGCAAACCACCGCATGAGATCAGGAAAAATACTATCCATAATGCCAGTTTATGGTGAGCGGGATTGGTCATGGGGTCATTGTTGTTTGGTGGTCTCGGTAAATAAGCAAATAGTACAAACACATGTTTTCCCTTTTCTTTAACTCAAAGTATCGGCCAGCAAGGAGGTTATCGCGAGCTTTAAATGAGAGAAATGTTAGTCAATTTATGGTTTTGGCGATGTCATCGGTTTTACAATGACTTGGCCTGATTTTTTAAAATGTTAGGCTGAGTCGTTGTTACTCGGTGGGTACGTCAATGGTTTCTGTAGTTGTTTATTGTCAAGGTAAATGCAATTGTTTTTGTAATGAAGGCGTCCTTTCGCTACCAGGTTTATGGCGAGGGGATAAATCCGATGCTCTTTTTCTAATACACGTTCGGCTAAGGTGGTTTTATCATCTTCGGCGGATACCGATACGCTCGCCTGAATAATTATGGGGCCGCCATCCAGTTCGCGGGTAACAAAATGTACGGTGGTGCCATGTTCTGTCACTTTGGCGTCAATGGCACGTTGATGGGTATTAAGCCCCCGAAATGCGGGCAACAAGGAGGGGTGGATGTTAATGATTTTACCCCGATAATGATCAACAAAAGCATCCGTTAGGATGCGCATGAAGCCTGCTAGCACGACTAACGCAGGTTGGTATTTGTCGATGCGTTGCTGTAGTTCGGTATCGAAGGCTTGACGGGTACTGTACTTGGTTTGTTCGATCAATTCGGTAGAAATCCCTTCTTTTTGTGCCCGAATTAGTCCAAACGCTTCGGCACGGTTGCTGATAACAGCGCGAATTGTGACAGGCAGAGCGTTATTTTTTATTGCATCGATGATAGCCTGAAGGTTACTGCCATTGCCTGAAATGAGAATGACAATGGGCAGGGATGTCGGTCTTAAGTGGGTGAGCATAATTATTTTAACAAAATTTTTGCAGGATATTTTATGGCCTTCAAGACGCTGCGAAGATGGGCATAGTGAGCTATGTGATCGTAGCAGCAGCCGGAAAACAGACAAGAAAATGTTAAAATAATTGTGTTCACCTACTTATGTGTTGTTGAAATCGCGGGCAATGGCCGAGGTTCGCTGTTAATTGATGGTTACGGCTGTAGCGTCGGGTTCCGCCGCTTGAATGTCACCAATGTGGTGTGCGGATTCTCCCTCTGCGGTTAAGTGAGCAATCGTTGCATCAATATCCGTCGCGTTCACAATGACTACCATGCCGATGCCACAGTTAAAAGTGCGATACATTTCTTCATCAGGAATATTACCATTTTGTTGTATCCATTCAAAAATTTTCGTTCTAGGCCAGGTGTTGCGGTTGATTATTGCCTGGCAGTTATTGGGCATTACGCGGGGCAGATTTTCGACGAGTCCACCGCCAGTGATATGGGAGAGCGCATGCACATCGACAGATTGCAATAACGATAACACCGGTTTTACATAGATGCGGGTGGGTTCAAGCAATACATCCCCCAGGGTTCGGTCAGTGAACGGGGTTGATAAATCAGTGTTAGTAACATCAATAATTTTACGAATCAAGGAAAAACCATTGGAGTGAGCCCCCGATGATGCGATACCGATTAAGGCATCGCCCGGTTTAACCTTGGTGCCATCGATAATATTGTCTTTTTCAACAATGCCGACCGCAAAACCCGCCAAATCATACTCGTCGAGCTGGTAAATTCCTGGCATTTCAGCGGTTTCGCCGCCGACCAATGCTGCCCCTGCTTGTTGGCAGCCAAGCGATATGCCTTCGATAACATTGGTTGCGACGTGAATATCGAGTTTACTGGTGGCATAATAGTCGAGGAAGAATAATGGCTCGGCACCCTGTACAATAAGATCATTGACGCACATGGCGACCAAGTCGATGCCAATGGTATCATGGGTCCCCATGGTCATGGCGAGTTTGATTTTTGTGCCAACGCCATCGGTGCCTGATACCAGTACAGGTTGGCGGTAACGCCCGACGGGCAGTTCAAACAATGAACCAAATCCACCTAAACCGGCCAAAACGCCCGGGCGTAGGGTGTTAGCCGCGAAGGGTTTGATTTTATTAACTAACTCGTCACCAGCGTCGATATCGACACCGGCATCCTTATAACTTAACGATGGTTTGGATGAGCGATTGATTGAGTCCATTTATACTTCCTTTAAAAAACGCGTAATCTTAAGGTATCTTAGTGAAACAAGAAACCTTGACATACGAGGCTTTGTCACTTAGCGTGAATTGTATTATGAAAACATCATTAACATACAAATATTTATCGACCGTCTATTTATTACCACTGTTTTTTGTCTTTTCAGGCATTACTTTTAACGTGCAAGCGGCTATTGTGCAAGGGCTTTATGAATCCGAAATGCTGGTTGCTAATCAATCCAGGAGTGGGCGCGATAAAGCGATGAAAACCGCTTTGCTTGAAGTGTTGGCCAAAGTAAGTGGTCGGCCCGATGTCAATACCATGGCGAATATTGCATCGGCGCTCAATAAACCTTCGCTTTATCTACAACAATATCAATACCGTAAAATACCAGAGAACAGCTATTTGCTCACCGAAGCGGCAGCGGGTTCACAGCTTATTTGGTTTCGGTTCGATGAAAAAGCGGTAAACAAATTACTGCAAAGTAATCGACTGCCAGTGTGGGGGCGCACACGCCCCGCCACATTGGTGTGGCTGGCTGTCGAGCAGGATGGTGAACGTTTCCTGATAGGTGGTAACTCCCAGGAGGAAATTCGTTTTGCGATTGAAAAGGAAGCGAAGCGCCGTGGTGTTGCTGTTTTGCTGCCCTTGCTAGATTTGGAGGATCAAACCAAACTGAATTTGGTGGATGTATTGAACAATTCGCAGGAAGCCATTTTCCAGGCTTCGGCACGTTACCAGGCCGATGCTATCTTGGTGGGCAGAATTAGCCTGACAGGCGATAACGCATGGCAGGGCCGTTGGATTTTATATGAAGGTGGTCAGGGACTCAGTTGGAATGCGCAAGGCACTTATTCTGGCCAATTAGTGAGTACCGGCGTTACAGGTGCGTTGGAAATTTTGGGTTCTCGTTATGCACAGGTTTATGATAATACCACGCCCGGTGTTTTTGACATTGCTGTGATGGAAATCAGGTCCCTTGAGCAATTTGCCCGTGTCAGCCGCTATTTAAAATCGCTGGAGCAGGTTAAGGCACTGTATCCTACTTATATTAACAACCAGAGCGTAACTTATCGGCTTGATATTCGGGGTAATTCCACAGGGCTAATACAAACTTTTGCACTGGGGAATGTGTTGGCGACCGTTTCTGACCCATTTGAAAACCGCGCAATGAATAATTCCAGCGTAACATCATTTGCAACGGACCAAACCATAGAAGTTCAGGAAACGTTACCCTCAACGGCGCATATCTATCGTTTGATACCGTGACACTGCGGGACTTACCTAACCTCATTAGCCTGCTGCGTATGGTGTTGGTGATACCGGTTGTGTATCTCATGGAACAGCGGGAATTCGGGCTGGCGCTAATTTTGTTCGCCATTGCTGGCATATCGGACGGCCTGGATGGTTATCTAGCAAAACGTAACAATTGGGCATCACGCCTTGGCTCAATTTTAGACCCCCTGGCGGACAAGTTATTACTGGTATCCGCTTATTTAGTACTCGCTTGGTTAGGGGAACTTCCAGTATGGCTGGTTATTGCGGTTTTGGTGCGGGATGTCATTATCATTCTGGGCGTTGTTGTCTACCATTACCTTATTGGTCAGTTTGAGATGGTGCCGTCCTGGATTAGTAAATTAAATACTTTTTTTCAGATAATGCTGGTGTTAGTCATCGTGTTTTCTCTGGGCGTTTACACATTGCCAGCCATATTGATTGATGCCCTGGTTATAGTGGTTATTGTGACCACACTGACAAGTGGCATTGATTATATTTGGGTTTGGGCGCGTCGCGCGGCCTATGCTGAAAAACGGAAACAGCAGTGATTGCCTGCAATTATTTCGCTTTGTCTCGTGAAAGATGGCTCACGTAAGGCCATCTTCAGCGGTAAGCATTGCTCAAGAAAAACATACTGACGTTAATAATGATAAAAAACTCCTCTAACAAGTGGTTTGTTCTCGCTGGTGCCACAACGCTGGGTTTGCTGGTATATTTGTTGGCGCCCGTATTAACACCGTTTTTAATCGGTGCGTTATTGGCCTATCTCGGGGACCCATTGGTCGATTGGCTGGAAACCTGCAAATTGTCACGCACCAATGCAGTCATTGTTGTGTTTGTGATGATATTTCTGGCCGTCATTGCCGTTCCGATCATCCTGTTACCTTTAATTGAACTACAGATATCTGCGTTGCTGAGAAATTTGCCAGCGTATATTGACTGGGTACAGTTCAAAGTAGTGCCGCTACTCAGTAATACATTCAATATTGATCAGGAAATTTTGAATATGGATGCGATTAAACAAAGTATTCTGGCAAATTGGCGTGATGTCGGTGGCATTGTAAGCCAGGTTATGGGGGTGGTGAGTCAATCCAGTTTTGCCTTTATGGCATGGATGGCGAATTTAGTGCTGATTCCGGTTGTTACTTTTTATTTATTACGTGACTGGGATGATATGGTCGAAAAGGTTCGTGGTTTGATCCCGCGTGCTAATGAACCCACTTTTACCCGGCTGGCCAAAGAGTCTGATAGTGTTCTGGGTGAATTTTTGCGCGGCCAGCTTATTGTGATGTTTGCATTAAGCTGTGTCTATATCTTGGGGTTGTGGGCAATGGGGCTGGATCTGGCACTGCTGATTGGTATTGTTGCTGGTATAGTCAGTTTTGTTCCCTATTTGGGCTTTATCGTCGGAGTACTGCTTGCGGGCATTGCGACCATGATGCAATTTGGTGACATGATTCATCTTGTTTATGTATTGCTTATATTCGGTGCAGGTCAGGCCCTGGAAGGCATGTTATTAACGCCGTTGTTTGTGGGCGAAAAAATAGGCTTGCACCCCGTGGCTGTTATTTTTGCCGTGATGGCCGGTGGTCAGTTATTCGGTTTCGTGGGAGTGTTGATTGCTTTGCCAGTGGCGGCGGTTATCGTGGTACTACTGCGTCATATACACGAGCTTTATACCTCAAGTTCACTTTATGGCGATACTTCACCCGACTCGCAACCAACACAAGCCGAATCAACGCATACTGATCATTCCATCGAACAGTAATATTGCCTGCTCCACCAATGTCACACCAGTTACCCCTCGGATTTACCTTTAGTGATGATGTTTCTTTTGAAACATTTTATGTTGGTAGTAATTCATTATTATTGAAGCAGTTGCTTGCCAGTGTACATGAACGCTCAGAGCCGCTCATTTATATGTGGGGAAGCCGTGGAGTTGGTAAAACACACTTATTGCAGGCTGCTTGCCAATATGTTGCGAAACAGGCGCAGAGTATTGCCTTTGTGCCATTGCGGGAACACCAGCGTTTATCGCCTGAGATGTTTCAGGGGTTGGAACACCTCAAACTGGTGTGTATCGATGACGTGGAAGCCATAAAAGGGCATTCGGCATGGGAGGAAGCGTTGTTCCACCTATACAACCGGGCCAGGGAAACTCATTTGCCTATTCTCATGAGTGGCAAGGTGGCACCTGCTCAGCTGGGATTGTCGCTCCAAGATTTAGTCTCCCGTCTTGGTTGGGGCTTGGTCTTTCATCTGCAAGAATTAAATGACGAAGAGAAACTTGGCGCTATACAACAACGCGCCAAATTTCGGGGTATGGTGCTGTCTGATGACGTAGGGCGTTATTTGCTGAAGCGTTATTCACGGGAAACCCATGCATTATTTCAGTTATTGGATCAACTGGATAAAGCATCCTTGACCGCGCAGCGAAAGTTGACAATTCCGTTTGTGCGGCGTTTTGTACAACGTGATAGCTCTCGGACAGGCTCCTAGTGACGTAGTTGACGCGGTATAGCGAACAATTGGTCTGCTGTCTCTTTGAGTTGAAGGTATTGAATGCTTGAAAATGTTTTGTTGCTCGGTGTTGCTATTATTTTCGTCATGATTTTGTTTCAACCGCGGCTGCGTCAATCGCGTGATTGGCGAGCAACGGTAACGCCATTGGCATCGATTATTGGCAGCGGTTTTCTGGTGGCGGCTCCGTTATTGTCTCATGCAGTGAATAGTTGGGCGTTACTTGCTATGGCGGGGATTGTGCTGCTGGCTTACGGGATTGGTGAGGTTATTCGTTATAATATTCGCTATGCCGAACCGCTATTAAATCGCAGCCAGGCACCGAATTTACTGCTGGTTGTTGAACGTCTCTCTGGTCTGGTGTTGAGTATTGCTTATGTCATTTCAGTGGCATTTTATCTGCGTTTACTGGCTTCCTTTGTGTTGCGCGCTATGGAGATGGATAACGACTTTTTAGCCAACACAATGACCACGGCAATACTGATTTTTATTGCCTTGATGGGGTGGCGGCGGGGGCTGGGCGGTTTGGAAGTCCTGGAAGAGTCGGCGGTCAATATCAAGTTGTCGATTATTATTGCCCTGTTGTTTGGCTTGGCATGGTTTGATGTGAATTGGTTGTTGCAAGCCGGGACTGATATGAACTATCGAGCGGTGGAAGATTGGGTTTATTCATTACAACTGCTGGCCGGTATTCTGTTGATTGTTCAGGGTTTCGAGACATCCCGTTATCTGGGGGCAGAATATGATGCTGAGACCCGCATCCGCACCATGCGTTATGCGCAGATCCTGTCTGGTATAATTTATCTACTGTTCGTTGGCTTGTCGTTGCCTTTACTGAGTGATTTTCATGAGCAACGTGATGAGACTGCAATTATTACTCTTTCTGCCAACGTGGCTGTGGTATTACCGGCAATGTTGATTGTGGCTGCCGTGATGAGCCAGTTTAGCGCCGCAATTGCCGATACGGCCGGTTCCGGCGGTCTGTTATCCGAGTTTAGTCGCCAGCGACTGATGCCCCGTTTTGCTTATGCATTAGTGGCTGCGGTAGCGATTATTTTAGTCTGGTCGGCCAGTATCTTTGAAATTATCGCCATTGCTTCACGCGCTTTTGCATTCTATTACTTGTTTCAGTGTTTGGTGGCGCTAATTGCATCCCGAGGGCGCGGACATTTTGCGGCGCGTGCCGGGTTCGTCATGATTGCCGGGATATTGATGCTGGTGGTGGTGTTTGCAATACCCGATGGGGGATAGCGTGTTTCGTTGTCCCCTCCCAATGTTAATGTGATGGAGTACGATTATGTCTATGCTTGATGGTTTTACCCATGAACCTCGCATTGCCTATTTTTCCATGGAAATTGCGCTGCAAAATGAGATTCCCACCTATAGTGGTGGTTTGGGCGTGCTGGCGGGTGATACCATGCGTTCGGCGACCGATCTTGAATTGCCGATGGTAGCGGTCACCCTGGTTAGCCGGGCCGGTTATTTTTGTCAGACGATTGATGCCGATGGCCGGCAAAAAGAGACACCTATGCAGTGGCAGCCAGGTGATTACGCGACACCACTGAACGCCAAAATTGCGGTGATAATAGAAAACCGCACTGTCTGGGTTTGTGCTTGGCTTTATATTCTCCAGGGGCATATGAATGGGCGGCAGCCGATTGTCTTGCTCGATACGAATGTGGCGGAAAACAGCTCTGAAGACCGAAAAATAACAGATACGTTGTACGGCGGAGACAGCGCTTACCGCTTGAAACAGGAAATTATACTGGGGATTGGCGGGGTGCGATTGTTGCAGGCGCTTGGGTTTGAAATTCGTCAATATCACATGAATGAAGGCCACTCCGCTTTGCTGGGTGTGGAGTTGTTGCGGCGTTTTCAATACCCAAACGAAGATCTGCGTCCCGGAGAATCCCCTTATGATATTCCGCGAGTGCGGGAGTTGTGTTGTTTTACTACCCATACCCCAGTGGATGCGGGGCACGATCGTTTTCCCTATGACCTAGTGAATCGTCTGTTAAGTGATTTCATTGATACCGCTACACTGAAGCACCTTGCTGGGGATGAGTCGCTCAACATGACGCGTCTGGCCCTGAACCTGAGTGAACATGTGAATGGTGTTGCTAAACGTCATGCTGAAGTATCACGGAAAATGTTTCCCGGTTATCGGGTTAAAGCCGTAACTAACGGCGTGCACCCGTATACTTGGAGCAGTCCCGGTTTTGTCAAACTTTATGATCAGCATTTGCCGGGCTGGTGCCATGAACCGGAGTTGTTAGTGCGTGCTGATGGTTGTCTTCCTGATAACGATGTGCTGGAAGCGCACCAGCGCGCTAAAATTTTGTTGATTGACAAAATCCGGACATTGACCGGGGTATCGTTTGACAGTCAGCTTCCCACGCTGGGTTTTGCTCGCCGCATGACAGCCTATAAACGTCCCGACTTGCTTTTCTCCGATATTGAGCGTCTAAAAAGCATTGCTCGCAATCAGCCCTTTCAAATTGTATTAGCCGGTAAGGCGCATCCCCATGACCAGGGTGGTAAACAGCTTATAGAGATGCTTCATCGCCATGCCCGTGAACTGAGCGGTGTGATCGGTATGGTTTTTTTGCCCGGTTACGATATGGATATTGCTCGTTTGATGGTAGCGGGTGTGGATGTGTGGTTAAACACACCGTTGCGCCCGATGGAGGCTTCGGGTACGAGTGGCATGAAGGCGGCATTTAACGGCGTACCCAATTTGAGTGTACTGGACGGTTGGTGGCTTGAAGGCTGTATTGAAGGTGTTACTGGCTGGGCTGTCGGCGACAGCATGGAAAGTGAAAACGGTAATGATGCTGCTGCACTGTACAACAAACTGGAGCAGGTGGTGTTGCCTTTGTATCAAAACCAAGCCGCATGGGTGAAAGTGATGAAAGGGGCAATTTGTAAAAATGCCTCGTTCTTCAACAGCCATCGTATGATGCGGCGCTATACCACGGAGGCGTATATTCGTTGAGCTAGGTCAGATGAAGGATAGGGCTTTTGATTCTGTTTTTTGTCCCCATTTATAAGGTCTGTTGACGTTTGAGTGTCGTCTTCTGCGAAGGAGTGCCGGAATAATGAGGAGTGTTAAAATGAATCGTACACTATTTAAATCTTCTATGGTCTGTGAATTATCAAAGTTTTCTATTGTCTGGCTGCTTGTTTTGTCCGCTTTCTGGCTCCAGACAGCCTCAGCCGCATTGCCGTTGTTAGTGGATGGTGCTGGCCGTCCAACGCTGTCACCGATGCTTAAGCAGGTGACCCCGGCGGTGGTGAATATTTCCACTAAATCTCATGTCAAAATCCAGCAAAACCCGCTATTTAACGATCCTTTTTTCCGCCGTTTTTTTGATGTACCCGATATGCCTCAGCAGAGAGAGCGTCAGGCGCTGGGTTCTGGGGTGATCGTGGATGCGGATAAAGGCTACATCCTGACCAATAATCATGTGATTAAAAATGCCGATGAGATTACCGTAACACTTAAGGACAAGCGCCATTTTGAAGCCAAAGTGGTGGGGACTGATCCTGATGCTGATCTGGCGGTGATTCAAATCAAAGCAAAATACCTGGCTGAATTGGATATGGCGGATTCCAGTACGCTGGAAGTGGGGGATTTTGTGGTAGCAATTGGTAACCCCTTTGGTTTGGAACAGACGGTGACCTCGGGTATTGTCAGCGCTTTGGGGCGTTCGGGGCTGGGTATCGAAGGTTACGAAAACTTTATCCAAACCGATGCCTCCATTAATCCTGGTAACTCGGGTGGTGCACTGGTTGATCTTGATGGCAAGTTGGTGGGAATCAACACCGCCATTCTTGGTCCCAGTGGTGGTAACGTGGGCATTGGCTTCGCAATCCCCAGTAATATGGTGGGTAGCATCATGTCCCAGTTAATTGAGTACGGTGAGGTGCGTCGTGGTCAACTTGGCGTGATGATTCAGGATATTACCCCCGAGCTGGCCGAAGCCCTGGATATTAAGCACGATACCGGCGCGGTGATTGCGCAAGTGGTGGAGAACTCTGCCGCCGATAAGGCCGGGTTGAAAGTGGGGGATGTGGTTAGCGCTGTTAATGGTAAGGCGGTGCATGATGCCGCGCAATTGCGTAATGCGGTGGGATTGTTGCGTGTCGGCGAAAAAGTCAGTTTGGACGTTGTGCGTGAAGGTCGTAAGCGCACCATTAAAGTTCGTATTGCTGAGCCACAACGGACGCGTGCAGAGGCGGCAGGTTTGTCTGAAAAACTTTCTGGCGCAGTACTTGGTTCGATCGAACCAAGCCATCCATTAGCGGGTAAAGTGGAGGGCGTGGCGGTCATCGACGTGGAGCGGGGCAGTTCAGCGGCTCGTGCAGGGTTGCGCAGGGGCGATATCATTATCTCGGTGAATCGCCAGCTAGTGAAAAGTGTCAAGGATGTGCGTCGAGCTGCGCAAAACAATGCGCATGGGATTTTGCTGAATATCCGCCGGGGCAATGGTGCGCTGTTTTTGGTTATACGGTAGAGGCGGATGGTTAACAGAAACATTCCGGTCATAAAATCGAAATGCAGTACAAGGAGATGCACGAATGAAACCCGGATCAGCATTTTATGAGGCGAGTGTTCAGTGTTTGATGCAATCGTCGTTTTTTACCGACTTGGATCAGCATGTTGTTGAGGAGATGGTGGGCCGTTGTCGCCGCGAAACCTGGAAACGTCGCCGCTTGTTGCCGATGGAAGAGACCTGGCAGCGCTTCCACATTCTATTGTCGGGTCGAGTGCGATTAAGCCGTAGCAATCCCGACAGTGGCCGGATGATTACACTGTTTTTACTCGGTCCTGGCGATCCATTTTGTATTTTTAGTTTATTGGATGGAAAACCTCACGATGTTATGCTCGAAACCTTGGATGATGTCTCTCTGCTCAGTCTGCCGATGGGCGAAGCTCGCCAATGGCTTTATGATCATCCGGAATTTAATCGTACCCTGCTGCCCTATCTGGGGCAGCAAATGTGTGCTCTGGCTGGACTTGCCGCCGATCTTGCTTTGCACGATACCGAAGCCCGTTTAGCGCGCCTGATATTGCGCCATGTAGATGAGCCTACCCAGGATCACCCCGTCATTCCACGTTTAATTAATGACCTTTCGCATGAGTCTCTTGCTGAAATGATTGGCAGTGTGCGCGTCGTAGTCAATCGCCAGCTTCAACACTGGAAGCAAGCAGGCATTGTCGATGCCCGTCGTGGCCATCTGGAAGTGGAGGCATTGCAGGAACTTGAAAAACGGGCTGAAGAGTTTCGCCATTAACCTGGGTTACTGTGTAACCTTAGTAGCAGAAAAGCGCACGCTCGTGGCGGCATAATTACGCTATACAGCGGAAACTGTTGAGGCAGTTTGTCGGAGGAGGCGTGGTAATGACTTATGAAAACAGTTGTGTTGCAGTCTACGATGAGCATTTACGGGTGCAAGAGGCGCTGCATATACTGCAAAAAAATGACGTTAATACGACTAACTTATCCTTACTGGGGAAAGGTGAGGGGAGCGGAACGTATTCCACGGGGTTATACACGCGCGGCGACCAAGTTCAATACAGAGGTGCGCAACGTTTTTTCTGGGAAGAAATGTGGCGATACTTGCCGGGGGCGGCGTTTTTCTGGATTCCTACGGTTGGCACGGTGGTTGTGGCGGGTTCCCTGGGGGCGGCGTTGGTGGTTGCGCTGGAAGAAGTTGTGAATGGGCCGGACGTTTTAGGGGCGGCACTCTATACGGTTGGTGTTCCCGATGACAGCGTCATTGGTTACGAAAAGGCCATTAGAGAGGGACGCTACCTGCTTGTTGTGCAGGCAGAACAGAACGAGGCGGAGCGGGTTCATGATCTGTTGCTAAGTAGCGATGTCCAGGATATGGCCCTTCATCTCGGCTAGTGATGCGTGACGCAGTATCGCCATATTTTCGGGTTCATTGTCTTTTTTTCCGCAATTTTCGTCTTCACTAGAAACGGCATCCTGCTTAAGGTCCTATTAATCCAGGAAAAAAGCAGCGTTGAAATACCATCGGGCAAAGTTGGTCGAAGGCTCAAGCAAACGCATCCTATCATTCAGCTGTATTTCAACTCCGCTAAAAATTGAGTTATTCTCAATAGTCTGTTTTTCAGGGTGTCAATCTGGAAAATGCAAGAATGTTGAAGCTAAACATCAGTTGAATTGTCGTGAGAGCGACGTTTCAGGCAAGCAAAACTGTGAGGCCAACTTTGCCAGTGCACTCACGTCCTGTGAACACTAAGCACGGAAAAATTGAAGGCAGAGTCAAAAAAATGGAATAAATGGGATGGTTTTGGATAGTGTAAGCCTAGCGAATAAATTAAGCTGTTGCGGGAGTGGCTAAGGAGCTTAAAGTGTGCGATGTGATGTGACGTTTTGTCGCAGCCTGGGTTTTGTTAACAGGTAAAAAACTCACCTTGCTTTGCAATAATGTGCACGAGTTGCTCAAAGTATCAGTAATGGCAGCATTTGTTATTAATAATGAAAATTACATATTTATCTCTGAATTATATTCGGTTAGTATCTCAAGGCTCGTGTTGTACCGTTAGGCTAACTACATAAAGTTAGGGGGTTATTTGTAGAGTGTTGTAAAGCGACATACCATTATTATTAAGCAAATAATAACCGCGTTATTTATGTAATAAATTAATGCAATAAACAAAGGATGCTTTTATGATGCACACAGTAACACGATCTCTTTTATCCATTCTTACGGTTGTTGGACTCGGCTTTTCCACTATCACACCGCTTTATGCTCACGAAACCAGAGAAGGTGTTAGCGATGCTTACAACTTAACGGTCGGACATCGCTCCGAACCGGTATTTGCCAGGGAACCAGCTCAGTTTGATTTGATCATTCGGGACTTAGACGGTAATCCTTATGAACCATCCGAGGTTGATCTTTCGGTCAAAGTGCTTTATCTAAAAGAAGATGCCTTTGATGCAAAGGTGCTGAAAGCCAAGAAATTGAGAGGCGATTTACAGCGTGATCGCAGTTCACCTAATCGCTTCAACATTTGGTATATGCCGACGCGTGCCGGAGCCTATGGTTTTCGTATCAAGGGTACAATTGATGGCGTAGTGATTAAGGAGCGCTTTGTTTGTGGCGGTGGTTCTTTGGCCGATAGCGGGTTTGGCTGTGTGACAAATATACAAAAATTTCCTGGCCGATGGTAGTAATAAACCGTAAAGAATGAAGTCTCGTTTACATCTAAAAGGTTAAATGCAAAAGCCGTGGCCATATGTGTCACGGCTTTTGCCTCCAAGGGAATGGTTTCATGATACACACCTTTATATGTTATTGAAGTTTAAGGGGTTGCTGTTTTGAATCGGGGGTCAACGGGGCACTAACCGTAGATGTAATGGCTTGTTGTACCTGCTTCAAAGCAAGCACGTCTTTTTTGATCAACCAAGGTGCGCCGGTGCATACCTGGTTTGCCGGTAAAATTTTTAGTTTTATCATTTTTCTCACTTTAGACACACTGACCCCTAACGCGTTGCTCACTTCCTCTGGTGTCATCTCGCCACGTGCCTCGCGTTCACCTACTTTGTAAACGGGAACATGATGTGTATTACGAAAGGCGCAGACACGAGCAGGGGTCCATGTTAGCCTCGTTGCTGTCCTTTTTCCAAGTCGATTAAGTACCCCGGTTATCGCGTTGTCAGGCATCATTCTGGCGAGCGTTGAGATGATCGTTTTAGTTTCTGCTTTAGTGATACTATTTGTTTCACCACAGCGATTTTTATCCAGTGACAGTTCGTTATGATCCCCGCCTTGCCAATGAATTTTTAGCTGAATGGTTCGTTTATCTGTTGAGCTTGGTTCAATGTAAGCAATGATTTCTCGAACAACGATCCGAATAATTTTTTTCTTAATTTCACTGTTGCTGTCTTCGTGGTTCCAGACATAAGGTAAGGTATCGGATAATGATAAGATCGTTTGACGATCCTGATCAGAAACAACGGCGCTTTGCTGTTCACGTTCAGCAATCTCATTTTCCAGTTGAGCAGATTTTTTTAGTGCTTCGTTCCAATCGCTTTCGAGATTTCTAGCATCCTATTGGACAGAGCCTCATCAACGCGTTTACCACCAAAACTGATGCACGTTTTACTGTTCCGTTCGCCTTTTCCACGACAGAGGTAAACGCGTGATTTGTTGTTGGCGCCTTGATAGCGCGTCATTAACTTTGCACTACAATGGCCACAACGTAAGATGCCAGACAGCAGCGCTTCTCCACGGCCTGTGGATCCCATGACGACGGGTCGTTTGCTATTGGTGTTATGTGTAATCATCGTTTGGTTTTTTTGATACTCGTCCCATGAAATATACGCCTTATGATGATCCTTGATCAATACCATCCACTCGTTTTGAGGTAAGACAATACCTTTCTTGATATATTTTTTACCGTCTCGTATTTCAACTTCACGCTTTGTTTTACCGTACGCATAGGCGCCGGCGTAAATTGGGTTTTTGAGTAAATTACCCAAAACGTTGACACTCGGCAACTTCCATTGCAACCGGTTCTCGTTTTTATACGTGGCAATGGGGAGCTCAATATTATTATCAATGAACCAACGGTGGACTTGTCGTATACTACCTAATTCACGGAATTTACAAAACACTAAATCAACTGCTTTTTTTGCCCGCTGGTCAGGATCAAGACTCAATTCGCTATTGCGTTTAATATAACCGGCACTGATCATTAAATGAAGTTCACCTCGTCGTGCTTTTTCCTGAATCGCGGCCTGTGAGTGCTCACGCAAAACGCGAAGTTCCATTTCACTAAACTCGCCTTTAAAGCCGAGTAAAAGGCGATCGTTAGATGTATGTGGGTCATAGATGGCATCACGGTCAATTAATAAAGTGCCCACAACACCACATAATTCTAGCAGCGTGTGCCACTCCCTGCCATTTCGAGCCAAGCGTGATGCATCCACAGAGAATATTGCCCCCACACTTGAGGTACAAATATCCTGCATTAAACGTTCAAATCCAGATCGCTTCACGGTGCCGGAGGCGCTGCAACCCAAATCTTGGTCAATCACATTGATCAACGAGGTTGGCCAACCCAATTGCCCCGCGCGCTCACCTAACTTATATTGAACATGCTGACTCTCAATGTTGTTCATCACCTGTCCCGAAGTACTTTGTCGAATATAGATATCGGCTTTTCTGGACAAATGAATGCCTTTAATTTTATCGCTCATTAGGTTTTTCCTCTGCTATGTTTCGTTTATTTTCAGATTTCCACAATAGAAAAATGAGCCTGGCAAGCTCCACAATTAATTCATTTTTATCCTGTTCGTTAAGTGATTTGTGATGGTTTGGTAAGTCAAATGGTAAATCACGTTGAGGGTTAACTTTACTGGTCACTATTGACTCCTTTATTTGCCGTGGGTTGAGTATCGGATAAGGATAGAATAATCGGTTTGAGAAGTGCAGAAAGCTGTAGAAGTGTATTGGTTGGCAGTATGGGAGACGAGACGATGGGCGAGTGTTTAGCAGTATCTTCAGTCATCCACGCAGGGATGAATTGTCGACCTGCACACGATTCAATGATCAGACAGGTTTCGTCATTATGAGTCCTTTGCCCGATAATTTTAACTCGTTGGCCACAAAGTGGATGGTAGGGGTATTTGATTGTGATAGATTCTTGCGAACCGTGGGCATTATGTGACTGTTTCGAGCAGGGGACGCTGGGTAACCAGCGTTCTTACTGCGACGATGCCAAAAAGCCAAAATATCCCACTACCTCTTGATATTGTTATGGTATCATCTATAATACTGTTAAATGAAGCCGATAAACATAGTATTAGATACAAATGTCCTAGTGACCGCACTTCGTTCGAGAAGCGGGGCTTCATATAAGTTGTTGACTTTAATAGATAATGGCGACTTTCAACTGAATATTTCTGTACCATTATTTTTAGAATACGAGTCAGTAACTTTGCGGGAGTGTCTAAAATTACCACTTAAGAAAGCTGATATTTTAGATATTCTCAATTATATAGCTAAAGTATCAAATAAAAGGGATATATTTTTTTTATGGAGGCCGTATCTAAAAGATCCAAAAGATGATTTGGTGTTAGAGGTTGCAGTTGAATCAAATAGTAAAGTGATTGTTACATATAACAAAAAGGATTTTATTGGAGTTGATAAATTTGGAATCAAAGTCATTACGCCAAAAGAGTTTTTAGATAAGAGAGGTTTATGAACATGAGTACATTAAGTTTAAGGCTGCCAGATTCATTACACGATAAAGTTAAAGAACTCGCATCAGAAGATGGTATTTCAATAAATCAATTTGTAGTGTCGGCAGTCGCAGAAAAAACATCTGCATTTTTAACTAAAAGTTATTTACAGGAGCGAGGCCAATTGTCTTCGAAGGAAAAATTCAGAAAGGCAATGTCAAAAATTACAAAAAAAGACCCTGATGAATTTGATAAATTGTAGCTCAAAAAAGCATCTAACATGCACATATAACCAGACCTATTTTTCAATGGCTGAAATATCGGGTCAGAGGGAGCATCAGCTCCCGTCTGCCCACGTATACGGCTCCTCATGTTAAGCTGAAGTTCCTTCCTTTGGATGGCAAATTATCCCTTACTTATCATAAAGATAAATAAAAACGGGGTTCAAAGCTCTGTCTACATTTTTATT
>JAADGF010000035.1 GCA_013152545.1 Gammaproteobacteria bacterium
ATTGTTTTTTTGGACAAACCCTCAGCGACTATTTTGAGCATCGACGTGCAACGCTAAAAATTGCTTCCATCGAATCAATTATCGCCAGTGTCGCCGCGGGTATTGGCATTACTCTGTTGCCTCAATCGTTGCTACAGGCAAATAAGTGTAAAACACTGATACAAAAACCGTTAAGAATGGCGTGTGAATATGCGTTGCTTCGAAAAAAGGCGCGACCACAAAGCAGTGCTGAAAAGGCCTTCATACAACTATTACAGTAACGGGTATATGCCCATAGCATCAGAAATATATCGTTCGCTATGGGCATATTCACTCAAAAACCTAATGACTCACCGACAACATCGCGCACGAGATTAAGCACAAACATATCGTTGAAGCCGTGCCAGTCACCATACTTCTCCCGCATGGGGTAATAAACAGCATCAAAGTACTCACCCATCTGATCAGTGCACACCCGGTGTACCGGATTTTTGAACGATGGCATACGCCAGCCGCCGACTCTCTTCCATCATGTCTCGCCAATCAATTAAATCCTTCTTTGTCCCATAAGCAAAATGTGAAGGCACAAAGGTGTCGAAATCGATTGCGATGATTCGATTCATGGCGGCGAGATAACCCGGTGCGTAACGATCAGGTACGCCGTTGGGCGCTACCGCTTTTACCAACCCAAGATCAGCCGTGAACACCAGTCGTTCAGAGGGGATATGAAATGCATAGAGTGTATCGGTATGCGACAGACCAAGGTATAGCGCTCTTATTTCGACACCTCCAATGTTTAGCGTCGTATCGCCAGCGATATAGCGCGTCGGCTCAAGAACACCATCGTGATTCACCGCATTCCAATAGGTGGGACTTTTTTCGTGGGCAATAACATGTGTGGGTGCCAGCACTGAGCCACCCCGAGTATGATCGAGATGGTAGTGTGAATAGATGAGCGTATGTACCTTCTGGCCTGGAAAATGTTGATCAAGCGCCTTTTTCAAGCCTGCGGACATCTCGGCATTCATCGGGTCGATAACAACCAAGCCCTCTTCTGTAACGATAATCACATTGCGATACCAGTTCCACCGGTAGGTATAAATCGTCTCGTTTATCTTCTCAAACTTTGTCCCATCAATACCGGGGCCATGAAAGTAAGGGTCTACTGTTTTTGTGACTGTCTTGAGAACAAAGGCATTGCAACCGACGATAGAAGTAATGGCTGTAGCAGCCATCAATATAATAATTAATTTTTTCACGATACGCTCCTGACCTGGGTGTCTTCAGCATGGCGTAATTTCCAAATAGAGATCAGATGAAACCAGAGCCATAACGGAGCAGGGAAAAAGACCGCGTACATCATGCTGTGATGGGGGCCAATCTGAGGAAGCAGAATAAGTGCTAGCGTCGTCGCGACGACCAAGATATCGAGCAAACCAAAGAGGTTAGCGAACCAGGCACGGCGTGTCCCTTGTACGGCAGCAGCCACGGAAAAGGCCGCGATTAAACCAAAAAATCCCGCACTGATGTGAGTGTAACCATCAAGAATGCCAAATGCCTGGGGCAGCACACCTGTACTTGCAAACATTAAGAAGGTGGCACCAAAGAAAACGCGAATCCCTTGCAAGAGCAACAACTGCCGCTGTTCAAGACCCAGCATCAAACGCCTCACGGGAGCGATAAACAACAACGCCGCTCCCACAGCACCGACTGCTGCGAAAATAATCATCAGGAAAGCAATACCGGAAATTTCTTGAGGAAACAACAACTGATTTGATAAACCTAAATGCAACACTGCCAACCAGGCGAGCATCACACCACCAATAATAAGCGTTTGTTTTCCTGCCGGTTTGTTGAGTGATAAAACCCATAAAGTGTAAACAATCATCATGATATCCAGGCTTATCATGACCCCTGTTGGTGAAATATTCAGCATTGCAAAAATCCCCTTAATCTGTTCTATTGACTAATACAGATTAGCTTCATAGGGTGGTTGTATCTATGCTTAAAACAACTAAAAATAATGCAGAAACAACTATTGACGAGTCCTTGTCCAGTCTTGTTGATGCCACCTTAAGCGCCTTGCGCATCAACGGCAGCCTGTTGTTGCGCGAGACTTACGCTTCACCCTGGTCTATTGCCATACCCACGACGGAACAACTGGCAAAATTGTTAGAAATAACCCCCAACGTTTGCGTCGTTGCTTTTCACTTAGTAGAGTTTGGCCACTGCACAGTTAAGCCTGAAGGTGGAGAGGAGATTCGCCTAAAAGCAGGTGAAATGCTCATATGCTTCGGTGGAGATGCACACCGACTATCTCAAGGGAAAAACTCAAAAGACCAGCCCATCG
This sequence comes from Gammaproteobacteria bacterium, assembly GCA_013152545.1. Lineage (GTDB taxonomy): Bacteria > Pseudomonadota > Gammaproteobacteria > SZUA-152 > SZUA-152 > JAADGF01. The sequence continues at coordinate 2,330 of JAADGF010000035.1, forward strand.
AACAGCTATTGGTTGGTGGCCCAAACATTCAGAGTCCACACAGCACGGCAGGCGTAGAAGATACCTCACTACTGTGTGGCGTTTTTATGTTGCACCATACGTCATTTAATCCTCTCTTTACCGCTTTGCCTCCTGTGGTGCATGCCTCGTTGTCTCGCCCCGGTGAAATGCACAACCTTTCTGGCGTTGCCCGCCTGTTGGCTGAAGAGATTGACCGCAACACACTGGGGGGTGGATATGTTATCGAGCGATTGCTCGAAATACTCTGTGCAGAGGTCATTCGTGCTTATATAGAAGCATTGCCTCGACAGGAAGTCAGCTGGTTTCAGGGAATAAAAGACCCGACTATTGGGCGTGCCATTGCGCTATTTCACAAACAACCTAGCACAGCGTGGTCTGTGCAGCGGCTCGCCAATGAAGTAGCGATGTCACCTTCTCGTTTTGCCGCGCGTTTTGCTGCGACTTTGGGAGACAGCCCCATGGCATATATCAGCAAATGGCGCATGAACCTAGCGAGCCACGCACTGACAAACACACAACAAAGGGTCGAGCAGATCGCATCAGATGTTGGTTACGAAAATCAAGCCGCATTCAGTCGAGCATTCAAAAAACATATCGGTGTTTCGCCTGCCGTATGGCGAACACGTCAGCAAGCAGATGTTTAGATTTCCACAGTATCAAAAGTTAAAATAGTAATAGCATTGGCCGCTTCCGAGTGTTTTTTCTGATAATTGATGTTGCTGTGATTAGGGCGCTTGGCAGTTATTGTAGATAGGGTTGGTGGCGTATACTTGAGCGCAATGAAAATTTATTAGGGCTACTACCGAATCGAGCATCCTAAAGGGATATTTTATGACGAGAAAATCGCTCAAACGGTTAGTTGATATCCCTAATATCGGTAAGGCAATGGAGAGGGATTTGGTCTTGCTTGGTATTGAGTGTCCGATTGACCTGATTGGCCGAGACCCGTATCAGCTTTATGAAGCGCTTTGTCGTGTGACGGACCCCTGTGTTCTGGATATTTTTATCTCTGCGGTAAGGTATATGGAAGGTGGCCCGCCTAAAAAGTGGTGGGAATTTACGGAAGAGAGGAAGCGGAAGCTTTGAGAGTGAGGTGTTCTGTGGCTGAAACCGAGTCTATGTTGACATTCAAAAATCACCAGTAATGTTAGCTATAACGCATCAAGAGTCAAAAATATTTCTATTTTGAATTATTACAAAAGCGAATTTCAATGCATATATCCAAGGTTAGTCTTGTTAATTACCGGAATTTTTCCAATACAAAATTAGTATTCTCTAAAGGTATCAATACAATCATTGGTGAGAATGGCTCAGGAAAAACTAATTGTTTTAGAGCAATCCGCTTGTTGCTTGACAACTCAATGCGTCGTTCTGCGATGCGACTTGAAGAACGGGACTTTTTTCGTGGGCTGGGTGATTGGCGTGGCCATTGGATAATTATCAGCCTTGAGTTTGATGAGGTCACGCAAGATGAAGCTATCCAAGCACTGTTTCTTCATGGAGTAGGAAATATTGAGACAGAAACAGTTGATAGAGCTACATATAACCTAATTTTTCGCCCAACGCTGTTGGTGCGAACTGAACTATCTCAACTTGCACTAGGAGATGCGGTAGGTCTTGAAAGTATACTCAATAGTCTGACCATTGATGATTACGAGACGATAATAACAGGTAAAAGTAGTGCTAACTTCAATGACCCTGCTGTGTATAAAGCGCTCGTTGGCGACTTTGATAGTATCCAATTTCCTAGTGAATTAAACGCACCCGAAATAGGTGGAAGAGTCCCACCTATTCTGTCCATGACAAACGAAGTTTCTTTTACCTTTGTACAAGCGTTAAGAGATGTTGTGTCAGAGTTTCATAATAATAGAACCAATCCTTTGTTTACCTTGCTAAAAAGCAAAAGTGGTGAAATTAACCAAGCTGAGTTCAATCCGATAGTGGATCAGGTAAATACCTTAAATACCGCAATTGAAACGCTATCTGATGTGGAGAATGTTAGAGGTGATATCAGAGACACTATCAATGATGCGGTGGGTGATTCCTACTCACCTAACTCTTTATCGATTAAGTCAGATCTTCCTAATGAGGCAGAGCAACTATTTCAATCTTTAAAGTTATATGTTGCTGAATCTGAAGATGGCCACGAAGGAGCGATTCATGAGATGAGTTTAGGCGGGGCCAATTTGATATATCTGACGTTAAAATTGCTTGAGTTTAAATATCAACGGAAGAACATGTCCATAGCAAATTTTTTTGCTCATTGAAGAGCCGGAAGCCCACATCCATACTCATATCCAAAAAACACTGTTCGATAAACTTAACTACTCAAATACACAAGTTATTTACTCAACCCATTCTTCTCATATTTCAGAAGTTAGCAATATAAAATGTGTCAATGTTATAGGGAAAGTCGATGGGAAGTATCAAGCGTTTCAACCCGCGTTTGGCTTAACGCTTGATCAAGTTGGCTGTGTTCAACGATACCTTGATGCAGTTCGTAGTAATTTGCTTTTTGCCAAAAGCGTCGTTCTTGTTGAGGGTGATGCGGAGGAAATTCTGATTCCAGTATTAATCAAAAGAGTAATGGGAATCAGTCTCGATGAGCTTGGTATTAGCCTTGTAAATATTCGTAGTACTGGATTTCAAAATGTGGCTTTATTGTTTCACTGTGAGCGCATAAAGAAACGGTGCAGTATTATTACAGACCTGGACGATACATTCTTCGATACGACGGAGCTTGATGATGATTCAGAGGCGGTGAGAAACGCCAAGAAAAAGGCACTAGGGTCTCGTGATTCGGGGATTACTCGAAAAATAGCTCTAGATGCTTTCTGCAATGATAATAAATGGCTATTTCCATTCTATGCCCCACATACCTTTGAGGTAGATTTCGTAGATGCAGGGAATGGTGAAAAAGTTGCTAATATCTTGAGAGATATATATACGGACGAAGCTACTATTGCTACGTCGAGAGATGAATTGATGTCCGGTGATATTTCCGCGTCTGGTAAGCGCGTTCTTACAATGGCAAAGAATTCAGGAAAAGGGTGGTTTGCCATATTGCTTGGTAAAGCAGTTGATCATCATACAACCATACCAAAATATATTCTTGATGCAGTATTTTTTGCTCATGGCAAAATTAGCAATGAAGTCATTTTTAAGGTTCTTGCTTATCGATTAACAAAAATAATTGATGATTTAGATGCTAATATAAATTTTGTTTCTGCTACCCAAGGGCAGTCAGAGAAATAGCATTCTGATTGGCAAAATTACATTTTATCTAGGCAGGGATCTATTAACGAGTTCAAACTCGAATTGAAAAACTTTAAGACTGGTTTGTTAAATTTTGACCAAATACGTGCCGCCACTTTACATCGCTTCCCAGAAGATAAGATAAACTCTGCTTTGGCGAGTATTTGATTAATGTTTATGTGGAGTGATGGTGACTTAAACTCTGAACAAGTGGCGGCAATTGATGAGGATAATAATGTTTTCCTCGTGGCCTGCCCTGGTAGTGGGAAGACAAGAACTTTGTCCTATAAAATTGCCCGTGAATTATCAAAGATAGGGGAAGAGAATAAATGGGTCGTTGCCATTACTTATACAAATAGGGCCGCTGATGAAATACATGAGCGAATAGAAAGCCTAGGGGTGGACACCTCTAAGCTTTGGATTGGTACAATTCATTCCTTCTGTCTGGAGTGGATATTGAAACCTTATGCTATTTACCACGAAACTTTAAAGCATGGGTTTAGAGTAATTAATTCCTATGACACTGAACAGCTATTAACTGAGATTTGTCGTCCATATAGAAATCCTAATATTACGTTTTGGGACTGTAGTAATCACTACTATACCACTGATGGATTAGTGCTTAGCTGTGCAGCCAATAAGAGACATACTGTTCAACAGGTACTTGATCAGTATTACGAGGTGTTGAACGAGAACAATCAAATTGATTTTGAACTCATTTTGTCATTTGCCTATGAACTGGTTCTACAGCAGCCGATAATTAGTAAATTGTTGAGTTCTTTATTTTCATACATTCTTGTTGACGAATATCAGGATACCAAAGAAATACAATACGTTATTCTTGCGTCGATTTTGAAGGCTGGTCAAGGAAGCGTTGGTGCCTTTGTTGTCGGTGATCCAAACCAATCTATATTTGGGTCACTTGGTGGCTATCCTATCGATTTGGAAGATTTTAGTGAAATATCTGGGTTAGAGTTTACAAAGATGGAGTTGTCACTTAACTATCGGAGTTCAGGGCGAATAGTAGATTATTTTGGTAATTACAATATACATACAACTAACATCGTATCTGACTCTGTTCATAAAGAATATCCCAGCATTATTTCGTTCGATACTGAAACTTCGCGAGATGGATTAATACAAGAATTAATTCGACTCATACGATATAACGTTGAGGTTCTTGGTATCTCTCCCAATGAGGTATGCGTGATAGCACCTTGGTGGATTTACCTTGCTAGCGTTACTCGCAGGCTGGTTTCTGTCATGCCAGAGTATAGTTTCGATGGGCCAGGGTTGGTTCCTTTTTCAAGGGACATTGAAAACTTTTGGTACAAGCTATAAAAAATCATATTAACTGAGGCTTCACCTCATATGTATCGGCGACGCTTAAGGTGGGCTGGGGAGGTGTTGCTTGTTCTTAGTGATGCAGGCGTTGATGTTTCAAGCCTTTCCAAGAGGTCTTTATTGAAAGAATGCAACTCAATTGAGATTGAAGAGCAGGATGGCCTAGTCTATTTGGAGCTATTTTTTAATGCTTTATTTGTAAATTTTAATATCGATTTTAAAGTTATTCCGGTACTTTCTGAGCACTACAATGCTTTTTTCAAAAGCTCTAATGAACGTGTCGAACGGTTGAAAAAGGAGGGGGCTACGTTTATTGGCGAAATAGATAGTTTTCGAAAGGTATTTGAGGATCGTAGGGGTATTACCGTGTCAACAATTCATGGGGTAAAAGGTGCTGAATATGATGCAGTAATTGCCTACGCGTTACTTGAAGGAATGGTTCCTCACTTTAATGATCCTGATCCACAGGATAGTGCGAATAAGTTGCTCTATGTTATTTGCTCAAGAGCGCGAAAGAACCTGCATTTAATCGCTGAGCGCGGTAGATCACGCGGGCAGTGGGGTGAGTATCAGGCGACAACAGTTCTATCTGATTGTCACTTTGTTTATGACAACATCCCTTAATTTTTGTCCTATCATTAAAAAACCGCCAAACAAAACGTTTGGCGGGACAGTCAATTACTCCTTCTCAGTTGATTAATTGCTTAGCCAAGGCCACCTCAATAGAATCTCCATCCTGATTGAGTACATCCAATCCAGTATCCGGCATATCACCGGACGTAGATTGGCTGACCGCAATCTTCTTAGCCATCAGGGATAGACACGCCATCTGTGCCGATCCACTGTAGCCGAGAAAGTAGACATCCACCGGTTCTGTTTGACCAATACGCCACGAACGTCGAGAGGCTTGCTGAAGCGTATACACGTTGTACCCACTTTGCATAAACACAATGGTCGGAAAGTCCAGCAGATCGAGACCAGTTTTAACGAGTTCGGGGTTAGTGATAATCACATCCACCCCGCGCTCAACCTGATCACAGATCCAATCTTCCCGTTTACATGTCCCCACGGTTGCTCGCAATACCGCAGCCTTAAACCCTTCGGCCTCCAGCAGACTTTTCAGCCTGGTGGTGGTATTCCGGGTGCCGGTGTAGGTGGTGTAGACCAACACACGACGGCCACGCGCTTTTTCTGCCTTACATAGTTGAATCAACTCTTCCTCTTTCGGGGAAGGTTTATCACCTATGACTGAGGGCACGAATGCCAACAATTTTTTGGTACGTGGATGTTTCACCACTTCCTCACGAAAGCAGCAATCCGGCCATGCCAGCAGGCAGTTCAATACAACACCCAACAGGCTAGTGTCACCACTGCGTAACGCATTTTTCAATGCATCGGTCAGTGTTGACTCAAGTGCTGAATATCGCTCGGCCTGTTCTGCCCCCATCGCAACTTCCGTGAAATGCTCATTGTAGGGCGGCAACACATTGTCACCAATATCCTTGAGCTTCAAGAAAGCCATAAAAGGCAGCACATAACGCGCAACACCCAATGGGCCAAAGCCTGGTGCTTTTTGAGTACGTACAGAAACACTCTTACCGCGAGCAGTACGGTGGTTTTTAGCGTCGGTCTTCCTTGTAGATATCTTTCAGGATTCCATGACTCCGAGGAGAAGGCAGGGGGTCAGGTCTTGTTTCTTGCTTTTTCAATATTTTGTATAATCCGACTAAACGGAAAGCACAGAACAAGACTTGACCCCGTACCTCCCTAGACTTGATTGGAAGTGATCGCGACGTCTTATTTTGTAGCGTGAGGTTTTGTTTTATACAAGGTCGCCTCAAACGAGAGCCAAAAAGGGGTTGGTGCAACACACGTTGTTGTTGTAGCCATAGATTTGTTATCGATGAAGATTTATTTCATCGAACTGGAATGGACACGTTTGGGTACCTACGATTTTCTGGGACCCTGAAATGGGGTTAGGGGCACAACGGTTATTTCGTTTCGCCTAGATCCTGATGGCTGACTGGTGCGGACTTGTTTCGACATCTTGAGCTTGAAAATACGGATGCAACACTTGTTTTAACAAGCAATCGCTACATACAACGTGCATTTATTGTATTTAGCAATGAATTATTTTCGTTCGCCTGCTTGACAAGGAACTGCTAATGGCTGAGTAACCGATTAGGGAAATCTTTTAGGTTCCAAGTTACTATATTACTTGCTTTGCTAGCAATTGCGGCTGCTAAAACATGTCTGTCATTTTTGTCAGGCAAATCTAGCGTTTCAATCAAGCCCTCATAATCCTCTAGTTCAATTATCGGAGAAGGAGATATTTTATTCATTAATTGCACAGTCCTTTCAATATTATCTCTTTCCAAATTTGGTTTGTTTTCCAACAAATGCTCAACCCATTCTCCATTAATACGGTCTGTCCATTTTGCTTCGTATAACTTGTTAGCAAATAATGATAAGAGTAGGTCCCGCATAAAATAACTGTATAGAACATTCGCATCAAGCACCGCTCGAGTTTTTGTCATTGATTGTAACTCCCACTATTTTACTTCGACTTGTTTTTATTCAAAAATGACTCCGGAACTGGCGCAAAATAATCTTCGTCAGATACATTCTTGTTTAAATCAACAATATCTGAAAGTATTTCGTTATTTCCTTTTATTTCAAGATCGGAAGCACTAAGAACCAGTGTTTTATTTTCGCTATTAATGTAAATAAAAACTTCAGTAGCATCACCTAATACCTTCAAAGCTTCCGCTGGTAATCTAAGTATGCCGTTTTTGTCATCGATTGGTATTTTTTTGCTCATCGTCATATTTCCCATGCTTAATTAAACCCAAATACAATATAATGTTATATCATACCCCATAAAAGAGTTCAGGGGAGAGTTCAAAAGAATTCAGGGGAGTTCAGGGGAGAGTTCAAAAGAATTCAGGGGAGTTCAGGGGACACAATACTTAATTATCGCCGCAGTGTGTGGTATGTCATGAAAAAACGGGGAGGCGCCTGTGTTGATGAATGTTTTTTCGAAAAAATAGAACAGCTATTATGAAGTTGAAAAATGCAATAAGGGGTCATAAAAATAAGGGGTGTAGATCAGCCACTGACAGATTTTTTACGTATCCCAGGGAAAGCGACAACGTTTTTTGGTAATTTCACGTCAGCACAATACACTTCACTTAACTTTTTCCAGCCAATATCAAATAAGTTACTCTGCAATAAAGCACGAAACGTTAATATCGCCTGACCTCCTTTTTCTTTCCAGCTTTTCTTTCCAGCACATACAATATGGGGGTCAGGTTGCTTGTGTCATAGTTAAAAAACTTTAGATTATAATTTGTTGCTTCTTAGATATGGAACAAGCAACCTGACCCCAATGCTAGTACGATAACTGCTCCTGCGCTTTATTTTCGATTGCTGTTCCAGACGCAATTCTACCTCCCCCATTCATGGGGTCGTACTTTCGAGCGTCCTGCCCTCATGCATTGCTCAAGCTACGCACATCCATGTGCTAATCACTCCAAATACTTTTGCGACATTCTCATATTGAGATAAAGGATTCAATACTCAAATAAAATTTTTAATTTCATGTCTCGAAGAAACTTAGTTAATAAACATCTTCTAAATACAACAATTGCATTCACAATAATAACGGTAATATTACCCATTTATTTTTATGTATT
>JAADGF010000099.1:0-5089 GCA_013152545.1 Gammaproteobacteria bacterium
ACCTTGCCCTTCTCCTAGCCTTCGGCTCTGCGATTACCTGGCAAGAGGACTTTCACCTCTCTAGTTTTGTGCCATGCCCGGCACACACGTCAACTTAAAAAACGTTTGTGCCAGAGAGCAACTTAAGTCTGCTTTCCCGGACCTGATCTTCCCCCCGAATTTACGGACACGTAGATAAGAGCGATAATGTAAATCGGAGGATATAAACTGTCAAAGACAAAAAAACCAAAACAGAAAATATGCCAAAAAATACAAGCTTGGTGTTGTCAAGCTTATAACAAAGCAAAATTTATAGTTATGCAGAGGCTGGCGCAGCCTCGGAATTTCGGGAAATCTTATTTCCCTTTGGCATAAGGAATTCCAAGCTATGGATAACAATGCCTTTCCCGGCCATGGACAGTTAACTCCCGACCAAGAGAAAATTAGAACCTTACGTCAAGAAAACAAGCAACTTAAACTGGAGCGCGATATATTAAGAACTGACATCAGTAGTGCCACGTTGATTCGACCTGCACAGGATGCGCTACGCGATAAAGCATTTCAAGGTCAGATCAATAAAATCATTGTATTTTCACCTGACCGACTCACGAGAACAAGTGTGCATCAATTGGTACTGATTGAAGAATTTTCCAAGCTGAGTGTTGATATTATTTTTTCAAACCGAGGGATCACTGCCACCCCTGAAAATCAATTCCTGTTACAAATACAGGGGATAATTTCAGAATATGAACGTGAAAAAATAATGGAACGTAACCGCCGTGGCAAGCTATGCCCATAGCGTTTGAGATTTTGGCATGAATTGCACGCCCTGTTCATTCCATTACACTAAAACCGAAATCTCAAACGCTATGGGTATAGAGCGGATACGACAATGAAATCACTCATTAAATTATTCCTCATCATCATCGCAATGCTATTTGCTACTACTTTTTTAATGATTAAATTAACGGGGGTATTAACTGTAGACCAAATAGAGAGATGGCTTATGCAAGCAAAAAATATTTCACCCTATTATGCGCGATAACCGCACTAAACAGAACCTTATTAGCGGGTCTTTCAGGATACGCTATCAGCCGTCATTATGGGCAATGGAACCAAGGCTATCCGATTGCGTAGAAATACAATAGCAAAGTCTGGCAGCACAGTGTAGAATTACCCGATGAGTTAATTTGGCACGCTAACGCCATCAGCCCCGGTAGCTCAGCAGGATAGAGCGCACCCCTCCTAAGGGTGAAGTCAGAGGTTCGAATCCTCTCCGGGGCGCCAATTAAGCCAACCAACCTTCAAACTCTCCCGCCTCCGCCTCATTTTATTAATCATAGGCCAGTTAAGCTTGGGTTGCTTCGGCATTCGCTGTACAATAATACTCAAAGCGTTTGAGGTTTAAGCTTTATTGCATGGCATGCCCTCTTCATTCCATGGCTGCGTTGAAATTCCTTGCAATAGTCCCGTTATTTCGCCTTTCTTAATAGAACCTACTTTCGCGTAAATAGCCGCTCTATCTGTAAGGCGTTTTAACAATGCCCTACAATAAATAGGGCGTGCAGGTATACCTAAATATCAATCGTTATGGATATAATAACCTAAATTTCAAACGCCACGGGTATATAAAATCAGCAACAAAATATCGAATTCAAAACTCAGTTGCACACATCACCCCACAAATTTAATCCCAAGTATCGCCATAATCGTGTGTGATTTCTTCATCTTTGTGAATATTTTTCAGCGCAACCACGGTTAGATCATCATAATAACAAGCATTTGGTGTTGTATCATGGTTGATGTATTTAAAAACACATTGCACTTTAAAACCACTTTTCTCATCATCAAGCCATAATACATGCGGCCCATCTTTGTTAGTGGGCTTTCCTTTTAATTCACCAATGACAGCACCCGCCTTTATCTTCTTTTTTGCAAATAAACCTTTGCCATGAATATGACTGTCTTTAACATAAACGAGCGTGTGATCCACTGCTGACTCCCTCTGTTTCATTGTCGATTTCATTGAAAACTCGTACTCAACATGTTTGTCCTGGAAGGAGAAATCTACCGTGGAAAACAACGAAGCTTAATGCGCAGATAACTTCCAAACAAACGTTGCCCTGGACAAAAGCAAGCACATGCCAAGATCACAAATATTACCAGTATGATTGAAAAAAGCAACGCATCAACCGCAGATACCAAAAACACCGCTCATTACAGCAACCCACGGTGGTTTCAAAGGCATTTTTGGACAAACATATCACGGGCTAGCCATGGCTAAAAAAGAGTTGAATTATAGAATGAGGAGTTGATTTACACCCCATTTCATTTGTTGTTAGAAATAGGGGGAGTATTAAACATGTTATTTTTGTGTTATATACCCATAACAGTTGAGATTTAGATATATGTTTGCATTGTACATTTGCACTGCTAATTTATGGAGCCACGCCGAATGGAATTTAACTCCGCCAATACCTCCTTTGAAATAACAGAATACATTCTGGCGGTGATCGGTGTTATTTTTTTATCTAATCGCCAATTAAAAATAGTTGAGTAGGCAAGCACCGCTCTAACGTATTCCCGCGTCTCCCTAAAAGGTAACGTATCCACCCAAACATCCGATGACACCGGATCCGATTCTGGTATCCACGAATCCACACGCCGTGGGCCCGCATTGTAAGCGGCTGTCGCCACGGCCTGATTACCACCAAATCGGTCCAACATGCGATTCAGGTAAGAACTACCTAAGAGAATATTATTTTCCGCTTCCAGTATTTCATTTTTACTTATTTTATGGCGACCTAACCGCTTGGACTCCATGCGTGCTGTACCGGGCATTAATTGCATTAAACCCAGCGCACCCGCGCTGGATCTTGCATCCTTGCGAAAAGCGCTCTCCCGCCGAGCCACACCAAAAATCAGCGAGGGATCAATCCCATGGGTTTCAGCATTAATGAAAACAAGATCACGGTGAGGTAGCGGAAAACGCAAACCATAGTCACGTCGATGGCTGGTTTTTGCAATGGTAAGTATTGCATTGCTATGCCACCCCCATTGATGAACCAGTATCGCTGCCAGTTTTAATTGGGATTCTTTAAAGTTTCGGGTGCCATAGTTCCATTCTCGACGAGCATCAATGTCTTCCCCTAAAAGGAATAGCTCTTTAGCGCGCAAAATCGCAGGGCGGTTGGCAATATCCGCCAAACCGGGTTCATCCCGAACCAGTTGTTCTAAGTTAAAGGTATAAGACTTGCCAAGCCGGTCAGATGCCATGAAACCATAATAATTAGTTTCCAATGCTACCGCTTCAAAAATTTCGAATGCCTGCTTCTGATTACCTAACTGCGCTTCGGAGCGTGCCAGCCAATAGCGCCATTTTACGTCATTTTTTTCTTTGGGCGTGAGATTATTAACGCTTATTTTCAACGCATTCCAGTCCTGTAAACGCAAAGCCGTCAAAGCCCGCCATTCCCTTACCTTCCCGTTGACCCATTTGCCTTTTATATCCAACAGCCATTTCAGTGCATTCGGGTGTTGCTGATAGGCTGACCTTAATGCCAAAAACCGCTTCATCGTCCCTTTTTGGTCAACATTAAAACCATAACGTCTTGACAATGTTTCCCACAGTGTTATTGCTTTTTCCGCATCGCGCCGCGCAATACGCCTTATTCCATGCAGTACAATTTGACGGTTAATCAGGGTGTTTTTACGCAATCCCTTGGCTTTTAAACCTTGCTCAGCATTTTTATGAACCTCGACCCAACGCTCAACAGCTTTTTTATCACGGTTACCAAATTGCTTCGCCAGTTGTGTTGCTAGTTTGGTATTACCCGCTTGCATGGCCAACTCAATACGCTGCCAAATCAACTGACTCGTCATACCTGAACTTTTTGCCAGATGCTCAAACAATGTATCACACTCTTTGGGCTGTGCCTTACCAACCAGCCATAATTTTTCCACTTGCTTCATCACCCGTTTAAACGTTTGCTTTGATCTATCAGTTTTGAGTTTCGCGTGCAAATAAGAGCAACGAAGTTTAGCCCCACCTTGCTGACGATAAACGTTTAGATAAGTCGCCCATTGCTCATCTTCAGCCAGGCGATATAACCATTGGGTACGAATCCGATAGCTCAGAGGCGTTTTTTGATAATGCTCCATAAAATGATTTATTTCATCGTGTGTAGCTGACGACAAACGGTTTCTCAAGTCGTAATAAACCAGATAGGGGTATAGAATATAATCTTTGTTTTGATTGCGAAGCACATCAAAGCGCTTCAGATCCCCGTTTTCCAGCGCTATCACTGCATCGCGATACAAATCCCTTTGTCGTTTTATTACATTTGAATTCGATCGCAAAGAGCGTGTATCGTTGACATCATCAATATTAGCAACATCAACCACACCGCTAGTAGTGGTTGATGCTTTGTTTTCTACGCTATCGGTCTTTCCAACCTGGGCCGCATCAGCGCTGCCAACGTTGCCATAGGCGGTTGCGCAGAAAATCAGAAAAAACAGTGCATTTAGAAAATGATTAATATAACGCATCATGCTAACGTGAATCATTGGCTTGAATCATTGGTAAAGGATTAAAACAGCTATAGTATAAGTAAACATTTAGGTCGTCCATGCTATTTTTTGCCCAACCATACCGATTACGGACCAGTTGCTCCCCCTCAGCCAAGTAAGGTATGCAATGTAACCTGCTCACGGTGGACATATCGCCCATTCGGCGCTATTCAATGCAATTAAATTCAACCGGGAAAACCTAACGGAACACAGAAAAAATGCACAATGCATTGATATCCATAGTGAACTCAAAAACGGTGTGGGTAATCACATCAAAGCCGGTATTATTTCATTTACAGGCTAAATACTATATCGATTTACCCTAAACACCAGCCCTTTCAAGGTGAACCCTCAATCAAAATGATCGAAGATTATACAAAACATTACTCAAACGCCATTCATTTCAGCAAAAATCGTGGATATGCTAGGTTCAATAAGCATCTCTGCCCATAAACCTAGAATCCTCAGTTGAGCGCTCCATTCTGATACTAAGTTATTGATATGAATAGCATTGAAATCAATTTATTGCATCACCTGCTGG
>JAADGF010000099.1:5131-74770 GCA_013152545.1 Gammaproteobacteria bacterium
GCATGACGGCGTTGTAACTCCTTGGAATAGAATCACTATTCCGCGTCGTTACGCCTTGTCCTACACCGCCGCAAACGCACACTTCACCCCGCCCAACTGAGGATTCTAGGATAATATTTTATCCGCACAAAACGCAAAAATACGTAAAACACCTATTTTTATAAGATAACCTCCCACCTTGAAAAGGTTGGTCACTTAAACCATCCCTTTCAAGGTGAGAAATTAATCACTTGGTTTAATTCCTTGAAGTAGTTTAAGCGGTAGAGACGTGCGGATGATTTGAATATTTATCGCGTTGAGTTGGCGGTTTTTTCGGACTTCGACGAGATTTTAAAAATTTTGGTAATGTTACTTTGCCAGCAAGCTGAAGCAGAATAGCGGCTAATGTTGAGAGGTCCATTGCTTGAAAGATAACCCATTCCTGATCAGGCAGTGCTATCATCCTAAATTAATCAGTTGAATCGTAACGAGACCGGCTATGGCACTGAAAATAATTGCGTTCTACTTTCTCCAAGCATTCAATGCAAAATAGTGCCGTTATTTTTCAACAAATTATAGAAAAACCAAGTCAATCATGCGCACAACACTCACTGCGGCACCAGATACAATGACAATCGATATGATCACAAGTAACATCCTTGCGCCGGCTCTCGTAACGACGTTTAGCCCATGGACTCAATAAACGCTTTGGCAAAGAAGACTGGTAGTGCTTGCGTAGTGATTCACGTAAATTTGGTCTGGATTCCAGATGACGTAAAAACCAGCTAAAACCCCGATTGCTGACTAAGCTGAATAAGACCCGATTAACCACCGAAGTTTCCATCTGGGGTTTTAAATCCCGCTGCCAAAGTCTATCGTAGCTTTCACCATGCAACAGACTTTGTGCGGCCAGCACACCCGAGGAGACCGCTAGGCGCATACCAAAACCCCAAAGCGTATCCTGAAAACCCGCCTGCTCGCCTACCCGGGGATGAGGCCCACTGTAAGCACTGCGCGGTATATGGAAGTTGCCGCTACCGCCGTGAGGCCGGGGGTTACGCATTTCCAAGCCAACCAGTCGCTCAAAGGCTGCCACGGTTCTTTGTAGGTAACGCTTTTCCTGTTTAAAACCGGAGAACATACACGTTTTAACGGTACCCCGACCATTCGAAATCAGAAGATAGGCATAACCTTGTGGAGCTAACGCGTTATCGCAAATCGCCCAACACCCATCACCCATTTCTGTTTCAAAATGGTAACCCACTGCAATGGCATCCGCAGCGCGCGGGCCGGCGGCGAGAATTCCTTCACCCGTCATCTCACGCAGACGACTGTTAAAACGTACATCGATACCGAGAGATTGAGCCTGTTTGAGCAGAGCGCTATCGAGTGTGCCGGGACCGGGACCACGTTCGACGAGATAAAAAAGTGGCTCGTCACTTTTGATCGTGTAAGACCTCCCCTTTGGATCGTAAATAATACATTTATCGCCGGGTGGGGCATTAAAATCTGTGGTCAGCCCTAATCCTTCGAATACCTTTAGCACATTTTCCTTGGTACTCCAGTTTTCCAAACCTTGAAAATCACCGCCAAAACGGTGACCCACTTCTTTTTGTGTTTCATGCACAATCACTTGACGACCTGCATGGGCCAAGGTAATCGCTGCCGCTAGTCCGGCAGGACCCGCACCAGCGATCTCAACGGGAATTTCAGAATGTATTTTATTTTTCGTTTCAGTCATCACTTCCCTCTCTCAAAAATTAGTGCCGATACTCATCGTCGTTATCATTAGACTTTTCATGTCCACCATGCATAAAAAATATCATAACGACACAACACAAAATCAACACTAGTATTAACCAATTTGCTGCCAACCATTCCATTGTTTTTCCCCTCTAGATAGGCAAGATTCACATCACGGCCTCCATATCAATATGCCCGCAAGGACATTCCTTAGCACAAATACCGCACCCCTTGCAGTAGTCATAATCAATCATGTAACCGCCCTCTGCTTTGATGACCGCCGCATCAGGACAGAAATGCCAACAATTATCGCACTCAAAACAAACACCGCAACTCAGACAACGGTTTGCTTCATGCTGAGCACTACTCTCAGCCAGGCCTTTAACGACTTCTTTAAAACCATCAAGCCGCTGTTCACTCATCTCACCTTCGTAGCGTAACTGTTTGGGATAGTAATGCAACTGCATTTGTCTGAAAGTGATTTGCGCTTTTTTATGGACACCAAAAACCAATGTTTCACCTTGGAAACTCGCCATGATCGACATTGCAGCCTGATAGCCACTGCCCACTGCCGTGGCGGCCAATTTGGACTTGCTAACCGCATCGCCGCCAACCCAAACGCCATCCGTTTCCGCCGCTTGTTCCAAACCCTCCAATCCCTGCCAATCCGCTTCCTGGCCAATGGCAAAGATAACCAGACCCGCAGGTATAAACTCCTCAGTGCCATCAAATAATTTGGGGTTGAAGTTACCGTGACGATCATGCACTTGATCCACATGGGCGACTTCAACACCGGATAAATGCTCTCCACTACGCACCAAATGACGCACTCCAGCGCGATAAATCAGTTGCACGCCCTCGGTTTCAGCTTCGATGACTTCGGCTAATGACGCGGGCATTTCAGTGCCCAACTCCCGGTGGTGACTACCGTGCGGGTCTTGTGCGCAAATCACCGTAACGCTCGATCCCAGGCGCCGCACACAACGCGCCACGTCGATAGCGGTATTGCCACCACCCACCACGGCTACCTGTTTCGGTAGCGCCATCTCTTCACCGCGATTGAGAGCGTGCAGAAATTCAATGCCACTCATCACGCTATGATTCGACGTTTCCTTACGCGGATATTGGCGCGGCTGCCGGGTGCCGATGGCGAGAAAAATCGCATCAAACTGATCACGCAGATTGCTTTCGCTGACCTCCTTGCCGACACGGGTATTGAGACGCAATTCAATGCCCAGCGCAATAATGGCATCGATCTCTTTAGCCAACACTAACTTGGGCAAGCGATAATCGGGAATAGCGCTGTACAATGTACCGCCGGGCTCTGCTTGAGCGTCGAAAATTGTCACCGTATAGCCGTGCTGCGCCAGTTGAAAGGCGCAGGAAAGACCGGCCGGGCCAGCCCCCACAATGGCCACTCGTTGCATCTGAGATTTATCGCCATAAGATTCATGACACCAGCTATGCGTGATCGCCATGTCGCCGAGATAACGCTCCATGGCGTGGATGTTTACTGCGCTGTCGAGATGCTTGCGATTGCAGGCCGATTCGCAGGCGTGATAACAAATGCGCCCCATGGTTGCCGGAAAAGGATTGCGTTCGGTGAGTTTACGCCACGCCGCCTGCCATTGCTGATCACTAGCCAGCGCCAACCAGGCCTGGATATCTTCCGAGGCTGGGCAGGTCTGACTGCATGGCGGCCATTTATTCTGATAAACAGGTTGTTGGGTACGCCAGTCACCGGTATGGTAGGCGTTGCTGCTACCCGCTTCAATAGCAAGTTTAGGTGCCATGTCTTGCCTCCTCTGAATCAGAACTGGGAACAGACGGGGAAACATAACCACCACGACCGTAGCGCTCGCTCTGCATCGCTCGCTCTGTATCCCATTGTGTATCCGCCTCAAGCAGACCGTAACGGCGGATGCGGGCATCGGCCAGGGCTTGTAGATGGCGTAACTCCACCGCGCCTTCTTTGCTGCCAAACAAATGTTTGAAGCGTCCCTGCGAGCGCAGATACTCTTCCACCGGTTGCTGTTGGGCGAGGCGCATTACGCCGGTGAGTTCACCGTGTTCCAGTTCCACCAACGGAAACAGTCCGGTCTCTACTGCCAGACGAGAGACCGTCACCGACAATGCGCTATCATGTGCCCAACCCAGCGGGCAGGGCGACAAAATCTGAAGGAAACGCGGCCCCTGGATGCGCATCGCCTTTTCCACTTTGGCCTTAAGATCGGGAAAATAGGCAATCGTCGCAGTGGCAGCATAGGGCATGTAATGGGCGGCGATAATGGAAATCACGTCTTTTTTCAGTTGCTGCTTGCCCTGACGGAGTCGTCCCGGTGGCGAGGTGCTGGTTCGCACCGCATGGGGCGTGGAACTGGAGCGCTGCACACCGGTGTTCATATAAGCCTCATTGTCGTAACAGACAAACAGTACATCGTGACCACGCTCGATCATGCCGGAGAGACATTGCAAGCCGATATCGAAAGTACCGCCATCACCGGCTTGAACGACGACGGGAGTGTCCTTGCCGCTGGCCCGCAAAGCGGCCTCAACCCCGGAGGCCACCGCCGCCGCGTTGGCAAAAACAGAGTGAATCCATGGCGCCTGCCATGCACTCTGTTGGTTGTGAGTGGTAAACACCTGCAAACAGCCGGTGGCATTAATATAAATGGTGTCGGGGCCGATCAGGTCGGTGACCATGCGCGCCGCCATAGCCTCGCCGCAGCCGGAACAGGCGCGGTGACCGGCGGTCAGCACGTTATGGCGAAAGGGGTCGCGTTTATCCATGAACGTTGTCTCCACGATCAGTTTCAACAGGGGCAATCTCGCCCAGGGTAATATGATTCGGTGCAAAACGGCTCGTAACCGTTGCTCCGGCGATGATTATCTCTTGAAAAATTGCCTCAATAACATCGGGAGTAAGATCGCGTCCACCCAAACCACCAACCACACTATCTACCGATGTCATAATTCCTGCTTGTTGCAACGCCGCTCGCAGTTCGGCGGCAACGATACCGCCCGCACCGATACTGATGGCTTTTTCTAATACGATAATCCGATGAACACCACTCAAATGCTGCACCAAAGCATCTGAGGGAAAAGGACGGAAACAGCGCAAACGTAACGCGCCCACTGCTTGTCCTTGGTGACGTAGCTTATCCACTACATCGCGTACCGCCCCCATCAGTGACCCCATCCCCAGTAATACCGTCTGAGCACCCTCAAGGCAATAACCCTGCACCAGACCACCGCAGCTACGCCCCATCTGACCCCTGAAATCCGCATCAAATGCCTCTATCACCGAAAGGGAATTGTCCATCGCATCATGTTGAGCAATACGGTACTCCTGATAATTATCCGCTTCGCTGGCACCACCCAATGTCACGGGCTGAGTGGGATCAAGGCTGCGGGCAAAATGAAACGTGGGTAGAAAATTATCCACCATCACCTGCGTCGGCAACACCACCGGCTCAAAGGTATGAGTCAATAAAAACCCGTCCATGCAGACCATCACTGGCAGCTCACACACCTCGGCAACACGGTACGCCTGGATCATACTATCAGCGGCTTCCTGGTTACTCTCTACATAAAGCTGAATCCAGCCGGCATCACGCAACGCCATACTGTCTTGGTGGTCGCTGCAGATGTTGATCGGTGCACCCACCGCCCGGTTGGCGCAGACCATCACCACCGGCAGGCGCAACCCAGCAATGTTGTAGAGCACCTCGGTCATCAGCAGCAAACCCTGTGAAGCGGTGGCGGTAAAAGCCCGTGTTCCGGCGGTAACTGCACCCAGCACGATAGACGCCGCCCCAAATTCGCTCTCGGCATTGATGAACTCCGCCTCCAGTTCACCGTTGGCCACATGCTGCGCCAGCCGTTCGATGATGTGGGTCTGTGGGGTGATGGGATACGCAGCCACCACCTGTGGCCGACACAAGCGTACAGCTTCGGCCATGGCTTGGGAGCCTTCCAGTAGTTTTTTCATTAAACCAACTCCTTTTCTTTTGAAACAAATCTCCCCCTGCTCCCCCTTTGTCAAAGGGGAAATTCGTAACCTTCACGTAGGGCTTCAATGTTGACCTTCACCGTCTCTTCGCCTTTGCTGGCAAGATGGATTGTTATCGCTTTCTCTAGTGCAATTAAACTCACCCATTCTGTACTTGCCGCTAACGCACCAAGCAAAACGGTATTTGGTAGTGGACGACCTATATGGCGTTCACTAATCCCGCTGGCAGGTAGGCAAATCCAGCGAAAATTATCACCGATATTTGTTGGCTTCTCAACAGCATTCAATACGATAAGTCCACCAGGGTTCAGTCCCTGTAGCAACGGTTCTGAATGCAACAGACCCACATCCTGAATAACCACCGCATCTGGTGTATACACTTGAGTGTGAGCACGAATCACCGAACTGCTAATCCGCACATAGGCCTCTACGGGTGCACCACGTCGTTCGGAACCAAACTTGGGAAACGCCTGGGATTCAAAGCCATCTTCAAATGCAGCCAGTGCCAGCAATGCTGCAGCGGAGACCGTGCCCTGACCACCGCGACCGTGTAAGCGGATATCATGTAAATCCGTTTCGTTTTTATTTTTCAGGGTCATGGTTTGCCATCTCCTCATGACTTATCGATTGACGTAAAAAGAATCGCTCACCTACAAATACAAACAGAACGCCAACCAGCGCCGCATAGATAACCATCATGTCGGTGGATGCTTTCACCATCAAAAATACGCTAAGCACCACAGCATCAAAAACAATGGCCACAATCAGAATTACGGCATTCGCGTTGATTTTTTTTCGAAGGTGGCGATACACGCCCCAATGCACCGCAATATCCATCAACAGGTAGAAAATAGCCCCGAGTGATGCGATGCGGCTTAAATCAAAAAACAGGGTGAGGAATATGGCAACCACAATGGTGTAAACCAAGGTATGATTTTGGATAGTACCCGGCATACCAAAATGACGGTGTGGTACTAGCTTCATATCAGTCAACATCGCCAACATGCGAGATACCGCAAAGATACTTGCGATAACACCTGAGGCTGTGGCGACAATTGCTAATACAACAGTAAACCATAGTCCGTAATCACCCAGCGCTGGGCGTGCCGCTTCTGCGAGAGCAAAATCTTTTGCGGTGATGATTTCCTGCAAGCTAAGGTTGCCCGCAACAGCCAGAGCAACCAGAAAATAAATCACCACACAGATCACAATTGAAATGATAATGGCACGCCCAACATTGCGATGTGGGTCAATAATTTCGGAGCCACTATTGGTAATGGTGGTAAATCCCTTATAAGCTAAAATAGCCAGAGCCATTGCAGCGATGAACCCGGTGATGGATGTATCTGCCGCACTGGCCGAACTGGCGCTACTTTCAAACGAAAAATTAGCAATCCACAAACCGCCAAGAGCAAACACGACAATGCCACCAATTTTAATAAAGGCCATCACCAATGAAAAAAAACCAATCGCGCGATTACCAGAAACATTGAGCAGAAAGGCAAAAACCAGCAGTCCAACTGCCAACGCCAGAACTATCCAACTGCCGGGGTCAATGTCAAATAGTTGTATGCTGTAAGTACCGAACGTTTTTGCGACCAAGCTCTGGTTAATGACCATCGAAAAATACATCAATAATGCGCCAGCTGCCGTCATCACCCCTTTCCCATAGGCTTTCTGCAGAAACATCGCGATGCCCCCAGCAGAGGGGTAAGCATTCGATAATTTCACATAAGAATATGCGCTAAACGCGGTTACCACTGCCGCAGCAAGAAAAGCAAGCGGGAATAATGAGCCAGCAAGTTCCGCAATCTGTCCTGTCAGTGCAAGTATACCCGCGCCGATCATTACCCCGGTGCCCATTGAGACAGCACCCACTAATGTTAGGCTGTTTTTTTTATATTGTGATTTTTTATTGTGCTGCGAATGATTTTCCATCGATGACCTCATTTAAACAGGTGGCGATATCAGTAAGTTCACGTTGCAAGTAGCCACTGAATCAATCAATTAGTTTTATTTTATTGAACACGACATAGGCTATTCCACCCGGCAACGCAAAAACC
Organism: Gammaproteobacteria bacterium; assembly: GCA_013152545.1. GTDB lineage: Bacteria > Pseudomonadota > Gammaproteobacteria > SZUA-152 > SZUA-152 > JAADGF01. Next base: position 12,929 of record JAADGF010000099.1, read on the forward strand.
AAATTTGATAAAATAAGAATCTGCAAGCACCCACGACAAATCCTAGCAAACCGTCGGCGATGATCACGATATCGGCAACAGGGTCCCGCTAGATCAAAAACCAGGCAACGCTATCGGTGAAAATAGCGACAAAAAGCAACAACGTTAACGTGCATTGAAAGCAGTGATCACCTTAACCCAGCTTTTTCGTATATTGCGCCAACATGGCAACCAACTCCAGATGCCAAAAACTCTCTAAAAACAGTTCCAGGCATTGCAACAGTACCAGCCGATGTCCATGACATCTATTAGGCGATCGTTTTTCCTTTTGAGCACATCAAAACGCTACTTCCACTTGTAATGTCACCAAGCTATCATCGTCAGCGCTTGCCGGACCACTCACATCCCAGTATTCAACAAACCCGCGAGCATTTTCAGCAAAATAATAGGCGACTTGGAGAGTGATTTCGTCGTAGTCATCCTGACCGTTATTCTTTTCGTAACGATCCAGACGCAACAGCGGAACAAAAGTTGGACGGCCATCCTCTATAAATGTATAGCGAGCCTCGACATAGGTGGCGTTGTTGTCCTCTTCAGCCGTTGCTGTGCTGTTGTCATCCGAAGCTTTTAACAGCGCCCCCATCAAGCGAATATTGCCAATATCCGCTTGAGCATCAACACCGGTACGGCTAAAATCACGGTCCACAGTACAATTCGTGTTTGTCGCTTTGCAAGTGCCGCTGATCGTCATCAATCCAATCATGATCTCCGGCGTAACATCCATTGCTAAACGGCCGGTAAGTGCGTCGCTGTCTTCACCTTCCGCATCGCCCTTAACACCGCTAATACCGACGCTGTAGAAGAACTTCTCAGCCGGCCGGCCGTAGAGCGTGATGTTTTGCCGCGCATCGCGCAATCGACCATCAGCATCCGCTCCGCCAAACCGTTGATTAATCACCGAGGCGCGGTTGCGGGTCAATTTACGGCCATTACTGTAAACATCATAGGGGTCACTGCCCGTAATGGCTCCCCAAGAAACTTGCAGATTAACCGCTTCGCTTGGGTGATAACCGAGCGCGGCAGACACCACTTCAACGTTAAAACCCGCATCATCCTCAGCCTCCAATTCAAACCAGCCTGAAAAATTATTAGCCATTGCCCCGGCAACCATGACTTCCACTTCGTGGAGCGCGCGTAGTTTTTTGTCGCCACTATCTTTTTTTTCATAGGGTCGCCCCTTAATCATCGCGGTTACCGGCAACGTTTGATCCCAGTTCATAAATCCCGGCGTTTCATCCCTGGAGAGACGATAACCATTCTCTTTGAACGTGCGTCCCGCAGTGTTCAAAGCAGGCCAGGCACTGTGGCAACTACTGCATTCGGTCTGGTGTTTTCGAGCAAAGGCAGGAATTGCCTGTGCAGTGCTGATAAACAGTATTCCAACAATCAGCATGGACAGGGATATCAAAACGATGCCTGGCCGTTTTGATACGCTAACGGATAGTTTATTGCGGTATACGACTTTCATCCTTAACTCTCCTATTGGTTCGCTAACAAATAATCGACCAGCGCATCGATCTCCGCGCGAGTCAGCTTTCCTTCATAACCCGGCATAGAGTTTTTACCCTTGATGATGGCTTGACGCAGGGTTTCCTCGCCGTTGCTCATGGTGTTAACCGCCGGCCCTAATTTCTTTTTATCAATGGCGTGACATAGAGAACATTTTTGTTTGAAAAGCGATTGTGCATCCGGTATTTCAGCGTCATCCGCAGTAACCCCGGATGGCGCGGTGCTAAAGAATAGCGCGATGAAGAGTAGCGCATTACGGTTTTTTATCATGCTCATTTCATTTTTTCCTTTTTTAACCAGATTCAAAATCCTCGCAGCCGAACCGCCTGATCAACTCACTTGATCGCCAGTTCATAGGCAGCGGAACGCATATCAATCCGCCGTTCCTGCGTCAGACTGCGCACAGCGTCATAGGTAAGGAAGAGCCGACTTTCCAAACGACCCAGGACCGTCCCTCAATCCCACGGAAATTGCTGAAGATTTTGCACCCATTCATAATAAGAAGCTAACACACCACCCACATTGGCCAACAGATCTGGCACAATAACGATGCCCCGCAGCTGCAACGGTTCATCCGCGCGGTGAATGACCGGCATATTGGCGGCCTCCACAATCAACCCTTGCTCGCCAGCGTGATGGCGGCATGGGAACCAACATTGCCAAAACCCTGAATCACCACCCGGCTCTGCTCCGGAACGAGTGACATCTCAGCCGCCGCCTTGTGAGCCAGGAGAGCAACACCGTAGCCTGTCGCCTCAAGCCGCGCCCCAGCTCCATCGGCTTACCAGTGACAATGGTCGTTCTGAAAACCGTGAGTTTTGCTGTGCTCGTCCAGCATCCACGCCATCACCTGCGGATTAGTGCCAATATCAGGTGCAGGAATGTCATCATGCACGCCAATGATCGGCGCCATCTTCTGGCAGAAACGTTTGGAAAGCTCTTCCAGGTCATCAACTGTGCCAACGCCCGGACCTCTCCCATATTGACATCCGAGTGAAAGCACAACCTGCCCTTTGAATGGTCCGCAGGCATGATTGTGTTGCACACGGTAACCCTGGAAGGTGCGCAGAGTATTCCCACCGTTGTAGCGTAAGGTCACTGGCACAGTCACTCGTGTCTCGCGAAACGCGGAACACGGAAAGCAACAATTTTCCCGTTGCGCATCCTTCAATTTGAGGCGATCAAACGCTCGTTCGAGAAAGTGACACTGAGTTTCCTGGAAAATGCATTTCTTATCGGTCACGGCTTCTCCCCTTTCTATCACCACATTCACACACTTTTTCGTTATTATCTTTTTTGTAAAAATCGTCCCGCCGCAATGGTGTGGCCAACGACTGATACGCGGGAGCGGTCAACACCTGATAAACGTTGGTGCTGCCCTCATCGAAAAAGTGGGCGCAGCCCGCCATGTAAAGGCGCCATACCCGATAGGTGGCTTCGCCCACCATCGCAACCGCCTGTTCGCGATGCATCTCCAGTGCCCGTACCCAATGACGCAGGGTCAAAGTGTAGTGGTGGCGCAATCCTTCCACGTCGATGATTTCAAAACCGGCCTGCTCCATAGCATTCTCCACATCGCTAATACGCGCCAACTCACCGTCCGGGAAGACATAACGATTCATGAAGCGAGTGACCGGTGTATCCTGCCAACCGGTATCATTGGTAATACCGTGATTGAGAAACAGCCCACCTGGTTTGAGTATCCGCTTGACGATGCCGAAATAGAGCGGGAAGTTGGCCACCCCGATATGCTCGAACATGCCCACGCTGACGACCCGATCATAGCGGGGATCGACAGGAAGACTACGATAATCACGCAGTTCAATACGAACCCGCTCTGCCAGCCCCTCACTGCGTACCCGTTCGATAGCATAACGATATTGCTGCTCACTCAAGGTAATACCGTACACCTGCACACGATAATGGCGAGCAGCCCAAATGGCCAGGGCACCCCAGCCACAACCGATGTCGAGCAATTGCTGGCCCGGCTCCAAGCACAATTTGCGACAAATGTGATCCAGTTTATCCTGCTGGGCATTGGCCAATGCTTGGCTGGGATCGCGAAAATAGGCACAGGAATAAACCATCTCGGGGTCCAACCACAGACGGTAAAAATCGTTACTGACATCGTAGTGGTGGGCAATGCTCTGTTTGGTATTATGGTGCTGCACGGCTTTCCCATCACGAACAGCAGGTGGGGCTGATATCCGGGAACCCGACGTTCGCTGCCTTGGCAATCGCAATGCCCGCCGCAGCAACCACCACTTGTCCCACCAGGAGAAATGCAGTTGGCGTGCATGCTGCGTCAGGTCAAACAGCGTTTCTATCTCACCCTCTATACCCAGGTCTCCGGCCAGGTAAGACTCTGCAAAGTGAACCAAATCCCGATGCAACACCAGATGACGCAAATACCAAGGGCTGGCGAAAAACCACAATGCAGGGGGCGTCGGCCTCACCGTGAACGCACTCACCGTTCCACAAACGCGCCGCAACCGGTCCATCATAGCCGCTCAGGAGGCGTTCCATAATCTCCCGTCCGGCGACGGTCGCTACATCGCCCAAGGTATTATCCCGGCCAATGATTGACGGACGTTGCGCAAATTCTTTAGATTTGATTTTCATACCCTTACTCCCTACAGCTTTCTCTCTCCATATGCCACCAAAAATCCAACAACCGGATCTTTGAATAAAACATGGCGTCATATTCCCAGAGTCGGAAAAAGTACTCTCTGTAAAAAACACCAACACACGACGAAGATTAATAGCCTCATAAGTGATGCCCCTCTACTGATTATCACTGAATATTCAACGACAATGAGAATGAAGGAACACTCAGATATGCCCATGACATTATTCATCACCTTGTTTTACGGCGAAGCACCACAAAGTTGTAGATTAGCACCCAGATCAGAGCAAAGTACCCGCCATAGCCGTAGGCCTCAATCAATCCTAGGGAAAAAAATTTCCAACTCAGCCACTCAAAACCCGGCAACAGTTGTTGCCAGATTCCATACATCGCATGTTCGGGCAATATCACCAAGTGTAAACCCTAGGCGCAACACACAAGTCAACCAGTTATTCTAATCACAAACAGTATCGTAAAATAAATTTTCGCAGGATATCTTCCATTAAGATTTTAAGTAAAACGTCAAATTGATCCACCGCAGTAGAAAAAATCTTTCTACTGCGGTAGATTCTCGGTGTTGTGATCGCATAAGGCCTCTGTCTTGGTGGCTATTGTGTTTCGCCATCTATACCGACCATCTTTGGCCCTATTTTTTCAATGAATATTTTTATACTTGACTGACTTTATTAGCTTTTTTTGTCGTTACAAAACACTGCACTCAAAGCATTTTCCAATTGGTTCTGGAATGGCGGAGGCTGCGTGTAAAACCCTAATAAAGCAGCGTTTGTGTCGTTCGGGAATGAGATGGAAAGATAAAAGATTGAAAGACGATGTTGAAGTTTACGCTCATTAGTATTAACGAAAGAGAAGTGGAAACAATTCTGGGATCGCATCGACCAATATGGAACACCTTGGGTTTAGGATGGATACATTATTAGTAAGGCAGCACTCATTGTCAACGGACCCTAGCGGTTTGAGACAATGAAATAATGCCTTCAAAAATGCCAACAATGATCCAATGTGGCTGCCAGCCATAATGTTTGCATCATATTGGGATGTAATACGGACTGCCGAGAAAGTCTGTTAATTGCGGATGTGCATGGGAAACTTGATATCCATTTCCACAGATATGGATCTGTAAAGAAATAAGTTGGACAGATTGCGCCCCGGATATCGTTTCGTCTTCAAGGTTTCCGCCATCCATGGCTCACGCCCCTTACCGACTTCCATATAGGCAAAGCGCGGAAATGGGCTCATCCCAAGGGCACTTCTTTCAGGGCGCATACTCGTTGCCTGTAACCTTTTGCGCAATGCCGAAAACACAAGGATAGACTAGCAAAATGTTCAAATTATTTCTTTACAGAGCTTATTGTGCGCATACTCCTTACGCACTACTACAAATTGACTTACGTAGAAACTATTTACGATTACCGATTACTTCAAACCGTTTGGGCGATACCTAATTTTTTACAAAGCGTCAGTCGTAAGCACATTATTCGTTGCGATAACAGGCTCAATAAATTCCACAACAAACTGCGCACTACGCACACCACGATATTCATTTACATCCAGCCTATAAGCAACCTTAACGCGCTGTACATTTTGCGGCCAAGCATCGTCTACAGTGTTAAAAGCGATAGCGTCAACCACGGTCTCTGAACCCGTTACCTTCAGCACTAATTTTAAATGCTTTTCAGCAACAATACGTTTTTGAATCACATCAAAATATCCATCAAACAGTGGTGCTGGGAAAGCCTGCCCCCAAGGCCCTGCGGCCTGAATTTGCTGCGCCAGCGGCAAACCAATATCCTCGGATGAGAGTTCGCCATCACTATGGATAACATGACAAAAATCATCTACGCTTAACTGGCGGCTGACCTCACGTTCGAAGGCTTGCTTAAATGCATCAAAATCCTTATGGTAGAGACTTAACCCTGCGGCCATAGCATGCCCTCCGAACTTGGAGAGTATGCCTGGATATGAAGTGGCAACGGCGTCCAAGGCATCGCGAATGTGAAAACCCGGCACCGACCGCGCTGAACCTTTGATGATCTTATTTTGTGTCTGGCTATCGGCACCCGCATCTGCAAAGGCAATAACAGGTCTGTGAAATTTATCTTTTACTCGGGAAGCCAAAATACCGACGACACCTTGATGCCAGGATGCATCATAGATGCACAAACCGCTGGGCAATGAAGCGTCACCATTAAGCGCCATGACATCTAACGCATCCAGTGCCTGAGTTTTCATGGACTGCTCAATTCGCCTTCTTTCGATGTTAAGCGCATTTAACTCTTCGGCTATAATATTGGCTTTTTCGTCATTATCAGTGAGTAGACACACGATCCCCATCGACATATCCTCCAGCCGACCAGCGGCATTTAACCGTGGTCCCAACGCAAAACCTAAATCTTCGGCCGTCAATTTATTTGCATCTCTGCCAGACACTTGTATTAACGCTTTTATTCCTGGACAACAGGCACCAGCCCGAATTCTTGCCAGGCCCTGTGCCACTAAAATACGATTATTATGATCCAATGGCACCACATCTGCCACTGTACCCAGCGCCACCAAGTCCAGTAATTGAGCAAGATTAGGTACCGGAATTTTTTGTGCTTCAAACCAGCCGCTATGCCGCAGTTGCGCCCGTAATGCTAGCATAACGTAAAAAATTGTTCCGACCCCAGCCAACGCCTTACTGGGAAATTTATCGTCCGGCTGATTCGGGTTAACAATAGCGGCAGCGGCTGGCAACACATCGCCAGCCAGATGGTGATCGGTTATCACCACCTTAATCCCCAAATCATTGGCCGAATTAACACCGTCGATACTGGAAATACCGTTATCAACTGTTATGATAAGTTGCGGGTTATATTGTTTTGCCACGTCAACAATTTCCGATGTTAAACCATAACCAAATTCAAAGCGGTTAGGGACCAAAAAATTTATTTGCTGCGCGCCCATCATTTCCAAAGCACGCAGAGCAACAGCGGTGCTAGTGGCTCCGTCGGCATCGAAGTCGCCGATAATTAATATTGAATCTTGTTGCTGAATACTTTGTTGTATTATAGCCACTGCGTCATGTATGGCGGAGAGTGACGAATAAGGCAATAAATGTTTTAACGATACCTGCAGCTGCTCCACTGATTTTATGCCTCTTGCTCGATATACTCGGTCGAGCACCGGATGCAGATCAGGTTGCAACAAATTTTCGTGGTTAATTTTATTACTGCTGTCGTAACTTGTCGTTATTGTTCTTCTTTTTATTTTTATGGTCACGATTTGATAAATACCTATTATAATGTTTGCTGTCAATTACCCGGTTTCGACGTCGATGGATACCGCCAGTCATTTACCTTTGATTGACAGGGTAAAATTAAAGTAATATGCAATACAATTGTTACAGTAGAATTTGTTACAGTAGAATTTGTTACAGTACAATTGACAATGTGTCGTTGGCAAGACGATTACAAGCAAAAACCGACTGTAAATAATAACTGATTATGGCTAAAATAACTTATGACTAACGATAACGAATTTAAACCTGTAAGCATCGCGGTACTAACTATTTCCGATACTCGTACCGAAGCAGATGATACGTCAGGACACCTTCTGGTTGATCGTCTCACTAACGCTGGCCACGCTCTGGCGGAAAAATGCATTGTACCAGATAATATCTACAAAATTCGCGCGTGCGTATCTCAATGGATTGTGAGTAAGAACATCGACGCTATTATTACAACAGGTGGAACAGGTGTTACTGGACGTGACAGCACACCCGAAGCGATACAACCGTTACTCGACAAATTAATCGAAGGTTTCGGTGAAATGTTTCGCATGTTGTCACATCAAAGCATCGGCACGTCGGCATTGCAGTCCCGTGCTATCGCAGGTGTAGCGAATGCCACCTATGTATTTTGCCTGCCAGGCTCATCAAGCGCATGTCAAACCGGCTGGGATCATATCATTCAGGCACAATTGGATTCTACGACGAAACCCTGCAATTTGATCATGTTAATGCCCCGCCTGAGGGAGTCTTGAATTTGCAAACAAGCCGTGACACTCGCCTACCGGGAGTAATACTCGCTGCACTTAAGCGACATAACAACAACGGTACAGTAATCATCATCACTAAAACATCTCTCGAAAATTAACAATTACATTAAGCTGCTTGATTTATTGTGCATTCTGTAGCCTCACGTTTCATTTGACCCAGCGCTTCAAACTGTGTCACGATAAAAGCCAGCCAATACTACAAGCTCTAATGGCGCTTGCATCTTAACATCAAAAACCCCCCAAGCACAGGGAACACTCGCGTTGGTTTATTTGATATAATGCCAGGAAAGCATGTGCAAGCTCAGGTACAATAAGTAAGTTCGATGGCTGTTGAAATTAAAATTCTTAGCATTGGTCGCTTGCAAATACATTAATCTTAGTTTATAAACGCCCCATTAGTGAATTTAGTAACAGGTGGTTTCTCGATTAACCCGAGTCTATAATAATTCTAATGCACCAGAATGGAAATAATAGTAATGTGTTCACAATTTAAACCAGTGAAAACTGAATTTCGTGCTAGAAATTAACATAAACGCTAGACATTTTTTTCTAAATAATAAATTTATTTTCCCCACTCCTTTCCCTTATTGGTTGAGAATTACTCAACAATACAAACCTCGGATTCATTCATGTCATTAGGCGCCACGGTATGCACGTTGCGCAAAGCCCGCGGGTTAACACTAAGCGACATAGAGCAACTAACACGAATAAACAAAGGCGCCCTTTCTCGGTTTGAACGGGATTTGGAAGGGCTGGGTTCTGAAAATTTCGACCGACTTTGCATCCTGTTTGGCACAACACCAGCGGTACTGTATGCTGTCGCCAAATTCGTCAGCAAACACCCCGAAATAATTGAGGATGGCACAAAATTACATAAGCTGGTAAGAAGCCTTACTCGTTTGATCGACCGCTATTTGTCTGCCTCTGACCAAACACGGCTTCTTATCAATAAATTGCTTGACTAACAAACTATGGGCAATATTCATCTTTACATAGAAATTAACGCTACAGATATTGCCGACATAGCTAATAATTTTCGCACCCATCATCGCACCCAAAACACCCTAAGACTACGACTACACCAAAGGAGAACACGCAGTGGACTTTGAAGAGCTCGTATCTCACCCGGAATTACCGTCAATTCCGGAAGCCATATTAAAACTCAATGAATTAATTAATAATAACCGACCGATAGAAGAGCTAGCTATTGTCATTCACAATGAACCAAGTTTAACGGCACGCACACTGGAGCTAGCTAATAGCGCCTGGTATAAACGCCAACGCGAGATTACTACGGTACACGACGCGATTGCGATCATTGGCATAGTGGCACTACATCAACTTATTTTTGCTTCCTCGGTTATTCGCACCTTTGCCGGCCTTAATAGTGAGTTAGTTGATATGAATAAACATTGGCACCAGTCAGTGCGAACCGCCACGGCTGCACAAACGCTTGCACACCAGACCAAAATCAATGACCCAATTGAACTGTTTACGGCCGGATTACTGGTCTATATTGGCCAGCTTGTTCTATACATTGCAACGCCCGAAAAAACCAGGCAAATACTGACTCTAGCCCAGACCAGGCAACAACCTCAATTTAAAATAGAAAATGAACTCCTGGGATACAATCATAGCCAGGTAACTACTGCGCTACTTAAACGCTGGAACGTACCTGCAAACATTTTTTCCGCAATCAGCACGTACACAGACCCGGAGAATGCAGAAGAGAAATACCGTAGTCGTGCCTGTATACTCAATGTAGCGCACTATATGCAACACGTTCATAACATGGACTTTAACACGACAGATCCAACGGAAAAAGTAAGTGATTTTGCTTTAAAAAAACTTCAAATTAACATAATGGATCTTGATAATTACTCGCCAACAGCCGCTTCATTGTACAATGAAGCGGTAACGATGCTGGGGTTGTAAATTCAAGCGATGAGAAATTCACAATATTTAATGAGATATTAGCATTGCCGTAATCGGTGTTAAAAAAGCCCCCCGACAAACCCTGCACGGGTACGTTCTGGCCTTGTAAAATGCTACCGGATAGATAAATGTATGTTTCAAAAATGACGCTGAGTTATTTGCGTAAAAACAAGCATTACTTATAACAGCAGATGGCAGTTTAGTCGCCTTCTTTGTCACCACTGACTGTCTTTTCCGAGTATTTACGCTCTTCCTTTTCATGCTCATCCGCCTTTTTATCTCGTTTTTTTCGATTTCTTTTCTGCAAGTCAGGAATACCTCGACGATGATAAATCAGTACGACGTTACTGGATCGAGCTTTTTTCGTGAAATAATCAGCCTCATCATCCTTCTTCTTATCGCTATAACGATTCACTTTGCGCATCATAATTGATTCTGTTGCCAAGCGCTCACCAACAGAAAACCGCACACTCGTACCGTTGGAGTAACTGATTCCCCCCAGCATTACTTTGTGCCTAAAATATTTAAATGTACCATTGGCTAAGTCGAGTAGCGCAAATTCATGTTTCTGGGTGTATCGGTACACACCTTTTTTCGTTTTTCCTGATTTTTTAAAACTACTGAAGGGTGTCTCTAAAAGTACAATATCATCCACTACAAAGCGAATATAATCATCCTGCGCAGGCACTCCATCGGCTTCAAACATAGCCTTAAATAATAATTTATCTTTATCGTCATGTTTATTGTTTAATACCACAACTGCTTTTTGGGTTATAAATTGCAATGTCGGATTCACCACAATGGTTATTTCCGCTTGTGTTCGAAACGCTGTATCGATAACGGTAACAAGGGCTTTATAAACACCCGGTTTAGTGTACACATGAAACGGACTCGATTGATTTGAGCTTACCCCATCCCCAAAGTCCCAAATGACATCTAGCGCATCATTGTCGGGATCAACAGCATTTGCAATAAAACTAACCGTTAAAGGCGCAACTCCACTCACGGGGGTTGCTGTAGGATTCACAATTGGTGGATTATTACTGGCAAGCGCCCTGATCGTCACGGATGCTTTATCGACATTACCCGACGGATCGGTAACGGTTAAAACAACGATATACTCACCTGGCTGTTCATAGGTATATTCGGTTAGTGATGTACTACTGGTATCTTGCTCACTCTCCGGGTCGCCAAAATTCCAATGTACCGTTAAGCCACCCCCTTCAGGGTCAATGCTTCCGGATGCATCAAAATTTACCCGAAGGGGGGTGTTACCTGAAACCACTTGAACACCAATAGCGGCAATAGGGTCTAAATTTTCAACAACATTAATTAAAACTGCATCCGCAATACTCTCATGTTCCGCATCGCTAACCACCAATGAGACTAAATAGGCACCCGGCAAATCGGGTACAAAGCGAGGGGTAGCCATATCACCACCATCCAATACAACACCGCTCCCGGTCGGCGTACTTTCGAATTGCCATTGATATTGAAGTCCGCCTGCCACCCCATCATTGGCATCCGGGTCAAAGGAATTAGCACCATCCAGTTGCACGGTTTCACCTAAAATAACAGATTGATCAGTACCAGCATCCGCAATGGGTGCTACATTGGCTGTCACCAGCACATGGAGAAAAATATCCCAGAACCCATTGGTATCAGCAGATGTCAAATTGGCAGCGGCGGAACCGAACACAACGTAATGCCCATTGGCACTGATGCTCGGTTCAAAACTACTGGCATTCCCCGCTACACCATTATTATTACTCACACTCATTATTTTTGTCTGCTTGTCTGTCCTATCGTGCACGAACACATCCCAGGCTGCATTAACGTCATTGGCAACCAAGTTACTCGCTGCCGAATAAAACACCACATAGCGACCATCGAAGGTAATCGCGGAAACCGTAAAGGTGGAGGCATTTGCTTCGCCACCCAGGCTGCTAACACTCATACGTTCGGTGTGATTGTTTAATAAATTGTACGAAAAAATATCACGCACCGTATTTGTATCGTCTAACACTAAGTTAGTCGCTTCAGATTGAAATATTGCAACCACGCCATTTCCGCTAATGTCTGGCGAGCCACTGCCTGCGTTGGCTTCCACTCCCGCACTGGAGACACTGAGCCGACGAGTGGTGTTTTCTTGAAGATCTCGCACAAAAATATCCCTGACGCCATTACTGTCGTTGGCAACCAAGTTGTCAGCATCAGAGGAAAATATAACAAAGCGACCATTGTCACTAACAGCAGGTTTATAACTACCGCCATTTGCCTCTTCGTTCAAGTTGCCGACACTAACCCGTTGAGTTGTATGAGTGACACGGTCATGCAGAAACACGTCCACTGCCTGATTATTATCCCCTGCTACCAACGACATGGCCGTTGATTCAAACACCACGAAGCGACCATTACCACTCACATCCGGTAAACGATTATCGCCAACGACTCCCAAACCAGCCGAATCAATGCTAATACGTTGCAGGCTGCTATCAACTGCATTATAGACAAATATATCGGAACTGCCGTTTAAGTCATTTTCAACCAGATTAGTTGCCGTAGACGTAAAAACAATGATGCGACCATCATCACTAATGGCCGGTTCCAGGCTGGCATCATCCGCATCATTTCCATCCACAGACAGACTAAGACGCTGGGTGATACGCGTTTCGCGATCCCGTAAAAAAATATCCCAGGCACTGTTATTGTCGTTGTCAGTTAACGTTGAAGCAATCGACTCAAATACCACATAACGGCCAGTAACACTGATTGCTGCGCTAATGCTATTTCCATCACCGAACACGCCATCACTGCTCACACTTATTTTTTCAGTGGTACCGGCCACATCCAGCAATCTAGGCTTAATATATGAATCAGGAACTTCCGTCGGTTTATCGGTATTTTCGCCACCGGGCGCATCAACATCAACACCGTTGCCATCCGGCACGCTGCTATTCTCTGCGATCTCCGTTGGAAATGAATTTTCACAGCCGATCAATACCAATAACATGACACATAAAACCAACGCGATAAAACGGCTTCCAGGATAACGCATAGAGGCTCTCTTATAGTTTGTTACTTTTAACTTGCTTAATGCCGTAATTTATACACCTTCAGAAATTAAGGGTTTCGTCGTTTTTACAGACTCGATTTAACGGCATTATTTAACGGCATTAATATTTTTGACAGTAATCAAACAAACCGGACACGCACTTCGCTTCAAGCCTAGCGACGTTGGGTATATCATCGGGAGAAGTTACAAACAAGGCTGCTATTCATCAACAACCCTTCAATTAATTCCATCAACGTTAATCAGAAAGAAACACCACCAACAGAACCGAATCGTTAGTCAGCGTAACTGATTCTTGTAGGAGATACCAGCACCAAACGACCAAAGAAACGGCGCAGCATCCCAGATAATATTTGCTCAATCGTTAATGTCATGATTTATTATATAATAAACTAACAATTATAGTAGCTGATGAATTAAACCTTTAGGCAAACTGGACGTCAAACAGCTGTACACCAAATTTCGTTTAGTACACCTCCTAAAAATATTTACATAATTTATTAATCGCCAGTGATGCGCAAGACCCAATTAGCACTCCTTATTCTATTCAGTGTTTTACTGAATGCGTGTTCTAGCAAGTTGATTTATAATTACCTTGACTGGATTATTGAATGGCATATCGCTGACTACATAACACTCGATGAGGATCAGGAAACACTATTAAGCGACGTATTGGAAAAAGGATTAAGCTGGCATAAATCATCACAATTACCATTGTATGTCCTGTCATTAGAGCAACTTAAAAAAGATGTCGAATCCCAACAACTGGCGCGACAGGAATTAGTCAATTATGTCCGTACTTATAGCCGTTTTTGGGACAATATCCGAGCGTACGCTACGCCTGAAATTATACACTTTTTAAATACCTTAACACTCGAACAAATAGACGAGCTAGCAGCAAACCTGGAACAGCAAAACAGCAAACTTGAACAAAAATATGTCCACAAATCCGTCGACACTTTAAATGCAGAACGCAGTGAACACATGATTGAGCAACTGGAACGCTGGATTGACGACTTAAGCCCTGAACAACAACGCACTGTAAAGCAATGGAGCCAAAAACTGAAACCGATTTCAAAACAATGGATTGTCAATCGACGAATCTGGCAACAAAAAGTTGCAGCACAATTGTATGTGACAAAAGGCATTAATAACAAAGGAATCAACGAAACCTCCATCACCAAGCGGGGGGACGACCCTCTTCGGAAGAAGCAAATGAAGAAACTAACGGATAAACAATTAACCGAGTTAATCATCAATAATCGTCAATTCTGGACCCTGGAGTATAGCAACCGCTTTAATCATAATCTCAACGCAACCCTGGATTTATTGTTATCCCTGGAAAAACAACTTACTCGGCAACAACGTGATTACTTCCTAAGTAAGTTAAGCACGCTAAGCAATCAATTCCGCGATACTCAACAATAAAACAATGGCTAATAAAGCAGTGACCAGTAAACGTATAAAGCCGACCTAACGTTTAAATGTATCGTCACTGCGCAGAATAAGAATACGTTGTACCCGTTCAACAATAAAAAACAAAATACTCAATTTTTCCTTGTTCTCGCACAAATCAAAGGCAATCTGAGCAGTTACTGTACATTAAAAACCAGGCGGAATAGTTACAAAATAATTAACAACAAACACTTTGGCGCAATTATTGGATAAATAAAAAGCGATTTAAGGCGTTACATTATCGAAAAACCATTTTGGTGTCGCTATAATAGTCATTTAAAGTAATGTGAGACTCTACAATGAGAAACGACTATCGTATTTGTGCCCGATCAGTACTCGGCATCATACTTTTCGCTAGCTGCTTTGCGAGTATTGCTGATACCTTGGTAATTCCTAATATATCCACTCAACCGATAAATGCTCCGACTGGCGTGTTACGACCCGTACGTTCAATGACAATGGAACAAGTGAAAATGAAGTTTGGACAACCTCGAAACATCATTTCAGCAATAGGAAATCCGCCTATCACTCGCTGGGTTTATGATGAATTTGTAGTCCATTTTGAACATACTTATGTGATTCATTCTGTTGTCACGAAATAACACCGCTTACATTCCCACACACCAACCATGCACCATTAGTCATGCACCATTGGTATTTGATATTTATTTTATTGTTTTTCAATAGGTTGCAATATCACCAACGCAGAACAACCGAAAATAATAGCAAGCCCATACAGCCCTAAATATTGTTAACGTATCTTTCCTACCCCAGTAGCCATTAGGGCCGCAAATCAGCACTAGACACACATGCACAACCATATGAATTTATTAAAAAAATCACAAATATCGATACACTATCCCTACAAAAGACGAAGAATTGAAGCCAATGTTGATTATTGTAAATGCCGCTTGTGGTACTTGCGGGACAATGACACAATATCAAGTCGCCCGCTTACCAACCAACACTTACTATTTTAAACATAAATACTTATCTATATAGCCATTGGATGTACTGAATGAAATTTTGCAGCAACTGTGGAGCCAACGTGCAACTTCGCATTCCTGACGGCGACAACCTGCCCCGTTATATATGTGACAACTGCAGTATCATACACTATCAAAATCCCAAAATTGTTACCGGTTGCATCCCGGAGTGGAAAAATAAAATACTGCTTTGTAAAAGAGCAATTGAACCTAAGTACGGTTTATGGACCTTGCCAGCAGGATTTATGGAAAACAACGAAACCACTTCCGAGGCAGCCTTACGCGAAACGCAGGAGGAAGCCAATGCTAATGTGGAAATACTGGGTCCATATGCTTTATTTAGTCTTCCTTATATTAGCCAAGTCTATCTCATCTTCAGAGCAAGGATGTTAAACGGCCAATTTGAACCGGGCATTGAAAGCCTGGAAGTGGCTTTGTATAAAGAAGAAGAGATACCTTGGAAGGAACTCGCATTCCCTGTTATAGAGGAAACACTACGCCGCTATTTTAAAGATAAACATCAAGGTATATTTGGTATGCACGTCGGCGATATTCCGGTATAAACAATAAAGATGGTTACCTCAACTTATATCCTCAATAATGTTATTGCCTCAGCAGTATAGACTAAAATATTTGCCTATTTTATGCGTTAATATACTCCTCCTCTCCATAGCAATGATAAAACCATCATGCCCACAAAAAAATATACCCCATTTAACGTTAAGGAACGTGCATGCTCCCTAATGCATTCTAATATTATCAATAAGCCCCGGTGTAAAAAAATTCTCAAACTTATCATAAACCAGTTTTGTCGCAGCGACAAACTTTCTCATATCGCTATCAGGAAGTTCAACAATTTCGATCCCATCTTCCTTCGCCTTGTTTTTTGCCTGCTCACTATCACGAATAGACTCTGCTCGCTCTTTTCTAGCCGCTTCCACAGACGCCGATTTTATCACTTGCCTTAATTCAGAACTCAGAGATGCCCAAAACTTTTTCTGCACAATCATCGACGTAAGAAATAAGCTATGTTTTGTATCATTCATTGCTGTTGAGAATGTATTATGTTGCAGTGGATATACCCTTGGCCACGCGCTCTCACCTCCCATAAAAAAACCATTAGCAACGCCATCGTTAATTTTTTCCAAATCACATGGCACAGGAATAGCGCCGACTGCACGGAAAGTCTCCATTGCAAAAGGGTTTTTATTTGAACGAATAAAGGTATCCTTAAAATCCTCAATGGAACGAATCGCCTTATTACCGGGTATCATGCGGAAACCACCAGAATACGTAAACGCCAAACCATGCACATTTGAATTATCAGCCAACCCCAATCCATCAAGCAACTGCTCTCCAATTTCACCTTCCAGCACATCTTTCGCATGTTCGTGATTACGAAAGATAAATGGCATATCCAAGACATGCATATCAGAATTGTACTTTTCCGCCAGCCAAGTCGTGTAGACTTGGCTCATTTCTATTTTTCCGGCATCCAGCAACGACAATAGATCATGCTTACTGACCAAGACACCATTATTATAGCGTTCAGAATATTCAGTAAGCGTCATTATTTCCACTTCAATCTTTTGCGTTGTTGTTTTCAAGTTAACAGAAGTGGCAAAGGATTTGGCCGCACGATAAAACAAGCTTAATGGCTCGTGAGCAACAACCCAACGAATGTGAACTGTTTTCTTCATTTGCATCTCCGTTGATGTACAATTTATCTAAAACATTTTTTGAACAACTAATATTTTAGAATAACGATATTCTGGAATAACAATGTTTTGGAATAACAATGTTTCGCAGGTGAATATAGCGGTAACGTTTTTAGGCTTTATTGCTCATCACCCTATTTCAATTTTATGACAGCCTACCCTACATAGCGACGTTTAAGTTTCTTGCAACTACCCAACTCACCTAAATACCGCAGGTATGTTTCATTTCCATCCCGACCAACACATTACCCTTTCTCGTCTCCGCCACCACTCTACAATTCGCTGGCGGGAAAATTGAGCAAATTAACAAAACAGGCAAATATTTGTATTAGTAATATGATCTTATCAATAAGAACCAGGACGGACACCTGAATCATCGTCACAGCATGCAATACAATTGTGATGTAAAACATTAAAATCAGTACCGTGCTATACAGCAGGATTTTATCGCTTTTTAGCATCCTGTCATTTTTACAGACTAACACTGATAACAAGGTATTCCACTTAACGCACGATACTCGTCTTGCGTTAACATATTATTACAATGTCAGTTGCAATTTAATTATTACCACATACTTAATTAGACTCATTACAATTTGATATTTATTACAACCCAGCACTGTTTCTTAACAAACCAAATATTACTGCTCACCAAGCACGTTGCGTCCAATAAAAAAGTTCAAAATAGCTTTTTTGATGAGTTTAATGTTATTTATAACAGTAGACAACATGATCTTAGTCATGTTTTGGTGCAAAAATCACAAGGAGGGGGGGGGGAGATAAGACTTTTTAAAATCAAAGCAATAAACCCCTTCGATAACGTTGATAAGCACTTACTAGTCTTGGCACGTATAATAACGCAACGAGGATTGCATTCTTACGTTAATACTTGGGGGCCATTTTTACCTTGTTGATCGCCTTACATGTCGCTTGTATACCCATAGCGTTTGGGGTTTAGGTGTAAAATGTGCGTCATATTCATTTCATCGCGAGGCAAAACGAGACATCTCATAGGAATAATGCAAGCAAAACACAAGCGTTAATCTACCATTGCGATGAGAACCATCGTTTCTGTTAATTCAATCAAAGCACCAATGGTATCACCGGTTGCTCCATCAATGCGTTTTACCATAAGATGACGAATTACGATAAAACTGGCAATAAGCACAAAAATAACACCCCATGCAGCGTTGCCAAGTAACAGAAAAACCGTTAGCAAACTAATAATAATAGATAACATTGAAGCACCAACCGGCACATGTGCGGCTATTTGACACCCCAAACCACCTTTTCTTACATAAGGTGTTGTCATTAATAACAATGGTACAGTGGCGCGGGATAATAACGGTGGAACAAGCAGATAAAGAAGATGACCAGACTGCAATATAGCGACTAAGGCGGAAAATTTCAGTATTAGCGTCAACGTAAGGATAACGACCGCCGCAGGCCCACATCGCGGGTCTTTCATTATTTGCAGCGTTTTGCCCTTATCATTGAAACCACCCGCCCACGCATCTGCGCTATCGGCAAGACCATCTAGGTGCATTCCCCCGGTAAGCAAAACCCAAATTGCCAACAGCACTGCCGCATGCAACATTTCTTGTTCGCCTGGCAATAGCCAGGCGAACAAGAACATTACAGAACCGATCATCAACCCCACAATGGGGTAAAATACAACAGAGTTAGCAACGGAGCGTTCAGAAGGTCTTTCTGGTAAAGAAATGGGAATACGAGTAAGAAATTGCAGCGCAATCAGAAAAGGCTGCATCATACCGCTTTAAATAGTTTACCATTACAACAGTTAATCGTTACTTTTTGAGTCTCTAAGTTGACAATGTGCAATGACGCATAGGGAACCGCCAGTTTTAGCAAGTTTTCAACAGGTCGTTGCAATAGATGGCTAAGAATGATGCGAATGACTCCCCCGTGGGTAACTACTAATACATTTTTTTCTGCGCTGCTCGACGCGATCCGCTGCCACGCAGACAAAACACGTGACTGGAAACAGGCAAGTGATTCACCGCCAGGTGGGGTATTTGTTAATGGTGCCCGCCAAAACAAAGAAAGCGCATCAGGATCTTTCGCATAAATATCGGCACTGGTCTGCCCCTCCCATTCACCAAAACAAATTTCCCGTAACGCGGTGTCAACATCCATTGCGAGCGCATGTTTTTTGGCATAATGCCGAGCAAATTCAGTACACCGGGCCTTAGGAGATGTAATTACTTTGCACCATTGACTATCTGTAGCCATCGTTTGCCACATTTGCTCAGTACCGATTTGGCTCAACACGGTGTCCATACTACCACGAAAACACTCAACGCCATTCACTTGCCCATGGCGCAACAAACCGACACGACTCATTCTTTTGGCCCCGAAACCGCCGCCTCTCCGAAAGTGGCCATACCATTATGTAAATGACAAGCAAGACGAATAAGCGGAACGGCGGTCGCAGCACCGCTCCCTTCACCGAGACGCATAGCTAACGCCAACAGTGGTTGCACACCCATGGCATTGAGTACGATTTGATGCCCCGGTTCTACCGATGCATGTGAGAAAATAAACCAATCAAGAACATCCACACACAGATTACTGGCGCAAAGTGCTGCAACCGATGTAATGTAACCATCAATCAGCACTGGCAATCCCGCTTTGGCACAGCTTATATAGCTCCCCGTGAGTGCCGCAATTTCATAGCCGCCGACACAACGCAATGCATCCAATGGTGAACGAATATTAGCGATATGTAAATCCAGCGCCTGTTGGATTATCTTGCTTTTATGCAAAATGCCTGCGGAATCTAGCCCGGTTCCGGGACCCGCCAAGGACTCAGCTGGCAACCCCAAAAGCGCACACGCTAGCGCCGAGGCTGACGTGGTATTGCCGATGCCCATTTCGCCAGCCACGAATAACTGAGCACCACCCTGTAACGCCCTCTGCACGGCCTGTCGTCCGGCTTGCAGTGAACGCCCAAGTTGCTGCTCGTCCATAGCAGCCTGTTGTGTAAAATTAGCCGTACCAGCACCAATACGTAAATTGAAAACCTGCGGTAAAGGCTCCAGATCAGTCACCGTTCCCAGGTTAATGATTTCCAAAGACGCCGCTAGCGCCTTGGCCAGAACATTAATGGCGGCCCCACCTCGTGCAAAATTACGTATCATTTCGACAGTTACCGCCTGAGGAAAAGCGGATACAGCTTCTGCCGCCACACCGTGGTCTGCCGCAAATATACTAATGTGTATTTTGTCTGCCGTCGGCTCTTCAGTGCCTTGCATAGCAGCAAGATGAACCGCAATTTCTTCGAGCCGCCCAAGAGACCCAGGTGGTTTAGTCAGTTTTTGTTGTCGCTCAATAGCCGCTTGTCGTGCAACTTCATTCAAAGGAGCAACAGATACCTGTAACCATTCACTAAGACTGTGCACAACAATCTTCCCTTAACATGTAACTTATTATGAAGCTTATGTGATTTATAAAACTTAATATTGCTGTAATAATTATTGTTGCAATAACCCTGTAACAGCTCAACATCATTTATGGAACCTAACAAGTAACGACTGAGGCTGCCTTATAATTCTATTGAAAATACACCTGCTTGAAAACATAAAAAATCGAGGCGAATTAAACGCTAAATCAAGCCTTTAATCAAGTGATTTTTTATTCTCTAATCGCTTGTGGAAATTTTCAATACCCGAGGCATTTAGGGTTTTGGCATCCTTACACGCTCAAATCATTCCAGGGCGACGGAAAAAGTTAGGAACGTGCATATTCCTTATAACTGCTTCACCGTATACCCTGATTTTTTTAACAATGCAATAATACCCTGTTCACCCACCATGTGTCCTGCGCCAATCACAACAAAATAGTTGTTTTTTGTATTCAAATATTGCTTGATTTTTTTCACCATTTTAATATTCCGATCAGTAAATAACGCCTTAAAAAGTGGCTTAAACAAAGGGTTATCGTTTAGTGGCTCTTCCAGTACGAGCTTATGCATTTTTGTCACATTGCCGGTTTTCCAAGCATCAATCAGTGTCGCCATAACACTTTCCGCCTCAGATAGCGATGTTAATGAATAACGTAAAAACAGGTCATCGTCAGTAATATTCAATAATAAATTTAATTGTTCTACACCACTTTCCAACTGTAAAATTGCTTTATTGTTGGCTTGCGCTTTATTTATAAAATACCGGTCAATCCCACGCTCGGCTGAAAAACCCAATTGTGTCATTCGCGTAATAGTCAGTGTCAGTGCCGCCATCGTAGGCCGCATTTTAGCAATGGAAAAATATGCAAGCGAATATTTTTTTAGAAAAGCCTGAAGCAATGATCGCGTTTTTTTGTCCAAATTATCGTAGAGCGTCTCATCTCCTGAGTACACTCCTTTTGTTAGTAATATTTTTTGTATTTTAACTTGATTAGATTTTAATTCATTGACTTCCACCACCAACGTGTCTGCGATTTCAAATGCTTGTTCAATTGAAGAATTCAGAGGGTACATTGAGGCTTTAGCCATATGGATAGAGCCATATAAATAAATCACTGCCTTGCTATTTTTTACTTCCCACAAAAATGACTTCGCTTGCACTGAAATGCAACCAACAGTGAACAGCAGAATCGTAATACACGATATCAGTGACTTCATGGTGCTATTATTCTTCCAAGTAATATATCCATAGCGCTTGAGATTTAGGTGTTAAGTGTGCGTCCTTATTCATTTCATGGCAAGGCGAAATGACGAGTAATAGCGGGCTACTGCGAAGAGTTTCAACGCCTCCATGGAATGAAGAGGGCGTGCAATGACACCTAAACCTTAATCGCCACGGACATAATACTGTCATTACTTTAGCTTTAAACGGCTAGCTTTGGATTGCTTAAAAACATGCTCGTAATCTCTCCTATATATCTTATAGGTATCACGAAAGTTCTGACACGAGAGTTTGAAAAGAATGCTGGGGTTTTATAGCAACATTTCTCCGTTAACGCCAGAGGAAATCTCTCTCCTGGCCCCGCCAGGGCAATGTTTAATGACATAGAATTTGACGATAACCAATTGACAACAATAAAGAAAAACCACTTACTTGTGTTTTTTTGAAAAACAAGACAGTGTCGTACATTCACTCATTGCAAGTATGGAGTAGAAATCGAAGATAACTCATAAAGACAAAGCTAAACCATCAGGAAAATTATATCGAGCCATTCCTTATTCACCACAGAGCACTGACAATAAAGTATGTGGCGTAGTTATTCTGCCACCTCTGATTAGGCTAACAAATCAATGGACAGGCATCCGCCATGGTTTATTTTGTTTGTAAGTTTCAAGCCGCATTTGGAAAACTTTTAACCGTTCCGCCTGATCCGATGGCCTTAATTGTTTAATCGCTTTTAATTGTACTTTGATCGCTTTTTCAAACACGCCAATCTCAGCGTACCCTGCTGCTAGGGTATCCAGTAAACCAACTTCATTTTCACTGCTTTGCAACAGTTTTTCAACAATGTGAATCGCTCTATTTCCATCACGAAGCTCCTTAATGGGAACAGTGGCCAAGCTCCAAGCTAAATTATTAAGTGCTTCTTTATAGCCCTGGTCAGACGCAATGGAAAACCACTTAATGGCCTGCTGGTAGTCCCGTTTTACACCTCGTCCCGTGGTATACAAATACCCAAGATTATCCGCAGATGGTGCATAACCATGATCAGCTGCTCTCTTGTACCATGTGGCGGCCAAGCTTTCATCACTGACAACGCCAGTGCCGTTTTCATACATCTGACCGAGATAATGTTGTGCCGCTGCCACTCCTTGCTCAGCCGATCTGCCAAGCCATTTTAATGCTTCCGCAATACTGAGATTAACGCCCTCACCAGTTTGATACAACAACCCCAAATAATATTGACTATAGGCATGATTGTTTTGTGCTGCACGTTGTAACCAATAACTGGCTTTTTCAATATCTTCTCTGATTTGTTGGTTAGCAATATACATACGGGCTACTTTATACTGTGATTCGGTATGGTTTAGTTGTGCTGCCTGTTCGAAGAAATGGAATGCCAATTGTGCATCTTCAGGTACGCCACGCCCCCCTTCATAAAGTTGGCCTAATATATAAAGAGCTGTTTTGTCACCAGAGTTTGCGGCACGGATCACCCACTGGGCGCCCAATGCCTCATTCTTTTTTACGCCGCTTCCATTCAGGTACAATATACCTAAACTGTACTGTGCCAAAGAAAAATTACGCTCGGCTGCTAATTGATACCAAGTGGCAGCGGCCGAATAATTTTGAGGCACACCGCGACCGAATTCATACATTAAGCCTAAAGCAGCTTGCGCGTCGGCAAGTCCTTGATTTGCCGCTAAGCGATACCAATCAAATGCTTTAGAATCATCTGCCTTTACGCCACGGCCCGTCGCATAACTTTCGCCCAAATTATACTGGCCAATTGCATCACCTTGACGAGCGGCTTTTTCATACCAGCTTAGTGCTGTTTGCAAATTTTCCTCCACACCATAACCCCGCGCATACATAACACCAAGATTGGATTGCGCTGGAGCATAGTGATTCGCTGCTGCCCGGTTATACCAGGCGAGCGATTCTGAAAAATCTCTTTCTACAATTTTACCTTTTTGATAAATAACACCTAAGCTGTATTGAGCTTGTGGAAAATTTTGTTTTGCTGCCTGTTGAAACCAATATATCGACAGCTCGCTGTTTTGTTCTATAGCACCACCATTAAGATAATATTCTGCCACAATTGTTTGTGCTGCGGGGAATCCAGATGAAGCTGCTTTCAGAAACCAACTGAAAGCTTCTTTTTCATCCAAAGGAACACCGCGCCCATTCGCATATTTAATACCCATTTGAAATTGGGCATTGGGTAAACCTTGATTCGCTGCCTTTTTCGTCCAATAAGCGGACTCTTCCTGGTCTTGCGGCAAGGCGATACCAGTGGAATAAATGATACCCAGATTATTCTGCGCCTCCGCATAATCGTATTTTGCCGCTTGCCGATACCAACGAATAGCTTTGATAATGTCTTTATCGACTCCCTGTCCCATCTCATACATGTGTGCAATATTAAACTGGGCTATCACGTTACCATTGCTTGCTAACGGTAACCATAGCTTATAGGCAGTCTCATAGTCGCTAATATCATAGGCTTCCAACGCCCCATTGTAGATCGCAATGTCATGGTCATAAAAAGGCAGCGTTCTCAGCTTTGGTGATTCACCCGTTTGCGAAACAGGTGGCACCGTGGATTGTGAAATAAAGTTATTTTGCTGTGGGATATTCGAAGCACAACCTAAACTAACAACAACAGGAATGACGGCTACCCACTTTGAAACACTTCGTATTTTAGCAATATGAGTAAAAAGCATAGTTACAACCAAAACAGTAATAGTAAATGACGATGTATTTTTAAATGTAGAATTTTACTGTATCACAAAAAGCTGACTAATAAATAGCTAGTTCAATAACTTTATTAAACTCATAAGTTATTGTTTTTTGTAGCAGATATATAAGTTCGCGACATAAAATTTGTTTTTTATACTATTTTGTGGAGTTTACTATTGCAGAACGAATGTACTTCGTTTTATCCTAGGGTAATGGCGTAATAGAGTCTGCCATTCGCCTTCCGTTTTTTATGTCATTTCAAATAAACCCTAGTACTTTAATTACGCCGTAAAAATCACGCGATTTCTGGCACACAATGAAACCAAGGTAGGGGGTGCAACTGACCCAACAACGTAACATCGTTTATTACCCAATGGTTTTTAACATGTAACATTTAGCGCTAACAAGACACTGATAACTGACAACTTGTTTCGCGCCTCAAGCATTGGGCATTACGCCGTGCTTTAAACCCAGTTAATAGAACTCATTAAAGGATGTTACTTATGTCAAGATTTTGGTCATCAAATCACTGGCATTACCAAGCACTGAGAATAACCCTGATATCAGCTACTGCGTATTTTCTAATGTTTCATGCAGTTGGGTTTAGCGATAACGCACAATATGAATGGCCCAAAACAGATTTTTCACGTTCACTGGTGGATTTGCAGGAAATTATATCCGGCGGCCCCCCCAAGGATGGTATCCCTGCGATTGACAAACCAACATTTATCACTGCAAATCAGGCGGGGAAGTGGTTGGATGACCGTGAGCCTGTCATTGTTGTCGAATTGGCAGGAAAAACCCGTGCCTACCCACTACAGATATTAATGTATCATGAAATCGTTAATGACGACCTGGCTGGCATTCCTATCAGTGTCACATTTTGCCCACTCTGTAACGCATCGATTGTGTTTGAGCGCCGTGTTAACGGTAATACATTGGATTTTGGTACCACTGGACGGTTACGAAAAAGTGATATGGTGATGTATGACCGACAAACAGAAAGCTGGTGGCAACAGTTTACAGGTACTGCTATTGTTGGCAAATATACGGGCACTGAATTAAAGCAACTCCCCTCCAGCATTGTCGCCTTCAGTGATTTCCGGCAAAACTATCCCTTGGGAAAAATACTCTCACGCGACACCGGATACTCCCGACCTTACGGCAATAATCCGTATCGAGGCTATGATGACATTAACGACCGTCCTTTTTTATTCAGTGATAAACTGGACCCACGCCTCCCACCCATGGAACGAGTCATCGGGATAATGGTCGGAAATAAGAGCAAAATTTACCCTTACGCCATTATTGAATCAAAATCAATTATTAACGATCATTTTCAGGAAATTCCCCTTGTCATATTCAGTACACCTGGCATGCTGTCGGTACTTGATGACGAGATCATCAAAAATTCTAAAACAATTCCATCAGCAAAAGCCTATCGCCGTGAACTTAATGGAAAAATATTAACGTTTCGAATCACTGGCAACACCAAAATCATTGACAATCAAACCCAGTCTGTCTGGAATATTTTTGGGCAAGCCGTGGCAGGAAAACTAAAAGGTGAGCGACTGACATCAATTGATAGTGGCGTACATTTCGCCTTTGCCTGGCTTGCTTTCAGACCAAACACTGAAGTTTACGATTAACACGAAGGAATTATAGTTTTAGGTTTTAAGTATATTTACCCCGTTAAATGTCCAACGGAGCATTTACTTCATACCCATTTCGCCGCTAAATAATCTGCACGACCCTACAAGACTCTGGGTTGCGTAATAACCTGTTACATAACACGTGAGTTATATAACAATAAAAACTTGAACCGGGTCGGCGTGAAGTACGGTTTACATAACCGTACTTCACTGGATAAACACGACCCAACTAACCAGGTAAGAAGCGGCATTAAGTCCGCTCGTTAATCGCAGTCTGCACTTTCTTGGCATAATCAGGATCAGCCTTAGAGAACTGTTCAAGCATATCAGCCTGCACCGACGCAGTTGCCTGCGCCAAGCCATCCGCAATATTGCTGGTCAACTGCTGTTTTTGCTCATCACTCATCAGTCGAAACAAATTGCCAGCTTGAGTATAGTGATCCTCAGCCGAGGTATCGTGGGCTTTTACCCATGCCTCCCCCAACAGCGGTAACGGCGGTGCCGCCAATTCCGGGGCTGGAACAGGTGAACCCTGGTCAGCTCGGTCGTTAGGATAAAAATTAACACTGCTATCCTGGTTAATATCACCCCCCTGCATAGGACACATTCCAGCCATTGCGCCATCACGCTGGTAATGATGCACTGGGCATTTAGCAGCATTCACTGGTAATTGGCTAGCGTTGGCACCAATGCGATAGCGATGAGCATCCTGATAAGCAAGCAATCGCGCTTGCAGCATTTTATCCGGAGATGCGCCAATACCTGGCACCAGATTACTTGGCGCAAACGCCGCCTGTTCAGTTTCCGCAAAGTAATTTTCAACATTACGATTCAATTCAAGTTGACCAATCTCAAATACCGGAAAATCACTCTGCGGCCAAATTTTGGTTAAGTCAAAGGGGTTGGTTTCAGCATCCTGTGCTTGCGTCTGCGTCATAATCTGTAACTTCACCGTCCAGCTTGGATACTCGCCCCGGTCGATGGCCTCAACCAAGTCCTGCTGTGCCCCATGAGGTGGTAATTTTGCTGCCTCTGCGTTACTCAAACATTGAATCCCCTGGTTGCTTTTAATATGCCATTTCACCCAGAATCGTTCTCCTTGGGCGTTCCAAAAACTCAAGGCATGAGAACCAAAGCCGTGCATATGACGATACGAAGACGGTATGCCCCTATCCGACATTAATATGGTCATTTGGTGTAAGGATTGAGGATGATTTGCCCAAAATTCAAACATTCGTGCAGGATCGGGAAGATTCGTTTTCGGGTTTTTTTTCTGCGAATGAATGAAATCCGGAAACTTGCTGGGGTCACTGAGGAAAAATACCGGGGTGTTATTACCGACCAGATCAAAATTACCCTGTTCAGTATAAAATTTAATGGCGAATCCACGCGGGTCCCTGGCATAATCGCTGGAGTCCTGCCCACCACCGACGGTGGAAAATCGAACAAATACAGCGGTTTTTTGACCCTCTTGTTGCAAAAATTGCGCAATTGTATGGTCTTTTAAGCTTTTACTGAGTGTAAACGTGCCGTAGGCACCTGTTCCCCGTGCGTGTACCACCCGCTCCGGTATTCGCTCACGATTAAAATGTGCCAGCTTCTCAAACACTTGATGATTATCAAACGTCAATGGCCCACGCTCCCCAGCACTAATGCTATTGTTATCATCAACAATAGGGGCGCCAGCCGAAGTGGTCAGTATCTTCTTGCTCATGGGGTTTCACTCCTCTTGTAAGTAAACACCGACAGAATATTTGTGCAACGCTATCACCAACATTGCTCTGCCAGTTTATACTTATAAGATAGGAGCAATTAATGAATTAATATAATTAATTATAACTAAAAACTTAATAGTAATTTTCTATCAATACAATTACCTTGCCGGCATCGTTAACCTTGAACACATCAGTTGAACCGTAATGAAGACAACTAAAAAGCTAAAAATAAACGATTTTTTTCAGATATTTCACATATGTTCGAAAAAATTCCGTATTAATAGTAGTGCATTTAGCATTCGTGGTAGCTTCAACTGCTGTATTTGAATTATGGCAACAAACCCGAATACCATTAAGAAGAACATGGCTTCAAAAAGATTGACCACCGACGCAAAACTTGATGCACTCCGAACACTGATTGACCGTGGACGCAACGTCAATAGCGACAATAAAGAACTCATCTCAGCGCTGAACAAAGCACTTAATGATAAAAGTAATTTTTTAGCCGCAAAAGCCGCTGACTGGATTGCTGAATACCTGCTTTACGATATGGTCTCTGCTCTTTGCAGCGCATATAACCGATTTTTACAAAAACCATTAAAAACTGATAAAACCTGTGCCGCTAAAAGAGCAATATCACGGGCGTTGTATACATTGGACTATGATGAAAAAAACTTTTATTATCTCGGTTTACGCTATCGACAAATGGAACCGGTGTATGGTGGTCGAGTGGACACCGCTGTGGAACTACGCTGTACTTGCGCGCTGGGACTCGTGGCTTCCGGAGACTCACGCGTAATGCTTGATATTATAGACTTATTACACGATGACGAACATCAAGCCAGAATAGGCGCGATAAAGGCTATTGCTCTGGCTCAACCTTTTCATGCAGAATTACTCCTGCGTAATAAGATTCTACAAGGTGATCCAGAACCGGAAGTAATAAACGCTGGTTTTATTGCACTGGTGCAAGTCGCTGCCGAGGACTCCCTTGAGTTTTTAACACGTTTTCTCGATTTCGCCATACCGAGTATGGGCGAAGCAGCTGCGTTAGCCTTGGGGGAAAGTCGACTTGATGATGCGCTGGCACTGCTGACCACGGCCAGTGAAAAATTCTCACCCCACCACACTTTTCAAGTGGTGCTTTATCGCGCCATTGCGTTACAACGAAACGAAAAAGCCTATAATTACCTACTTAGTATTATTCAACAACAAGATACAAAACCGGCCTGCGAAGCCATTAGCGCCTTATCCATTTTTAATTATAACAACGAGTTGAAAAACAAAATACAGGCGATTGTCAAACAAAAATCTTCTAAAAAATTAGCAGCCTATTTTAAAAAATACTGGTGACACACTTAAAAACCCAAGACAACAACTCCATGGCTGGGAAAGTAGAACCTGAGTCTAGAACAGAAACCAAAAGCGGCAAAATCCTAAAAATTAATTATTAGGAATGTGTACATTCCTTAACAGGCGATGCAAAAACAATATAAATTGATGAAATTATAACCACTCCGCTTACTTTTCAAATGCTTTAAAAACAAATTAAAGGTAAGCAAAGTGGTTACACATCTCAAGGCTTAAATCACAACGAGCCTTCTGATAGCCTTTTATCCACTTGCACTTCTGCTCTTAACCAATCATGCAGTGGATCACCATTCATAAAATGGCGTTTTTCAGCACTTAAATATGCCTCTATTTGAATCATTTCCAAACGTTTTTGGTCTGTCACAAATGCTCCCTGTATTTTTTTATTTTTACCAAAACTATTGTCATCACCATTGACTGCCTGGGCTAATGACTGGCTGGAAAGTTCCGTTATATTGCTCGTGTTGCTTTCTCTTTTAGTCGTAGCGACCCTTGTAATGCCTATTGAGGCTGCTTTGGATGTTTTTTTCTTGATTGCCGCCTTGTTTTTGACGGCTGTTTTCTTTTGCACTGTCACTTTGTTGTACACTCCAGTTAAATGATAGATATATACCCTACACAAAGCAAAAATTAAGCCAGCATAATTCCGTCATTTATTATGAAGAGAAACACCTCAACTCCAGTTGACAAATAGTGCTACGTTCAGGTATGAAAATAACCAATATTTGGAATTGTTGCACTGAGGCGGATCATTACAATACTGGTGATACAAGCAAACCAGTTAAAGCCAATGACTGATGCTTAGCAATAAACTCACTTTATCAACAGGCCAGCCAACGCCAGCGAGACAAAATCAACGGAATAATATACCCATAGCGTTTGAGATTTAGGTATATACTCCTTCACGACTCATATTCATCAATGATGTCCGCCTCCAACTCTCCGTAATCCAGCTCACTTGTACTGAAATGGAAAAAGATTTGATCTTTGAACTGATCCCAATGACTGGATTGTTCTCCACGATGATAGATACTAAGAACATTCCCAGCAATCAAAAAAATACCATAAAGGTCTTTCAATGAATCATCAGTCGCGCTGTCGTTGAGAAAACCCGCTTCATGATGACGTAGGATGAGATCACAAATTCGTTTTGGTAAATTCCAGGACGTAGCGACAAAGTAACCGACAACCGCGTGATTCGTAGCGTAGTGCCGATCTTCTATCGCGGTCAATGCCAAACCAGGCGAAGCATCACTCTCTATGAGTATCTGTCCATAATCGTTAAATCGCATCGCCATCATGGCAATGCCGCAATCATGAAACAAACCAAACGAATAAACATCTTCAGCAGGGCAGTCACGTTTCAGTTGCAGTTGGTTAAGTGTCGTCACCATCATCCGTGCAGTGGCAACGGCTGAATCCCAAAACGGTTCCAGAGGAATGGAGGCCTCACCTGCCAGGACATGGCGCATTTCGTGGAATGTCACCAGTGTGATAATGTTTTGTAGCCCAAGCAGCATCACACTCTGCTGGATATCAGTAACGGTTCGACCAAGACCAAACACTGGAGAATTAATTGCTTTGAGGACATTGGCCGACAACCCAACATCACTGGCAATAATTTCTGCAATACGATTTAAATCAGGGGCTTCATGCTGCTGCTCATCATGGATCTGACACAACAGTTCGGGTTTTGCCGGGATCTGTAACCCGGCCACCACCTGCTTCGCTTTTTCATTATTAATATCAAACACTTGCAATACCCAATGAGTGTGTCATCGACAATCTCCAATTTATGCGGGTGACAGTTTAGTATAATCGATTGTCATGCGGCTAGATTCGCGGGAGGATACACTCATTAAAAACGGCAACTGCGGGTATTTCTTTAGCGCTAGAAAATGCTCGAATTTTATTAACGAACGTATCAAGGTGCATTTGTAAAATAAAAAAAACGCGTACAAAAATCAACAAAAAATATTCTAAAGATCAGGTCATTGGGTTAATTAACCCCCTTTCGACTCCAGGTCATAACGTTGTTTATGCTCTCTTGCAATGCCCAGTAATTCTTCCCATACTTTAGACATTGATTCATGCATGTAATCGTTTTTAGCCAAGTTATTTAACTCATCTTTAAAGGTATCCATGCGTAGTACCCCATCAGGTACACCTTTCGGAAAGCTACTTTCCGCACCAAACAGTACACGGGCTTCAATATCTGCTTCTTTTACCAGTTGATTGACCTGCTGCCCGATCAAACGAACACGGTACAAAGGGTTTTTAAACTTATTCGACTTGTTATCCACCACTTGCGCCCATTGCTCGATTTGATCGGCACCAAAAATATACCCCTTGAGGTGTTGAACGTCCATGGCAATGATTTTGCCACGCAATAAAATAAGATAGTCCACAAATAAATAGCCATAAATACCATCGGATATCACAATATCGCGAGAGTATGCTTCACTTTGCTCTTTGATTATTTTTTCGATACGCCGATCATCAGCAGTGTTTTTTATATAGCGCACTAACCACACAACCAACGTTACCAAAACAATAGCAGCTATTAACCCTAGCGTTAGCCAGATAATCTGATTTTCTGATAGTTTTATGAAATCTTTGGGTAACATAACTCAAATTTTACCGAATTTTTACCGAAGAGTGGAGCTAATTGTTAAGTAATTGTATAACTATCACCCACTTAATTCCATTAACATATTGATTATCTTAATTTTTAGCTGAAATTTTACCATACAAATAGCATACCCTTGCCCTTCGCTTCTGTCGATACCTTCCTGAATTCCTCGACAGTGCATTAAGCAAGAAAAAAGGATTGGCATACATTTCTAATTTGTCTAAGCTTGTCATTTTTCGAACTTGCCAGGGAGTTCCGTTGATCGCATTAATGACATTAAGCCGGTACTACTATACCCGTGACGTTTGAATGAAGGACCTTGGGATTGTTGTGCCGTTAAAGTACACCAATATAACGTACCTCGCGGATTTTAGTCAAAGTTAAGTCGCGCCCGGCTCATCGTTCGCGGCTCTGTTGACTCGTATCAACTCTGTTGCCCCCACTGTTATTGATGTTTAAGAAGCGTGCACATTCTTAAGCGACAGCGCCACCTTTATCGTCAGAAACTGATTGTTCCATTATTTCCGACACTTCGATGTGTGCCACACGTAAAGCAGACAATTGTGTATCAATATTATTAATGTTTTTTGACTTTATGTTTGACTCAATTTTTTCCGCAATATCACCTAAATACAATGCACCAAATTGCCTGCAAGATGACTTGAGTGAATGCATCGCTCTTTCGATAGCCTCAATGTTTTGATTTTCATAAGCTTCCTCAGCAATGTTAATATTATTATTTGCTGTACGATATTGTTGAGATATAACAGCTTGAAATTTAGCACCAAACAATGATTTCAATGTATTGAAAATGGCGATATCTAATACCGGTAATGCTTCATTGTTGTTACTGGTATTGTTGCTGACATTTTTACTAGCATTGTTGCTGTGATCGTTATTGTTATTATTGTCGTTGCCAAAGTCATTGTTTCCGTATCGACGCTGATCTGAACCCACAGGTGCATCGGCCGATTTTCGTGGCAACGCTTTCCGTGGCAACCATGCCGCCAACACTTTCTCTAATGCTTCCTGACTCACTGGTTTTGAAATATAGTCGTCCATACCCGCTGCCAAACATTTTTCTTTATCACCTTGCATTGCATTTGCAGTAAAGGCGATAATTGGAACTCGATCAACATTGTGGTTTTCAAGTTCGTATTTTCGTATTGCGAGTGTTGCTTCAAAACCATCCATTTCCGGCATTTGACAATCCATAAAGACCAAATCAAACGGTCGTTTTTTTACCATTATCAAGGCTTCCAAGCCATTACCGGCAGGCGTGATATTGCAACCATATCCTTCCAGATATTCTGTCGCTACTCGTTGGTTAACCGGATTATCTTCTGTCAATAAAATTTGTGCGTTAGTAAACAAAATGCTTTCACGTATGCTTGCATTAGTTTCTCGTAAGGTGTGGCGTGAGACCAATGGAATTTTATGGCCTTGTTGTTTTGCGCTCCAAATAAGCGAAAGCACATGAGGAGCCTCGGTCGGGCGAGTAGGTTTAGTAAGATAACCATCAAAACCCAGTTGCGTTAACCGTTGGCTATCACCTTTACGTGGCGATGATGTAATCAGCAGTAACACACCGTCTTTTAACAACCCTCGTTGGTTAATCTCAGCTGCCAACATTTCACCATCCATTTCCGGCATATGAGAATCTGTGATGACAATATCAAAAGGCACCTGATCTGAAATAGCCTGAGTCAGCATTTTAATTGCTTGCGTTGCAGATGCAGCAGTCTCTGTACGTAATGACAGGTGAGATAACTGTTCAGTCAATATTGTTCTCGCCACATCCAGGTCATCTACAAGCAAAGTTCTCAAACCATTAAGATGATCAAAATTTTCAACTTGAGCAGGCAAGATAACGCCCAAATTTGCAAGCTTTAACTGCATGGTAAAACTAAAAATTGAACCTTTTCCTTTAACACTTTCCACACTGATTTCACCCTGCATTAATTCACAAAGTTGTTTGGAAATCGCCAAGCCCAAACCAGTGCCACCATACTTTCGGGTAGTCGAACCATCTTCTTGATCAAATTTATTAAATATTCTATCCAGTGTTTCTTTGGCAATGCCAATACCAGAGTCTTCAACTTTTACCAACAAGGTTACATGCTCACTGCTAACATCCTGTGATTCAATGGTGAGCAAAACACTGCCTTGTGCAGTAAATTTAATAGCATTGCTCAGAAGATTTAACAGGATCTGACGAATCCGTCCCGGATCCCCCATAAAGAAACAAGGCGTAGCAGGTTTATAACGCAACAGTATCTCAACACATTTGTCCCTGCACTTAATCGCCATCATTTCTGCAACGTCTTCACTTAACGCTTGCAAGTTAAATAACACGCTTTCCAGCTTCAGTTTGCCTGCTTCAATCTTAGAGAAGTCGAGTATATCGTTAATGATGGTCAACAAAGCATCGGCAGACTTCATACTGGTTTCTGCGTACTCACGTTGTACAGGACTAAGATCAGTATCAAGTAATAGCCCCGTCATACCGATTACGCCATTCATCGGCGTACGAATTTCATGACTCATGTTGGCCAGAAAATCGGACTTTAGTCGCGTTGCTTCTTCAGCCGCCTCTTTTGCCTCTACAAGGGCTGCTTCAGCTTGTTTTTGCTTGGTAATATCACGAAAACTCCACACCGTACCGACTGCTTTTCCTGCTACCATCATCGGTCGGGACAAACGCTCATAAACCCGGCCATCAATCAATTCCAATGTATCAAAAACTTCAGTCTCAGCATTGGCATGCCAATTTTCGAGCACATCGATAAATTGTTGTGGGTCCACTAACTGCCCCATGATATGGGCAACCATCGCTTTTTCATCACCGCGCTTCATCATATCATCAGGAATACTCCACAATTCTGTAAAACGGCTGTTGGTTTGTATCGTTTTACCCTGTACATTGGTAACAAGAATACCATTGTCGGTAGACTCCAGGGTCGCTTCCAGTTGCGTCATTGCTTGTTGGGTTGTAAGCTCAGCAAGTTTGCGCTCACTGATATCAGTCCGAATGGCAATATAATTTTTGGGTTTCCCATCATCCCCCATAAAGGGTACGATGGTCGTATCCACCCAGTAGAGATGCCCGTCTTTGGCTTTGTTGCAAATTTCGTCGTGCCAGACATGTCCTGCAGCAATGCGGCGATACATCTGGCGAAAAAAATCCCTGTCATGGCATCCTGAATTAAGCAGGCGATGATTTTCCCCCATCAATTTTTCACGGCTATAACCACTGATTTCACAAAATTTATCATTGCAAAAAGTGATATTACCCTCCACATCGGTAATAGCAACAATAGCGTGTTGATCCAAGGCAAATTTTTGCTCGGCTAAATCGGCAAGTGCTTGTTGTGCTTTTTTACTGGATTGTTCCAGAGCCTGCTCATGCCTTTGCGACATTCTCAGCATATGGTTAAAGGCTTCCGCCAATTGCCCAATTTCATTGGTGGCAATGACATCAACCCACTGTCCCCTTTCGCCTGCAGCAACTGCCATACTGGCATCAACGAGGCTTGCAATAGGCTTGGTAATACGCCGTGCCTGAAAAATGGCTAACAGCACCACAATAATAATTGTGAAGCAGACTAACACCAACGTCACTTTAGCTAAATCGGTGACTTCAGTCAGCGCCTCATCTTCATTGATTTCACTGATCAATACCCACTTAACGCCCGACAATTGTAGCGTATGATGAATACCAATCACTTGATTTCCATTAGGCCCCCGGTAGAAGAAAGCCGCCTGCTCCTGATCGTTAGATGCTTTGTCGTGACTACCATGTTTGGTATACCAATGCCAGTACTGTTCCGTATCGATTTCACGGTTCAATACATCATCTTGCCTGTCATTAATTGCGGTACGCAGCCTACCGTCATTGCCCACTAAATAATGGATTAATGAACTGCTGGTATTTATCCCTTGATTTAATGATTTAGGAATACGGTCAAAGCGAATCTGGATGGCAAAAACACCCAACTTTCCGCCGAACTCATCCAATAACGGCGCCGTGAGAAACCCGGTTATCATATTACCAGAAGGCGCATAACGTTCCAGGTCGGAAAACATTGACTGCCCCGTTGCCAGAGTTACTTTAACACTCTGTGCAAACCGTGTATTCGCATAAGGACCATCTAGCAAGTTAGTCCCCAAATCAGACTCACGGGCAACGCTGAACAAAATATTGCCGTCGTTGTCGATCAGAATCAAATCATAGGTGTAATCATAGCGACGACTCAGATTGATAAGATCATTTTGAGTACCATCAACTAACGATGCCCAGGTGTAACTCTTCACAAATGTGTCCAGCGTTTTATTACTGGACTGCCAGGCTCGCTGCAATGACATTAGGAAACGAGCATTATTCTGCGACTCAGCCTGCCTACTAAGATCCATAAAGCGATAATGGAAAAAAGTATTGATGAATTGCACATTCAAGGATGCAGATTGCTGCAATTTATCTTCCGCTGACTGAGTGAGGCTGGCCGTACCCGTTTGATAACTTACCCAGGATACAATCATCAACGGCAATAACGATAACAATAAAAACCACAACACCAGATGACGACGGAGGGACGCGTATTTTTTCGCGACAGGAGCATCACCGTTTGCGGCTATATCTACTTTCATAGCATGAGTGCTATATCACTTGCGCTATTCACGACCAAAGCGTGTATCTGAAAAGTTATCGATATCCACTGGCCGTTTCAGAATACCACCTTCCACCGCCAAGTCCATGATTTGCTTTAACCCCGCTTTATCGACATCCAAATATTGATAATTAATCACGCGTAGTTCTGGGCTAAGACTGGCAATAATGGCCTCATAAGTATGCGCTGGTATATGTTTACGCACGATCCTGACGATGGCATCCAGCTTTTCACCACCTGCGCTTCTAGCTTGTTCAATATCCTCGCCAGCCTTATGAATGTAAGCCATCACTTCCTTAACTGCATCAAACTTACCGGCGATAGCTTTATCGGTCGCCAGTGCAATGCATTCTACGTGGCCATGCTGCCAAGGCATAACATCTTTGGAATACCAGGCCACATGACCAAAACCACTCGTCTCCACCACATCGGCCCAGGGTAACGATTGCTCAAAAGCAGCAGGTAACGCACGATTGCTTTTACTTTTAAGAAAGGCTGGGGATTTAGGCGGAGGCACACCAATCACCAATACCTCGGCATCGGCGTTGGGCGTGAGACTCAACCGCAAACCTTGTTCTTTAAGATAGCGATATAACACGACAGTATGAGTGGCCAATAAATGGGGCATGCCAATTTCGGTTGAACGACTGTTTTGTTGATAAATTTTTTTCAATGCAACAGCTACTTTAGCGTCAGGTTTGCGGCCTTTTCGCCCCGGTGGTAACTTTACCTCTTTGTTTAACAAATCGTTAATGGCCAGAGCATTACCGTCTCGGTGCATCAACCCCACCCAACGAAAATGGGGTTTTTCATTAAACATATCCATGGCCAAGGGGCTCATTACATAGGCCATATCAACGTCACCAGACTGAAAATAGGCTCTTAATAAATCCCAGTTCTTCATCTGTTCAATCTGAAAATCAGCTTGTTTCATTTTATGACGGTACTTTTCATAAGCGACCAAGGCAGCATAATGATCAGCTAGGGGAATATAAAGCGCTTTAATGGTTTGTTTGCCAGACCTCGCGAGAATTGCCGCATCGCTATAACCCCAAAAAAAAGTCAATAACAGCACCAGTATCAGCCAAGGTAACGGACGAAACGGTTTTATTCCTACAATAACATCGGTTTGTTTTTTCATATTTCGGCTATCTGCAGGAATCCATTATAGGTCTTGGGTACACAGCGATAATTGTTAATCTACACTGATAATGTTATAAATTTTTTTACTTTCATGGTGTTAAATACCATTTGTATTTTAAGTTTAGGTGCTGATTACATACCTTTTCCGTTCCATGTACTGCGTTAAACCGTATTTTTGCGCATCACAAGCGACTGACAACGCCACAGGACTGAAAAAGCAACCCCCTCCCCCTGCATTAACATCGGTGCCGAATTGCTTTACTTAAGTTAAATCCATATATCAATTGATATCGACGACAAACACCTAATACACTATAAATACAAGATTTTTTCGAATATTTTCAATCTTCCGAAAGAACC
This sequence comes from Gammaproteobacteria bacterium, assembly GCA_013152545.1. Lineage (GTDB taxonomy): Bacteria > Pseudomonadota > Gammaproteobacteria > SZUA-152 > SZUA-152 > JAADGF01. The sequence goes on from JAADGF010000099.1 coordinate 51,254, forward strand.
TGTTGTTAGTAGATGGAGGCGAAGAAAAAGATAGGATGCGGAACGAGTAACGCAGATTCAAGTATTTCAACAATGTGGGATATCGACACCCCGCCAGTAATGGAAAGTAGCTTTGCTCGGCAACGGCATAGCTCGTCGTATCAAAGGCAAGCCATGCAATTTCGCACCACTTGTCGATAATTTTAGCTAAATATGTAGCCTCTTTTGACGACAATATGATGTAATAACACAGTCACGTTGTACCATGTGCTCTGCAAAGTAGCCTATATGCTAAAAAATACGATGTAACCTATTGTTATTTAAACACTATCAGACTAAATTTATTTTCATCGGCATTAATTGCTTATTATACAAGCACGTCATTGGCAGTTGAGCAGCAAAATTAGTTAAGGTTTCAGCTTGTAATGGAAAACCAAACCCCGCTTTTTTTTGTTATAGCAGCGATAATCGTATTGTGGCTATTGGGCAAAATTCTCGCAAAGGCGTCAGCATCGCTGGCGGAATCTACGCCCCCTTCCCGCAAAGCCGAACCAAAAGGAAATGAAATCGCCCCGGGCTTACATGTCATCGGACTCAGCGATACACTCATGCAGGAAATGCATGAAATTATCGAGCAACAAAACACGATAAAATTGGCTTATTTTTTTACAAAACGTTGTCCGGAATTCCCAGAACTCGACAATTATTTCTCTGAATTAAGGTCACAATATTTTGTATTGCTGGGCAAACCGTCCAACGAGGCATCCGAAACCGAAAAGATCGATGCCATGAAAAAATTAGACTTCCAAAACACACCGCAATATCTTGACATCAATGTTGTTACCCAAACTGAATTAAAATACCTGATTGAAGATACCGTAAAAACATTTCGGGTTATCACTGATGAGCTAATTTGCAAATTCGGTGGTGAAAATTTCTTCGACAATTTCCGGGCCTACACCCAACTCGGTGAAGAAAAACCAATAACGTTGCATATCCCACCAGATCACCAGCACCGAAAGAAACTTGAATCACTGGTCGAAACCGGCATTGCCATCAGAGGCAGAAAAATTCCTTTAAAAGACCGTCTTGGAGTCCTTAAATTCAGTCAGTTGCGCCGCATTGCAACCGAGTTAAAAATAGACACCCCGTTTAAACAAAAATCGGAAGCCACCGAAGCATTGGCAGCAATGCCAGGGTCCGCTGTCCATTTGGCAATGATCCATGACATTAGCGATATTTTTTACTTAAAACCAGAAACCTATAATGCACAAGCAGTAGAAGACGAATGGGCTTTTTTTAACGCTTACGCCAGACTACTGACGGAAGCGTTAAAAATATACCCATAGCATTTGAGGTTTCGATGTAAAGTGTGCGTCCTATTTTATTCATAGCAGCAAAGGTAGGCGCTTTTAGGCAAGGCGAAATGACGCGTAATAGTCGTTCTATTGCAAGGAATTTCAACGCCGCGATGAATGAAATAGGGTGTGCAATTTACCCGAAATATTAAACGCTTTGGGTATAGATACGTAAAGACGCGAAAACAGCTATTAATCGCTTTCGGGGCATTTCATCAAGATCATACCCGTTTGTTTCACCTGTTACCGCTTAATTAAAGTTCACGATCGTGGTTGTTTTTAAATGAGTAACCGCATTTAGTCAGCACAGGCTTTATCTGAGACTCGGTCCTGGGGAATTTTCGACAGTTTGGTGGCCTAAATTTATATGCCGAACAATAACTTTCACCATCAAGCTTAACCTTGAGAAACATACATTTAAAGGGTAACTTACAACATTCACCACAATTGTTACAGCTGCCGGTTCTATGCTTTTCCACTGGTAAAATAGAAGTAACAATTCTCGCTAGTTTTTCAATCATCATTAAAGTACTCGGGCTATTCCAGTTTCAATAGCAACATTAGTTATGCATTGCAACTAAAACCGATGTTCTATTCTATGCATACTACTGTTATGCACACTTAGAACATGTACGCAATAACTCCCACATTTTGCATCTCGGCTTCTGTTCCAGACTCGCCCCTACCTCCCTCATCCTTGACTTGGACTCGTCATCTTCAGCCCGTCTTCGCCTGCGGCGCCTACGAACTAAACCTGAGTGCCAAATAAAAAAGTGATTACACGCACGTTCTTATTTCATTAAAAAAGTAAGGTTACAATCTGTTAATAATACCTAAGCATTATATTATCAGTTGAAAATAAATGCTTTGCAAACATTTAACATCCTTAATTAGTGTTGGGTTTTACACATAGAAATTTAGGAAAAATACACCATGTCTAAACGAATAACGCAAAAACCACTGTAAAGAAATAACCTATGGGTTAAACCTACGCTCAACGGAAATTAAGCAGTGAACAACATGGTGAGGCTTTAAACCTTTTCAAGATAAAAAACTATATTCTTAGCTATTTTAACGCACCTTAATACAGACAAAATATAACAACAATAATTTTATATTACTCAATAGTATTTCGTGAAATCCTAAACCATCGCGGTTATTATACGAAACATAAAATAACGTAATAAACTGCAAGGTTATCATTTCCGAGCCCTGCATATTTCAGACACTCGTATCAAAATCCGTATCAAGAGAGTATTACAGTGACAAAAAACAACAACCAACAATTGCTGCATGAATCGCATACCAACAGCAATCTTAAATTCCCCCTATGTTTGCTTCTGGATGATTTTGAAAACCCATTAAATGTCGGAAGTATATTTCGCATTAGTGATGCACTAGGAGTAACAGAACTTTATTTATGCGGCAGCACACCAGTCCCACCTAATAAAAAAATCACCAAAACATCCCGGTCAACTGAAAAGTCAATGACCTACCATTATGTCAAAAGTGCGGAACAAACCCTAACTCAACTAAAAGCAGATCATTACACCATAATTGCACTCGAAATCACCACACAAAGTCTGGACCTTGTTACCCTAAAGTATTCAAATTATGAAAAAATTTGTCTCATTGCTGGATCAGAGAAACAAGGAATAAAACCGTCGTTGCTAAGGCTCTCAAATAACAGTATTCACATTCCAATGCTAGGTATTAATTCATCAATGAACGTAGCTACGGCATGTGCAATCGCTGTTTTCGAAATAACAAGAGGCTATAAAAAAAAGAATATAAATGCTAACGATACCCGCTGAGATTTAAGTGCTCAGTGTACGTCATATTCCTTTCATGGTATCACCAAAAGTAGGCGCTTTTAGGCGAAAGTAGCTTCTTTAAGCAAAGCGAAATGACGAATGAGCCACTCTCTATTGTGAGGAATTTTAACACCGCCATGGAATAAAGAGAGCGTACAATGAATGCCGAAACCTTAAATGCTATGGGTATAGTGTCGTGTATTGAATAGAACGAAGATTCAGTTTATTGCTACGCACTTGTTGCCAAGCCTCCTTGTCGAAGCACAGCAATGCCATGATATCGGATTTGGAAAGCACCTGCGGGAAAAACCATCTGTGTGTTGTGCGCTTTCTCGGTCTAGGCTCACTATACCTTCGAACACGCGTCTAACAGGGAAATGATAACGCTCCGTCCTATTCCATTATTGACATTTTCCAGTACATTTAATAACGAGTTGAGCACAGCTGACGTTTTCGAAATCATCACTGATCGCAGGTACACTCGCATACCCACTATGCACCATCCAAGCGTTATTACATTGTTTGTGGGAACTGACATAAGACGGTTGTGAAATCCAGGAAACATTGGTGCACGCAGGCTGCCCCACACCAAACCGAGCAGCGATCTCATATGTCCCGCACATTAACCATCCATGCTTCACCTCTGCCTCAAGCCCCATATCGCCATTTTGGCGCAACCATATACTGGCATTATCAAATTTAAATTCCAGCTTTTGAGGCAAACCACCTGAGCCCCAGTTTATAGTATTACTTGGAATGGCACTGTAGCGTTTCATAACAACCTTTTCATTAGCTGAATCCGCCAAAACAACGGTGGATACAAATATAATAAATAATAGCAATACGATATATTTCACTTTCAATTTTCTCCCTGCAATGCTTATTAACCCTTTGTAACATATATACCCGTGGCGTTTAGGATTTAGGTATATTTTCAACACTTTCGTTCAAAATAACGCACAGTCCCCTCATTAGCTTTTTACACATTACGTGTGACGATCAGAAACTAATATGTTACAGTTTTTGTGACGACATGCATTACATCACATGCTTTCATTAATTGTGTTATCAATGTGTACCTTTTACTGAACAACGAAGATTCCTGAGCCTATATTCCAAATCACCCAGACTATTTTCTAAAACCATACGATCATTGCTGATTTCTATTATTTGATCTTCCACAATCAACCCAGGCGGGTACCAATCATGGTTTGTACTATCCTGAACCACGATAATAAGAAACCTGTTCTGTACACGCCAGCGTGCTTTTACCAGGACGTTAGGGGTTACACATTTTGATGTCTGAAACCCAACATATTCCAAACGGCCATTGCCACGATAATTTGAAATCCCGGGCAATGCGTTTTTGTCACTGGCTTCAGCCACCCAGGTACCAATGAGCGATGCAGCGATTATCTTGTCATCAACGGGCAATTTCTCTGTAACACTAGTGCATGCCAGCAAACCAAATATGATAACGCTTGCTAATAACATTCGTACAGCAAACACCCTGTGATGATCCCAACAAGACCTACTGGTATAAGCTGTATTAATTAAACGATGAGTCATTGATGTTATCAATATCGCAATAAATTTATTATTTTTAGCACTACACTATTTAAATAATGCTGGCGGCTTTCTGTGTAAGGTCGATTGCTCATACGAATATGCAAACTGAAATAAACGAGACTCCGAAAAGGGTTTACCAAGAATTTGCAAGCCCACTGGCAACCCCTCTTTGGTAAACCCCATCGGTACTGTTATCGCGGGTTGACCACTATGGGGTGCGATTATCGGGCTATTATTACCGTGTGGCGAGTCCAGATCACCCACTTTTCGGGGTGGGTTATTCCAGGTAGGATAGACCACAGCATCAACCTGATGCTGCACCATCGCGGCAACAACTGCATTAAGCAGCGCAACACGCCGCGGATCTCCCTCAACATCAACACAGGGGGGTTTTTGTCTCTCTGGCGCAACATTAACAGACATTGCCCATTTCATTCCTGACTCGCTGGACTCATGATAACGTTTTGACACCATGATGTCTTGCAATTTTATTGTCGATACATTGGTAGTCAATGACAAAAAATAGTTGTTTATATCGTAGCGAAAGCGGCTGCAAAACCCCGTTGCTCTCGTAAGTTGTTGTAGATTTGGTACGATAAAAGGATCGACAATCTGCGCCCCTAGTTTTTTAATATCAGCAATCGCTTGCTGCATTATTTCCACAACTTCCGGATCAGCAGTCGGCGTATTGATGAGGCTTCGCAACACTCCGATTCGCACCCCCTTTAAACCATTGGATTTCAAATATTCGGTATAGTCGTAGGGAAGTCGGCCTTTGCTTGCAATCGTCACTGGGTCCGCTGGATCATAACCGGAGATAACATTAAAAATACGAGCAGCATCCTCAACAGTTCTTGTCATTGGCCCAGCTATGTCGCGGTTCAGCAGTAACGGGATAATACCATCACGACTGGTAACACCGATTGTTGATCGTATTCCAACAAGGGCGGTATGGGATGCTGGTCCTCTGATTGAGTTTCCTGTATCAGTACCCATACCCACCAGCCCCAGATTCGCAGCGACCGCAGCGGCAGTACCACCACTAGAACCTGCCGGTACTCGCGTCAAGTCATAAGGATTTAACGTTTCACCTGAGGTAGAGCTAACAGTAAAATATGGACTGAATGCCCATTCGGCCATATTCGATTTTGCCAGAATGATGGCGCCCGCTTGCCGAAGCTTTTTAACCATATAAGCGTCATCAGGCGGTAATGATTCTTTAAGCACAATAGAGCCACCAGTGGTAGGCATATCAGCAGTATCATAATTATCTTTCAGTATTACCGGCACACAGTGTAACGCCCTTAATTGTTGCGTAGACCGAAACTCTTCGTCCAGGACTGTTGCGCGTTGCTGCGCATTGGGATTAATCAACACAATCGCATTTAGCTTTGTCGTTTGGTCATATTGGTGTATCCGGCCAATATAAGCCTCAACCAATTGTTGACAATTTAAGTCTCCTGCCTGGAAAGCCTGATGCACACGGCCAATGGTCGTTTCCGTTATTTGAAATGGGAGTGTTTTTAGTGTTTGAGAACCGTGTTGCACACAGCCCACAATAAACGCTAATAGCAGTCCCATCCCTACCCTTACCACAAGCAGCCACTGCTTATCCCACCTAATCAACTTTCTCACCTCCGAATATAAATATTATATATTTATTTATTGATGCTTGGTTGTCATGCCCGTTGCGCCTAAAACCAGCGCTATCGTTCAGCAGCAATGAAATTCAAACGCCATCAACCTGCTAGCTTGTTTTTGTTTCCATCTTTTTTACCTTTTGGTACAAACGCTCTAATTCTTGGGAGGACAGATTCTCTATGCACGCACTTTGTTCATCGATAAGCATCTCTACTGCCTGAAAACGCCGGGTAAATTTGTTGTTTGCTTTTCGAATTGCAGTTTCAGGATCAACATTGGCATGCCTCGCCAAATTGGTAACGGCGAAAAACAAGTCTCCAATTTCATCTTCAATGCGTTCCATATTCTGGTTTTCGTTCACTTCCTGTCTAACTTCGTCTAATTCCTCAAGCACCTTATCGAACACAGGTTCAATCGATGGCCAGTCGAAACCTACACTTGCAGCTCGTTTTTGTAGTTTCACCGCTCTGATCAATGCGGGCAATGCCACCGCCACACCATCTAATGCACTATGGTTTATGTTAGCTTGGCTTATATCAGATGCTAAATTGATTTGATTGTGTTTTTGTAAACGTTCAATTGCTTTGAGTTTTTCCCAGGCTTGCGTCTGTGTTTCTGTATTATCTATTTTATTATCGCCAAACACATGCGGATGACGACGCTCCAGTTTGTCAGCGATACCGATTACCACATCGTCGAACTGAAAAAACCCTTGTTCAGCTGCTAATTGAGCATGAAACACAACTTGGAACAGCAGATCACCTAACTCACTTTGCAAGTCCGGCATATCATCACGAAGAATAGCGTCTAAAACTTCGTAGGCTTCTTCAACAGTATATGGCGCTATAGTTGCAAAGGATTGTTGCAAATCCCAAGGGCAACCCGTCGAGGGATCACGTAAGTGTTTCATAATTCGAAGTAATTTCTCGATACTGCTCAAATAACACCCCCTAAGTATTTGAAGTTAAAACGATAACGTGGGAATATTGCGATATTATATTCTCTTATTTATTTAGCGGCTAACAAACAGCTTAAGTATTGTGAGTAAATTCACGGTGTTATTTTTCTAGGTAATGGAGTATATTGCAATGAGTATCGGAGAAGTAATATGTTTATAAATTTTCATCTAGCCAGATCCCTGGTAACGATAGCAGCACTTTTTTTTATTGTTTCAGTTAGTTATGCCGAAAATTTAGACTCGCTCTCAGAGGGTCAGTCGTTTTTCAATCAAGGTAATTACACGAAAGCATTACAGATATGGCAGAACTTAGCCGAAGAAGGCCAGCCCGAAGCTCAAGTATTTGTTGGCCTTTCGTACGCAAATGGCTGGGGTGTAAAGAAAAACATCGATGAAGCCTCTAACTGGTATATGCGAGCAGCGGAAAACAACAGTCCCTCTGGGCAGTTTTTACTCGGTTTACACTATGTCACCACTGGCATAAATCAATATGATGTTAGAGTTGGCATTAAGTGGCTAAAACGTGCCGCTGATAATGGCGATAAAGGAGCCATTAAATTTTTGCAAAAAGCCAAAAAACGCCGTTGGTTTAGTGAACTGAAAAACGACCAGAAAATTGACCAATACCAATTGGAACGCGAAGGTAAAAGCGTTTTGGAAGCTATTTCCATTACCAGTAATTCAGTGCCAAAACTTCCCGCGCCAAGCCTATAGCGTCAAGTCAAAAAAACACTTAACGGTCGGGGGCGTAGCCAGCCAACTCAACGTGGCCATAGCCCGTAATAATGCTTCCCGTTGACTTTTGCTTACCAGATACCTTTACAGCCCCTCTCCAGGCTTGTGAGGATAGATTTAATTCCTGATCGGCAATCATCGACGTAACCTGCAACACCAGTGATTCTGAAGGAATGCTAATCTTCCAGGCAGACGGATACGCAATATTGGAATGCGGGCTGTTCCAGTGGCGAATAACCCTTATTTCCACCTGATCGGGTGATAATGTCTGTGATTCACCATTCGCAGCAACAATGCTGCCAATACTGTACTCACCGATACTGTTATCGCCCTGCCGTGATGCATAAAACATAATTTCCCGTTTATCGGATAATTGCAATCGAAACCAATCCCGACTGGGCTGCCCTTCGTCCAATTGAGTAGTGGACCATTCACGATCAAACCAACTATCGCCAGCCACTGAATATGTTTTCGTGCCTACACCCACTATCCCAACCGTAGAGATACGTGTAATAGAATAATAATAAGCCGCATTCCCCGGCATTTTACCTTTTTGCCATAGACCAGCGTTCCCCTGTAATACTACGGGTTTTTCATTCTGTAACACTAAATCGATACTAAATGTCTTGTCCTTAGCAAACAATCGTAGTGGAAATATTTCATCACCCACGGATTCGACCCCCCAATCGGCCAACCAAACCCTCAAGTTAATGGAATCATTATCCTGCTGCTCCTTAAAATAAACACCGGCTCCCGCCAACCCCATCGCATCACGACTAATCCGTTCACTGTAATAAAACGTCTCGTTTGCAATATCCGTTAATGTAAAATGAGCAATATATGAATGATCACTACGCCAGTCTGACGTGTTTTCAGCTATCTGAAAACTGGCCGCCGATGCAGCTTTACCCTCTGTTTGCGCGCTTAATGCAACACGGAAAATCGTTAACTCGTAACCAAAACGTTGGCCTGTCGTGGTATCCACATTACCGCTGAAATGCCACCATTCATGCCGGAACCCAGGGTGGGCAGCATAATCCTCTGGAAAAGAAAACTTATGCGGACGATAAGCCTGCTGGAAATTCCAGATTGCTCCTGCACCGAACACCTGAGTAAAAAAAGGAACTTTCTGATTCTTATTTTGCTTAAATGGATCACAGCCCGCTAAAATAATCACTAGCACCAACCCCCCTGCCAATCCATTAACACACTTCATCTTTATTCCTCACGCAATGCAGCAGATGGATTGCTTCGGGACATCTTAATTGCGGGTATAACACCCGCAATTAAGGCTGCTGTAATTGCCAGCAATAAAGACTGAAAAAGCAACATGGGGTCCAATATAATATCCATGGACCAACCAAATGAACGACGATTGATAACGAAAATAAGCACTAAAGCCAATATAATGCCAAGTGGCATTGCCAACAATCCGGCGATCATCCCGATCAACCCTGTCTCCCCACTAATGACCAGCCAAACTTCCTGTGGCGTTAAACCAAGCGCTCGATACAGTGCAATTTCAGCCTTACGTTCAAACTGTAGCGCCATCAACGCACTCACAATTCCAACAAAAGCGACAAATATTGCCAATAGACGCAAAACCTCGGTAACAACAAATGCTCGGTCAAACACACTAATCGAAGCATCCCGAATTGAACTTTGTGAATGAATTAATAAACTCTGCTCATCATCTGCTACCTTGCTTATTGCTTTATAGTCAGCCACAACCGCTTTTAACACATCGACAAATAGTTCATTATTAGTACCGGCAACGGTATGAATTCCTAACGATGTAATACTATTATCATCCCAATAACGCTTGTAGGCATCTCGATTTATAGTAACAACACCCTGTTCCGAACCATAATCCACATAAATACCGACAATTTTAAAACTCTTCAGCCCTTTATCCGTTGGCAATACCAACATATTCCCAACTTTTAAACCATGCCTGTAAGCATAAGGCTCCGACAACAACAAGCCATCCTCTTCAAAAAATGCCCGTTTTGCATTAGCATAATCACCATCACCTCGCAAATCAAATTTGGAGAAAAATATTTCTGGAATATCAACGACGTTTAATTCTGTCATACCCTTTGGGGCTTGCAGCTGTAAGTTATGCACAATACTGATGGCTTTTACTTCCGGTAACTGTTTAAAACGTACAACCCATTTCGGTGCCAGCTTCGCCGGAAACTGACTTGACCCAACACCCGGTGCGGTAATAAAAATATCCGCCCTTAAAGTGTTATCAAGCCAACCCGCCACCGAACCACGAAAGCTGTCAATCATGATAGCAACACCAATCGTTGTTGCTATCGCAACTGCCAAAGATGCAATGGCAATGCTTGTTCTACTTAAGGAAGCGGTCACGCCACGCGCAGCAATATTACCTAGTGTACCTAATATTTTATGGTGAATCGGTACAAAAGCATTAACCAATACTAAGGTCAGTTTTGGGACAAACAATGTAAACCCCAACATAATTGCAAATACACCGACAAAGCTTATGACCAACAACTCCGTAGGAATGAAAAGTGTTAATACTCCCACAAAAATAAAAAATACACCCAACCAGCCAAACCAACGAAAGGATTTACGGTATTTTTCCTCAATGGTGGAACGTGTAAGCGAGGTTCGCGGTGTTGATTTAGTTGCCTCATATGCCGGTAATAATACCGCACCCGCTGTGGCCAACACACCGAGCAAAAACCCTTTACCGATCGATGTATATGTAATTGTCAACACTTGTACATTTAACACAAAATACAAGTCGTTAATTGTCCGCGTAACCAAACCTAACAGGCCATCGGCCAGCAAAATACCAAAATAAATACCTAGCCAAGTGGCGCCAATACCGATCAGCAATGATTCATTGAAAATAGACCAAAATATTTCACCCCGTGTTACACCGATCGCTCGTAACGTACCAATCACCTGTCGCCGTAGCACCACTGAGAACGTCATCGTGTTGTAGATTAAAAACATCCCAACGATCAAAGCTAAAAAACTTAATGCCGTTAAATTAGCCTCGAATGCCTTGGTCATTTGCGACAATGCATGACTTCGGTTTTTTGCTGAGACAATATCCAAATTATCAGGTAAAAACGCTTTGATTTCTTCCAAACGCCGCATTCCTGCCGGTGAATCATCAATAATCAAATCCACATGCGTCAGAAAATCATGCATTTCCAATACTTCTTGCGCAGTGGCAATATCAACAAATATCATCGAACCAACTGCCTGCTGAGTATTTATATCGCTATCGTTTATTAATGCAATAATGTGAAACGTTCGTTGTTTCGCTCCAACGATAAAGAGTAATTCTTCACCTAACCTTAGATTCAAGCGATCTGCGGTGGATTTCGCAATAACCGCGGCGTTGGGTTCGTTTAACAGTTGAGTGATATCCATCGAATTGATGGTATTAAACAAGTGATCCCGAAATTGCTTTTCCGCAAAAATATCTGACCCTATTAATTGAAAAACGGAATCCTGTTGGTTAATCACTTTACTGCTTATTAACGTTGCATACCCTTCTACAACGGGTGCAATTTCATAGATACCTAAGTCTTTTCGTAGTTTTATATAGAGATCTTCGGGAACACCATTCGGACCGCCAATTATTTGGTGAGTTGCCTTACCGGTAATGGCATTTATTGAGACTTCAATCGCTTTGTGTACACTGGTATTACATAGGTCAATAGCAACAACCATTGCAACACCGAGAGTAATACCGACAAATGAGAGAAATATTTGCCAGGGATGATGTAAATAATGCCTCCATGTGATTTTCCATAATATCACCCTGCTCTACCCCGGGCTTGCTGTTCAATCAGCTGACCTTTACGAAACACAAATATACGATCTGCCAATTGGGCCACTTCCTGGCTGTGAGTAACTAACACCAAGGTCTTACCTTCCTTTCTCACCAGGGTGGTCATTAAATTTAGTACTTGTTTACTGGTATCGGAATCCAGATTGCCAGTGGGTTCGTCGGCCAACAACAACAATGGCTTGTGTATTAAAGCCCGCAATATTGCTACACGCTGCTGCTCACCACCTGAAAGTTTATCGGGAAAGCTAGTGATTCGGTCAGATAAACGCACCGCACTTAGCAATTTAGAGACGTGCTCGTGATGGTTTTTTTTAAGTTTACCGGTGAGTTCCAAAGGTAACAGCACATTTTCTAGCACTGTCAGCGTGGGAATTAAATTGAACAGTTGAAAAATAAAACCAATATGTTGGCGACGAAATAGCGTACGCTCCTGCTCAGAGAGATTCGTCAGATCAGTACTGTTAATCACGACTTGACCGGAATCAGGCTGATCAATTCCACTCAAGATATTTAATAATGTTGATTTTCCAGACCCGCTCCGACCAAATAAAACCACAAATTCGCCTGCATGAATCTCTAAATTCACATCTTTAAACACCAACCTCTCTTGGTCACCTTCCGTGTAATATTTGCTAATGTTTTTTAGTATTATATGAGCGGAAGTCGCCATTGATTTACACCATTATTATTAATAGGATCGAAATTAGTGCAAAAAAATCATCTATTGCTTAGCGATACCATTGACCCCAAATTAATCACCTGAACCGTCGCGAGAGCGCCAACAGTCGGCACAGAAGCACTGCCCACATGCTCCAAACCGGTTAAATTCCGTGCCATGGCGTGCGCAGTGGGTTCAACACTTGTATTAGGTTGATTATCGTACGCTTACAACAATTCTTGACAGTAATAATGTTACCGGCGTGTTCAGTGGACAAAAAACATCACCCACAAAAACACTTATGCGTTAACCCTAAAACCATCAGCTAGCCGGTATGTAAAGTGCATTTTTCACGATAAAAACGTGCTCCACCGGCCGTAACATACTGACTCACTGATATTACGCACTCGTAATAATGAATCAATGACTTGCAGCTTTTACGTGACGCCACAACCCGCATTCTGGCTGAGACCTGCGCAACATCAGTTACTCATTGAGTAAGACGGGTAAAAACACCCTAATTACAATTGTTTCAGACGTTTAGTGAAACTTATTTTAAGCGTTCAACTGATGAATTGAGGTTGAAAAAACGCAAAAACGGATCCACGCAAACAAACCGCATACGTTTGTCACGGCCTGAAACGCTAACAGTAATATGTGCTGGGTTTAATTTACTTCTTGCATTGGCGTTGCAGCATCCCTGACTTGCAGCTTATCGTTACCTTGACGTTAATCCATTTTTTCGAGATTAAATACTGATGCAACTACTTTACCAGCAACGTCAACGATCGCGTTATCGGAACGATGCAAGCTTAAGCCACTTTTGTTGAGACTCAATGTTGCTTGAGAGACTTTCAACCGTTCAGAATATTCGAACGATGCAACATATTGCATAGCACGCAAGTCTCCATCCCTTGCCGCTATTTTCATTAATGCCTGACCACGTATCAGATTTCCATTATTCAAGGCTATCCTTGCCTCGCTATACGTGCAAGCAGCAGATACATCAAAGACTGAGATCAACAACAACACAGCCGATATAAAAACAGTCCAGTTTAATGTGATTGACTTAGTCATAGTGGTTACAATGCCAGAGTGATTACAATTATAATTACAACAGTTTACAGTATACGGCGGCGATCATGCTTACAATTATCAATTGCGGCAACCCATAATACTTGCCCGCGCTATTCGTTATAAAAGCACAAATAAAATTCTAGCAAGATAACGTACAAAAGTGTTACCACATTTGTGAACATACGATCTAGTGTATATTCTAATAGCGACAAATACAGGATTAAATACATTGACTCCGTCTTGTGCCTGTAGCACTAGTTATGTCACTAGTCAGCTTTTATGTCAATGACCTAACAAAATACCAGCTAATATACTACATTGACTTAATTGTTTATCAGTTTGATTTTTATCAAATTTTTTTAAAAATATTAATACATTTCAGGTCAACTTACTTATGATTAAACTCGTGTTAGCTTCAACATCACCCTTCCGGCAAACCCTTCTGCGCAAGCTGGAACTCCCCTTCGAGACGCAAGCTCCAAACATTGACGAGACACCATTGTCGGACGAAAGCCCAAATGAACTCGTCGCTCGTCTCTCAAAAGCAAAAGCCAATATCGTTTCGAAGCAATACAATGATGCCCTTATCATCGGTTCCGATCAAGTCGCTATACTCGCAGGCCAAATAATCGGAAAACCGCTCAACCATGACAATGCAGTTTCTCAACTGCAACAGACCTCTGGTAAACGCGTGGATTTTGTAACCGGCCTTTGCCTGCTCAATAGCCGTACAGGTCAAACTCAAATCACCTGTGTACCTTTTTCAGTCTATTTTCGTAATTTATCGAAAACACAAATAGAACGCTACCTTAAAAAAGACAAGCCCTATAATTGTGCCGGTAGTTTTAAATCAGAAGGTTTCGGTATCAGTTTATTTGAAAAATTATCGGGCGACGACCCCAATGCGCTTATCGGACTTCCACTTATCGAACTAATACGAATGTTACACCATGAAGGCGTTGACGTTCCTTAGGTGCAGGGGCTACTGACAGGCAAATACAAAATAATGCATATTGATATTAACCAGGCTCAATAGTCTGTAATGAATCTAAACCATTAATACACCTTGGTTTAGCTTGCTTAAATAACGTAAAAAAATTCTGAGTCGTTTGTCGCACAACGTCCTCAGTTTCAACACCACGCAATTCAGCAATACAGTCAGCCACATACCGTACATAAGCAGGCTGATTCTGTTTACCACGGTGAGGGACAGGCGCCAAATAAGGTGAATCAGTTTCAACCAATATTCGGTCATGAGGCATACGCTTAACGACTTCTTTGAGTGCTTGAGCTGATTTAAAGGTCACGATACCCGAAAAAGAAATATAAAAATTTAAATCCATAGCCCGTTTGGCAATCTCCCAATTTTCGACAAAACAATGCATCACTCCACCGACCTCGTCAGCACCTTGTTCTTCTAACAGCGTTAAGCAATCCTCTGTGGACTCCCGGTTATGGATAATAAGCGGTTTACCACATTGCTTTGCCGCACTAATATGTTGCCGAAATCGTTCCCGCTGCCAGTCTAAATCACCCTCGTTGCGAAAATAATCTAATCCGGTTTCGCCGATGGCGACAATATTTGGGTCTTGTGCAAGCTTCACCAACTCATCGGCATCAGGCTCATACCCACCCTGAACATTCGGATGGACGCCAACGGATGCAGATACAAAGTCATATTGTTGCGCAATAGTCAGTACCTTGGGGAAATTCTCCATATCAATCGACACACATAACATGTGCCCGACCCCCTGCTGCTGTGCGACGGCAAGAGCACCCTGTAACCCATCCTCCCAAGCATCCGGAGTAAGGCAGTCAAGATGGCAATGTGAATCTACCAGGTAAAGACCAAGAGGTTCAAGTATCCTATTCACGTTTCGTTCTCTCCACTTTCCCTAATAATGTTGAATTGTTTTAAATAGCTTCCTACACACAGAATCAAGCTCTTTTTGCCACAACTCATTGTCGTGATATACCAGTGGCCCTTCAAATTGATCAATATAGTGCAACAAAATATCAACGCCTGTTTGTGTTTCAGAGAAAGTATCATTTTCGTAACCGTATACTTCACCAATAATGTAACTACCTAAGGCATAACATGCATTTTTCTGACGGTTAAATGTCTTCTTTGATACACCACTATCGGCTAAGTCCGATAAATATAATTCAAATACAGGTGTGATCTTTTTTGAAAGATGTATACCATCTTTGCTTATTTGCCAATTCTTACCCCAGTCGTGTGTGTACATACTTTAATACTCTGAGCAATAATCCTAACTTAATCAGTTGAATCGTAGCGAGAGCGCTGAAGGTAACAGACTTTTAGACGCTGTGCTATGGCGTTCGCAGTAGACTCAACTGAATCCTTGAACCATTTCGCTACGAATACTTGAGTCATTCAGGCTAGCAATTCTCATCGGTTACGCTTTAACTTTTTTACGGCCTGCTCTGGTGTAAGTTCTGCCGCTTGGATAAGCGCATCCAGGGAGTGTTGGCGCAGATTGAGCTTACCACTATTGTTTTCCCAGCTATTCACCGTGGGCGGACTCACACCAAGCAAGCTTGAAAACTGAGGTACGGTCATCCCAAATCGCTTCCGTAACCTGGCAACGGCCGTTGCTGTGGCCATAAATGCTTTTTTGGTTTTCTTTGCTACGGTTTTCTTTTTAATTGCTTTCTTAACCACCTTTTTAACTTTCTTGTTAATTGCTGTTTTTTTAATTATATTTGCAGCTGTATTTTTACCAGTGACACTTTTTTTACGACGGGGTTTAACGGACTCTTCCATGTCCACGCCGAACACGTCAGAAAGATCGGAGGCGGCCAACCGACGCCGTCTGCCTTTTCCGGATACAGCTGACTGTATATCCAGTTCTGTGGTAATCAACGCTTCATGATCAACATTGCGCAGCAGAAAAAGCAGTTCGGGCTGGTCATCCAATCTGGCACCGACGCCATACAGGACAGCGGCAAGATGTTTGCACATTCCGGCCCAGTCCGGGCAATCACAGGCGAGCTTTATCTCTTTGGGCGTGGGAAACAGGCCGCTATGTTGATCCGTCACTATCGTCATGACGTTATCAGAAAAACGTCCCTGCAATAACTCCAGCATGGAACCGATCTGGCCGGCACACTGTTTACGTACGTTTTTCCATTTGTTTGCTGAGAGAGGGCTGATCGTAATATTGATATTGTAGAGTTCGGAGCCACTGACGATGGCTGCTATTTTGCCCGTCGAGATTGCAAGATGACACACAGAGCCGTTACGTACATAGGTTCGACCCCTTGGCAAACGGTTGGCATAATCACTGAATTTTTCCAGATGATCACACCAGGCTTTACCCCAGAAGGTTTTGACGATCTTAAGCCCCTGAATCTCAATCGGTTCAGTTTTCATTCCCTGTTTGCTGAGTTTCTTCATCTCTTTGGCTGCCTTAGCACGCCGTTGTGCTACCGGCACATAAGGCGCCCATTCACCATAATAAGCCATATTATCTCCCTTTATCCAACGTGAGTTTTCTCAATATCCAATGAAACCAGATTAAGTAATGCCTCGTTATCCATCTCTGTCAGCAGTGTCTCGGCACCACCAGTCAATACGTCGTTGGCGAGATCCGTTTTCTCATTGATCAAGGCGTCTATCTTCTCTTCCACCGTTCCCCGGCAAACGAATTTATGCACCAGCACGTTTCTTTTTTGGCCAATTCGAAACGCGCGGTCCGTGGCCTGATTTTCCACCGCCGGGTTCCACCAACGATCAAAATGGATCACGTGTGATGCCTGAGTCAAGTTAAGCCCGGTTCCCCCTGCCTTGAGGGACAAAATAAAGAAGGGCGGCCCCTCTTCATCCTGAAAACGCTCAACCCGTTTTTGTCGCTGTTTAATCGGGGTGCCACCATGTAATACCAAGCCCGGCTGGCCAAACTGCTGCGCCAAAAAAGCAGCCAACGGCGCAGTCATTTCACGGAATTGGGTAAATACCAATAATTTTTCCTGACGTGAAGCAATCTCTTCACAAAGCTCCGCCAGACGCTGAAATTTACCACTGTGCTGCGGTTTATATTCATCATCCCCCAGCAATTGCGAAGGGTGATTGCAGATCTGTTTAAAACGCAGCAGGTAAGAGAGTACCAGCCCCCGCCGCTTCATGCCATCCTGATTTTCAATGGATTTTGCCAGCTCTGCCACTGCCTGCTGGTATTGCGCCGCCTGGACTTTGCTCAGACCACAGTATGCGGACACCTCGGTCTTTTCCGGCAAGTCGTTAATGATTGAAGCATCGGTTTTAAGACGTCGCAGAATATAGGGGCCGACCAGATTACGCAGCGGTGCATATTGATCACTCTCGCGCTCAGCGAGTGATTTCACAAACCCTTTGAAGCGCTTGGCGGACCCCAGCAGACCGGGGTTTAGGAAATCAAACAGGGACCAGAGATCCGACAATCGGTTCTCCACCGGCGTTCCGGTCAGTGCAATACGAGCATCGGCATTAAGCAATTTTACCACTTTGCTCTGCCCGGCAACCGGGTTTTTGATTGCCTGAGCCTCATCCAGCACCAACAGTTGCCACTTTTTCTGCTGAAGCCAGTCTTGTCGCATCAGGGTACCATAGGTGGTCAACACCACATCAATGTTCTTCAAGGCATCACTGACATTCGCCATGGCGTCCATGGTTTTTTTGCTCTGCTGAGAGCTGTGCAAAAACAGGCAACGCAGGGAGGGCGCAAAACGCTCAAGCTCCGTTTTCCAGTTAGCGAGCAAAGAGGCAGGAAGCACCAGCAGAGAAGGTTTGTTACTACGCTTGTTTTTTAATCCTAGCAGTAGTGCAATAATCTGCATGGTTTTCCCCAACCCCATGTCATCCGCCAGACAAGCGCCTAGGCCTAACTGGGACAGCATGTATAACCAATTCACCCCCGCCTGTTGGTAGGGCCGGAGGTCTGCTTTAAGCGCCGTACCGGGATCAATAGCCTGTGCTTGAGCCGGTGCGCGTAACGCTTCTAACTGTGCCGCCAGCCATTGACCTGGCTGAACAAAAGACCACGCCTTGCTCTCTTCCGGAATGTCGTTACCCAAATCAACCGGTGCGCCAGCCAGCAACCGCATCCCTTCGGAAAAAGTGAGCCCGCCATTTGCCGTCTCCGATTCCACCTTTTTCCAATGGGCCAGGGCTTCATTCAGCTTCTCCTGGTCCACCTCAACCCATTGCCCTTTAATAAAAGCGAGCCCCTCATTCGCCACCATGAGTTGCTTTAATTCGGCCTTACTGAGTGGCGTCTCACCGAGGGCAATATGCAATTTGAAATCCAGCAATGAATCGGCATTGAAGTTCTTTTGATGGCGCTCGCCAATGGTAATGCCGATACGCGGCCTGCTGCGTTTTTTCCACCAGTCCGGCAGCCGCACGACCACGCCGCAGTGTTCGTACAGCGGGGTGTCCTTAAGAAACGCATAGGCCTCCCCTGGTGTCCAGACCAGGGGGTGATAGAGATCACCGGTATCAACCAGGTCTTTGATCACGGCGCTGGATTCAGCAGCGAGTTGTACCGGTGAAAGCAGGCGGATCAGGGCCTTTTTGTTTTTTGCACCCGCATATTCCTGTAAGGCGCGGCTAAGGGGTTGATGACGGCTACGGCTCTGTACTGAAAGTTCGGGAGCATAGGTCGCCATAAAAGCAAACGGGTACTCGGAATCATTTTTATTTTCCGCCAGATGAAAACAAACACGACCCACTTGATGCCATTGCGGTGCTCGCTTGGTTAACAGTGCATCAAGCCCGCCAACAAGCCGTATTTGCTCACAAACCCAGTCATCCAGTAAGGCGCGGATATCCCGCAGCACTGGCGCGGTGAGATACTCAGCGCCACGCATGGGTGGCGCACTCACCAGTAGCTGTGTGGTTTGTGTCGGGGTAAGTGGCTCGACGGGATCAGGCTGTTGCGGATCTGCCGGTGCCAACTGACAACGTTCACTCAGATACTGGCAGCTAAGGTCGCGCCAATATCGCAACGACGCGGTGAGATCCGTGCTGTCTTTCCGGGCCGCCAGGGTAAACAAACCTTCACCGGTACTGCGCGCAAATGCCCTACTGACCATGACCATGTGAGTCTCTTTGTCGTTACTGCCATCCGCTAATGGCAAGCAATGCAAATGCCCTGAGGGCAGCAGGCCGAGGTCAAAAGCTCTCATCCCAATGTCCCTTTTCGTTGTAAGCTTTGATCTGATCTGCAAATCGCGCTATCGCCTGTTGAGACCTCGCATTAAAATCATAACCGTGCCAGTAAGGGTTTTGCACCACATCCAAATGCACGTGTGCGATCATATCGAACGAAAGCAACTCATAAATATTGCGCCACTCCCCTTCCAGCCGCAAGCTCAATCCCGGATTGATAATGTAGTGACCATGCTTTACTCGCAGAAACAGTTTACGGTTATACTTGTCATCGCGACTAACCTCATTCTTTGATAATATACTGGAGATATAAGCACGCTTTTTCCGTCTCGCCGGCAACAGGTGTTCAGGAAAATGCGCTAACACTTCTGCAAAATCGCTGCTTTGAAAAGCCCCCCGTGTACGGGCAATTTTGCTCCCAAGCCGGGTATAGAACATCGCTATCATCAGGTTAAGCATCAGGAATTCCATTAAGCGTTTATCGATCTTAATCAATCGCTCATCCACCTGAATATCAACACAATCAGGTTCCAGCAGACGATAAACGGCGGGCAACTTTCTGTCACTGTATTTCGGGTCATCCAGCGCCTGTTCCAACGCAATCAGGAAGGCGCTAAACCCGGCATTATTAATCAATTCGGTATTGGCTCCTCGCGCTATTAACTCCCTGACCAATGTTTCATTACCCAGGCGGCTAGCGATCATTAACGGTGTCTGGTTGAAAAGATTGCGAAAATCGACACCGTACTGATCTGTTTGCCGCAGCACGGCACCAGGGTGTTTCAACTCATAGGCCATATAGTATTTTTTGTTCAACAGCCGCAGCCCTTTATTAGGGGTTCTGGCGGGGGCAAATTCGGATTTAATCAGTGCATTCAAACGGGGTTGATCCCGATAGGCCAGTGCATATTCGAACAGGGTAATTTTTGCTTTTTTGTTATTCTCCTCAATCGCCTTGTGCTGGAGCTGCTCCAGAGTCTCACCCCGTAATACCTCCCAGGGCACGGGTTTTTGCTTCAAAATCTGATCACGGATGTGCTCTGCCTGTTCCTGTTTACCCTGCATTTCCAGTCGTTGCGCTTCGACACGCCACTCTTCCAGGCTGGAGTCCTGTTTGTCCAGTTGCAGCCCCTCTTTAGAGGGCCGCAGGTCGAGCAGATCAAACAACCGCTGTTTGGTTGAGCGTTCGATAAGATAGATATTGCGCACTGCACGGGTAATCGCCACATAAAGGGCATTGATATGGAATTTATAGATCTCCAGGGACTTGTCGCTCTTATTTTTTACCCTGGCGTAATTCAGCCCTCGCTGTAGGTCCTCATGCTCCACGCCACGGGTAATTTCCCGAAAACGTTGCTCTTCTTGCGAGATGAAATTGTAGAGCACAATATTTTCATACTCCAACCCCTTGGCCTCCTGCACCGAGAAAACCAGCGGCGTGCCGAAACAAGCCCTGGCTGCTGTCTTGTCTTCCGGGTGCATAACAATAACGGCAAAACGGGTTGAGTGGCGGGTCTTACTGTCGAGTTCACGCTTGACCCCCTCCTCGTCCGGTAGCAATACCACCTCCCCGGTATTGTGAGCATTACTCTCCACCAGATAGTTGCTCTCCTTATCAATCGAGCCGAAACGGGCGCTCTTGATCTTCAACACCCGGTTGGATACCTCGGTCACCTGAGGGGAGTTGCGGTAGTTAGTATTGAGAATACGGATCAGATCAGTTTGCGGCGCTGCGTCCTCCCGTCGGTAGAAAAAGCTCTTGATTTTTGACCAGGAGAAAAAATTAGGATGCACAATCTGGTTCGAATCACCACAGAGAATAAAACCGGTGGGATCACGCAGTGACCTCAAAATAAGCTGCATCTGGATATTCGTCAAGTCCTGCACCTCATCCACAACAATGAAGTCATATCGTGGCTCAATTTTAGCGAGATATTCATGACTCAATATATTAGCATCGTAATAGCCTTGCTCATTCATGGTCTCCAGGTATTTGACAAACAGATCATAGGCCCGCTGCCGTTCCTCATGGGAGAAAATAGATTGTTTTATTCCCAGGTTAAGGTAATCCTGCCGTGCGAGATAAGCGCAATCAATTGCCGGGCCCGTAATCACGCCTTTAAACTCTTCAAACAGCTGATGCGCATCCTTAAGGCCGCTTGCGGTACGGTGGCGGGTAAACCAGGCGGAGAATTCCTTGAAGTGCATCTCCCGCCCGGCAGGTACCTGAATACTTTCCAAAAACTCCTGAAAGGAGAGAAAGTCAATCTGTTGATCTTCGTTACTATAATCAGCGGCGAAATAAAGCCCCCTTGAATTATGCACCAGGTAGGGGGAACGGGTAACATACAGTATATCGCCCATGGCCTCTTTCATTTTTTCCAGCGTCAATGCTGTTTTACCGCTACCGGCTGAGCCGATAATAATCAAAGGTGGCTGGTAGCGGTAAACATCACGTTGCACTTCGTCAAAAGAGATAACCTTATCCAGCAGATTGAAGCTGGAATGTTGACGATTGAGGTAAATCAAAGGCTCTGGCTTCACTTCATCCAGAGATGTCAGAGTGGGCATCTTGGTCTCATCCACCGTAGCACCACGATTGAGAAAACGGGATTTTTCGTAGGCATGCTGCTCTATGCACTCCAGCACCAGGGCATAGACCTCCCCCTGGTAGCGCCGAATCGTAAACAACAAACGATTGCTGCGATCCAAGCGCGCACGATAAAGGTTATCCCCCACTTTCTTGACCTCGGCCGAACGGAAATCGTCAGCCTCCAGGTAAGATCTCATTTTCTTGATTCCGGGTATTTTGGCCGGATCAATTTCATTATAAAACAAAACTTTCATACGCACGCCCGTTTGATTAGTCTTTGATCGGTTAAGCCAACCGCTATCAAGTATGTGTTACTTTGAAGCAGTCGCCTATCCTATGTCGATCATCAGTTGTTAAAATAAGACCACTACCCATTTTAAGTTTGCGCGCCATTTTAAGTGAAAAAAGACAGCAATTCCATTCATCAGTCCAACTCAATATCCAGAATAGAGTCTACGTAATACGCGCAGTATCGGTATAAACTACGATTTTTCATGCTTATCGCTTAGTTTTTACCGCAGATTGCGATAACTTACCCTTCACAAACTCCAGTACCGGTCGATCTCTAATGACCTACTGGTGGGCAATCTGCATCGCGATGCCCCTTTGTTTATGTTCAGTTATGATAAGTATGACAAGGCGTTTGCCAGCGGTTTTCCATGACATAAAGAGAAAGCCATTGCCTTTTGAACCCTGACCTTAAAACTGCTGTGCAACCTAAGGTGTAGAATAGACAAGAGCCGTCCAGCAGGCTGTGGACTTTTGGGAAAAGGACTTTTATACTGCATCGACATGATACGTAGTATACCCGTGGCGTTTGGGATTTAGGTTTAGGTCTGCCTCATATTTTCTTCATGGCCAAGCGAAATGACGCGTAATCGTCATTCTATTGCAAGAAATTTCAACGCAGCCATGGAGCAAATAAGGCGTGCAATTAGACCTAAATCTCAATCGCTACGGCTATAGTTGCTAAAAATTACACATTGCCTCACGATGTCAACTTTATGCTGTATGGGAATGCTGTTTATCGCGTATCAAACATTCTTATTATTTATAGGGATACTGCTTGGCATTCTTAGTGGTTGTGGTGATAGCGTTCCCATCGCTAGCTTTACCGCGACG
>JAADGF010000052.1 GCA_013152545.1 Gammaproteobacteria bacterium
CCATCTGTTGAATATGTCGCTGGCCATCTGCCTGGTGCGGTCAATGTCCCGTTAAATGAATTGGAAAAATATCTTAAAGATCTGAACACTGGCCAGGAGATTGTCGCTTACTGCCGCGGACCTCATTGCGTTTTAGCCTTTGATGCTGTGGCCCTACTGCGCAAAAGCGGCCTCAAGGCGAGGCGGCTAGAAGATGGATACCCAGAATGGAAATTGGCTGGCTTACCGGTCGAGCAATAATAAAAATAAACTGATAATTATTTTAATGTCCGGTTTGTATTTATTAATATAATTGTTGTTTAAATATAATTTCCTTTACCCACTATTTATTCTTAATTGAAGTTTCGTTAATTTCCCTTTGCTGCTGACGTATTTCTTCCGGCCAGCGACTTTTTATAAATGTGAGCACAGCCCAGATTTGCTCATCATTTAATGTATCCTCCCATGCCGGCATATCCGTTTTATAATTTGCCGGTGCATTAGGCGGCACTAGGCCGTATTTGGTAATATCAAATAACATTTTGTCCGGATGGTGCCAGGTATGCCCTGTTTCATCATGCGGTGGGGCAGGCAGTTTGCCATCGGGTTTACGTGTGCGCCAGTTGGGTTGACCTTGCAGATTCATGCCATGGCACAATGAACAAAACCGATTGTAAACACGTTTTCCCTGCGCAAGCTGTTTGGTGTTGTTAGTGGGTGTAATAATATTTTTTTCTGAAGAAAAGCTTGTACTTCCGTAAAAGCCGATAAATAAAATCAGCAGTGGCTTTAACATAAGTTGTAATAGATGGTTAGGTAATTTTTTTTCCAGCATGATGCCTCTATAATATAATAATATATCTCTATTGTTTGTTGCTATCTAGCGTTACTCTGGCAGTAGCTCGTTATGTTATCAAATATTTATGATTAATTATTCGTTTCGTTTGTTTTCTTTAAGTCAAATGATCTCCATATAGAAAACAATGCAGGAAAAACAATTAGCACTATAAATCAGTGCCAATGTAATGTCACCCACCGATAGGCAGCGCGATACGTTTCATCATATTCGCACCAGTACTATCGTTCACTCATCCCAGCGTATGATTGATGAGTCATTTAAGCGACACGGATACCAGGTGTTTCTCAGGCGTCTAAAAAAAGCAGGGCGTGTCACGCCCTAAGATCAAAAAAATCTATATTGTCCTTGATAATTATGCTACCAATAAATATCTAAACGTGCTGCAATGAAAAAAGAAGAGGTATTTTTACATATCATACTTCTCCGCTCTTCCTGGTTGAATCTGGTGGAAAGATTTTTTGGTGTGCTGGGTGTACTGACAGAAAAACAATTAAAAAAAAGTGCATTTACGTATGTTAAAAATGGAGATCAGTTTGAAAGACATTCATTGAATGCATAATAAAGACCCAAAGCTATTTGTGTGGACAACGGTGTGTGGATCTCGATAACGGGGGAGATATGTAATTAAAGCCGACTGGCGCGCAGAACAGATTAGGGGTTCCCTAGGAAGATAAGTTGTTACGAATTTCGGAGATAGTTAAAAAAATGACTGAACAATACACCTATACTATAGAGATTCCTACAGGTGAACCTCGCCGTCTGGCGGTTGGGTGGTTAGTGCTTGCAGTGAGCACATTGGTGGTGGGAGGAATACTCGCGGTCCTCATTGTGCTGTCCAGAACACCTGGTGTCCAGAACATTATTCCTTGGACGGATTTTTTTCATACGGCCATCGTTGTCCACGTCGATCTTACCGTCATGGTATGGTTTATTGCCTTTGCCGGTGTGCTCTGGAGCCTAAATAGTGCCGCACGCAATATTGTTTGGGGCTGGTTGGCGTTGTATGTGGCAGTTACAGGTACAATTATTTTTACGGTTTCACCGTTCATTGGAGCGGGTAATCCATTGATGAATAACTATATTCCTGTTTTGCAAGACAGTAAGTTTCTAACCGGCTTGGCCGTGTTTGGCCTCGGATTTATTCTACTGATCAGCCGTTCTCTTTTCTCATTACGCCCGACGATGAATTTGCCTGCTGGTGAAGTTGCGATGCGCTTTGGGCTCTTGACCGCTCTGTTGGCAGCTATGTTCGCCATGCTGGCGTTGGCGGCAACCTATGTGTTTATCCCTGAAGCTTCGACCGGTAGAGCCTTCTATGAATTGCTATTCTGGGGTGGTGGCCATGTAGTGCAATTCACTTATACACAGCTGATGCTCGTGGGCTGGTTGTGGCTGGCGAGTGTATCAGGGGTTGCACTCTGCATTTCGCCACGTGTGGTTTTATGGGTGTTAGCCTTAGGTTTTGCGCCGGTATTGTATGTGCCGGTAATTTACATACTATACGATGTTAACTCAGCTGAACATATTGTGGCATTCACCCAGCTAATGATATATGGCGGTGGTCTGGCAGCATTGCCCTTGGGATTGGTGATCGTCTACGCATTATTCGTTGCAGGCCGCGCGCCCGATGGTTGTGCGCCGCAAAGAGCTGCTTTGATTTATTCCATTATATTATTTGCTGCGGGCGGGGTCATTGGGTACCTGATAAGCGGTACAAATGTCACTATACCCGCGCACTATCATGGCTCTATAGTGGCGGTGACGCTCGCCTTCATGGGAGTGACTTACCATCTATTACCTCGGTTGGGATTCCGCAATCCCTCGCTTCGGTTAGCGCGATGGCAACCAGCCATCTTTGGTGGCGGTCAACTGCTTCATGTGATGGGTTTGGCCTGGTCAGGCGGTTATGGCGTGCAAAGAAAAACGGCAGGCGCGGCGCAAGGGCTGGACAGTATTCCAGAGATTGCCGGTATGATATTGATGGGAGTTGGCGGAATCATTTCCATTATCGGTGGTGTATTATTCTTTTTTATCGCAATCAAAGCGCTCTGGCCAGTTAAATCGATCTCTGCAAGCCCCGCAATTAAATAACAACGAGTACTAGTTATGTTAAGGTGTGTTTTTAGGTCTAAGGGATCAATAATGTGTCATGGCATTAACATAGTTAGTTGGTTGGTTTGAGTTGTGTTGGAAATGTAATGGCAATATTCGATATACTACACCAGGAGTCTGCCGGATTAAGTAATTCGTTGTGAGCTAGTAGCAAGGCAAGCGTAATTGTTCTCGATTTTGAGACGCAGGAGTATGCCTACGCAACGAAAAATACTATGATGACACAAAAATGTGATGGCATATAATAGTTGCCCTCGAGAAGGGATTGTAATGGATAGTATTGTTTCGATATTAGCGGGTATTCCCCTATTTCAAGAATTGGATGCCAATGAACGGAATCGGATTGCTGCGGGAGTGCATACATTCAGCTTAGACAAAGAAGGGATGCTATTTAATAAAGGTGACCCTGCGGATGGTTTTTATGTGGTTGTCGTTGGCCGTATTAAACTTTCTTTTATATCGAAGGATGGAAAAGAATATATAGCGGAAATTATCGGGGCACTTGAGACTTTCGGAGAAGCGGTTATGTTTCTTGGTAAGTCCTATCCTGTCTGTGCTCAGGCGCTTATGGATACAACTCTGCTGCATGTGCCTAAGGATGTTATGTTCAAAAATGTCGACCAAACTCCGGGTTTTGCCCGTAAAGTCATCGCCGGGCTCTGTTGTCGTTTGGTTGATAGAGTTCAAGCATTGGAATACTTAACAGTCTATTCCAGTCTCCAAAAAGTAGTCGGTTATCTTTTAAGAGAAATAGAATTTGCTAAACCAGCGGATGATGAGGCTGATGTACTGCTCCCTGTTAATAAAGTCACGCTTGCTGCGCAATTAAACCTTACGCCAGAAACTCTTTCTCGCGTTCTTCATAAATTGACTGAAGAAAAATTGATCAGCGTTAAAGGTAATGCAATTCATATATGCCATATAGGAAAGCTGCGTAAATTTGGTAGCTAACTCTTTACAGTAAAAATTACAGTAAAAATCTATCACTTTAGTACTATCACAAGAGTACTACCACAAGCTTAATCTCTATCAAAGAACAGGCGTCGTATGTTCAGTTACCCAAAATCATTATTCGCTCGGTTAGTCGCGGTTTCCCTGGTTTTTTCACTCGCCTTGGTTGTCTTGAGCTCATTGATGCGTCTTTCGAATCAAGGGCTAGGATGTGGCGATTGGCCAGAATGCTATGATTCAATTGATGTGGTTAAGTATGCAAGGGATATCGATTCACCTGAGTCTACCATAACGCGAACTTCCGCTATTGTACCTGACACATTCGTGGAGCGGGCGCATCGTTTAGTTGCGAGTAGTTTACAGTTGTTTATTATAGCCATCAGCATTATTGCCTGGTTGAAGCGTAAAAATCCGGGGCAGCCTGTTGCTCTACCGATAGTACTCTTGGGTTTGTCCTTATTTCTAGCCTTTTTGGGTGTATGGTATGGTTCCCCGCTACTGAGGCCTCCCGTTGTTATGGCTAACCTGTTAGGTGGTATCACAATGGTTGGGATGTTTTGGTGGCTATGGTTGTCTCTGATTCGGGCGCCAGTGCACCATACCCATTCAGTTGTTGCATACAGGAAATGGGCAATTGCCGGGCTGCTAGTCGTTATCATTCAAACGTCACTCGGTGGTTGGATGAGTTCTAATTTTGCGGCATTGGCTTGCACCACTTTTCCCGATTGTAACGGTTCATGGTGGCCGGATATGAATGTATCTAAAGGCTTCACAGTACGCAGCAAATTAGACGTTGATACAGACGGAAAGGTGATAGTCGATCAGGCAGCCGCTATCAGCATTCAAATGGCACACAGGGTAGGTGCAATCTTTGTTTTGCTGTTTATCGGTTGCCTAGGATATAAGGTAACGAAATTAGGTGGCAGGTTTCGCGCAGTGGGCAGGGCTATTCTGATAATTCTGCTATTGCAGGTTGTAATAGGCATTACAGTGGTACTTTTTGGATCACCCCTCTATGTTGTTGTCGCCCATAACTTCGAGGCGACGTTGCTTTGGCTGAGCATTATAACATTGATTTACTACCTTTCTTATCGCACTCAGTCAGCCTTTAATAGTGACTAGTGACTAGTGCCAGTGTTTTCTTGGTGAACTGATCGAATCCACATGGCACGTATCACTACAATTAAAAACAAAATTCCACCGACTACGGCGATGAGTCCACCGATACCCATTAACATCATGCCCATTGTTTGTTGGATATTATCCAAGGTTTGCGCGCTGCCAGCAATTTTTCGTTTCATGCCATAACCCCCGGCCCAGGCGAGACCCAGCGCGTGCAGCAATTGGCCCGAACCAAAGGCGTGCAGCTGGATATTTGCTAGTCTGAGGTTCGGTTTTTGAAATCCGAGAAGGGGTAACAGTAGATAGCATAAGCCCATGAACGCAATAGTGATAGCGCCGTTGGAAGCGTGATAATGAGCAGTTGTCAGAGTACTGCTTTGCTGAATCAAGTAGCCAAAAAGTCCGCCAACAGCAAACAGGAAGATGGAATAATAGAGCGTTGTTCTTAGCGCGGATCTATCAGTTGCGGGTGTTTTTCCAGAGCGCAGTAATCCTATAAAAATTGCTAAACCCAAGGGCAGGGCTGCAACGCCACCGCCGGCTGTCATTAATCGGGTGAACCATACAGCGGAATTTATAGACATAATATCATATTTGAGATATATCAAAGGCGTCACGAAGATTAGAACAATACCCAAGCCGAAGATCGTACCCGTTACTCTTGGTGTAAGGGAGTGGTGCACACCGCTGACGCTGGCCAACCATAACCATGAAACCATCATGAGCAGAGTATGGGTAAACTGCAACACATGACCTCCCCCCCAAAACAAGGTTTCATAATACTGTATGTACTTAACCGTGTCCGGTATTGCAAAATAAGACCAAATGATTGCTAAAAGTGCTACGGCTGCTGCGATCGCGGCTGCGTAGAGCCCAACCCGTAATCCCGTTGTGCCTTCTTCTAATGTACCCAGAGGTAAAGAGGTGGATAAGCTGCGTATTACCAGAAGCGCAAAACCAATGCCGAATAGGCCCATGCCACTAAAAAAAATGGGGCTCTCTATCACCGGGAAGTAGTTATTCATTAGCGGTGTGCCAGAACCGACAAACGGCGATATAACTACGATTATTGTACCGATCACCGCCAGATACAAGGCCAACCGCCCCCAATAAAGATGACGCTCACTGCAATTGTAACTCCAGATGACGCCCGCGCACGGTAAAAACCACATTAATACGGAAAGGTTTACATGCACTACCATTGCCGTCTGGAAAAAATTGTTCCACGGTAACAAGTCCTTGATGTATGGGGTACGCGCCATAACGAGAAGGATGGAAAATAGCCCGGTTGCAACGAGTGCTGCAACACCTAACTGCAACCAGCCGGCGGCAAGTCGACGTGATGCCCTGGAAGGGATGGGTAGGGTAAAGGAATAATTTACATTCATCTACTTTTACTTTGCTTTTGCTAAAATTTTTCCAGTCAAGATTAGAGGTTGTATCACTGGCTTCCTTATTATCGCGACCTGTACTGCGATATAAATCAACTTCCAAATACGTTTTCTGATGGGCAATTAAGGATAATAAAAATACTATTTGTTGTGTTTTTCATTCCACAGTTGTGCGGCTCCTTGTGCTGTGGCTACTTGTTCATGTGACATTTTTTCGGCAAGCTTCGGCATTGCATCTCGTGCATTATTTCCCCCATGGTCCTCTGATAGAAGTATCCATTGATATGCCGTTACATAATTCTTCGGTACACCTACGCCAAAGTAATACGCCATACTCAGATTATATTGTGCATCGGCATAGCCTTGTTCAGCCGCTTTACGGTACCACTTTATCGCTTCGGCATCATTCTGCAATACACCTTTGCCAAAGCTATACATAAGGGCGAGATGATGTTGGGCTTCGGCGTCACCTTGTTCCGCTGCGTTGCGAAACTGCGTTATCGCCGTGGTGTAATCACCCTTAATGTAAGCTGTTAAGCTGTGGTCAACCCCCGTCCAGGTAATAACGCCATATAGCGTAAATGTAACGAGTGCGACGAGCAATATTGTATTAGTGATTTTCATCAAGCCAATCGCAGTATATCGTTAGTGGGATGGTTGCTGGACATAGCGGTTTCATCGTTACTCATGATATTGTATCCTCTTCGTAATCGCATCGAAGTTTATCTAAGTCAAAGGTTTATCTAAGTCAAATACCACCACTGTCATTTTCACGTGTTGTTCCAACTTGGATGGAATCTACATCTCCCAGCCTCCTGATGCAATCTAACACTATTAGAAAGTGAGCGCAGACGGTATTTTATATTCGCAGGTACAGTTGACTTTGTACCTTGATTTAAATCAAAAATGATAAACCAGTCCCTGTCATTAACCGCATTAATCACATTAACTGCATTAATCGTTGGATTCACGTTGGATGGTTTAATATCATCCCTTCCCCTTTGGGTTGATTTATATCAAGGATCCCCCTATCGCCATAGAGTAGATTTTATAACACATCAAATTGATCAGTGAAAAGGAGCTTGTTATGACTGACATTACTCAAACAAACGAGGGCGAGGACCAAGATAAAGATCCTGTATCCGGTTGGCAGGTATTCTTCGATGATCCGGGGATGTTGACCTTCCTGGGCATCGCAAGCCCCGCGATATTCTACCTTATGTGGGGCGTGATGGAGATCCTTACTGTGCCGTTGGCGGGTTATTAGCCGATGGTTAAGCACATTGAAACAGGTGAGGTAAGTCGGTCAGAACTCAATCCCATTAAGATAATCTTTATTACCGTATCTATTCTTGCCGGATTGTATTTTGTGACTGGCGTGGTTGCATTGGTCTTTCCTGATCTGGGTATTCCTTTCATATGGATGGCCTTTCCGATCGCTCCAGCTGGGCCTCCCATACAGTAATTAGGAGCAGTAGTCAGGAGGTAACCTCCATTCCAGCAAGGAACGGAGTACGAAGATCAATATCAGATTTATTCGGTTTAAGAATGAATAAGGGGAGAACAATATGAGCTATACAAGCCTACAACCTATACCTCAGCGTCACTGGTGGAAATTACCGGCTGGCCGCGATGAGGCCATTTGGATTACAGCCGCCTACGGCTGGTGTCTGGTCATGCTGGTCGTGATGGTTGGGTGGTATTTTTTTGGCAACCAGAATCAGGCGGGTGAGGCCTTTCGTGTCACCATTGATGGTTTCTCAAACAAGGTGGACGAAATGATCGAGGAGCATCAATTGAAGGACACATCCGGTACGCTTATGTCTGAGGGTGAAACGGAGGTTCCGCTGGTGAAGGTGCCGCCGGGCAGTGATTATTACATGGGTGCACATCAATACTCGTGGGGAAGTATCCCAGTGTTGGAGTTGGGTCAAACTTATGTCTTTCACCTTTCATCGTTAGATGTGGATCATGGATTCTCTCTATTGCCGATTGTCCTTAATCTGCAGCTTATCCCCGGGTATGACTATGTACTTCGTTTTACGCCCAACAAAACCGGTGTCTACCAGATAACCTGTAATGAGTACTGTGGTCTTGGTCATCATTTAATGGCGGGTAAACTTTATGTAATTGATACAGCAAAAAATGTGATTCTTGACGGTAAAGGTGGAATCACAGGGATGGGGAGCTAGTCAGATGAAAAGTCTACAAGAGTATTTTACCTGCCCGGATACGGGACTGAAGTTTCATCAGCCGGTCATAGCGCTTGCCAAGGCCAACATCATCGCAGCCGTAGTCTATTTACTCGCTGGTGGTTTGCTTGGTATTGGTGTGGCGTTGACACGTTGGCCGGCAATTCATCTGCTACCGTCAGAATATTTCTATATTTTTCTGACCGGTCATGGTGCGGCGGTGTTGTTATTCTGGATCCATTTGTTCTCGTGTGGGATCGCCTATTTTTTCTGTACAACGCCGATTAATGCCCGCCTGGCGACACCAAAGCTGGCTTGGGTATGCTTCTGGATGATGGTCATCGGTTCGGCCATTGCGACGGTGATGGTGCTAACCGGCCAGGCAACGGTGATGTTTTCGGCCTACCCACCGCTCAAGGCACATCCTTTGTTTTATCTGGGTGTGATTCTGTTTGCGGTGGGTGCCGTGGGTACTAATTTCATTATTCTTGCCACAATTATGAAGGCCAGAAGTGAAAAAACCTATAAAGGCAGTATGCCCTTGGCAACCTTTGGTGTGATGACTTACGCTATTATCGGCATCTTTACCTGGGTAAGTGGCGCGATCATCATGATTCCTACCTGGTTGTGGTCCATGGACTTAATTTCTAACATTGATCCGCAGATGTACCGCTTGATCTTCTGGGGCCTGGCGCATTCCACCCAGCAGATGAATATCGTCATAATGATCACCATCTGGTACACGCTCGCGGCCGTTTTGTTCGGTGCGCGGCCGCTGTCCGAGAAAGTGAGTCGCACGGCGTTCGTGTTATATCTGTTCGCCCTGCAATTCGGTTCTGCGCACCATCTTTTATCCGACCCGGGCACGAGTTTTGCGTTCCGTACTTTTACGACTAGCTACGCTGCCTACTTGGCCGTGCTTGGCAGCCTGCTTCACGGTTTGACTGTACCTGGTTCCATCGAACTGGCGCAGCGTCGTCTAGGACTGAGCCACGGCCTGTTCGAATGGCTGCGCAAGGCACCTTGGGCAAATCCGATATTCTCGGGGCTTTTTTTATCGCTGGTGATATTCGGCTTCCTCGGGGGGATTACCGGCGTTACCATGAGCAACCAGCAGATCAATATGATTATTCACAACACGATGTACGTGCCGGGTCATTTTCACGGCACGGTGGCAGGTGGTACCACATTGGCCTTTTTTGCCTTTAGCTATTGGCTAGTACCTATCATCACCCGGCGAAAACTGGCGTATCCCAAACTGGCCCAATATTCCATCTATCTGTTTGGTTTGGGTATGGCTACCTTCTCCTTGTTTGCCATGGCTGCGGGTCATTTGGGTGTACCGAGGCGGCACTGGGACATCACCTTCGCTGATGCGGTGCTGCCGTTTCAATTTCCAGGTACAGTACAATTGCTTATGGGCATAGCAGAAGCTGGCGTGATGGTTAGTGGGATCGGTGCCTTGTTCTATCTGCTGAGTATGTTCGGTACCTTTGTCGGCAAGGTAGTCGAGAAAGGCGCGGCGCAGCCGTTGGCCGAACCGGCTGGCGTAGTGGCTGCCAGGATGCATGGTGGCACAGAGCCGGCTCATGGCAAAGGTCTTGAAGTGCCTGGTTCGCTAATTCTTGCCATGGTTCTGCTGATCTTTCTTGCGGTTTACTATTATGCTCAGTATAAATATCTGGGGACTATTTGGACCATCCGGTAGGTGATGCGATGCGCTTTACCCCTACACTTGCGGAGCGAGTCATAAGTATCCACCGTCTCTCCTCGGTGGTGGTGATCTGAGCCGCCCTCCAGAGAACCCAGGGCTCGTTGCGTAAGTGAACTAGCGGTATAAAAAGGGGAGCCCTTGCAGGCGCCCCTTTTTATTTATTAGTAATAAGAGATGCGACAGTGACTGGATTGTACTAATGAATGCGAACACGCTGTGTAGATAACCGGGGGGATATTGGCGACTGACAACGATGCTTATTATAGGAGGCTCCAATTATGCGCCATATCGTAATTATAATACTGCTATTTGCTGTCTGGAGTCATGTTGGTGCGCAACTGCCCGCGGATAGAGACGCTGATGCGAACAGCTCCGATCTGATATTGAATCCAGGTCCTGGTGGTATGCTGGGCGAGGAACCTCTTGACGAAGTTGCCGCGCTCAAATTCAGCCAGGCCGCCATAGGTCGTGCTCTTGACGGCTATACGCTGTATGACCGCCAGGGCAGGGCAGTAAAACTGACTGATTATCAAGGCAAGCCGCTGATCATCAGTCTGGTTTATACCAGTTGCTATCATATCTGCCCAACGACAACCCAGAATCTCGCCCGTGCCATCAAGGCGGCCCGCAGCGCCGTGGGCGCTGATGCATTCAACATTGCTACCATCGGTTTTGATGTCCGTAACGATACGCCAGAGAGAATGCGTGGTTTTGCACGCGAGCAGGGGGCGAGTGGTTATAAAAACTGGGGTTTTCTTAGCACTAACAGGGCCTCCATCGGGCCGTTGACAGCCAATCTCGGGTTTCTATTTGTCCCATCATCCAAAGGATTTGATCACCTGCTCCAGACCACGGTAGTGGATGCAGACGGTAAGATCTTCCGGCAGATCTACGGTATGGATTTTGAACCAGGTTTTCTCACCGGGGCAATGCAGGAACTCGTCTTAGGCCGTCCCGGTGAATTGCTGAGTTTGTCGGCTCTGGTCAACAAGGTACGCCTTTATTGTACTAAATATGATCCATCCACAGGCACTTACCGATTTAATTATTCCATGTTATTTGCCATGGGCATCGGCGCAATCATTTTTATCGCCATGAGTGTTGTTGTAGCCCGCGTGTGGCGAGATAACTTGCGCCCAGGCACTTCGTAAATGTTGTCGCATCTTAGTCAGGCTGCTTTGTTTCGCATAGAGGCGTGGTTTAATAGCGTTTTCGGCAGCAATAATCCGCTTTATCACTTAGGCAGCCTTGGCGTGTACTTTTTTTACATTATGGTGGTTTCCGGAATTTACATGTTTTTCTATTACGAACCCACCGTTGCCGGCACTTACAACACGCTTCAATATCTAACCGATGAGCAATGGTATCTTGGTGGGGTTATGCGAAGTTTGCATCGTTATGCCGCTGATGCGATGGTGCTAGTGATGATCCTGCATATCCTCCGTGAGTGGGTGTTGGGTCGTTATCGAGGGGCGCGCTGGTTTTCCTGGGTGAGCGGCGTACCCGTGTTGATCATGGTGTATATCATCGGCATTGAGGGCTTTTGGTTGGTATGGGATAAGCTGGGACAGTTTTTGATGGTACGCACTGCCGAGTGGTTAGACTGGTTGCCCATCTTTAATTCAACGATGGCGCGCAATTTTCTCAGCGAAACGAAATTAACCGACATGTTTTTCCGCATGTTAATCGTCGTACACATCTCTTTACCGTTATTCCTCCAAGCGTTTCTGTTGCTGCACATCAAAAAGGTAAGCAAGGCGCGTATCCTCCCGCCGCGAATGCTTGCGCTGGGAACGCTGGCCTCGTTGCTGTTACTGGCACTTGTTCTACCCACCGTCAGCCAGGATCGTGCTGATTTAAGCCTTGAGGTGGGCATCTTGCAGTTGGACTGGTTCTATACTTTTTTCTATCCGCTGATGGAATCAGGATCCATGGGGATCGCCTGGGTGCTTTTTGTTTGCTCGATGGGTTTGTTGATTGTACTGCCCTGGTTGCCGCCGAAAAGGCAGTTGAAAAGAGCTAAGGCCG
The DNA here is from genome assembly GCA_013152545.1 of Gammaproteobacteria bacterium. Lineage (GTDB taxonomy): Bacteria > Pseudomonadota > Gammaproteobacteria > SZUA-152 > SZUA-152 > JAADGF01. The sequence continues at coordinate 12,349 of JAADGF010000052.1, forward strand.
TCGCCGAGGTTAGTCTCGACCACTGTAATGGTTGTGGGTATTGTGCCGAAGACTGTCCCTTTGAGGCGATTACCATGCGCTCGCGTAGCGATGGCGAAGCGCATTCCCAAATGGCGGTGGTCAATGCAGATAATTGTGTTGCGTGTGGCATTTGCATCGGGGCTTGCCCCTCGTCTATGCCTTTTCAGCACGTGCAAGTTCTCAAATCCGGCATTGATTTGCCGCAACGTAATGTACAGCACTTGCTTGAGGCGACACATGAAGCACTGGCGCCCTTGACTGGATCACCCAGGATCCTCATCTATGGTTGTGATCATGGGGTGGATGTGGAGAGATTGTCACAGCCGGATACTGCGACAGTGAGTCTGCCTTGTATCGGGGCCTTGCCGCCCGCTTTTATTCACTATGCTCTTCGCCATGGTGCTGACGGGGTTTTATTAACCGCTTGCCGATATGGAGACTGTTATCACCGGCTCGGCGATGTCTGGTTACGCTCGCGTCTGAACGCCAAACGCAGACCCTTTTTGCGTAGTTCGGTGGACAGGTCGCGCATCGGCCTTTGCGGGGCGGCGGCGCCGGATCAACAGCATTTACGGAACGCGCTTGCCACCCTGCGGCAAAGCTTGCATGAATCGCCTAGAAAACACGATGATTTCCTTGATGTATAGCATGTTTGTGGCGAAATCTTTCGAGTTAGAATTTACTATGACCTTGGCTTTTGCTGGCCTAGATACCCACGCCGGAAAGGAGGACGAGATACCACGTGATTAATCCCAAACAACACCGAGACAATCTTTTGAGCCGTTTTTTGGTCGCAATCCAGCATGCGGGCAAAAGGCTGTTTCAGATTGCGGAGGGCCTAGCAGATACCGCCTTCGGCTCGCAGAATAATCCATTCTATTATCTGGGTGGGCTGACCTTCTTTTTCCTTATTGTGCTTGTGGTAAGCGGTTTCTACCTCTACTTCTTTTACGAAGCAAATATCGAAGGCGCCTATGCCTCGATTGAACGACTTACCCATGAGCAATGGTATTTTGGCGGAGTGATGCGAAGTATGCATCGTTACGTCAGTGACGCGATGGTCCTGACGATGGTCCTGCATATGCTGCGGCGTTTTTTCAATGACCGCTATAACGGCGGCCGCTCATTTTCCTGGATCACCGGCGTGCCCATGCTGTGGATTGTCATGATTATTGGTCTTTTGGGCTATTGGTTGGTTTGGGACAAACAGGCTCAGTTCATTGTCGTGCGCAGTTTCGAATGGCTCGACTGGTTACCCATCATTGCCGAGCCAGTGTCGCGTAATTTTTTAACCAATGAAGACTTGACCAATTCATTATTTCGCCTGGTCATGGTTACGCATCTGGGGCTGCCGTTGTTTCTATTGGCCGCTGTCCTGCTCCACACCAATCGTTTGCACAAGCCAAAGATTATTCCACCTACGCAGTTAGCCGCAGGTACAATGTTGGCTTTGCTGATTCTCTGCTTAGTCAAACCGGCGCTTAGTCAAGCGCCGGCAGACTTGAGCTTAGCGCCAGGGTTTGTGCATTTGGATTGGTTTTATCTGGCGGCCTATCCGCTAGTGATAATTTGGCCCTTGGGCGTGGTGTGGGCATTAATCGGTGGTGGCACTCTCATTCTGATGTCACTACCGTGGCTCCCACCCAGAAAGCCTGATCCAGTGGCGGACGTGGATCTAGCTTCTTGCAGTGGTTGTAATCTGTGTGTCCTGGATTGCCCTTATGAAGCGATCCGGCTGGTACCCCGCAGCGATGGCCATCCACGCTATAGGCTTGAGGCTCAGGTGAGTGAAAGTAAATGTGTCAGTTGCGGCATCTGTACCGGTTCCTGTCCACTGTCCGCACCCTTTCGCCATACAGATAGATTTAAGTCAGCGATTGAGATGCCGCAAGCAGGCGTTCAAGATCTGCGTGACAAAATCCTGGAAGCAATGAAAGGGTTATCTGCAGGGAAGCGCATTATTATATTCGGCTGTAATTACGGGATAGATGTCACGCGGCTGGAGCACGCAGGCGCAGTTGGGATTAATCTCGAATGCATAGGTATGCTGCCAGCCAGTTTTATAGACTACGCCTTGCGCCAAGGCGCCGACGGTGTCTTTATCACAGGTTGCCGGATGGGTGATTGTTATCATCGTTTGGGTAACCAGTTTTTGCTACAGCGCCTCGACGGCGAGCGCAAGCCAAAGTTGTCCCGCAGGGTGACGCGTGAACGGATCGGGTTTTCGTTGGCGGCACAAGCAGATCAAAAAAAACTGCTCAGTGAACTTGAATTATTTTATCGCAGTCTGCCGTCATCGGACGCTGTTGAAGATGCCCGGCACATGCAAAAAGGACATAAAAGCGAGTGAAATCAGTCAAGCGTTATTTTGGACAAGGCCTGGGCTATCTTCTTTTTATCGCCTTTATCGGTTATTTCTCCACTGAACCGGGCATCACGAATCTGCCAGCGGACCAGGCCCTGATTAAGTTTACTTTCATCCATGCAGGTAAACGTCTTGTTCCCTGCGTTAAGCGCTCTGCAGAAGAGATGGCCGATTTGCCTCCCCAATTGCGGCGTGATATGACGTGCTCGCGAGAACGCGCACCCTTACAGGTTGAGTTTGAAATTGATGGCAAGATGGTCTATCAGGCAGAAATTCCAGCTAAGGGTATTAAAAACGATTTACCGTCACCGGTATATCAGCGCGTCAACGTCCCTGTTGGGCGGCATCATTTACAGGTGCGCATGAGGGATAATGTCACTGATAAAGGGTTTACCTACACCGCGGAGAAGGCCGTGGTGTTCACCCCATTGCAAGTGCTTATCATAGATTTTGATGAAATCAATAAGGAGTTTACTTTCAAGTAAAAGGCAATCTTAAGGAACTTCTGGTTGAGGGCTGCCTCCAACGCTTTATCCGGATTGTCTTCGCAGCCGAAAAAAAACTGCCAACAAATATGCTGCCAACAGCTAGCCCGTATTTCTTTGATTTATATCAAGGCCGCTAGGGGGCTAGTCACGATTATAATAACGCTAGTAATACGAATTGAATTTAACAGGAGGAGCCTAATGAAAACATCTTTTAAATTAGTGGCGCTTGCCGCAATTGCTATGAGTATAACGATGGGTAATAGTGTCTATGCGGGTGTTGAAGCCCAATGCAAGATTTGCCACGATTTCGGTACCGCGCATAAGGTCGGTCCTGGCCTGAAGGGCATCATGGGTAGCAAGGCGGGTACGACCGACTATAAGAATTATAGTAAAAGTCTGAAGCAAGGTGGTTGGGTATGGGACGAAGAGCATATGCGTAAGTGGCTCACCGATGGTAAAAAGGCTATCAAAGAGTTTACCGGAGACGACAACGCCAAGACGACAATGCCCCCGCAAAAGCTGAAAGGTGACAAACTCGATAAAGTCATTGAGTTTTTGAAGGGTCTGAAGTAAATAATGAAACCTGTGGTTCAGAACTGACCTATTCTGCGCCACTTTTTTGTATTTGCAGTTTTGTGTTTGCAGTGTATTGTTGAGGGCACGACCTATAACGCCTATAACGATAGGGGTTGTCTTCAATAAAACATCAATAGGAGTTCATCAGTTGTGGAATTTGCGCTGTATTATACCCTGGCTGCAATCGTAGTTTACTTCTTGGCGGCTTGGATTCTTGATCGCATAGAGATCGCTTACGGAAAGCGATTCGCGTACCGTAATTACGTTTTCTTTTTTATAATTTTTGCGCTAGCTTATGCAGCGCTAACAGCCATTAATCCCGAACCATCCATTCCTGAGCAGCAAGAATCACAGAGTCTAACAGACAAGCCAGGCCAATAAAATGCTAATAGCTTTTTTGAAATACCTATCCGTGATGGGTGGTATATACTGGTCAGGATGGCTGACTAAGCCCCCCGGTCACCTCCTGGTGTGAACGAGTTAAGGAATGATTGACGTACAACGCGATAGTAAATAGTACCAATGCACCGGCTTGGTGGGTTGCCGCCAACCAGGTTGGGACTACCAGCAACAGTGTCGTGATACCCAACGCGACCTGTACCAGTGTCATGAGCAGTAACAAGTTAAACGCTTGGCGTGTACGGATAGGTAGATGATAGCGTCTTGCTACAATCCATAGCGCGATAATCAGGATTAACGAAAGTTCTGCGAGAAGCCGATGATCAAATTGCACTGTCGCTATATTTTCAAAAAAATTCAAATACCAGTTCTCAAGAGCAAACATATTCTCCGGTATGAATCTACCGTCCATCAGTGGAAAGGTATTGTATGCGAAACCTGCCTTCAGCCCTGCCACAAATCCACCTGAAATGACCGTGATGACTAGCAAGCCGGTCACGGCCAGGGCAAAACGTTGAAGTAGTAAAGTATTATTTTTGGAAGGTGCCGGTCTAGGGAAGAGAAGATCCAAGGCAGCCCAAAAAATGTAAGCGTAGATAATAAAAGCGGCAATCAAGTGGGCAGTTAGTCGGTACTGACTGACATAAGGGTTACTGGCCAGACCACTTTTCACCATGTACCAACCTAGCAGTCCCTGCATTGCGCCGAGTAGGAACATGATGACTAATTTGGGCAACATGGTATGTGTGATTGTCTTTTTAATAAGGAAGTACAACAATGGGATCAGAAAGATCATGCCGATCATTCGGCCCCATATGCGGTGTACATATTCCAGCAAGAAGATCGATTTGAAGCCATCCAGGTCCATAGCAACATTTGTCTGATATTCGGGGAACTGCTTGTATTTATCGAATGTTGCCGTCCAATCCTCTTCGCTCAGCGGAGGAATAATGCCCATGATAGGTTCCCATTCCACCATGGAAAGACCCGAGTGCGTTAGTCGTGTCACTCCACCAAGAACGACCATCACAAAAATAGTAGCGCAGATCGTAAGAAGCCAGTATGCAACTATTATTTCGTTTCTACGAGATGGCGGTGTTTCTTCTGCTTTTATGATATTCATAACCACTATATAATTGTGTAATTTAGCTGGCTGTGTAAATTCGCATACCATGCGTTAAGTTATAATTCTATTCTATAATATAGGTAAATTAGCTGAAATGACATATACAACTCATTTAAGTTATCAAGCAGGTTTTAGATTTGTTTGTGATTGATTTGGATCAATGCGAGTACTAGTGAATAGATTAAATAATATCAGCTAACATTCAGGGGGCACAGAGCCGGATGGACGGGACACAGAGACTAGAGATGGACACAATAAGTAGCAATTTTGCATCAGACCATTTGCATTGTGATGTATTGTTTTGTCGTGCGGAAAATTATGTGCAAAGCAATGATTGGCAACAGGCAAAAAAAGTATTTATAGAATTTGTCGAAGAGATGGAATGGCATTTCACTAAGGAGACGGACGTATTGTTTCCGTCACTCGTTGAACGCAATAGCAATGCGCTTGGGCCAACACAAATGATGCGTATGGAACATGAGGATATGCGGCAGCTCATGGAGGATATGCAAAAGCAAGTTGATAATCGGGATGCCGATAACTATTTGGGCTTGTCGGAAACCTTATTGATTATGCTGCATCAGCACAATACTAAGGAAGAGAATATACTGTATCAAATGGCGGATGGGTTATTGGGCGCTGATCAGAGGGAGATTTTGGCGCAAGCAAGCGCAGTGAAAAAACAAGGTGCGGTCATTTTATGAAACAGGAGCTCGTACTGGATGTCAGTGATCTTCCACCTCCTGAGCCGTTAGAAAAGGTTCTAGAGGCCACTGAAACGCTCGCATCAGGTCAGTACATTCGTATGTTACATCGCCAGGAACCATTTCCGTTATATGATGTCCTGGGAGACATTGGATTTAAACACCTCACTCGCGTTGGGCAGAAAACTTCGTTTGAAATATTCATCTGGCGTAACAGTGATGAAGCCGCAGAGCTGGCCGTTTTTACCACGATTGGGGGGGCATAGTTTCGGCATAGTTCAGCATAGTTTCGGCCTAATTTCGAAAATAGGATCTTAACGAAGTTTTATGGTTGCGGTGGGTATGGTTGCATTTTGCCTATGACTGACAGATTTTATGCATCACTCGTGAACAAATGTCATTATTTATAGCACGGAGCAAAGGATGTGCGGGCGTTATCCAGCAAACAGGCTGGATAATATTATGATACCTACTAGCGTCAGGCAGTAAGGTAAATAGTCAACATGAGCACACCCTCAAGACTTTCTCTAACCCAAGCCCCGCCGATTTCAGTACCACTACGATTTTTTTTCACAGCACCTTTCTTTGGTATATTAGCGGCCTTAGTTCAAATAAACGCCGGGCCGGACGCCGTGAGCCAGTGGACACCAACGACGTTGGCGATAACTCACCTGTTGACTTTGGGTTACATTTCCATGGTTATGATCGGTGCCATGTCACAAATATTACCCGTTGTTGCGGGCTCCCCTTTGCCGCGGCCACTTTTGGTCAGTTCGGTCGTACATACCTTGTTAACTCTCGGCGTATTGGCGTTGGCCTCTGGGTTGCTATTTGGCCGTGGCGAAGCGGTATTAATTGCCATGTTTTTATTGGGCGCCGGGTTAACTGTTTTCATTGGAGCTGCAGCTTATTCTCTGATATTGGCGAACGCAGACAACGCTACGGTTAGTGGTATGCGTGTGGCCATTGTCGCACTAGCGATTACAGTTGTCTTTGGTCTAAGGGTCGCAGCTGAGCATGTTTTGCATCTGGATTTACCCATAGCGAAATCGTGGACCCATGCACATCTGACATGGGGCTTTATTGGGTGGGTGGGCATTTTGGTTATCAGTGTTGCCTATGAGGTCGTGCCCATGTTTCAAATGACGCCAAAATATCCGCAATGGATGCAACGCTGGATGACAAAAATGATACTTGTTGGTTTGCTATTCTGGACTAGCGTGTATCTGTTAGCCATCATTGATTCCACAATATGGAATATATTGACCCTCTTATTGTCGTTCTATTTGGCCATCGGTCTTAGCGTATTCGCAGGCGTAACACTTTATTTACAAAGCCAGCGGCAGAGGCGCATTGCCGATTTAACGCTAAAATTTTGGCGTCTTGCCATGGTCAGTCTATTATTATGTACAAGCCTTTGGGTGGTTGGCCAGTTTTGGCCTTCGTTAGGCAACTGGCGGAATATTGGATATTTAAACGGTATGTTATTCATCTTCGGTTTTGCGGTATCCGTAATTATTGGCATGCTTTATAAGATTATACCGTTTTTGGTATGGTTACACTTACAGCGCCAGAATACACGTCGCATTAAATTGCCTAACATGAAGGAGATCATCCCGGAGCAACGCATCCGTTGGCACTTTGTTTTGCATCTGATGTTATTACCCTTGCTCGCCGGTGTCGCGATTAAACCCGTATGGTTTGTATATCCTGCTGCAACATTGTTTGGTATTTCATCATTGCTGCTGTTGTTCAATATTTTTACTGCCCTGCGAATATACCAGGGGTATTATACAAGTATGTAAGTGTAAGGTTGTCAGCATCATGATGACACTTGACCTAAATCAATGCAGGTCAGCTCACAAATAGCAGACTATTAATGAAGTACAATAAGTTTGTTAATATCTGATAAGACGTAGTGGTGGAATTTTCGTGGTGAAGTTCGATATATTTTCCTCTCCATTAGCAGGGGGCATGAGACGGATATTGGTTTGCCCCGCAGTTTTTTGCTCAATCTTGGCGATGGTTGTGCTAAGTATCGATAATGTGCAGGCCGACTTGCCGCCTGCCCCTGTTGATATCGGTGGCGATTTCACCCTCACCGGTACCGATGGCAAGCCGGTTAGCCTGGGAGATTTTAAAGATCAGATAGTCTTGCTGTTTTTTGGCTACACATATTGTCCAGACGTCTGTCCAACCGCTATGTTGACCTTGCAAAATGTGCGCGGCATGCTCGGTGAAAAGGCAAGCCGGGTTAACATTCTTTTTATCACTGTCGATCCGGAGCGGGACACTCTTGAAACGCTCAAACCCTACATGGCCTATTTTGGTTCTTCCTTCATCGGATTGAGGGGCTCTTTACAAGAGACTGCAAGAGTGGCTGCCCTATACCGGACTTCTTATCGAAAAGTCGAGACGGACAGTGCCTCGGAGTACTTAGTTGCACACTCCGATTTCATTTATCTCATTGATGACCAGGGTCGCACTCGTTCCATGTATCGCTCGCATACGCCTACAAAAAAAATAGTTGACGATATTTTAGAGCTCATGAACTGATGCATCGGGCGCTAAAGCGTAAGTATTTTTAATCAAAAGGTATTTAAATGCATGAGTAAGCCAATGAAGATGCCTCAGAAGAAAGCAATGATTTCAAGCATCGTTGTTGCCATTTGCTATTCTCTAGGAATCATCATGGTGACCGGGTGTTCCAGCACGACAAGTAGAGACGCAAGTTCATCCACGAAATTGTCAGCGCCTGGACAAGAGACCTTATTGCTAGGGTCGGCCTTATTGTCCGATAAGTCCACGCATACCGGGATCACGGTTAAGCTCTCCGGGAATGGTGTGGCGCAAACGGCTACAACCGATGCCGGTGGTAATTTTTCCTTTTCTGCTGTTCCCCCGGGCCCCGGTTACCAAATTGAGGCGAGCTATGGCACAGATTACCTTAAAGCTATATCGACCAATGTCTCCATAAAGCGCGATGGATTGAACCGTGTTGATAGCGTAGTCCTAAGGGCCAAGCCCGGCACGGTAAATGGTGTGGTTACGCTACAGGGTGATGATAGCCGTGTCGGGTTTACTTTTGAGGACGTCGCTGCAGGTGCAAGCCTGACTCAGGTCGACCCGGCGTTGAACGGGGCTTTTAGTTTTCAAGGTGTTCCAGCGGGCAAGCGAATCATACGCTTGTTCAAACCTGGTTTTGAAGCACGACAAGTAATCGTAAGCGTTCCTGCCAACGGTTTGGTTACAATCGACCCAGTTGAGTTATCCTCGCACGTGGGAAGCCTTGATGCCACCTTTACCCTGGAAGGGGCGTCATTACACGATAACATTTGGGTTCTATTGGAAAACAGAGATAAATCCTTTTATTACTCTGGGAAGACCGATATAAAGGGACGAGTGCGAATTGAAGGGATGCGCGCGGGCACATATCGCTTGGTAGCCAAGAAAATAATCTCTGAGGATTTGATTATCGATTCGGTGGTGATAAAGGAGGGAGAGGTCATCAGCCTTCCGAATGAAACCCACACCGCCACGGCCCTTACAATGTTGAAGGGTTCCATTTCGGGGGCCGTTCAATTGAAAACAATCGCGGATTACAATGGTGGTAACATTCTCTATGATTCAAGCCCCTGTTATGGGTGCTTTGTGGTCAGCAGGGGGCCAATGACCATTACCGATACGCAAGGCCATTTTCTGTTGACGGGTATTTCTGCAGGCACTTATTCCATTAATATTGATTATGAAACATGCATTACCGGCCTGCATGATCGCTACAGATCCCCCGACTTTAGCGTCACCTCTGCTGCACCTGCCTACAACTTTGAACTACCAATACCCCTTTATGAATCTACTGGATCGCTCACTGGTGTGGCTTTGCTGGAGGGACAAACTGAGCACTCTAATATTGTAGTTACTGTGGAGGGTCTCACTGGATATTTTGCCGTTACCAATGCTCAGGGTAAATACTTGATTCCATCTGTTCCGGCGCGGAACAAACGCTTTAGGCTGACGTTTACCAAAACCGGCTATACTATTGGTGTGCAAGACAATATTGCTATTTATAAAGACTTGACGATACCTCTTACTCAGGTCACTTTAAAAGCCCGAATCGGGTTGTAATTAAAGGAACTCGATTGGGCCAGATAAGTAAATTGATATATTAAATAAAGTGCTTGATATGTATCAAGGTGAATTGATTCATATATCCTCACAATTAGTTTAGAAGTGTATAGGATTTCGCGCATCTAATTCATTATAGCAGGATGCCGATTTACATTCTTAATTTAAAGCAAGGGGAGTTGTCACAATGTTGAAGAATAAATACATATTGCGCCTTCTAGAAGTAACAGTTTTAGCAATACTGTTGATGGCGTTTAGCTTAACAGCAACCGCTGAAATGAAACGCGTAAAGCAAAAATTAGTCGCTCCACCCAATTTACCTAAACATAGCCAAATAGCCACAGGCAAACCTGTATTGGTTGAGATAAACATGGGTATTGAAGAAAAAAATTGGGTGATTGATGCTGATGGAACTCAAATTTCGGGTATGACTTTTAACGGTACAAATCCAGGACCGATCATCGTGGTTCATCAGAATGATGAGATCCAGTTGACACTGACGAACCCCAAGAGCAGCTTGATGGAACACAATATCGATTTACATGCTGTAACCGGCGCACTCGGTGGCGCAGGTCTGACACATGTAAAACCGGGTGAATCAAAGACGATTCGCTTTAAACTCACCAAGGCTGGCGTCTTTGTATACCACTGTGCTCCGGGCGGTGCGATGATTCCATATCATGTGGTTCAGGGTATGAGCGGTGCGATCATGGTATTACCAAGGGATGGTTTGAAGGATGCAAAGGGGAAACAAATCAAATATGATCGTGCCTATTACATTGGCGAGCAAGAATTCTATATTCCGAAGGACAGTAAGGGGAATTACAAGAAGTATGATAACGCCTTGGATGCCTTAGCTGATACCACGGAGGTCATGAGAGGTCTGTTGCCGACACATATTGGATTTGGTGGTAAGCAATTTGCCTATACTGGCGACGCAGCGCTAAAAGCCAATGTAGGAGAAACAGTCTTGTTAATTCACTCCCAGGCGAACAATATTTCATCACCGCATCTGATTGGTGGACATGGCGACTATGTCTGGGAGCGGGGAAATTTTCAGGATCCACCAACGACGGGTCTTGAAACATGGTTAATCGCCGCGGGTTCCGCAGGTGCCGCGACATACAAATTCAAGCAGCCTGGTCTTTATGTGTACCTGAACCATAACTTGATTAAAGCTATCATGTTTGGTGCAGCCGCGCATTTAAAGGTTGAGGGGAAATGGGACGACAATCTGTTAAAGCAAGTCAAGAATTAGTAACCGGGGGAGTATGTAGGAACAGTCGCACGAATTAAGCTGGGTCTGGTGATTTATCAGACCCAGTTCATGTAGTAAACATTAATCTGATAGCAACAGTACCATGTCACCTAGAATCACAGCCTGAAAATCAGGTAAGTACTATATCCACAGAATCCAGATTTACAGAGCACGGATTCGCAGAACATGGATTCACAGAGCGTAGTTAAGCCCCGCTTCGATTATCCTCGGCAACAGCGCTATGCATTATTTTCAATGGTTGTTCCCGGCGCAATTCTATCTCTTCCATCTGCGTGGTTCTTAGTAGGTTACACTGAGGAACGAAGTCCAACAGCGGTGGTAGGTTATACCCCGTGTGTTGGGTTTCGTTCCTCAGGGCCAACCTACAGAAAACCGGCTTTTGCGACATACTCATCCAGGGAGTCGTCACCCGCTACATCCTGTGGGTCGCAAGGTAAAACATCGGCAGCAAAAATTGACCTACATCAAGGGCAACGTCCCGCCTATTAGCTATCGTCTTTATATACTTATATTTCTTTGGTTTCGACGGAGGGATTATGCGAACTACACACTATCAACTTGTCGACCCCGCAATCGGGAAATCATCTCTCGCTTATTATATTCAGCTTACCAAACCAGGCATTGTTGGTCTGTGTGTCGTAGCGGCCCTGACAGGTATGTTTTTTGCCAATAAAGGCATGCTGCCACAATTGGATATTATAGTGTGGACTTCCATAACCCTGGCTATGGCGGTCGCTGGTTCCTGTGTGCTGAACAATTATTATGATCGCGACATTGATAAATTAATGGAGAGAACTCGCAGCAGGCCGTTGGTTGCGCTGTCAGTCGAACCGATCCATGCACTGTATCTATCCCTCGTTTTGATATTCTCTTCTGTTGCCCTAATGAGCGTATTCGTTAATTTGCAAGCCACGTTATTAACCATAGGAGCCATATTTGGCTATGCGGTGGTTTATACGATGCTGGCAAAGAGACGAACCCATTGGGCGAATCAATTGGGTGGTATCGCCGGGGCCATGCCCCCTTTGATTGGTTACGTGGCGGTTAAGGGGGGGGTAGATATCAACGCCCTTACCTTGTTTGCGATTATGGTTGTCTGGCAGCAACCGCACGCGTTGAGTCTTGCACTTAAGTATCGGCGTCAGTACGCCTGTGCGGGAGTCCCCGTTGTACCGGTAATAAAGGGTGTACAGGCGACCAAGGTAAGAATCGCAATTTATTCGGCAGTATTGCTGCTTGTCGCTCTTCTGCCTTATTTTTTGGGAATGGCAGGCATGATATACCTTGTTACGTCAGTCGTAATTAGTAGCGCCTTTTTAGTCTTAGCACTGAGGTTTTTAGTATCAGACCGCGTCTACGATATGAGATTGTTCTTTTATTCAATCGTCTATCTGGTGGTCCTGTTTACCAGCATGGTGTTTGACGCACTGTAATAAAAGGAAAGTAAGTATAATGTCAGCTGTTACTGATGCAACGGCAACAAATGTATATATACGACGTCGTCGGATAATTGGCGTGTTGTTATTGGTCAGCATGTTCAGTATGGCGTGGGTAATTAATGCTTTCCTCGATGTGAATAGAAAGTTAGATATCCCTTTACCATTGCTCTCTACATTACGACCTGAACCAAAGCCCTTATCGGCGTTTTCACTAATGGATCAATTCGGAAAGGAATTTACCCTTGATCGCCTAAGGGGTAAATGGTCCTTTATTTTTTTCGGGTATACGGCTTGTCCCGATATATGTCCAACGACCCTCACTGAAATGAATAAGGTTGCCTATACTTTAGTAGGTGAACAAGCAGGTAAAAAGCTACAAGAGAGCGATTTTAATTTTATTTTTGTGTCTGTTGATCCTAAACGGGATGGTGTCGAGAACATGGAAAAGTACACCGCCTATTTCAACCCTGAATTTATTGGCCTCACAGGGGATCAGTCTCAGTTGGATGTATTGATGCAACAACTCAATATCTTGGCTGTTCGCGAAAATTCAGCCACATCAGGTGGTTATAATATGCGTCATACGTCATCAATTAAATTGATCGATCCACGGGCACGATGGCTAGCAAGTTTTTCACCACCCCATGATGGAGATAAAATAGCTAAAAAATTTATTTTGGTTCGAGATTATTATAAACAAGCAAGATAAACCTGTTCGCATCAGTTGTAGGTTGGATTGAGCTTGTGAAGTCCAATAGCGGCGGCACGCTGTCACTCCGCCGTTGAGGTTCGCGTACCCGGCAATTGCTCGCGTCTATGGAGTCGAGACTACGTATCCCTGTGTTAGTCACCGACCTATGGAATATGCAATTTTAGTTTTTAAATTGGATACATTCATGTTCCCGGTTCTCGTTACAGCTGCTTTTCCGTCACGCTCTTCATAATAAAACCAACATTATCGATAATTTTTTTAGGCTGGTCTTCGCTAAATGTTTTACCCTCAATGAACTGTTCCGAGGGCCAGGTCTCCCATTTCCTACAAATAATGTTATCTTCATTAGGAAGAATATCTATTGGACTCGATCTAGACGGTGGCCGTCTAAATCTGGTTTACGGTGCGTCCGTATAAATAGCTAATAAGACAGTTACTCAACCGGATTTATATAGACAAAGCGAAACTATTATTTAGTCGTAACCATTACCTAAGTTTTACTGATGGTCTAAACTTATAGATTAACTTTATTAGAATAAGTGCCTGTTATATATTTAGTTATTCCCAATAAATAGATTGTTAAAAACGGATTGTGGTGGTTGTAATACAGTGGGGATGTATGCAAAACAAACGAATTTATCTGGAACAATAATTGCGGAAATCGATTTAGACGGCCGCACGGTAAATCTGATTTACCGTGCGGCTGTCTATATGTTAGGGGTATAGGTAAATAATATGGATGAAGTTGCAAGAAAGCTTATAAAAACAATTAATGCTAATGGCGAACTCCCCGCAAAAGATTTTCTACGCATCGTACCTCGGCAAACAAACGATTATCGCGATTATTTTATTGCGGCTAATCTTATGCATGCTGGTTATTTTGATTTTGATGTTGGTAATGACAAGCATACAAACCCTCTTGGTGAAACATCGCAGGAAACAGCAATTATGTTTGCGCAAATAATGCTACCAAAAGGTGAATCATTTGAAATCAATGGATGCCCCAGAGACTCGTGGCATGACTTTCCAGTAAATGTATTTTCGACAGCAAGAGGTTTCTTAAAACTTGAAGAAATAATTGATGCTGAACAAAGAGAAAAAAAAGAACATAAATCAAAACGTAAAGATTACTTTATGGCAATATTCACTGGTATTCTTGCTGCTGTGTTGTCCAGCGTATTATTCAATTATTATGCATTGGAAAGATCGAGTATAAATACCCCTAAGAAGGCAATTCAACAAGGACAAATTTTTCAATGCGCAAAACCCGCGCATTGAAAAAATCGCCTGTTAATTGCGACGTTATAAGCTAAGGAGAAAATCGTGCTATATCATTCTCAAAAAGAAATTAATGCGTTTTATGAGTTCGTAATTCGTAAAGTTGCTGAAAGAAAAAATATTCAAGATATAGATTTCAAATCTGCATTCGAGATACAAACTACGATCGAGCAAGTAGATACCGAGACTTATGAAAAACTAGGTGATTTTTTACATGCTTATCAAGCATGGTACAATGTACATGACGAAATTAATGTAGCTGGCACATCAGGTAATTTGACTGCTCAGCAA
>JAADGF010000110.1 GCA_013152545.1 Gammaproteobacteria bacterium
CATAAACCAAACTAGATTATTTTTTTGATTTTCTTACCTATCATCGTATATGCCGGTGGAACCAGTCTACTTATAAATGAAAAATCCTGCGCTAGTCGCCACCTTTCTTTTCCGTGGCAATATACAACTGCAAACGTTCAAGCCATTTTTTCAGTCCCTGTTCATCGAGAAAAAAGTCGAATTCACCCAGGTTGCGCTGAAGGTTCATTAGATCGATAAGAAAGTCAAACACGGCATTGGTTGCCGATTCCTCCGCTACCAATGCCGCGTTTTGCGCATCAAGCAGATCAAGAATGGAAATCGTGCCACGCGAATATGCATCCGTGACCAGTATCAGGTTTTTATGCGCGGCGGTCGCAGCATCTTTGGAAAGCTGGATCGACGGGTATGAAGCACTGATCTGATGCAGTGTCGCTCTGATGCGTTGCTCAATACGCTCCTTGATCGCATCGCGTTGTACATCAAGTTGTCGTAATTCGTTGTATGTTCCCATTTCACGTGCACGCCGTGCGTTACCTTCGAAAAGCGGCAATGATGCGTTGATACCAATTATCCACTCATTTTGATTCTCGGAGGACAATCCGCTAACACGGCTTTCATTCAGCACATTTGAAACCTCACCTTGTAGTGTGACTGTGGGAGACCAATAGGAACGCTGGTTGCTTGTGTGTTCTCGTTTGGTCACTGCGATTAGTGCATTGATACTCGCCAGTTCGGGTGAGGCGATCAGACCATCCTCTATTATGAATTCACCCATTAATTCGAAGGCATGGTCATTATTCACATATTCATACAATTCGGGATGACTGACTACCATAGTTGGGTCGTTTAGCGTGGCCGGTTCCGCAATAAATTGTTCTTTGAGTGGACGGTGAAGAAGACGATTCAGGGCATCGCGTGTTTGTTGATGCTGGGCCTGTGCATCCAGTAACGCCTGCCGGGCAGTAGCCAGTTCGCTTTCCCAACGATAAACCTCCGCGGGATTGGCGACACCGATATGTTGCCGGTCACGCGCCAATTCGAGATTGGCGCGAGTGAGTTTCATATTCTCGAGGCGAATATGCACGAAAGTCTGGGATTTGAGTACGTTAAGATAGACAATCGTGGATTCCTGGATGATGTCCAACTCCAACTGTTTATTCAAGGCGTGCCGGTTGTTTTGTAAATAAGCTTGTATTTCTACATTGGCACGAACCCGATCAGAATAGAGTAATTGACTCATGGATAATCTTGCTTTGGTCGATTGTTCGGCAGCCGTACCACTTTTGACAGCGATGCTGTCATCTTCAAACTGCGCAAAATCGATATTGGCTTCGATCTGTGGCAGCAAACCGGCGCGTGCTACATCTATATTAGTCTGACCGGCTTGCACAGCGAAAAAGGACGCGCGCAGGTCCAGGTTAGCCTTAACGGATTCCAACGCCACGAGGGATAATGAAAGCGGTCGGCCTTGCGGTTTCGGCATTTCATTAAGCAGTATTGCTTCGTTGAGTATATCGAAACGGGGGTATACGCCGATGGCCCGGGCTGTGGCCATGTTCAAGGTTAATCGTCGCTTGCCCTTAAACGTGACCGCTTGGTTTTGCGCAGATTCACCGCGCAGGACGGCATGCATGTTCAGCGCATTACGACGTGCAAGCCGCAGCCAGTCGGATGCGGGAGCTTGCGCCATCAATAAACCTTGTTCAACCAGTTGGGAATCGAGCAGACTGTAACTAGGTAAGCGTTTTTCAATTAAGGCCTTGATCAAACGCCACGTGGTTGCGGCATCAAGACGTGCCAAGTCGGTGACGACAACAGCATCGATCGTTTCCGGTAGTTTTATAGCCAGATCTTCATTACGACTTCGTTGCTGGACAAATAACAGCTCGATGCCGCCAGAGGCGGTTATCTCTTTTGCACGACGGATCAATCCTGAGTGGGTAGCGTAATGAACCTCGTCAATAAGAACCGCAATGGTCTTGAACCTCGCAACACTTTGGAAAATTTTAAGATCACGCACAAAATCGGCCGATCCGCTCAAGTAGTTGAGATTTCTGACTCCACTGGTGTTGTTTTTTCTGGGTAAACCTTGTATATCCGCATCCATCACAAATGGGGCGAAAGTCGGTTTCCGTAGTGACTTGCTAAGGGTGGCGACGGCGCTGGACGCATATCCCAGTGCCATCACCATATCGATTTCTGGATCGTTCTGTAGTTGCTTAAGTGCTGCCGCAATACGTTTAGCTGACCAGTTTCCATCGATTTGTTTCGTAGTCGGGAAATGTATTTTGAAATCACCTTTGGTCAGGGCCAGTAGCTCATTCTTAAATAACTCGGGCGACCAGCTCGTATGTTCTATAGGGCCATCGACCACGATACCGATGTTCACACTTTTGGCGGCTTGCGTTGAGAAGCTTAGCAAAAAAAGCATCACAATGATTATGCTGATTAGGTAAGGTCGTTTCATTGCTATTTTACCTCGCAAACGCGTGTTCATAGCTGCGTTAATGTAACTGTTTTTCGGAACCGCGATAAAGCCATGATAAATAACACGGCACCGATGATAGCTGTAGCGATAAAATCCGGCCAAACTACATCAATACCGGCATCGCGAATGAGAATCGCCTGAGCGATGCTAACAAAATGCGTGGAAGGCACTAACTGCATAATAGTTTGTAACCACCCGGGCATGCTTTCCAACGGTGTATTACCGCCGGATAGTAACAACATTAAAACGTATACCAGCATAGTAAGTAAGCCAAACTGGGGCATGGAGCGCGCGAGGGTTGCCAGGAAGATACCCAATGAAGTGACTGAAAAAAGATAGATGATCATCCCTGTCAAATACAAAGGGATTGAGCCGATGATAGGTATAGCCAATACGCCTCGTACCACAAAGAAAAGAGATAATGTAGCGGCAATAACAACGACTAAGCCATTGGCCCATACTTTTGCGAGCATGATTTCAACCGGTCGCACTGGCATCACCAGCAGATGTTCGATGGTGCCGTGTTCACGTTCCCGGATCAAAGCAGCGCCCGTAATTAAGATGGCCAGCAAGGTGAAATTGTTGGTGAGTGACATCACGCCTTGAAACCAGGCCGCCTCCATATTAGGATTGAACAACGCGCGAGTAACAATTTTTACCGGTGGCTCAACGTGGCCTCCTTTTAAAAACTCTGAGACCTCTTGTGAGATAATGCGCTGGATATAACCCGCACCGGTTCCGGCCAACCCCATGGCAGTTGCGTCCACATTTAGTTGGATAACGGTTGGGCGTCTGGCCAGGATATCAGCTTGAAAATCCGGCGGAATATCGATGACAAAGGCATATCTTGCCGATTCCATACTGGCATCAATCTCGTCAAGTTCCAAAAATACCGGTGGCTGGAAGCGCGGCGGCAGTAAGGCGTCGCCGATTTGGCGTGAGAGCGGGGAATGGTCTTCATCAACAATGGCCACGGCTGTGTTGAGCACGCCTGTAATCGCGTTCTTTGCCTCATCAATTACAGCGAAAGAGAACATATAAACGATTAGAAATATCATAACCGGGTCATAACGTAAGCTGAATAATTCTTTAATCCCCAATTGATAAATGCTGCTGAAGAATCTGCTCATTGTCAGCGTTCCTGCGTTTTTAATAGTGTCAGCCCTAGTGTTAAATAAATCAGAATCAGCAAAGCTAACATCAGGAAGCTGAAAATCAGTCCCTCAAAACCGAGCGATTTAGTAAAAGTACCTAGACTTATTTGTTGGAAATAACTGCTGGGAAATATCTGACTAAATACCCGGCCACCACCGGTGAGGGACGATACTGGAGTGAAAAATCCTGAAAAGTTGATGGCGGGAACGGTAGTGATAATGGCGGTTCCAAAAATAGCGGCTATTTGAGTTTTCATGAATGACGATATTAATAAACCTAGTCCGGTGGTGGCGATGACATAGATTAAGGCACCTAGTAATAAAGCCGGGAAGCTCCCTTTGATAGGCACTTGAAACAAGAATACCGCGAGCACGACAAAGGTGGCGAAGTTGAGCATGGCGATAAGTATGTAAGGAAATTGTTTACCCAGTAGGAATTCCAGGCCACTCACGGGAGTCGCATACAGGTTGGTAATGGAACCTAATTCTTTTTCACGCACGACCCCGGCCGCGGTCATCATAAGCGGGTATCCATATCAGCAACATCATAATGGTGCCGGGCACAATAGAATAAATACTCTTGAAGTCCTGATTATAGCGAAAGCGGGTTTCGATTTTCACAGGCAGTTGTTGTTGAGTCCCACCGAATTCACTTTGCGCTATCTGCTGCAAATAGAACTGATGCACACCGAGGATATATCCCCGAGCTGTTTCGGCTCGAAACGGCATGGTACCATCGAGCCAGATACCAACCTCTGGTTGACGGCCACGTTTCAAACCCATAGCGAAACCTGGCGGGATTTCGATAGCGAATGTGAGTTTCCCCTTGCGTAAACGCTTCTCCATATCAGTATAATGCTGCAATGGCGAGCGTTGTTCGAAGTAACGGGAGCCGGCAAAATTTTCCAGATAGCGGCGACTTTCCGGCGTCTGATCACGATCCAGGACTGAATAAGAAATATTTTCTAAATCAAAAGTGATGCCGTAACCGAATGCGAGTAACAGCACAACGGGTCCGAGCAATGCGAAGGCCAAACGTATCGGGTCGCGTTTGATTTCCATAGTTTCACGTCTAGCGTAGGCCCAAAGCCGACGCAGGTCGAAAGCCAACGACTGTGTTTGTTTGGTTAACGCTGGAATCGGTGTAGTAGTTGACGCAATAAAATTATTTTCTTGAGCTTTCAAGTTGGTCGCTGCGGATTCATCGCGATAGGCATCCTCTAGATAAGCAATGAAAGTTGCCTCAAGCGTCTTTTTGCCTTTCGCACTTACTAATTTTGCTGGCGTATCCTGGGCCAACACTTTACCTGCATGCATCAATGAGATGCGGTCGCAACGTTCCGCCTCATTCATGAAATGGGTAGAGATAAAAATAGTCACACCTTCGTTACGGGAGAGCTGGACTAATAATTCCCAAAATTTGTCGCGCGCAATTGGGTCTACCCCGGAAGTGGGCTCGTCCAAGATCAGTATCTCCGGACGGTGAATGACGGCGACCGCGAGCGATAGGCGTTGTCGCAGGCCCAATGGTAATTTTTCCGCTAGCTCATCCACACTGTCAGACAGACCAAATCGTTGTATCATTTCTGCTATACGTTCGGGAATTTTAGCGTTGGGCAGGCGGAAGATTCGCGCGTGTAATTCCAGGTTTTGGCGTACTGTCAGTTCGCTATATAAAGAGAAGGACTGGGTCATGTAACCGACCCGCATGCGGGTTTTAATGTCCATTGCATCTGGCGGATGGCCGAACAACAAGGCTTCTCCCTCTGACATTGGCAATAGACCCGTCAGCATCTTCATGGTCGTGGTTTTGCCGCAACCGTTGGAGCCGAGGAAGCCAAATATTTCACCGCGCTGAATTCGAAAACTCACACGATCCACTGCAGTAAAATGGTCAAAGCGCCGGGTGAGATCACGCGCTTCGATGGCTGCTTCCGCATCATGGGACTGGTAAGGTGGAATGGTTAACGTTTTATAATCCCGGCGCTTTTCTTCGGGAAGCAAGTTGATAAAGGCTTCTTCGAGTGTGTATGCATCGGTCCAAGATTTCAATTCTTCGGGAGTCCCGGTCGCCAATACCTTGCCGTCGTCCATCGCGATCAACCAATCAAATCGTTCAGCCTCATCCATATAAGCAGTCGCCACCAAGACAGACATATCCGAGCGTCGAGTACGCAATCGGTCAATGAGTTCCCAAAACTGGCGACGGGAGAGGGGATCAACACCGGTGGTAGGTTCGTCAAGAATTAAAAAGTCCGGATCGTGGATGAGTGCACAGCACAATCCTAGTTTTTGTTTCATGCCGCCAGAGAGTTTACCCGCCGGACGGTCAGTAAAAGAGGTAAGACCGGTGCTTTCGAGTAATTCCTTGATACGCCAGTTGCGTTCCTTTTGTGATTGCCCAAACAGGCGCCCAAAAAAATCCACGTTTTCGAATACTGACAAAGTCATGTAGAGATTGTGTCCCAGACCTTGGGGCATATAGGCAATACGTGAGCAAATCGCATTGCGATGTTGCTTGTGTTGCATGTTTACTCCAAGTACCTGTACTGTACCATGTTGGATTTTACGCACACCCGCGATCAGGGAGAGCAAACTTGATTTGCCAACACCGTCCGGGCCGATTAATCCCACCATGCGGCTAGCTGGAATTACCAGGTCAATACTGTTCACGACATGATTGTCACCGTAACGGTGGTTAAGATCGGCAATTTGTACAATACTCTGTTTATTCATTTTTTTGGTTGTAGTTGCTCTGGTTGCTCTGATTGCAATTACTCAGATCGCAGTTGTTCGGGCCAATCGGTATTTGGATCGAGGCGAACATAGGCCACACCTGAAACACCCGTCTTTATTATCTTCATGTGCTCTTTTAAAAAATTAGCATCGAGCTGAACCTTAATACGAAACATAAGCTTCTCACGTTCTGTACGGGTTTCCACTTCCTTGGGTGTGAACTGGGCTTTAGGTGCAACGAAAGTGACGTTGGCTGAAATCACCATATCCGGTATGCCATCCAGCACAATGCGTGCGTCAGCGCCGATCGCTAACTTTGCGGCATGGCGTGTGGGAAGAAAAATCGTCATATAAACATCCAAGGGGTTAAGCACAGTAAGCACTTTTCCACCAGCAGGTAAAACCTCACCCGGTTCTGCCAACCGGTACAAGACGCGGCCGCTGATGGGCGCTTTGAGGATGCTATCCTCAATTTGGGCTTTTAATAACTCGGTGTTGGCTATGCTGGCCTCGATGGCTGCTTGCGTATTGGAGAGTTGGGCTTGTGCGGCAGTCAATGTAGCGATGGCTGTCTGTACGGCGGTTTCATCTCGCTGCAACTGTTCTAAGGAAATACTGTCGTTCTCATAAAGCCCTTTCGCGCGTGATAAGTCCTTTCGTACCAGCGACAACTCACTTTTGCGTTGAGCAATAATAGCAACAGCGACGTTACGTTCCTGTTGGGCACGTCGTACCTCGGCTTCGGCGCGACGCATTTGTGCATCAAGTTCCTTAGTGTCAAAACGAGACAATACTTGCTGTAATTGAACTTGATCACCTTCCTTAACCAAGACCTCAGCCAACCGCCCACCAAATTTTGCGGTAATATCCACTTCGGTGGCTTCGATGCGTCCGTTCCCTGAGGCGAGTCCCTCTGGAAGTGCCGGTTTCTGTAGTAATTTCCACATATACCCGACGCCGACAATAACAATGGCCAAAACAACGATAACGGTTTTCCATTTATTTGCGTGTTTATTTTTCATTGTATGTCCTTGGTCGTAATCGTGGCACAACGCGCGTTATTGTGGTGATAACCTTGCGTTTGTGCAGTGCACACAAACTTGCAGCAAGACTAAGAGTAGTCAATACTACTTGTTGTTGTTGGTCTTGGCCGTTCGCACTGGCAGCGAAATCGGCTAACTTATTTATTGAAAAACTTGCGGTGATGAGACGAATTTCTTTATTCATCGTGTCATCCTTGATTGGTGTTGCTGGTTAACTCCTACGCTAGTTAACTTCTAGGTGTCTCGTAGTTAGCAGTATACAAATTTATATGCAACTGACTTACTGCACAACTTAAGAGTGTTTTTAAAGGATGAGTCTAATACTTACACATTGTAATTTTATTTTTGCTTTTTTTTAAAATTTATGAAATCAATGCCTTATGTTACTAATAAACTAGTTAAAGGCAAATAAGTAG
This sequence comes from Gammaproteobacteria bacterium, assembly GCA_013152545.1. Taxonomy (GTDB): domain Bacteria; phylum Pseudomonadota; class Gammaproteobacteria; order SZUA-152; family SZUA-152; genus JAADGF01. The sequence continues at coordinate 7,820 of JAADGF010000110.1, forward strand.
AAACCCTTATAGTTAGTTGTTACTAGTATTCACAAAAAACAACAGGGATTGAGCAGAGTCATAGCAAACTAGTCCAATACCCTCCAATACTGTTTTATTTTTCCACCTAAAAACAGCCATAAGCAGTTCAGATTTCGGTTTCGGTGTGACATTTAACTGGGGCTTCCATATTCATGCACATCAGCCTGTTCAATTTTGTTAACTAATACTATATTAATAGTATATGCACGGCTTACTGATGCTGAGAGCCGATATAAATTTCTTCGAGTGGAATCCATCAACACCGGGAGAAAAAAACAATGTCCATAGCTGAATCGGTAGTATCCTGTTTAACTGATCATAATATTGATTTTGAATTGGTGCGGCATCCGAAAACGTATACGAGCCGTGATGCAGCCCGGGAAGCACATGTTCCCGAAGACCATATTGCCAAAGCAGTGATCGTCGAAAACATGAGTGGCTACGCGATGGTGGTGATACCGGGCGATGGCTGGCTCAAACTGCGCGCGTTGCGGGACGAAGTCGATCGGAATTTTATACTCGCCGACGAGTCAGAGGTGAAAAAACTGTTTGCGGATTGTCAGCCGGGTGCGATTCCACCACTGGGCCCGGTTTACGGACTAGAAACTTTTCTGGACGAACAGTTAACTTCACTTGCTAATGTCTATTTTGAAGCGGGTGATCATGAAAACCTGGTACATATCAGCGGCGAAGCATTTCACTCCCTGTTAAAGGGGGTGCGTCACGGGCATTTTAGCCATAACGAGTGAGTTGTTATTTGATGCAATGTCGCTGGGTCAGTGAACAGGCTAAAAGGATTAAATATATAACACATGAGAAATGATTATGAAGTTCGTCAACCGCCTGTTTTTTGTCGTCTTGGTTATTTTCACTGTGCTAACCTATTCCAGTGTTGCTTTTTCGATTGATTATTCCGAGAGAAGAAAACAACTTATAAATGAAATTAATAAAGATATACTCCTTACTTATTTTTCTACCAAAAGGCAACAATTTGATCCGCGTGTAATGGAAGTGCTGGGAAAAGTACCACGTCATCTTTTTGTTCCAAAAGCGTTGCAAGAGTCTGCCTATAAAAATCGTCCATTACCCATTGGGTATGGGCAAACCATATCCCAGCCCTATATTGTTGCTTTAATGACGGACCTGCTTGAAACTAAAAAGGACGCCAGTGTTCTGGAGATTGGTACGGGCTCGGGCTATCAAGCCGCAGTACTGGCAGAACTGGTTAAATCTGTTTTTACCATTGAAATTATTGAGCCATTGGAAAAAAAAGCAAGTTCGCGGCTAAAGACACTCGGCTACGATAATGTAACGGTAAAGCTTGCTGACGGTTATTATGGCTGGGAACAACACGCGCCGTTTGATGGCATTATTGTGACCGCAGCGGCGAATCATATTCCACCGCCACTTGTAAAGCAGTTAAAGCCCGGCGGTCGTATGGTTATACCGGTAGGAGGACATTTTTTTACTCAAAATCTAACGCTGGTTGTAAAGTCCGAGGACGGCACTGTCAAGACATATCAAATTTTACCGGTCGCATTTGTTCCATTTACACGTGGACATTAGTGTTAGTTAGTCCGGGAGCCTGACAATATAAGCAATTATAGCGAGACTGACCATGAGTGAAGTGCAATTAACATCCTCTGCACGTCCCCCTATAATCTCCATTGCGATGATTTCATTTGCTGCATTGAGTTACGAAATTTTGCTTATGCGATTGTTTTCAATAATTCAGTGGCATCATTTCGCGTATATGATAATAAGTGTTGCGTTATTGGGCTATGGAGCAAGTGGTGCTCTGTTAACAATTATTCAGGATTGGGCAAAAACCAGGGTAAAAGCGCTTTTTGTCATCAATCTAAGTTTATTTGCGGTCTTCAGTATTATCTGTTTTTTTGTTGCTCAGGTCATACCATTTAGTCCATTGGAAATTATATGGGACATAAGCCAATGGTTGTGGTTATTGCTGGTTTATCTCTGTCTATTTATACCTTTCCTTTTTGCAGCAACAAGTTTGGGATTGGTATATCGATTTTATTGTTATCGCATAGAATCTGCATATGCCGCTGATTTGGTCGGTGCCGGGGTTGGCGCTCTGGGTATTATTGCTGTTTTGTTTATATTGCAACCCACCCAGGCATTAATTTTTGTTTCTAGTATTGGGCTTTTGGCGGCAATTGTTGCTTGTTTTGAACTAAAAATAAATGGTCACATGTCATGGTTCCTGGTCCTATTATTATTTTTAACTTGGAGTGTTCCTGAACATTGGCTGGTTTTAGTTCCATCAATTTACAAGACCGAAAGCCAGACACTAAATATAAAAGGAACAAAAATTATTGAGCGCCGTTCGAGTCCTTTAGGTTTGCTCAGCGTAGTAGAAAGTCCGGACGTTCCTTTTCGATATGCGCCAGGTTTAAGTCTGAACGCAGAAACAGTACCAGCTTCTCAAATTGCCGTTTTCACCGATGGTGATGCGATGACCGTGATTACCCAGGTTGACGGTAATGTTAACGACAGTCGTGAATCACTGCAGTATATATCCCATATGATGTCTTCTTTACCGTATCAATTACTGCATAAACCAAAAGTACTTTTGTTTTGGGAGCTGGTGGAGGTGCGGAAGTATTACAAGGTCTTTATTATCAAGCTCGGTATATAGATGCAGTTGAGCTCAATCCGCAGATAGCTGATCTTGTCAGAAACAAGTACGCAAAATATTCTGGAAAACTGTACGATAATGAATTTGTAAAGATACATATTGCAGATGCAAGAGGCTATGTTAATCGAAGTGATAAACACTATGACTTAATTCAATTGGCATTACTTGACTCTTTCAATGCATCATCAGCTGGGCTTTATTCGCTTAATGAAAGTTATCTTTATACCGTCGAGGCAATAGACGAATATATTAATCATTTAACCGAGAATGGCATCCTTGCCTTAACCCGATGGGTAAAGATACCGCCAAGAGATAGCCTGAAACTGTTTGCGACGGCGATAGATGCGTTAAAAAGAAGTGGTATTGCACAGCCCGAACGACATCTGGTTCTGGTTCGCAACTGGAACAATTCGTCACTGTTAATAAAGCGGCAAGCCTTTGATGTTGAAGAGTTGGATAAACTACGCCAATTTACCCAACACCATGGTTTTGATCTGGCCTATTATCCGGGTATCAAAGAGAAAGAGAGCAATCAATTTAATATATTGGAACCAGACTACTTTTATATTGCCGCGCTTGCATTGCTGAGTGAGCAAAGAGACACGTTTATAGAGCAATACAAATATGATATTGAGCCCGCCACAGATGACCGGCCCTATTTTTTTCATTTTTTCAAATGGCGTCTGTTAGCAGAGATTATTTCGCTGCCAGCCAACCAGGGCATTTTATTGATAGAGTGGGGCACAATTACGCTTGGTATGACACTGTCCCAGGCGATTATTGCCAGCATTGCGCTGATATTAATACCGTTGTGGTTATACCGGCGTAATCACAAAGAGAGTATTAAACCGATCAGTATTTCATATATTTCCGTGTTCGCTTATTTTTTCGCAATCGGACTCGCGTTTATGTTTATCGAAATGGCTTTCATACAAAAGTTTATACTTTTCCTAGGCCATCCCTTGTATGCAGCAGCCGTGGTACTTTGTGCGTTTCTGGTGTTTGCCGGCATGGGTAGTGCATTTGCCAATAAGTATTCTGCAAGATTTTCCGTGATGAGTATATTTCTTGGGATAGCGGGTTGTTGTGTGGTTTACCTATTTTTATTGCCGGTGCTTTTTAAGTTACTAATAGGTCAGCCTGATACGGTTAAAATAGTGCTATCCCTGTTATTTATCGCACCGCTTGCCTTTCTAATGGGCATGCCGTTTCCATTAGGTTTGAGTCGTTTGGCTGCGTCGAGTTCAGAGACAATTCCATGGGCATGGGGTGTTAATGGTTGTGCATCGGTCATAAGCAGCGTATTAGCTGTATTACTGGCGATGAATTATGGCTTCAATATGATCATTATTATTGCACTAAGTTTTTATCTGCTAGCCGGTATCGTGGTTTACCCAAAATTGTTTGACAGAAATCCTGTGAGAAATTCGGGCTAGGAAATGTTTAATACGCAAATTCGCCTACAATTTGACGATTTTGTGTAATTTTGTGCTACCTGTCTGGATCGGTGTCTTGTATATAAGGATTATTACTAATTGTTTTATTTTTAAATAATGTATATACAGTTAATAATGGCTAAATAATTTGGTGAGCGGATTTTGCGGTGAGTTTATTAATTTGGGAAATGACATGACACCTGTAGCCAAGGATGCCGTGAACAAAAAATCAATACAAATGTTGGAACAGATAGCGTCAGAAGCCAAATTCACCGCCTCGATGACAGGCAGGAAGGCGTTTGATGACCGCGTCATTGATTCGATGGGCGAAGTACCAAGAGAAAAATTTCTTCCGTTAAATAACAAACTCTTTGCTTATGCAAACCGCCCGTTGCCCATTGGTTATGGACAAACCATTTCTCAGCCTTATATCGTGGCATTAATGACGGATTTATTGGATCTAACTACAGAGAGCATTGTGCTGGAAATTGGTACCGGTTCAGGTTATCAGGCTGCTGTTCTGTCCAGACTGGCAAAAAAAGTGTATAGCATCGAAAGTATTGCAGAACTTTTCGAATCGGCAACAAAACGATTGAAAAAGTTGGGGTATGACAATATCGAAACACGTTGCAGCAATGGCTATGAAGGCTGGGGAGAAAAAGCCCCATTTGACGGCATTATTGTAACAGCAGCGGCGACTCATATACCACCAGCACTTATCGATCAGCTTAAGCCGGGTGGTCGTATGGTCATTCCTGTTGGTATGCCTCATATGCACCAGGAACTTATGTTGTTCGTAAAAGAACTGGATGGATCAACGCATACCGATGCGCTGCTGGATGTTGCCTTTGTACCTTTGGTTATGGAAGAGAACGCTTAACACGAAAAGGCGGAACGGTCACAACAGATGCATAACAGGCGCATAACAGGCGTGATTAGGCGTAACAGGCAGGATAGGGACATACAAGATGTTGAATCAATGTATAAATATGTAACTACAGTTGGAGGATTTATACCATGAAAAAATATTACCGTAACATTCTGCAGAGATGTACTTTCTGTGCATTTTTATTGATTTTTTCTTTATCAATTGCTGCTGCGATGGAGGCTCTACCAGATTCACCCCCTGTACCGGATGATAACCCGATGAGTGCTGCCAAGATCGAATTAGGTAAGATGTTGTACTTTGAACCGCGTTTGTCTATCGATGGCACTGTATCCTGTAACACCTGTCATAATGTCATGACCAACGGTACTGATAGTCGTCCGGTATCGGTGGGTGTCGCAGGTCAAAAAGGCGGGCGCTCGGCACCTACGGTATTCAATGCCGCTTTTTTAACTGCCCAATTCTGGGATGGCAGGGCGGCTACACTGGAAGACCAGGCCAAGGGACCGATTCTTAATCCAATTGAAATGGGTATGCCCAATGAAAAGGCAGTCATTGATCGCCTAAACAAGATTCCTGGTTATCAACAAAAGTTCCAGGAAGTATTTGGTGGAGATAATGCATTGAGCTATGACAATATTGCTAAGGCGATCGCTAGTTACGAGCGTACGTTGATCACGCCCAACAGTCCCTTTGATCAATATATGAGAGGGGACAAAACTGTGCTTTCTAAAAATGCTAAGCGAGGCATGGAACTGGTCGATAGTGTGGGGTGCACTGCCTGTCATACCGGAGCAAATTTCGCGGGACCGATATCATTGCCAATGGGAGAGGGTTTCTATCAGAAGTTTCCGGCATTTGTTGATAATGATTATATTAAACAACACAAATTTATGGATGATCTTGGACGCTATGAAGCAACTAAGAAAAATGCTGACAAGAATATGTGGCGTGTGCCTACCTGGCGTAATGTCGCAATGACTGCTCCCTATTTCCATAATGGTACAGTGCAAACCCTGGATGAGGCTGTTAGGGTGATGGCCGAGACACAGCTTAATGCGGAACTAAAAGATAATGATGTCAATGCGATCGTGGCCTTTCTGGAGAGCTTGACTGGTAGTATTCAACCGCAAACCATGCCGAGGCTACCAGATACCGCCAAAATGAGTTTAGTTGGCGACCAGTAGGCGGATATTGTTTAGAAACCGGAGAACAATGCGTGTCTCCGGTTTCTTGTTAAGGCTCGATTAACGAATGAATAAAATACAATCGAGGCATTATTGAGGATGTTGTGATGGGTTAATACTACGGCTTTGGGAAAATCCGTGGTGCCTGAGGTATACTGGATATTAATCGGGTCATCGATATCCAATGAGGCGGTAATGTCATCGAGTTTTTTTTTGCTTATTTGCTCACTAAGGGTCAGTACTTCCTGCCAGGTTAGAAAGCCACTATACGGGCGCGAGGTATTATCCGGATCAGCCGGGTCGTAGACAACAATCGTGTGCAAGTCCGGGAAATTTTTAGCCGAGTAAAGGCTGCGTACCGCCGCGATGAAAATAACTTTTATGGTCGTGTGTTATATCGCTAATCTGTTTTTTCCTCCCGTAAACCGTAAGGGGAGAGGGATATGTAAATACCGCCTTCTCCTGGAACGGGAATTTTAATAAGTATCTATACTTAAAGTATAGTTGTTCCTGATTACCCATAATTTTCAGCCATACTTATATTAAGCCCAATATTTCAGTAAGTTAAGATTAGGTGTGAATTCCAATGATGAATAACATGGTATATTGGATCTTAGGCTGAGAGTATAACTTGCGGTTTATTAACGTATTTACACGTCAATTATTTATCTGCTGTAATGATAGCTGAGGATTATGGGTAATCAGGTAGTTGTTTAGAGTTGGTCTGGTAGGGGTTGTTCAGGCGCCAATTTCTTTACGTAATCCCAAGGTAGAGCGGTCTGACCAGACCAGGTAATGGAGTCTACCATTTTCCATTACTTTTCATTAAGATATGGTATTGGGAGACCCCGCTTCTTGACCCAAAATAATTTATGAATACAACTTCGATTGATCTGGTGTCTGTCGATTCAGATTATGCCTGACAACACGCGAAAGGCTGTACATCATCAACAGATAACCAATAATATATAACCGCCACAGGAATTCGTCTGGCTGAAAATGACGAAATGCCTCTTCGCCTTCGACAAGCAAGGGTACAGGTACAGCAGGCAGTAAGAATGCAACCAATGCCAGTAGCACACCCAGAATAAACAGCAAGGTCGTTCCACGGGTGAAGCGGACATCCTTTTCCATAAGTAATACCCAACCACCCCAGAGAACAAACAATAAGGAAATAAATACGGGCGCAATCCAAGGACCAAACCAGGGCCAGGGAATCAAAAATAGTATATCCCACTCAAGCCAGCTTACCGGCCAGCCGATCATTATCTTGAGCCAAAAGTAATAAAATATATCCCACAGACCAAACACAAATACGAACGCAGCAAAAATACGCGTAAATCCTTTTTCCGCAAGCAATGCTACGGTTAAAATCATCACAACAGTGGCCAATTCACGCACAAGTTCTATACCAAGGTCGCGGTGCGACATCAACTCAAGCGGGAAGATATTCAGCGGGTTGTCCGGATAATAAATTGTACGCAAATGAACAACCAGGGCCGCCTCCACATGTGCCATTGCGATAGCAAACAAGGTCAGCCAGATTATGTTACGTGAAAATATCATTATAATAATGCTCCGACACCATTAAGTTTATAGTACGTGCGTTGTGTGGTTTAAGTGGCCTGGTCTTGATGCGATTTTACCCCTTCAGTTCTCTTTCGCAACGGGCATAAAGAAGGGAGCGCTACTCTTATTTATAAGTTTTTAGACCGGCATTATCCGGATCATCATGGTAAGAGATAACATTCATTCCCTCCGTCTCATTTTTTCGAAAGTTAATCGATGCCAAAACGGGGGTAGGTGCCTTAAATCGGAAAGTCATTATGTCTATGGATATTGTGGTCAGAGAACAA
>JAADGF010000065.1 GCA_013152545.1 Gammaproteobacteria bacterium
AAGGTCTAGGGATGCGCTACTACTATTTTTTATACTTTTTTACTCGATTTGTACTGATTTATACCCACAGATTCTGCTGAAGAGCCAAAAATTTAAGGCTTAACTTAGTGCCATTCGGGTCGAAGCCCATTATCTGATTAGTGTCGATAAAGTATAAGTGATTTAACAAAAGCCATCTGGCTAAAAATTTCAGGGTGGGTTATAAAGGAAATTGCTGTAATCAAGAAAATAAAGATAGTCTTTAAAACCTGTATGGAATGTTAAACTAATTTACTTTACGTGATGTTGAATTATGTTTTTAGAATTCTACCGTACCCGTTCAATGGGTATGACCTGTATTAAAGGCATAGAATATTTAAGTTTATGCCTTGTTATTAATTCATTTTTTGTATTTCCAGTTTTGAGTGATGAAGTGAAAAAAGCTGATTTTGTCGTTGTGATTAAGTCCGAATCAAAGATGTTGCTTAAAAAAGGTGATAATACATTGAGAACCTACAAGGTCGCCTTTGGCGCCAAGCCACAAGGGCACAAGCAGGAGGAAGGAGATGAGCGAACACCCGAGGGGCGATATATTCTGGATTATAAGAAATCCGATAGTGCGTACTACAAAGCAATTCATGTCTCATATCCCAATGAGAAAGACAAGGAAAAAGCGAGGAAATTGGGCGTGAGCCCTGGAGGTAATATTATGATTCATGGTCAGCGTAACGGATTTGGCTGGTTGGGTGTTATCGTTCAGTGGTTTGATTGGACTGACGGGTGTATTGCGGTTAAAAATTCGGAAATGGACGAAATATGGCAAATTGTCGATCCTGGAACGCCAATCGAAATCTATCCTTGATAGCTTGTAAGAATGGCGGGGCAAGTCAAAAGTGGTTGGCTATAAAATGTTTCCTAAAGTGTGAATATTTCACAAATAAATATTTTCTATGCGAATTATAATAATAAAATGGATATGTATGCTAACAAAGAATAGATAATTGACTTTTAAATGAAATCGTTTATTTTTGTCAATTTTAGGGGATCATGTAATGAAAGCAATAAGAGAATCGGTAGGGAAGGAAGCGAAGAATAATGCTGATGATTTATCGATAATTGTCGAATTGTTACGAAAACGGCGCCAAGATCCTTATTATCAAAAGAAAATGTTCGCGACAGATATTCCAGAAACAACGGATGCCAACGTGGTTGAAAAATTGACTAAAGCCATAATTGATTTTCAAAAAAATATTCAAGAGCTAAAATCACCAGATGGACAGGTTTCTCCTAATGGTACGACGATTTATTACCTAGGTGGTGTTCGGAAAAACGGTAAGCAGATCATAGTGGATCTTGATGATCAGAATCTCTACGCATTTGAAGGCAGCAAAATTAAATTTAAACTCCACACCACCTCAGGTGACGAAAAACACCCAACCGCAACCAAGCCTCAATTGTTTCATATATTTCGTAAACATGAAAAATACGTTAGTAAGACATATGGAGCGAGAATGGACTATGCGATGTTTTTTACTTATGACGGAAAAGCGATTCACCAATCCAACGCTGTTTCATTGACTTCTTACCTTAAAACCCTCGGGTTCAATTATTTTGGGTCACACGGATGTGCGCGGTTATCGGAAGATGATGCAAGAAATCTGTTTAAATGGACGCCAATGGGTACACCTGTATTTATTGATATGGCATGAACCGGAGGAAATTATGAGGTTCCTTATTCCAGCAATACTCAGTTTAGTTTTTGTAACAGTAGGATTTTTTGCAGGCATGCAGTACGAAATGTCAAAACAAACATACAAGGCTGAAGAAGTAATAGGCAAGGAAGTCGCAATATTGGAGCGATATAAAGGTGTGCCAGATTGTGCGCAAGTGCAAACCTCGGTTAACCAATTAAATACGGACAGAACCTCTGGTGCGATAGTAGTATGGTTTTACGATCAATCAGGCGACATGCTAAAGCGTGTGGTAATTAACCGAGGTTTCGATACTGTCTACGAGGAACTCAATGGTTATTGCGAGGCGAAAAAATAGCTGGTTTTTCGCATAACAGAAAAAGCGTGAAATAATAAGAAAAAAGGGAACGCTATAGGCTTACTCTCTGTCCAACTGACACTTTAGATCCCCTCATTTACACCCCTTATCAGTTGTAGCATGAGAAATCTTGCTGGAGCTATTGGCAAATGGAAGTTAACGAGAATGCAATATCTACACTTTCAATACTAAGGAACAAACTTTCTTATACCTAGATACCAAAACCAAGAAATGGCTTAAACCTAATAACGAGCCAGACATAGAGAAAAAAATTAAAGCTCTACATTGGCAGTCAGAAAACTGTATCTAATACTCATAAACGGCTCTGATCCCAATACTGATGGGAAATCTTAATGGATGGCGACCGGGCAGCACTCTGGATTCACGGCCATATGCACGAATCCTATGATTACGAGATATACGGCACGCGGATAGCCTGCAATCCTCGCGGGTATGCGCCGGAGGCCCTGAATCTGGATTTCAGGCCGGATTGGGTCGTGGCGTTATGGGTGACGCATGGCGTGCTGCACATGGTGCCCTGTTTATACGATAATCCATATATTTTGTTTTTATTCGATTCAGCGTATATATTGACATTATTCGGAGTAGCGTATATAACCTATTTATACGAAGAGTCGTATAAATAGAGCGAAATGATGGAAAAGATCGTACGCAACAATAAAGATCTCGGTGAGGCCATGCGCCTGGCACGTAAGAACAAGGCATTGCGGCAGGTCGACGTTGCTCAAAGAGCGTCTGTCCGCCAGGCCCTTGTCTCAGACCTTGAGAACGGCGCGACAGCGGCAAGGCTCGACACGGTCATTCGGGTGCTGGCAGCTCTGGACATGGATCTGTCCATCGTCCCACGCCGGAAAGCTGAATTCGATCCCACGGAGTACTGACGGTGGGACGTAAACGCAAAGGAAGCGTGCTGGATGTTTATATCGGCTCAAGTAAAGTCGGCCGGTATTCCCGCGAACCCAGCGGGTCAACCGTGTTTCGCTACGCGCCCGAATGGTTAGCCTCTGATCGCGCATTTCCCATTTCACTGTCCATGCCATTGTCCGATCGTGCCTGGTCAGGGGAGAGTGCGACCAGCTACTTCGATGGGTTGTTGCCTGATGATCGCACGGTAAGAGAAAAAATCGCTGTGCAGGAACATGCCGAAAGCGCCGGTAGCTTTGATCTCCTGGCCGTCATCGGACGGGATTGCGTGGGCGCGCTGCGTTTCGTTCCCGAAGGCCTTGACCCTGGCGATCCGGCGAAAATGGAATACAGGCCTGTCAGTGATGACGAAATCGCAACGCGGATTGCTTCTTTGGCCACCAACCCTCTCGGCATTCATGCCGATGACGATGACTTTCGTATCTCTATTGCAGGGGTGCAGGAAAAGACAGCTTTTCTCCAGGTCGATAGTCAATGGCAGCTTCCGTTCGGGCCAACACCGACCTCCCATATCTTCAAACCTGCGATGAAAGAAGGCCCAAACGGCACAGATTTTTCCGATACACCCTGGAACGAATGGCTCTGCCTGACACTGTGCCGCGCCCTGGGGCTTGAGACGGCAAATGCCGAGGTATTGATATTTGATGAAAAACCCGTGGTTGTCGTGGAGCGTTTCGATAGGCTTTGGCGGGAAGGCGTGTTATACCGACTGCCGCAGGAAGATATTTGTCAGGCGCTGGGTGTTCTGCCCATACGGAAATATCAAAGCGATGGCGGTCCAGGCATTATAGATGTTCTGGAATGCCTGAACGGTGCTGTCGCCCCCCGCGAAGATCGCCTGACCTTTATGAAGGCACAAATCGTATTCTGGCTGTTGGCTGCCATCGACGGCCATACCAAAAATTTTTCGATATTCCTCATGCCAGGTGGTTACAAGCTTACTCCGCTCTATGATGTAATGTCTGCGGCGCCCTACCTGGAATTTCCGGTTCAGAAAATCAAGCTGGCGATGGCCATAGGCGACAAGCGATATTATCGCCTTAATCAAATCCAGCGCCGGCATTTTTATCAGACGGGTCAAAAAGCTGGGCTGCGTGAGCAGGATATGGACGGCATTTTCTCGAGTTTAGCCGAACGGATAGATAATGTGATAGCAGAGGTGGCTGCTTTGGCTGCCGATACAGGTATGCCGGAATCAACGTCCGGCCCGATACTGGTCGGTGTGAGCAAGCGGGCGGGAATGATTGGTAGCCGTATATGAAACGGGTGAAGGCGTGTGAGTAAGAAAGGTGACCAAGCGGTTATTATTTCATCTCTCCATTTCATCTTTTACACTGCTGATAAATCAATTAACGCTGGAACAGATAAAAGGTTATCTATGGCCATAGCTGCCAGAAAGTAATCAGTACACGGAACAAAAGGGGCCAGTTACTTTCCATAAGCGATTGATTTCGAGTGTATATTAGTAAGTAAATGCGCCTGTTACGCACCAGGCGGTCGGGCGTTTGAATCTCGCCGCGCGCGCCATATTATAGCTTAAGTATCATATGGTTACGTCGTTTCGGTGTAGCCCTTTTTTATTGCATTTTTGTTGAGTCACCAATAAGTCACCACTGGAATTTTCAGTCCAGCGGAATTCATCTACACTCGTATCGAAACGAGTCACGCTTTTTTGGGCTGCTTTTTGTATCAAGAAAAGGGCAGCCGTTTTGCTGGGCTGTTTGTACTAACCAATTAGTGCGGCAGCTTTATATGTAAAAAAAGTGCATATGTTTTGCTTATTAATTTTGTGATCAAATACACCTGATAAACTTAAGAAGCAAAAACATAATGAAATTTATTAGCTGAATAGTCATTCATTATTTTTCCAATAAAAGCAGACGATGTAACACTACCGAAAGAGTACTACAAAGCGTCTTTTAAAAATAATTACTATAAAAGAGTAAAAAATGATCACCGGCGAAATCAAAAACAAAGTCGACCAACTCTGGAACACATTCTGGTCAGGCGGGGTATCCAACCCACTATCCGTTATCGAACAAATCACCTATCTATTATTTGCCAAGCGGCTGGATGATATCCAAACCGCCAAAGAAGCCCAGGCCAATTTGCTGGGTGAGAAAATAGAAGATTCTCTTTTCATGAAAAAGCAGAACCACCTGCGTTGGTCACGCTTCAAGGATTACGAGCCGGAGCGCAAGTTTAATGTATTCAAGGATGTAAATAATAGGTTCCAGAGCACAATTGTTTCTAATATTAGAAACAATTGTGCTCTGGAACCTATTTTACTGGAGCATCTTCCTGATTCGTCCCATTCGCCGCCCATTCTTCAGGTGTTGAAAACATTTTGTAACGCAATCGAGTAATCTCTGTGCTCGTCATTAGCCAAGCGTGGTTAATGATTAATAATACAGAAGCTATTACGAGAGCACGAATATATTCTATAGACGGTAAGGATATGGCATAGGATTTTATTTCAAACACAAGAATATTCATGACAATTGCTATAAGCAACAGTGCAAATGGATAAGCTATAATAATTTTCATAATTCGTCGTTACTTATTAATTTCTTCTGAAGAATGTTCATATTTCCGGCTCCACAATATTTGTTTAATCCTCAACCCGACTAACGTCACTCTTCTGTACTGATTCCCTTTGATAGTTTTGATTACTCCGTAACAAGATGATCCCGATCCATATAAACCAAGGTATCTGTGCTACTCCGAAAACAAGGGTTAAGGATTCAAGAGCGGGAACAATTGTAACGATACCAGCCACACCGACTAGTAGCCCTAGGTAGTTCAATATTTTAGAAAATACACCTGACGACAACGCTACCCAACTTATCAGAAGAGCCCATAATCCACCTATAAACTCGGTACCTCCACCTAGTCCCTCGAACACTATTTTAACAGCCAACCAAACTGACGCGGCTTGAGCCGGGTCTTTAGCGTAGAGTTCGATAACTGTGTCCATGCCGATGATATAGATCATTCCAGCAATAACGACTATGCCTGACCAGATAACTCCCAAGATGGCCGCTGTTTGCATCATGGCAGGTGAACCAGCCTTTAATCGCTCGTAAAGTGCTTGCACTAAAACAAGTAGACTTATGCCAGCCACTACATAGACAAATAGTATCGTAATGTACCTGATGATCTCATTGTCTGCGAGGAAAGCCACTTTTTTGATGGGATCGAGTGAGCCACCTGGGTTTAGAATAGTGAAAAAAACTACCAAACCCAATATGTATGCCGTAGCACTAGTGTCCCGCTAACTACCAAATAAAACAGCCTGATCCCTCCATGATTTGTTACAATGAAAGTACCACCAAACATTATAATAATA
>JAADGF010000062.1 GCA_013152545.1 Gammaproteobacteria bacterium
AAAAAAGACGCTAATTTGCAAGATTATCCCTATCTGTATAGTTTTCTCGGCGACCTGTATTTGCAGATGGATGATAAACAATCTACAAAAAGTAATTACCAACAAGCGCTACAATTATGCCGTCACACATCAGATCGAAAAGTAGTGGAAAATAAAATTGCAGCCTTGGGTTGAAGAATATTTTTTTTATTACACTTTTCGAGTTTCGAGCAATAGTAAATTACATTCATCAACCACTGGATATGTTTGCTGATATTAATTTCTGGCCACGTTCATGTCATCGGTTGGCCAAATACAGTATGGATTATTTTTGTGGAACATTTCACCTCTAATCAATAATTGAATTTCCTGAATACATTTATTTTCCGGTGTAACCAGTAATTTCACTGCTTTACTGATAGCCTCTTTATGCTCATCCGCGATATTGAAACTCGTTGAAATTTGATTTAGAACATCATTCAAAGAACGTTTGACCATAATTATCGAATCTTCCTCTGCGCTGTACTCACCGGTTATTGCCATTTCATTCTTGAAATGCTTCGTTTCGTCGAAAGACAGATGGTAAAAAATCGCTTCCTTACCTTGATCTTCGAGTTCCTCAACCAATCGTTGAGTTGCAGCGAGCGAGTCGTCTCTCACTTTTTGCAGCAGGATGTCGGTACTGTCCATAAAATTAAAGTCCACAGCATAATTGATACCGCTTCTAGCATCGTATTCATTTGTCGCTATGCCCTGTGGCTTTGTGAAAGCATCCACCAGCAGGATCACAATTTTTTTATATTTATTATTTTCTCTCATACCAATGATACGGCGCACGCTATCTAACCCAAAATTGTCAACATTGCCTCCATCAAAAACATGAAAATATTTTTTGCCTTTCGTTTTATCGTGATAATTATAGTTGAATAAGGTCATATAATTGAAAACTGCCGGAAAAGATGCGCTAGCCATTACTGCTCGTGAAATTTCATATTGGGAAATGTCCGATTTGATTATTTTTCTAAAATCATCATCTGTAAAGGTGAATGATTTACCAAAATTGCCCGACGTACCACTAGTGGAATTAATAATGAGATAAGGGCGTTCTTCATTGATATCTTTGAACCTGAGATCCCAGCCCGAGTGTTTTTTGTCAAACATATTATCAGCAAAAGTTTGTGCCATTATGTCGGATCGATCATAGGCGGTGGCCCAATATAATGCGATATTGTCTGGCCAGAACCAATTACCAATCCACCGCGCAATATAATTACGACTCATTACCTCGTTTACAGTGTTCCTGTCCCAGACCCGACCTGATGGAACCGTTGCAGTGTTATCATCGAGGTCTTTGGATATTGAGTAATAAGCGGCAGGCAAGGCACCACCGGACACGGACGAAATGGCATCCACACTTTGTAAAAGGCTATTACCGTTTTTACCTTGAAGGTCCTGTAATGCTAACATTACCTCGGCGGAAAAATAAGCCGCACGGCTACCGCCGCCAGACAGTGCCAATACAAACAAAGAGCCATCTTTTCCACGATCCCTTTCAATCGCAAACTGTGCCCTATTATCTGGTAACCTTGGCTGTTTAGCATCAATTTCTTTATTGGTATATGCAAAGGTTGAACAGCCTGTAATAAAGATCATTATGCATAGCAGTACTATTATTATTATTTTCATAACATGCTCCTGGCTGGCAATAACGACGATGGTAAGAGAAGTATAAAAGCAATGTTATATACCTGCTCAAATTTCTAAACAATTCTACTCAGAAACTATCTTCACCTCATTATCCCTAGTAATTATCCACAGTGAAGTCCTAAAAAAACTGACTTACATATAGGTAATTAATTTGCAACTTCAGCGCCATGTTTGTGCCGCTGTTAATGAATTTTTTTGACTACCTGGAAATTACTATAGACAGCTAAATCGAAGTCGACAAGATGTATTGTGTATTATTACAGAAACGCTTTAGATCGGGGCTAACCTTAACGCACGTGATAACAAATTAAATTAACTTTCACAGTGCCTTTGATCCTGGCAAAGTTGGTCTACGTTATTACCCCGATATCACGATTGACGAAATTATTTCGTTCGCCAAGTTAATGACATGGAAGTGCATCCCGGTCAACATTCCCTTTGGTGGCGCGAAAAGAGGTATTGTCTGTGGGAAATGGGAGACCTGGCCCCCTCGACTCTCTCGAATTCTATAGTTGAGTACGATCATAAAGTAATTGGTGTCTCCCAATCCTCATTAAGAAAATATTATTTGTGAAAAACAGGAGACGCGAATGGTACTTGAATGGTTTGATAACACACCGTTAAGTAACATAGAACAACAAGCATTCATGTGCTGTGATAAAGAAATTTTTATTCGCCATGCGATCTTTGGAAAAAAACTATTTGTAATAGTTGTTTGCACAAGCTAAAAAAACACGATAGGGTATAAAGCACTGCAAGACGTTGCCGTTAGCATTGGGTATCGCAAACATTTAATTAAAACGTACTAACAACCTGGGACATTCAAAAATGATAAACAACGAAAACATCGAGGAACTCATCACCAACTTAATCGAGGAACTCATCACCAACTTATAAGGAGGACGCACTTTAAACACATTCCACATGCAATCTAGCTATAAAGGAGAAGATCAAATCAGTACTCCTCTAAATTATAACCACTACAACTAAAAAATAACGTATAGAGGCTTTTATGGACAAATTAAAATTATTGCAGCAAGTCGTTTTTGTGAAGCTAGTCTTAATGTTTTGCTTTTTTTGCTCCCTTGGCGCCATGGCCGCGCAGCCCACAGATGACACACAAGTAAAATTAAAAGCACCCGCCAAGCTTGTGGTCGACACCAATGAATATAAAGAAGGCGAATTGTTGATTAAATTTCGCTCCATTACCCAAGCCACACAGTCCCTTAACACATTACCGGGTGTTAGTTCGTCGAATCTAAAACCTTTTAAGTTCTCCAAGTCCAAAATAATCAATCAGCGCATAGGGGGTTGGCGACACCTTACGTTACCCAAAGGAATGAATATACACCAAGCGTTGGCGGATCTTATAAAAGATCCGAACGTATTGCGCGTGGAACCCAATTATCGTGTTCAAGCCATTTTCCAGCCCAATGATACGCGATTCAATGAATTATGGGGCATGAACAATACGGGGCAAACCGGGGGTAGCGTCGATGCCGATATTGACGCCACGCAAGCGTGGGATATTTTTACCGGTAGCTCGAATGTCATCGTGGGTGTAATTGATACAGGCGTGGATTACACTCATGAAGACTTAGTAGATAATATTTGGACCAACACAGGCGAAATTCCTGGTAATAATATTGACGATGACGCTAATGGGTTTATCGACGATATTCACGGTTACGATTTTGTCTCCAACGATGGCAATCCCATGGATGATAACGGCCATGGCACTCATGTCTCCGGCACCATTGCCGCCTCGGGTAATAACAACAAAGGCGTAACCGGAGTGACCTGGGATGCACAAATCATGGGAATAAAATTCTTGAATTCTTCCGGTAGCGGCTCTATCTCTGATGCGGTCGAAGCGATTTCGTATGCTGTTGCCAACGGTGCCAAGGTGCTGAATAATAGTTGGGGTGGTGGTGGCTTCTCGCTGGCCTTGGAAGACGCTATCAGCGCCGCCAATGCTGCTGGTGTTTTATTTGTCGCGGCTGCAGGCAACGACGGCAGAAACACGGACACTTCCCCAAGTTACCCGCAAGGATACGATGTACCCAATGTTATTTCCGTCGCCGCAACCGACCATAGGGACGCCAAGGCCGGCTTTTCCAATTACGGACTGAATTCCGTGGATTTAGGCGCACCAGGTGTTGCAATACTATCCACTGTACCAACCGGTAGTTGCCAAACATGTTCCAGCAGCGGATACCGATCCCTCGATGGCACCTCCATGGCAGCGCCCCATGTATCCGGCGCCGCCGCACTATTGTTAGGCGTGCAAACCAATCTCAGCGTGGCCGATTTGAAAAGCATATTGCTATCCAGTGTGGACCCCACCCCGGCGCTATCCAGCAATACGGTTAGCGGTGGGCGACTAAATGTTAACAACGCCATTAATAATATTCAAAATCTCGAGTTTTCAGCGACCGCAGTACCTGCCCGCCAAACGGTTCTGTTGGGCAACACAGTTGATTATATAATCAACGTCAAATCGTTTAACGACTTCAGTGGCAATGTCAATTTATCATTGATATCACCAGAACCAAGCATTAGTGGCACTTTCGCCAGCGACACAGTCACTCTCTCGCCAAACGCCACGGTTAGCACGACCCTAACGCTTGCCACGACAACCGACACCTTAAGAGGTAAATATGATTTAGTGCTGCGGGCCACCAATTCCGCGGGCACAGAATTTAACGCTAACTTTATTTTGGATGCGGATGGCCCGGATTTTGATTTGAGTCTGACACCGACTCATATCAAAGGCGTGCCGGGTGCTTCGGTTACCTATGCGGTTGATGTGAGTTCCTATTTGGCTTATTCCGGCAATGTGAATCTCACCGTAGCAACCACGACAAACAATATCACTGCCTTTTTGTCCCCTAGCAGCGTCACAGTTCCACAAAATGGCACGGCTGCTTCCACGCTATGGGTCTTCGCCAACACTGCAATTGAAGATGGTATCTACGCTCTAACCATTAATGCGAGCGATGGTTTACGCAATGAAACAATTGTCGCGAATTTTGAAATTTCATCCATCGACCTGACCATGTCCGATATCAGCAGCGGCGTGAACGCTATATCCACTGGCAACGAGTTCACGGTCAGCAATTCCGTCACCGAACTGGGCTCCGCGTATTTAGGTGTATTTGACCTATCAAGGGTTGTCGTTTACATCTCTACAGACAACGTTATTTCCAAGAATGATATTGAGATCGGCTATTGGTATGTGTACGACATAGGCCAAAACGAAACGATAAATAATCTAACGTCCGTTACCATACCTCCCAATACGCCCAGCGGCACGTATTATGTGGGCGCCATGGTGGACCCCGAAAATATGCGAGATGAAATAGACGAAAACAACAACACAATCGTGGGCGATCCAATTACTGTTACCCGGGACTCGGATCTGCTTAACAGTGCATTGACAGCCGATACTAATAGTGTCTCGACAGGGGCCAACTTTGAAATTACCCACACGGTAACCGAAAACGGCTCCACCAAACCCAACAGCTATCGTATGGGCATTTATTTATCCGAAGACAGCAATATTACCGCATCGGACTATCACGCTGGCTCTTGGTGGACAAACTGGGGCGGCATCACTCGAAACGGCACCGATATCACCCGCAGCACCAATATGAGAGTTCCGGTTGATATGCCGAGTGGCACCTATTTTCTTGGCGCGATTGTGGATGACACGAATCTGCAGATTGAGACAAACGAGAACAACAATGTTTTTAGTGCCGACACCATAACCATCGTCAACGATCTTGATTTAGTGGCAACCTCAGTCAGCACTACAGCTACCCAAGTCACGTTAGGCAGCACTAACAATATTACCATTGACCATACGGTCACCAACGCTAGCGCATCGAGTCCTGGGATTCACTACGTAGGACTTTACTTATCACCCGACCCGGTCATCACAAACAGCGACATGCTCCTTCGTGATTTAAAAATATATTATCGCCCTCCCGGTAAAGTAGACACCCGAAGTTCGCAGGCAACCATAAGGGGCGTGGCACCAGGCACTTACTATCTGGGATTAATTGTTGATCACTATGACCAACAAACAGAAATCAACGAAAACAACAATATTGCGGTGAGCGGTCCGTTTGAAGTTATTAATTGAAACATTTTTTAAAATAATATTATTTTGATTCAAAAAGCCTGCCGTTCCTATTAATTGATAGGAACGGCCTTTTTTGGCAACGCAAAGAGTCAATTTCAAAAAAGTATTTTGAAGTCGCGAGGGTCAGTCCTCCCATTTCCCAATTAAACATTGAATTGACGAAGCGCTCTATTCATAGTTGATTTTCCAACCGAAAAATAATCCCCGATCATCTTAAGCGTATAATGACCACTCATATAGGCTTCAGCCATCGTTTGTTTTTTGTTTATATATTTTTGTTTGTAGAATTTTAATGGTTTAGGAGGCAATTGTTTTTGAGGCTTAGGAATATCATCCAATAACTGTTCCGGAAATGGGAAGCCTGAGCCTCGCTATTCTCGCTATTGCGGCTCTATGGGGTAGGGACACCGATGAGTTAATGACTTAAGACTAGATTGTAGAATAATTACCCTCTCAGTTTCGTTAAGTCATTAAGTCATCGGTGTCCCCCCTAGATTGCACATTATCTGATTTGGTAGTTACCCAGTTATTGCGACAACTTTCTGTTTTGATTGTATGCGTATTCAATAATTAATAAATTGTTTCTTTTGGTTCCGTTAAGTTATTAAGTTATCAGTGTCGCCTAAACTTGTGTCGCCATAAGTAACAAGATCACAAAAAGAGGACAGGATCTCAAAATGCGATCCTCTAACAATCAATACGCAGGAAACAAGCCTTGCAGTCTAAATCGTTTGGGTGATTTTCTAGTGTACGGTCTGAATGTTGCACAAACGGTTATTCCTGGTATGTACTAATAAAGGTTTTAACTCACCTGACATCGCATCGTGCACAATTCGAAGAAACCTGATAAGTCATTATTATTTCTATATATTTTTCCTAGAAAAATTCAGTAGAGTGTAAGCCCTTTAAGGTGTCTCCTTGAATTAATCGTCCATGATGCATACACAAAATGGATCCTTATATTAGCGCCAGTCCGCGAAAACTAAAACGGTTTATACGGACGCAAAATAAAATTGAAAAATACGGCTGCAGTCTAAATCTGACAGCAATAACGAAAAGTTAGCGTTTACCCCTTATGATTGTAATATAACTCTAACACCGTCCGAGCGTGGATAAAGAGATGACACCAACACAAACGGTGATATGCTACTTTAAGTGTAAACATGTTTGAAACATGATCAAACCATTTATACAGATGAAAAATAAAACCGGAAAATTTTTCAGTTGGATAAACAACTGTTAGCTCAAAAAACCACTAGAATGCAGACAATTTTTGATATCGATGGTAGAAACAGAGAACCATTACCTGACGGCTTAGAGAAATCAGTCTTCATAAAATGGTTGTGTGATCATTGGATACAATATTGGGAATGTGAAAAGTGTGGTCGTTTTTCCTATTGTAAACATCCAGCAGGCAACCAGAGCGCATATATACAGTGTGGTGTTGCTGTTGATGCACTGACCAATTTCATTAATTCAACATATGAGGTTTATTCATCAAGCAATGATAAATTAAAACAGCATTATCTTGACTCAGCGTTTTATTTTTGTAGATTTGTTCATGACAATGAAATTGATAT
>JAADGF010000123.1 GCA_013152545.1 Gammaproteobacteria bacterium
GTAAGCTGATGCCGGGTACGTTACATAATGCCCCGGTGATAGAAGGCCAGTTATTGTTTAATGGGTTGGCGATTTATTATACTGAATTTAAGGAGTTTGGGATTAAAAATATCGATAACGAGGAAAAGGAAAAAGCAGAACGCCAATTACTTAGAGGTAAAAATGTTAAAGATAAGGTCAATAAGGAATATGAAGCCAAGAATAAGTCCATTGAGGAGAAGAAACTTTATCAAATTTGCGCCCCGAATCAGTGGCCCAAAGGCGACGGAGTGGTGGCCACCAATCTGGCCGATGCTATGAGGCCGAAATAAGTTACCCATCCAAACAACAAGAAATATCTATTTGCGCGAAAATGAAGAATATAGTTTATGAACAAGACAAACAATTCATCTATTTTATTTCTCTTGGTACTTGTTTCATTAGTGTCATGTAATAGCGTTGTTGGGAAAGAAGAAAAAACAGGAAAAAGTATAATGTTAATCAATAAACCTTATTTCACCCTTCGTCTGGAAATGTCTAGCTGTAAATATACCGTTATGGTAAACGGTGCACCTATCGCAGAAGACTTGAAGGCTCAACCAGTGGCAGTCGATATACCGATCAATCATTGGCTAAGAACAGGGAGAAATGAGATAAGCGTGGAATTATATCCGCCGGATGAGGGTCAACCTATTTCGTTTGCCAGTGATTGCGCACTAAAATTACAAGTGCACCCTAGTGGAGTCGACAGTAGTCAGAATAACGTCATTAGTACGCTTCATTATTCAGGACAACTTGCACAGAAGGGCACCGGCACAGAAAAAAGTACGCCGGCAGGTAAGTACCGTTCTGTCGATGGATTCACTAAAAAGTCCGATGGTGATGTCGTCGTGAGTGAAGTGAAGACGGGTACTTTACCTGACGATTATGGGACGTCGTTTACACAGACGGTAACGTTAACGACGCCGTTTCCTGAATGGGCTTTTTTCAGCAGTGATTTGTTGCCAGACCTTTATGCATTATCAGAGCAGGAACTGGATAAATATTTTGATGAGTTGTATAAGCAATACGAGCGTATAAACGACGCACTCAAACGTAAAGATATCGATAGTATATTGCCGCTTTTTGAGGAACGCAGCCGGGAAATAGATGCTGCTTTTTATTATGAGAAAGGGCGAACAATCAAGAGGCTGGAAGATTCGCTAAAAGATGCAGTATCCAATGCCGATTATGAATTAGCGGAACTGAAGCCCAACTATTTAGGGTTTGATGTAGGGTTTGTCAATCGCAAAATGGAGCGGTTGGAAAGAGGAAGGGGTGGTTCAGCGATTGGTTTTGACTTTAAACACACCACAGGCTCCGAAAACTACGACCTTATTTTCCGCCGTCAAAACGGTAAGTGGATTATTACGCGATAGTAATAATATTTAACCACAGTGATAAGCAGCAACGTATGGTGGCGTAAAAAATAAGATAATGTAGGCATCACTTACTTGATTAACATGATGTGAAATATTTACTTATAAATCTAATGTGATAACGCAGCTTTATTTTGTAAAATAGTACATTAAGTGTATCAATTGATGCGTGGTTGATGTGGTTATAAAGTTATATTTGATTAGGCCATGAACGTGTTAATGTGGTTAACATTTGCGGTTATAATGCTAATCATTTCAATCAGTGCTTGGTATTTATATCAAAGTGCTTCCTGGCCTGATGTGCAAGGAAAAGTATTAAGCTCAAAAATTGGAAAAGTATATAATCAGCCAGGTTCTATAGGAAACGAGAACAAACGGACGTTTGATTATAAGGTATTGTTAGACTATGAATATTCAGTAAATGGTGAAAAACAGATAGGACATAATTTGTATGTGCTGCTACCTAATATTTTTTCTAATAAGCATGAAGCGGAAAATGTCATTAGCGAATTTTCCGCAGGCAAGCTCGTTCAGGTATATTATGACCCTGGCAGTCCTTCTCAATCATGCCTTATTACCACCAAGACGATACCATTAAAGGGAATCAATAACGTTTATTGTGCTAATGGTCGTTGTGGTTCTATTCGTGGGTGGTGGCATTTTTATGATGAATAAGATTTAGCAAAATGTAAGTGCAGCTTTATTGATTTGACGACATCAAACCTTCAGTCTGTAAAAGATGTCTGCAAAAAACGAATGTAAAGTACCCGTTAACAAAAACACAAGATTAAAAGGACAACAGTAACAATGCCTAAATTATCTGGAAATGTAGAGAACTTTACGTTCAGCATCAATGGCATCAACGATGAATTAAAAGTGATTGATTTTGCTGGTACGGAGGGTGTTTCGCAGTGCTTTGCTTTTACGTTGACGTTAGCGTGCAGGGAATCAAAACTGGATTTTTCCACTATTATCGGTAAGCTTGGTGTCTTAACCTTTTATGACGATAAAAAAGATGTCGAGCGTTATGTGAGCGGCATTATTACGCGTATTCAGCAGGCCGATGAAGGGCATCGTTTGACTTCCTATTCCGCTGTACTGATGCCTAGGGTGTGGCTACTGCAACACAAGCAAGATTGTCGGATATTTCAAAATCTTACTGTGGAGGAGATTATTACCGAGGTTTTTAAAGCTGCCAACATTCCTGCGGAGAGTTATAAATTCACGCTTCAGGGTAACCACCAATCGCGCGAATATTGTGTACAATATCGCGAAACAGACCTGCGCTTTATTGAACGCCTGATGCAACAGGAAGGAATTTTTTATTATTTTGAGCACACAGCCGATTCCCACTTGCTGGTTATTTCAGATCATTTATCCATTCATAAACCCATCTCTGCCAAAAGCACAGTGGTGTATCATTCCCCTACGGGCACTGTGTCTACTGAAGATTCAATTTATCCCTATCATTATTCAGAGGAAATTCGTCCCGGCAAGGTCACCTTAACGGACTATAATTTTGTTAACCCAGCCGTCAATCTCATTAGCGACAATCAGTACGAAAAAGACGATATGCTGGAGGTATATGATTACCCCGGTGAATTTAAAGTACAGAATGATGGCAAAAAATACGCCAAATTACAACTGGAGTCATGGCAGGTAGCCCGTAAACGCGGCGACGGGAGCAGCAATTGCATGCGAATGCAAAGCGGCTTCAAATTTACACTTGGTAGCCATCCTCGTATGGATTTTAACAATGAATACTTGATCACGAGTGTTAAACACAGCGGCTCTCAACCACAAGTGCTTGAAGAAGGGGCAGGGGACAAAGGCGGGCATTATAACAACTCCTTTTCCTGTATTCCGGCAGATGTTCCTTATCGCACCCATGAAGCGATACCCAAAGCGAAAGTCGAAGGCATACAAACCGCCATTGTGGTTGGCCCACCAGGCGAAGAAATCTATACTGATGAGCATGGCCGGGTACGGGTGCAATTTCATTGGGATCGAGTGGGTGGCAATGACGAAAAAAGCTCTTGTTGGATTCGTGTTAGTCAAATATGGGCCGGGGAAGGTTGGGGTAGTATGTATATTCCCCGCATCGGCCACGAAGTGGTGGTTGATTTCGTTGAAGGTGACCCCGACCGACCGCTGATTACCGGTCGTGTTTACCACGGTACCAATGTACCGCCCTACACCTTGCCGGCTGAAAAAACCAAAAGCACGATTAAGTCCAACTCCTCAAAAGGAGGCGGAGGCTACAACGAGTTTCGATTTGAAGACATGAAAGGTCAGGAGGAAGTCTACCTCCAGGGTGAAAAAGACTGGAACATTCTTATCAAGAACGACAAAGGGCAGGATGTTGGCCATGATGAACGCTTAGAAGTTAAAAACGACCGCAAAAAAACCGTGGGGCATGACCAATCCGAAGATATTGGCAACAACAAAAGTATCACCGTGGGTGTAGACCATAAGGAAAACATCGGCAAGAACATGACCCTGGATGTGGGTGAAGACCAGACCATTAGTATTGGCACCAATAAAAAGGAAAAGATTGGTAAAGATACAAATATTGATATTGGCAAAGATTTACAAATTAATGTGGGAAAAAACACGGTGATCAATTCCGGTGACAAAATAACATTGAATTGCGGCGCGGCCAGTATCATCATGAAGAAAAACGGCGCAATAGAAATCAGCGGCAAAAACATCACACTAAAAGGCTCCAGCAGCATCGCCTTAAAAGCACCAAAAATTTCTGAGAATTAATGTTTCTGAGAACGAATTAGCAAATCGGTAGGATATACAATGAGTCAGCAACCCAAGCAAAAAACTAAATCAGCCTTGCACAACGATTGCCACCAAGGCATTGTAGAAGAAATTACCGAGCAGGGAAACATTATCATCCATGATGTGCTCAACCCAGGCATCCGGGTTCAGTGTACCTTTCTACGCGCCACTACTGCTCCGGCCCCCGATATTGAACCTGGCAATCAGGTGCTCTATTTGCTCACCGATGCCGACCGACAACAAGGCTGTGTGTTAGGCATCGAAGAACCCTATGTGCCCAAAAAAGATCGCCTAAAAGATCATCTAACACAATCCGGAAAGCTAACGTCCATATCCACCATCGAAGACCAGGTGGTTTACATCAAAGCCAGCGAAGGGCTGGCCATTGAATGCGGTGAAGGCACCATCATCATTAGCAAAGATGGCAAGATACAGATAAAAGGCACGGAAGTAACCAGCCGAGCGCGGGGTAAAAACCGCGTCAAAGGCGCAGGTGTGGATATCAACTAAATCAAATCAAACGGCCAAACCATGTCTTATCAGGAAATCGATAACAAAACACCCTTTGTCACCGGGCTCGTGCTGCTCACGGATGAAAACGGCCGCGATCAACTGGTAGCGCTCATAAAAGCCAGCTACAACGTTACCACAGACGGCCAGTTGGAGCCTGCACAGCAACACCCCCCGCTTTGTCTGGACGGTGAGTATTACGGCGAGCCTGGCGTCTCCAGTCTGAAAATCGCCCCGGAGGCCAACTATACTAAACAGGCCACCGATATCGCTGTCATCGGTCAGGCCCATGCCCCCAACGGACAAACTGCCACCCAACTGGATGTGTCCCTTTCCGTCGGAACCATCAACAAAACCCTGCGCGTCTTTGGTGATCGGCACTGGCAAAAATCGGTACACGACGGCAAACTGGTCTGGACCATGAGTCAAACACAGCCCTTTAGCACCATGCCTTTAATCTATGAGCACGCTTTCGGCGGCATGGACACTTCACCCGAAGATCAAAACCATCACGAAGTGGAAACGGCGAATCCACTGGGGCTTGGTTTCATTGCCCAAAAAAGTGATCAGATTGAAGGGGTGCGCTTACCTAATATCGAAGACCCGCAAAAACTGATAAGCACGCCCGCAGACCGGCCCATACCCACCGGTTTCGGGTTTATCTCCCCCGAGTGGGAGCCGCGCAAAACCTACGCAGGCAGCTATGATCAACACTGGGAACAAAATCGTATGCCCTTGGTACCGCAAGACTTCAACCCGCGTTTTTACAATGCCGCCCATCCCAGCTTACTGGCGCCGCAGTATCTGGCAGGCAACGAAGCGGTGGAAATAAAAAATGCCACCCCCGACGGTTATCTCGCGTTTAATCTACCCGACCAAACCCCCATCGTTGTGCTGGAAATGGCCGATGAACAACCCCAAATGCTGGATGTGTACTTAGATACCCTGGTCATCAATACCGACGAGCGAACAGTACAACTGTTATGGCGGGCCAGCCACGATGTGTATCATCGCATCGATGACATCGGTAAACTCCGCGTGTTACCGTACAATCACCCCGGCATCAATGAAAGAATGAAAGGAAAATCGCGTAATGTACCATCGAACGTATTTTAGCGGCAGTCTTTCACTAACAAACAGCAAACAAGCATTCAGCAACGAGCGGAAAAATCATGCACCAAACAGTATCAACCCGAAGGAGAAATCAACAATGGGCGTAACCGTGGGCGTAAACGGACGATCAGTGGTACACAAAAGCAGCAGTGGCATCACCATTGCCTTTCCTGATGTGTGTAAAACGCCGGTAGGGCCATCCATCGTGCCCATTCCGTACCCCAATATCGCCAAATCCTCCGACAGCGCCAAAACCACCAAAACCGTTAAATGCGACGGTAACCCCGTGTGTGTCAAAGACTCCAACTTCAGCACCAGCACTGGCGATGAACCCGGCTCTGCTAAAGGCGTGGCCTCCGGCACCACCAAAGGCAAAGCGGAATTTATCACCTATTCCATGGATGTCAAAATAGAAGGCAAAAACGTTTGCCGGGCGTTTGACCTCATGCTTCACAACAACAAAAACACCCCCCCGGCGCCCG
>JAADGF010000122.1 GCA_013152545.1 Gammaproteobacteria bacterium
TTAGTCATTTTACCGTCCCGTTGAGTTAGTTTTCTCCATACTATCAATATGTTGTGCAGTAACGCGAATCTTTAACTGAGTTTTCTAGGATTAACGTCCACCAGGCTCAATTATTTTCACATCAATGTGGCCGGGGACAGGACCCCGGCCGAATGATGATCGTTTCCTTAGTGTGCCTGTAATCGATAACATAGAATCAACTTGCCAAACATTGACTTTTGCTACAATCGCATACCTTGATGCAACAGTCTCAATTATGACTATGTTATCTTTCACAAGATCCCTCTCCTTTGATAGTACGGAACCAGTAGTCAATAATAAAACTACCGCTGAATATGTGATTAGCAAAATATTTGAGTACATTTTAAATACCTATAAAATAGTCGCTATTTTTTTATATTAAATATTACATTTTATTAAACAACAGTATTAGTTAATCTTATATTTTTCACCACATATAACATAAACATCACTAAAGCATTTTTTTGTTATTCTGACCGTTACAATTTAGATCGGGGTGATTTTCACATTGATCCACTTGCACTGGATTACCAGCGTGATGAATAACACGAACTGTCGTATTTGACGCAAGCACAACGTCTAATTTAAAATGAAAATAGGACTTTTTGGATTTAGTGTTTTTTCGATGATAAGGTAAATTCGTTTTATTATAAGTATCTCCATTTGGATCTACGACCTCTATATCGATGTGACCGGGAATAATACCGCGGCCAGTTGAGTGCCGTTTCTTTATGGCACCAGAAATGGATAACTCCGAACCTGTTTGACGAACATTAATATTCGTCACAACCGCACGCTTTGATGCGACACGTTCTATTTTACAGTATTATCCGTCACAAGGTTACGGCCTTTTGTTAGCGCACAACCGGAAACCAAGGATAAAGCTATTGTTGAGCACATAATAATTAGTACATTAGATTGAATTTTCATTTTATTCTCCTATAGAATAGTGATAGTCATATTTCTGTTTAAATAATCATGAATGTTTTTTTGTTCTCCACCCTTTTCATATATAACAATTTCCATATATATTATTATTCGGTAGCATCGCGTAATTCACAGTTTAGCAATCTTTTTGAGAATGGGCCATACAACACGGGCAAAACGAACAAGGTAAGCAACGTAGATGAAATTAATCCACCTACCATCACAGAGGCGAGTGGGCGTTGAATTTCAGACCCAACACCCGTTGCAAATAACATGGGGATCAAACCCAGTGCTGCGATAAAGGCCGTCATCAGTACCGGGCGCAACCTGGATAACGCACCTTCAAATACGGCTTCATCAATTGTTAGATCTGTTGACTGTCGTTGATTAATCGCATTGACCATAACAACACCGTTAAGCACTGCCACACCAAACAACGCGATAAATCCAATTGAACCTGGGACCGACAGATACTGGCCAGAAATAAACAAAGCGGCTATACCGCCGATTAAAGCCAACGGCACATTGAGCATAATCAACAAGGCCTAGCCGACGGAATCAAACGCGAAATAAAGCAATAAAAATATCAACGCCAGAGAAAGTGGTACAACAATTAAAAGCCGCGCTTGTGCGCGTTGCTGATTTTCAAACTGACCGCCAAATATCACGCTATAGCCGGGTGGTAAATCGACCTTCTTTTGGATTTGTTGATCAATTTCTGCTACTAAACCACCCATGTCACGCCCTTCAACGTTCGATTGAATGACTACGCGGCGCTGAACATCATCCCTTCGTATTTGAGGTGGGCCTGATTCAATCGCCACACTCGCGACATCACCTAATTTTACCCATGCGCCATTTGCTGCTTTGAGAATCAAACCTTCAATTGCACTGACGTTATTACGATATGATTTGGCTAAACGTACATAAATATCGTAGCGCTCGTTTCCTTTAATCACCTGTCCCGCGCTCTGTCCACCAATGGCACCAGAAACCAAAGACATCACCTGATCCACCGGAATACCAAAACGCGCCAGGCGATCACGATTGGGCCGCACGACTAACTGCGCCTCTCCAGCTATCTGTTCCATCGAAACACCCCGAGTGCCCTCAATATTTTTGACCAATGTTTCGATCTCCTTGCCTTTTGTAGCAAGTACGTTTAAATCAGAGTCAAATAACTTAATTGCCAGTTGCGCTTTTACGCCTGATAACAGCTCATCAACACGCGTTACGATAGGTTGTGAAAACGTAAACAATAAGCCGGGATGGACAGACATTTTTTCTTCCATTAAAATTTGAATCGATAAGCGGTCTTTGGCAGACTCCCATTCGTCAACGGGTTTCAGCCCAACAAAGATCTCGATGTTGGAAACGGGTTCTGGGTCACCACCAATCTCAGTACGCCCAACACGGCTGGAGGCATAAATCACCTCTGGAAACTCCAGTAACTTCGCTTCGAGTTTTTTGGAAACGGCAAGTGCCGTATCCAAACTGGATGATGGCGCTAAAGTGACCCTGACATTGATTGTGCCCTCTTCCAGCTCGGGGACAAACTCTGTTCCTAACCAGGGAACCAACAATAGTGAACCAATAAATAATGTAGCCGCCGTTATCACGACAGACTGTTTTTGTTGCAGACCGTTTTTCAGTGCTTTTCGGTAAAACTTTTCAATTGGTCGAAGCAACGGACTATCACGATGTTTTATCCCTCGGGTAAATAAATAAGTCGCTAATGCTGGAATCACGGCGAGTGCGACAATTAGAGAAGCAAACATGGACAACACAATGGATATTGCCATCGGCTGAAACAATTTCCCTTCAACACCTTCCAGTGTAAATAAGGGTGCGAACACAATGATGATAATCATCACCGCAAAAAATACCGGTCGACCCACTTCGCGGGCAGCCTGTTGGATTCTTAGAGGCATACCGTGGCTATCATGGACTGCATCAAAGGGATCTTCATTATCTGACGCGCCATTTGTTTGGATATGTTCGCGATGTTCTTCATCGGGCCGGGTCAAATGCCCATAAATATGCTCCATCATGACAACAGAACCATCTACCATCATGCCAATCGCGATCGCAAGTCCACCCAAAGACATCAGGTTAGCCGACACCCCTCCAGGGCAATCGGGCTTAAATTACATGCCTATCACGTGCAGCAAGTAAGCATTATCCCATCCCGCTTTTAACCTTTTAATTTTTACACCGACCTTTGATGTTTTTTCTTTCTTTATCAAGTTTAATGCGATATGCCTAACAATCGCGAGATTCGCGGCACTATGGCCTTTACGTATTCTATTGTGGTCTTCATCAAAGGCAATATCGAGCACCCAGTGTAAGTTATTCTCAATGGCCCAGTGAGCGCGAATGGCATGCTCAAGTTTTCCCGGATGGCTGAGGCTCAAACTACTAAGAAAATAACGTGTCTCTTCGGTGGTCTTATTGTCTGACTCTCTTGTGGCGGTCACAGCGATAATGCTTTGCAATCCCGGCCAAGTATGGCGTTCTTGTAACCACTGTCTCTCATCTGTCGCCCGCATGGTGCGCGTTTCAATGCGCCCATGTCCGCCATCAACGGTTTGCACAGCCAGTTGTGGTGATAATGCGGAGGTGAAATAGGTGATGACATCCTCATGCAAGCTGCCTTGGTTACCTTTGAGGCTTAACACATAATCGCCACCCTGCTCAACAATCTGCTTCGCTATTTTAGTCTGACACCCCATCGCATCAATCCTCACCACCGCGCCCGCTATATCTAACCGGGATAACAGCTTGGGGATCGCCGTAATTTCGTTGGACTTCTCATCTACTTTTTCTTGACCCAAAACCAAACTGTTGTGTTGAGCCCAAGCGCTAACCATATGAATCGCCGCTTTTTTCGAGGCCTTATCAATACTGCGTCTTAAGCATTTACCATCAATGGCAATGATTTCACCTTCGGTTAGCTGTGCCAGATCCGTGACCCAGCGGCTGAAGCATTCGCTAAATTGCTGGGTATCAATGGCCGCAAAAACGTCGCCAAACGTATCGTGCGAAGGGATACCCTGGGTGAGCCCAAGCTGCTCAGTAAACCAGGCTTGTTTTGCTTTACCGAATTGTTCAACGGCCACCCAGTTATCGGCGCCACAAATCACCGCACTTAAGGTGATAAAGAAGATATTAGGCAATGCGTGTTTCTTCTGTCTATCGAGGCGTGGATCTTTGATGCTTGAAAAGTGATGCATAAGTGAGGCGGTCGCTGCGACTGTCATTTGTCACTCCTGTCAAATGGTTAGCCTTATTGCCTCATTTAAATTCTATTTTTAACTCTTTTTAAGTCCGATTGCCCTGGACACCCCCCAGTAAGCCATTGCCATTAGCGCAAGTCCAACGGATATAGGCACGGAGATCAGTACTAATAAGGTCGCGCGCAGATTCATTAAAAACAGCAACAATACAATCACAATCAATACGAATGCTTCTAATAATGCTTTTGTTACGGTATTCACGGCCTGACTTACCAGATCAGATTGATCATAAAAGGGTTTGATTATCACACCTTCGGGCAAAGCAGCCTGAATAACGGGTAAACGTTTCTTAATGCTATCTATCGTCGCTTTGGTATTTACACCGAGTCGTTTAAGCACGATACCCACAACCACTTCACCCAGGTATTTCGATTCACCTTGTGTGTCTCGTACTGTCATCGACACAGCGCCCTGCCTGATTTCAGCCCCAAATACAACATCTGCGACTCGCGTACACGTATCACCACGCCATCGGTGTCTTTTACCGAGATATTGGCAATATCCCGCAACCCCTCTTCGCCGCTGCGCACCCAGCCTACACCGCGAATCACCAATTGCTCCGCACCCCGGTCCATATACCAACCACCTGCATTGCGATTATTGGCTTCGATCGCCGTAGTTACCGCATCAACCGTTATATCGTATGACAATAGCTTTTTCGGATTCAGTTGCACCTGATATTGACGTATTTCACCACCGAAAGATAAGACATTCGTCACGCCGTCCACCGGCATTAATAAAAGTTTAATCACCCAGTCATTCAAGCTACGTAATGCCATGGTGTCATATTGGCTGGACTCGTTAGTACGTAACATGTATTGAAATACTTGACCCAATCCCGATGTGTTTTGCCCCATCTCAGGCACGCCAACGCCTGGGGGTATCTGCTCCTCCAATACTATGCTGGACACGCACGCTGAATTCTTTCACCTCCGGTAACAGCAGTGCGATAGAAAAGTCCCGCTTATGATCGTGTTTGGCCGTGCCGGACCAAGCCAATAGCCGCTTCGTACCACTTTCCAGAACCCGACCAAGACTATCCAGCAACTCCACATCCACATGACCGCGCAGGCTTAGGTTTTTATGCCTCTTGCGTTTGAGTTTCCTTTAACCTCCACCCCTTGATCTATCACCTGCACATGAATATCAGTGGGGTAGGCCAAACGGGAATCTACTGTTTCGACTGGAATTGCGTGCATGGGACCGACAGGTTCGTGAGCAAAACCAATCGACGGCAAGACAAGGCTGCTAAAAATAACAGCCGCCATAAAAGTTCGGATACAATTAGTTTTCATAGTTAATTCTCCTATTATGATAATGACGCTAAAAAAATGGATTACCAGCGCAGTGTCATTTTCATACCAAAGCTTGACGTACCCATATAATTCAATTGATTTACCTCTTCAAACTGGGTTTCGCTGACAACTGGCGCTCGAAACTGTGGGCCAAGCATTGGTCGTAGCGAAACCTGTGTGCTTTTACCAAACCATCCTTCGACCTTGTTGTTCAAGGCCCCCATTGGGTCTATCATCACCAATATAAATTTATCGGTGCCACTCAATTGCCCGGTTGATTTTTTCTTAATATTAGCGCGCACGCCCACAAAATAGCCCGCCACTGGCGTCACGATGAGATCCTGTATCGAGAGTTCTTCAAAAAAAGCCTCCGCACCAAATTCATATATTGCCGACAGGCTCGCTGAATACAGAAAAGAACCCATTAGGCCAAAACCCCGTTCCTGGGTACGAACATAATAAGTCCCGCCCCAGTAGGGATGCAGAATGTAGTTAATCCACCAATCATCTTTATCCCAGACAATTTGACTAACATTATCTTTATATTGCTAGATACTAAAATCCTCTTTTGTCCCGTCTGTCCAGCCAGAGATGCTGGTAGGTGCAACCCAAAGCACGCCAATAATGGCAAGCTGATAACCCATAAAATAGGCGGTATCTTTTTTCAGACCCGCCCAATCAGGGCTGTTTGAGATATCAAGTGGCAACGATGTTTCTGTTAGCGACAAAGAGAGACCTGATGAGATTTCATACCCGTCACTCCCGCGCCGCTCGCCAACAAGTCAAGATTGTAAGTTTGTTCGGCGTCAGGCGGCGA
This sequence comes from Gammaproteobacteria bacterium, assembly GCA_013152545.1. Classification (GTDB taxonomy): domain Bacteria; phylum Pseudomonadota; class Gammaproteobacteria; order SZUA-152; family SZUA-152; genus JAADGF01. Next base: position 6,357 of record JAADGF010000122.1, read on the forward strand.
TAACGGGGGGAGGCTGGACTCTTCCCCAACCTCTCCCCAGGGTGTAGATCAGCCACTGACAAAAATAGTGATGAAAATTTACAAGTATTATTTAGAGAAATAATCATCGAAAGAGAGAACATAAAGAAAGGCAGGCCCTTTACATGTACATTTGACAGTGCTAACAAACCAAATGGAAAAG
>JAADGF010000071.1:0-13526 GCA_013152545.1 Gammaproteobacteria bacterium
CAACATCAAAAGTTGCCATTTGCGCACCACGTCGCCCACCAGCAGAAGACACGGTAAAACACATTTTGTCGTAAATATCCATAAACGACAAAGGACCGGAGGTATAGGCACCAGCGCCAGCAACAAAGGCTCCGCTAGGGCGCAGTGTCGAAAACTCATAACCAATTCCACAACCCGCTTTCAATGTTAGCCCGGCTTCATGCACTTTGTTGAGAATGTCATCCATAGAATCTGTCACGATACCGGAAACCGTGCAGTTAATCGTGGAGGTGGCGGGCTTGTAATCTTGTGCACCCGCATTAGAGATGATGCGCCCTGCGGGTATTGCTCCGTGACGTAACGCCCATAAAAATTTCTCCCGCCACGCCGCTCGTTTCTCGTCACTTTCTTCGACCTCGGCTAATGCTGCGGCAACACGCTGATAAGTATCATCGACATTTTCATCAATGGCCTGGCCGTCTTTGCGCTTCAATCGATACTTTTTATCCCAAATATCAGCCGAGGCGGGTTGGAATGGTATGTCTTCAACACTGGTATGCAAGGCTTCCAATGATGTCGCTGCTTTCATGCTCTCTTATTCCTTTTAGCTGTTTTTGACTTAATTTTTTATTTGTTTTAATGATAACGATATGGGCAACAAACCCCCGTGAATACAATAACATAATAAACAAAATTGATGCTATTTCGCAGCACACGGAAACACAACATATTGTGTTCGAGTGTAAGCATAGGCCCAAGCCATTGAGGTGTCAACAAACAAAAACAAGTTTTATGATTATTTTACAACCTATAAAATTCAATGAGTTACAGTCGCCAGATAGTAAACGTCAATATTTTATCAACAAAATACCAACAAGAACGAAAAACACACAAACCACAACATGTAGTGCTAACCTCTCATGAGTCACTTGACACAAAACACTGGTTTTTCAACAAACTTTTTAAGATCGATCAAATATTGTACTCATTATGTATAATGACCTTGGGGCTGGTATTGTGGATATCTTTGTGACTAACCTGGTTAATTTAGTCTAATTAAAGTGCGCTTAAGGCGTCTAAACATTATTAATGTGACAATCCTAAAATCATCAGTTGAACAACAATGTAAGCCTGCGTTTTTCACGATAAAGCTAGCGTATCCGTTGAATCGTCGCGAGAAGTGACTAGAGCGCTGAAGTTAAAAGACTTTTTAGAATTTTTTGGACGACAGCGTATCATCCATACGATGACAAAAAGTCTTTTAAATTCTGTGCGGTAGGCGTTCGCAGGAGATTCAACTGATTAATTGAGGTTTAATTATCATGATTCGTAACAACGCCAGAGGCGATAAAAAATGTGCTCTATATATGCTAATATGCCCACCCTTTGAACGAAGCTATTAAAAAAATATTTTAATAATTTCAAAGAGCTACAAAGATTTACAAACATTCGACAGATGGCTTTAGGATAATCCTTAATTCATCAAATTATCGGGGAGGACAAAGCAATTGCAGGGATGTCATGCGCTGTACATATTTTATACTCGATGGAGGCGCTTCAATGTGAAATTTGTTTCAGCTTTATCCGCAATATTGTTTTTCAGCTGTTGCTTCCTTCTGTCCAGTTTCGCCGCTCCTTGGGAAGTGCCAATTGTATTGGATGGCGCAACGCCTGTTACTGCTGAAGAAGCAATGGATCTTATCCGTCAAATGGACAACCTTGTGCTCGTCGATACACGCCAAACCACTCAACGTAAAAAAGGCACCATCAAAGGATCAATATCACTCCCCCACACCAGCACCTCACCAAATGCATTGGCAATGATATTATCGGATAAATTCACCCCCGTACTGTTTTATTGTGATGACCTGCGTTGCAGCCAAAGCCTGAAATCAATTAAAAAAGCCGTTAGTTATGGTTATATTAATATTTTTTGGCTTCGTGGCGGAATCAGTGAATGGATTAGCAAAGGATTTGCCATCGCTAAAGATAAGTAGTGCTTAGGAAGCATGCTACTTACTAACACATAAAGACGTAGGAATATGACGCACACTAAAAGTCTGTAAAGAAAGTAGTTGGACAGATTGCGCCGGATATCGTTTCGTCTTCAAGGTGCGAAAATGGGCGCACCCCAACAAGGGCACTTCTTTCAGGGCGCATACTCGTTGTCTATAGCCTTATTTCGCAGCGCTGAAGACGCAAGGATAGACATGCAAAATGTTCACGTTATTTCTTTACAGACCCTAAACACCTAAACTTCAATCACTACGGGTATACACTGACAAACCTCATTTATTATCCGGCAATACCGTTTCGCCCCGAATAAGATCATCAAAGCTTTCGCGTTGCCGAATGACAAAATAGTTATCACCATCAACCATAACTTCAGCGCAACGTGGCCTAGCATTATAATTAGAACTCATCACAAAACCATAAGCCCCCGCCGAGCGTATTGCCAGTAAATCGCCAGACTCAATAGCAAGCTCGCGATCTTTACCAAGAAAATCACCCGTTTCGCAAATGGGGCCTACGATATCATATTTAACAGTTTCGCTCCTATCGTGCGACTCCACAGCAATAATATCCTGCCAGGCTTGATACAACGCAGGACGAATCAAATCATTCATGGCAGCATCAATAATTGCAAAATTCTTGTGTTCGCCAAGCTTCAAATAATTGACCTTCGTTAATAAAACACCCGCATTACCCGCAATAGCCCGACCCGGCTCTAATATAATTTTTAAACCATGGCCTCGTAACGTCTGTAATATGGCTTGAGCATAGTCATTTGGACTCGGTGGTGTTTCGTTTTGATAGGTAATACCCAAACCACCACCCACATCGATATGCTGTAACGTGATGCCACTCGACTTCAATTCTTCGACTAAAATCAACACTCGCTGCAGCGAATCTACAAACGGTGTTACGTCCGATAGTTGCGAACCGATGTGGCAATCCACCCCCACGATATTGAGATGATCAAGCCGACTGGCATACTGATAAACAGCGGGTGCTTCTGAAATATCGATACCAAACTTGTTTTCCTTTAAGCCTGTTGAAATATAGGGATGGGTTTTGGCATCCACATCAGGATTGACGCGAATGGAGACTGGTGCAATTTTATCCAGCTGCGCAGCAATATGGTTTAAAAGTGCCAGTTCCTGTTTTGACTCAACATTAAAGCAATGAATTCCGACCTCCAAAGCACGCTGCATTTCTGGAGCGGTTTTACCCACACCGGAAAAAACAATTTTCTGAGGGTTGCCGCCCGCCTTTAGCACGCGCTCAAGCTCACCACCAGAGACGATATCAAACCCCGCCCCCAAACGGGCAAGCACATTCAGTACCCCTAATGATGAGTTGGCTTTGGCTGCGTAACAAACCAGATGATCCTGCGTCTGAAACACGTCATCAAAAGCACACCAGTGCCGTTCCAATGTGGCCCTTGAATAGACATAACAAGGGGTGCCAACATCCTGTGCGATTTGGCGCATATCCACATCTTCAGCAAATAATACGCCATTTTTGTAATCAAAATAATCCATTTTATTCTATTCGGTCAATATAAAACTGTTAACGACTAGCAACGACTCAGATTGCCTTTGATTTGTCCTACTTACTGCATCAAAAGCGTTCATTTGCATCAGTAAACACCGCACCTTTTCCTTGTTTCTAAACAAATCAGAGGCAACCCTGAGTCATTACAACTATACCCATTGCGTTTGAGATTTAGGTGTAAATGTGCGTCATATTTATTTCATGGCTAGGAAAAACGACGCGTAATAGTCCCTCTATTGCAAAGCGTTTTAACAACGCAATGGAATCAATAGGACGTGCAGGTATACCTAAATATCAATCGTTATGGTATATTATAGCCTCACTTAGAAACGTGCACAAAATAACTCAACCCGACTCAGGTGCATTGTACCCGTTCTTTACTATTAAGGGACTTTATTTTTCGAGCGATCTGATGGTTCAGTTTTTTTCTCGCCCAACGCATCATCAGGAAGCACAAGCGGCCCTTTCTGACCACAGGCATTCAGCACTACTAAGCCGAAACCAAGCCACCCAATGAATAACAATAACTTAATACCACGGATCATTGCACCCTCCTACGCCCAAAATAAATACCTTTTATTCCAATTATTGTTGGGAAATTTACGATTATTGTACCAGTAACCAAGCAACGTGCATGCAATAACCTCTCGATTTTTTATTCCGGCCTCGACGTTAGAATTTTACAATAATACGCATTGCGGACAAACTACCCATCATTTCATAGCACCACCAAAAGTAGGCGCTTTTAGGCGAAGCGAAATGACGAGTAATCGCCGGACTATTACGAGAAATCTCAACGCAGCCATGGAATGAGAGGCCGTGCTATTTTTTGAGGCAACCTCGTTGTGATGAGTGTATAATACTCTCATGCTTGACTACGAACAGACACAAACTGGCGACAACCCCGAGCATTGTATTATCTGGCTGCACGGACTAGGGGCGGATGGTAATGATTTTTTGCCGATTGTTCCCCAATTATGTTTACCGCAGACACCTGCTGTGCGTTTTATTTTTCCTCACGCGCCAATGCGAGCAGTAAGCATCAATAATGGTAGTGTAATGCGAGCCTGGTACGACGTTGTCTCGCCTAACTTGCTTGAACAACAGGATAGTACTGGTATTCAGCAATCTCAACGTACTGTGCTTGAATTGATACAACAACAACTGGATAGTGGTATCACCTCTCAGAACATAATTTTAGCCGGGTTTTCACAAGGTGGCGCAATCGCATTACATACCGGACTGCGATTTACGCAAAGACTAGGCGGTATTATCGCACTATCTACTTATTTACCGCTGGACGATCAGTTAACCATGATCACTGACAACCACAATCAACACATACCAATATTAATGGCCCATGGCACCCATGACCCCGTCATTCCGATGACCGCTGCAATTCGCTCCCGGCAACAATTAGTGTCACAGGGATACGCTGTCCAATGGCATGAGTACCCAATGCAACATAGCGTATGCGAAGAGGAGATTAACCACATTAGCGAGTGGTTGATAAAACTGTTGCATTAATTCTCTCAGGCCACCGCGGCCTGTCAACCAGAGGAAGACAGAGCAAGGCAAGCGGAAAACTTTTTTTGGGGGGGGGGATATACCCATCGCCCCCCCTGTTATCATCTGGCTATTACCCGTCATTTCGCCGAGAGTCAGCGTTCAATTATAGCTTCCTTAGCTCATCATTCAGTTTTTCTTCAATGCGTTTTTTATAGTTCAAATACTCGACAATTTGCACTCCACTTGCCACCCGCTCCCCTAATAACGCTGGCGCCAGATCCAGGTCAGTTATATAAATGGGGTATTTAGCGCCACTGGCACGACTACCAAGCACATGTGCTGCCACCTCACGAAACAAATGGTTGCCGTAATCGAACGACGAAAACTCCTTATCTTCACAATAAATAGTGAACACCGTTTTTTGGTCCACGACATTGCCGATGACCTGCACATGAAAATAACTGTGTTTAAGGCGATCTTGATTGATTGCCTTTCTCTCAAAACGGCATTTTTTTCCGATAATTTTAGTAACACGGCAAAACACAATATCTTCAACTGTTGCCGGAAAGGCACCACCTCCCATGACAAAGCGCTGACGATTTAGAACAGAATCAAAAAACAACATGTACTGATTAACTAAAGCATGGTCGTCATGAAAAGGTAGATGCTGATGAAATAGGGCACCCTGCTCATCCAGCACAAAAATATTGGCGTATTCACCACTTTTTTCATAAAAAAGTTGTATTTTACCGCGTTTATTTTTAGGAAAAACGGCTGGTAATATGGTTTTGTTTAACGCATATTTGTCAGCCCTTATTTGGCTAAAACCATGTTGTGGCTCAGAAAGCTTGGCATACAACTCATTTTCAGTTGCTGTTTTCACATAAACAAAAACGTCCTTTTCCAGATACAAGATATAAAAAGACTGTTGTACTTCAACAATGTAACGCAGGACACTTGGCTTGCTCTTCCGGAAAAACATTGCCAGCACATCATTGAACAATTCTTCAATTCGCCGAGCAATGGATATACTGTGTGTCGAGGAAAAGCTATAAGCTGAAAAATTATATTTTTTCCCATTGGCAACCGAATTCACATTCCAACGTAAAAACTGACAGATACACTCCAGCAAACCATCCAAGCCGGAATAACGGTAAGTAAGAATTTCCTGCCAGCTAGTAACGATAATCAAATCAAACGATAAGGCTAAATTAAATGAGAAGCCACTGTAATTAAGCACATCGGTTTTGTCACTGACAATATCAGTGCCACGCCGTGTATGCAAAGGCAGCGGATCCAACCCCACGTTGGTAAAAACACAAGCCCCCATGATAACCGGGGCTTTCTCGAAATCATCCGTATTAGTGGGAAACGATTTTCTACTGGGAAATTCCTGCTCCAACACATTCATGATAGCCTTGACTTCCTTCACCGTTAAAATGCCATTGCTTACATCAAGTGTGACGATGGTGCCTGGGTTAATAAGCCGGTTAAAATGACACCAGGTTAATAACTCCGCCGCACTACGCCCACGCTTAATACTGCTTAGGACCATCTCGTTGGTTTGTGGGTCAGGCTTTTCATTCAGTAGGGACCATGACTCTTCCCCTTGTTTCGTTAAGGTTTGTTGAATCGTCAGCTTATGTTCAACCACATTGGTTGAGACACCGCAGTTTACAATCTCTATTTTTCCTGCCTTACGCTCAAAAGCAGCATATAGTTTTCTACCCAGAATATTTAGATCTTTTTGACTAATACGAGACAAGCTAACATTATTGCGTGAAAAATTACGTGCAAAATTTGACAGAAACAAATAGCTATGCGTTAAATCATCCACTAGTATTTTCCGCTCCTTGAGCACACGATGAATTTTCCAGTCATCACGTTTATCAAGTTCTGCGATGTGTTCATCGTCCCATCCCCACAGTGCGGTTATCTCGCGCAGACGTCGCCGCTGCCAACCATCGTCTCCTGGCGATTGCAAACTTAACGGTATGTTGATTTTAAAATAAAAACAGCGTCGCACCAACTCCAAACGCTCGGGTTCATTCCGCCCTCTCAGATAGCTCTCCAACCGTTTTATTAATATGGTATAGGGGTCCAACGCATCCAAGTCTGTCTGACCATCATAAACCATTTTTTTAAATTGCAAACTCAGTAACTCACTGTCAGGATAACTACTTGCATAGGTTTCCATCAACAATATCTTAAGCACTGACTTGTACGGTGAATCAATTCCTTTATAAACCTGCCAAAGTGCGGCACCAAAAAACTCTTCTGCGGGAACATGAGACAACCCACCAAAATCAATCACTTCATTGCCTGAAATGAATCGCTTGTGAAGTAGTTTATGAACAAGCGCATCGTAATTTTGCTCCTCACCCGGTGGCACTAGCCACCAAATAGGAAAGCGACCCGAGATTAAAATGCTGGTGCGATAAAACTCTTCTAACAGCAAATGATGCTGGGTACTGCCACTACTCTCGCTGCTCAGTTCCTGCACTTCCCCTTTGCTGAATTTATCCGCATCCATGGGAAAAAAATGCACTTCCAAACCAATCGTATCCGCCCAACGTTCAATCGCATGACATTTCGCTCGTAGTTCAGAAAGTTGGCTTTGATTCAACTCGGGGTTGTAGCAAATCCAAATATCAAAATCACTTTTCTCTGACTGAGCGATGGTGCCTACGCTACCCATAATAAAAATAGAATGAATATCATAACTACGCAACGCTCGTCGGCGATAGATGAAACTCTTCGCAAGCTTTTTAGCCGCTTCCAAACTTTTTTTGCTGGGTACAAAAAGTGGGATACCAGCGGGCGTGCCTTTTGATATGTATCCAGGCAACATTGCATGGTTAGTATGGAAAAACAACGGTAGCAATTCCAGAAAATTGCGTTGCCGCCATTTAAGGGTGTTTTGCGCGCGCTTCAACCTTTCGCGATTGATGGCAAGGAAGCGCTTTTTAATGACTTTTAAATCCGGCGTTCTTTCATTATCGTTATTAAAAGGCGTTACTAACATAGAGCACCGATCAAGCAGTATTATGAAACGTAACGACTCAGCTTATTATTGATTTGCTCGATTACTGAACATTCAAGCAATCAGGCCGAGTAGTCACTATATAAGCAACATTGTTGCAACTGAATTGTTGCAACCGGGATAACCCCTGCCCTTGCCGACAGTTATTAAAGTTATCCCAATTAATAGGGTTTCGGCCTCCTGACATATTTATTAAGTTAAACTTCACACGCCAATTGAATCGAACTGCGAACACCTATCGCACAGAATCTAAAAGATTTTTTTGGGAAGGCTGAACTCACCCCTATGAGGAAGTCCTTTACCTTCACCGCTCTCACAACGATTTAACTGATATGCTAGGTTAAAGCAAAAAACCGGCCTGTTACAATGATAAATATCGCCTATTATTAGCTAAGGATGGCGCAAAAATAACATTTATAAAAAACATTGGGTTAGGCGCATCTTAAAATATACTTACACTCACTGAAGTGTCAATCGCCATTTTCAGTATGAGAAAAGCGGATAAAAAACGAATCAACAGGACGATCCGAACGCCTCTAGAGAAGCCTGACCAAGAATAGTAGCCGTTGCGAGAGAACGCCATTTTGAGTCTATTTTTTTGATTGCATCGGGCACCTACTTTTGGCATTTAAGGCGAATATTATGCCTATTTAACGTAGTGATGATAAAAATGAGCCAATATGACGTTTTCGCAGTCGGCTTTCTATTCTCGGACAAGCTCCTAGTGTCATGTATTAATGAGAATACAAGTTCAGTAAAGCACTAAACTATCAGCTGTTAGACGCATTTTCGAAGGCATAATCTTAAATTCGCTGCCACGGCGTTGTCGTTACCTAGCAAGGTAACCGAGATTCCCGCCGAACCACGCCTTGCGGCAACAAACTTGTGGCAACAAATTTGGATAACACTGAATCTGCTTTCGAATTAATACACGACATTAATGACCGTTTTTTATTGCACACCGTAAAAACGTCAAAATACTGACAAAATGACACCAAGATGAATTCATATTCGTCTTATTTGCTGGAGTTAAAACACATGGAGCCTATGGACAAAAAATTTTCACTCGAACTCGCGACCAACCTATTACAACAAATGCCGGCAGGTATTATTATTTCAGATAACAACGACGTCATCATCTGGTGCAACGATACACTCGCTCATTACATTAATGAAGAAGTGGAAAACATCATCAATACAACGTTAACTTCTTTAAAATCCAGTAAATTACGGCCAATTTCTGAACAATCTGATACCCTATTAATACCCGGCAACCAAAACCTGTCTGATCGCTGGCTAAAACACCAAGTCATTTGCTTAGATAGCCAGGCAAAAACAAATTATTCCGCAACAATCTACACGGATATCACCGATATATCTGCCTTGCTCGTCGAACAGGAAAATCTCACTGAACAACTTAACCAATTATCCACTGTTGATCGGGAAAGCGGTTTACTCAACCATCGTGCAATGCTGCAAAACCTCGAACCGCTGATATCACGCAGTCGTCGCTATGAGAACCAATTATCGGTCATTAGTATGGAATTAGTGAATATAGACCCCGTTATTGATGAATCTGGACCGGAAGCGGCGACACAAGCCATTATAGAAGTCAGTCAACTGCTAAAAGATCAAATGCGTTGGGCAGACATTGTCAGCCGCGTGGAATATAATCGCTTTATTTTTGTGCTACCGGAAACAGACAAATCCGCCGCAGTGCATTTAGCAAACAAAATATCGGCCCAAATCAGCGGGCTATCAATTAAATTCAATGACAGTGAAACACTTCATCTTGGCGCCAATTTTGGCATTTCCACCTGGGAAAAAGGCAATGATGCTGTATTACTACTTCGTAGAGCAACCAAGGCACTTGAAACAGCTAAAAATAAAGGGACATGCTCCATTGAAACAAACTAATAGCTGACAATTTTTTATACAAACCAGCAACACATCCGAACCGACTAAATAATACGACGAAGCAGCATTAATACTCGACCTGCGTTCAACTGTGGGGCAAAATAACATGTGATCCCTTGCAGTTTGGGCTTATTTCACCTTCATAAATGACAGAAACCGCAACGGATGCCCACGCTGGATCATTTTTGAAAGCGTTGTCGCAGGAGTAATGTATAACCATGCCTATTAAAAAATTGAACACTACTGAACCGCAAAACAAGACGCACCCTAAAAAACCACCCGTTTTTTTATTGCTATCATTCCTATTTGGCACATTGTTTCAGGCCAACATATGGGCCAACAACAATATAATTGATCCCCTGCTTGCAGCCAAGGGACCTATATTAGCCCCCCAAATAGGCCGATTTCTGGTAGCCACTGATAATTTGCTGAACACCAGCTTTAAAGAAACCGTTATATTTATAACGCACTTCAGCAACCAAGGCGCGGCAGGCATTGCGATTAATCGACCCGCAAATATTCCTCTCAACGAGGCCTTTCCCAGTGTAAAATCGATTCAAGGAATCCGGGAAACGCTATTTTTAGGTGGCCCGGTAAGAACCAATGCGATCTTTGTGTTAATGAAAACCAAGCGAGCCCACAACTACATGAGCCAAATTACGAATGGTATCTATTTCGCGACGGGCTTAGGCGCCATCTCCCATGGTCACGCCAAACTAAACAAAGATGAGGCGATTCGCGCCTATGCTGGTTTTGCCGGCTGGTCAGCGGGCCAATTACAAAGAGAAATTAAACGCGGTGACTGGTTAATTGTAGAGACTGACCCTCAAATTGTTTTTGAAACAAACACCGATCCGTTATGGATTCGGTTACATCGACTATGGTCTGGAAATTGGATATAACAGCCCGGCTTATTGCTCACACCACCAATATGCATCTAAAAAAAATCCTTATTAGCCTTATTTATCTGTTGCTCGGCATCGCCAGCACCATGGCCCACACAGAACAACGTATCGAGATATTAAACCTGCCCGACCTGAACAACTGGGAAGAAAAAATATTTAGCAATAACACACATTATGAAACCATTAGCATTGACAATAAAGTGGCTCTCAAGGCAAGTAGTAACAATGCCGCATCGGTCCTTTATAAAAAAATTACGGTTGACCTTAACAAAACACCATATTTAAACTGGTCCTGGAAAATCAACAAAACCTTACGCAATACCGTCGAAACCACCAAAGCAGGGGATGATTATGCCGCCAGAGTATATGTGGTTATCTCCGGTGGTGTTTTATTTTGGAAATCCCGTGCATTAAACTACGTATGGTCAAGCAACCAACTTAAGGGTAACAACTGGCCCAATGCATATACCAGCAACGCCACCATGATCGCAGCCCAATCAGGCGACACCTTAGCCGGGCAATGGGTTCGCGAAAAACGAAATGTATTAGAGGATATTCAACAAATACTGGGTACAAACGACACTCAGATTGATGCCGTGGCAATTATGACCGACACCGACAACAGCCATCAATCAACAATAGCTTATTATGGCAATATTTATTTTTCCAGCCAATAGTCACTTCACGCATTAAAATACTCCAATCATGCGGCGTAAAATATACGTTAGCTAAGACAACGGAACGCGCCCACACCACACGCTTAAACCCAGCACAACAGTGCGCTCAATGACAGTATCGTTGATTTTTCACTACAATCTCGACAATTTTTTAATTTTATCGAGATCATTTATCACTATTTTTTTGTCTTGATAGCTAATCAAGCCTTCCGTTTTCATTTCGGACATTAATCGAATAACGGTTTCATTAGCAACCAAGAGAAGGCTGGCTAAATCTTTTTTTGTTATTTCAGATCTAATAACAAACTGTTCTTCATTGATCTGATCAGAATATTCATTACATAGATAATAAATCACATGCGCTAAACGAGCACGAACCGTTTTTTCCTTAACAGATATTTGCTGTTCTTCAGATCTTTTCAGCTCAGTGGATATCTTAATAACCAAGTTTTTAGCAAAAGACGCATTATTGGACAGTAAATACAAAATATCCGATTTTAGTATAAAGCAAGCCTGTACATTATCTGAAATGGCATCTGCTGTTCCTTTGTATTTTTGTTCGATAAAGAGACTGCGATGCCCAGAAGTGTCTCCCGGCAATACAAGCCGGGAAAATCGAATTTTTGCTTTACCATCTTTCTGAACGACTTTCGCTAAACCACTTAAATGACAAAATATACCTTCGACAACCTGCCCCTGATTAAAAAGACGATCTTTTTTAGTAAAATTACACCATACTTTTCTTTTTTTCAGCCAATCGAGCAAACCAGGATCAAAATCCTTAAACAGGCTTTTTTTCCAGACAGGACAGCCATGGCAATTTTCAGGCAATGTCATTATGATGATTAATACCCATGAATAATATTGATTTTATTGTGCTGGCATAGCAATTTTTTTCAGTTGCACAGCGAACAAACAAAGTTGAACCGTATCTCGAATAACCATTAATTACCACAACACGCAACAACAGCATAATATCAAAAAACGACTAGCCCAACACCTTTTACACACCACATCACTCCATAGCGCTCTGTTTATGTACTGTATCGGTCCTTCACATACACACCAGTAACAATACCTACTTTGTAGTCATTAATTATTTTATTAATAAAGTCAATCAAGCATATTAACGATTTAGAATATACCGCCTTTAAAATAAGAATAGGCACCAATAATTTAATATTATAACATTCTAAACAATCCTACATTTGTGCAATACACTCAGCAACAGGCGGGAGACATAACGTACCCCTACAAATGAGCAGTGATCCTATGAAACCAAGTTCCAATCAATGAACTAAAGCAAATTTAAAGCACTGACTGAATAATAAAATCAACACACTTAAGCAAAGAAAACCACCGCTTTTGCCCCTTAGTATCTCGCTAAACATAAACCTAAACTCATCAATTGAACACTTAGCAGGTTGTATTAAATCTTTAAAACAATTGCAACACTGTACTTTCTATCAGCATCACTCAAAACCAAAGAAAATTTCATGAAAATCAATCGAATTGTAACGAATCTGTGTTCAAAGAACCCAACATCTTCAAAAGAGTTCTATGCTGCCTTGTTCAATTTTAACGTCAGCGATGAGAGTGATTGGTTTATTCACCTCGTCGCTGAAGAACAACAACTGGAAATTGGCATTATAAAATCAGACCATGAATTGGTGCCTGAAGAATTTAGAGAAACGCCGGTTGGCATATACATTACATTAGTGGTTAATAATGCAGTAACAATTTTTGAAAAAACCAAAAAACTTGGCATTAAAATAATCAAAACGCCAGAGCTTACCTTCTCTGGTCAAAAAAGAGTATTGCTTAAACCTAGAATCCTCAGTTGAGCACTCCATTCTGATACTAAGTTATTGATATGAATAGCATTGAAATCAATTTATTGCATCACCTGCTGGGTGAACCACGCGACAAGGCGAATTG
>JAADGF010000071.1:13544-44736 GCA_013152545.1 Gammaproteobacteria bacterium
TTGGAATAGAATCACTATTCCGCGTCGTTACGCCTTGTCCTACACCGCCGCAAACGCACACTTCACCCCGTCCAACTGAGGATTCTAGGTTAAAGATCCTGGCGGCATTCTTGTTGACGTACCGTCACCAGAAAATACCTAACCAACATTTACATTGAAAGCTAAAAACATCAGACCAAATATTTTTTTCAAAACCATTTAACCACACATCAGCTGAATCGTAACGAGGACGACTGCGGTATTGACGACAAATGACATTGGACATTTATAGAGGGTGGACGGCGGCATAATCTGGAACACAGGTCGAGTGCCAAATAATGACGTTATTACGTGCTAAGAATAAAGGTCTGTAAAGAACTAACGTGAACATTTAGCTTGTCTATCCTTGCGTGTTCGGCATTGCGCAAAAGCTTACAGACAATGAGTATGCACTCTGGAAGAAATGCCCTTGGGGCCCATTTCTGCGCCTTGAAGACGAAACAATATCCGGCGCAGTCTGTCCAACTACTTTTTCTTTACAGCCCCTAACACACATTCCTTGCGAGTTATTCTACAGTAACCGATTTAGCAAGATTTCGTGGTTGATCCACATCAGTGCCTTTTAGTACCGCCACATGATACGCTAATAATTGTAATGGGATGCCGTATACAATTGGCGAGATGGAATCATCTACCGATGCCACTTCAACAATTTGCACACCTGGCGTAGATTGCATATAGCTCTGTGCATCTGCGAACACCAATAGCTCTCCGCCCCGCGCTCGCACTTCCTGCAAGTTGGATTTAAGCTTTTCTAATAATTCATTATTTGGGGCAACGGCAATGACGGGCATGTCTGAATCCACTAGTGCCAGTGGTCCATGCTTCAACTCACCTGCAGGATACGCTTCCGCATGTATATAAGATATTTCTTTTAACTTAAGCGCACCTTCCATGGCAACAGGATAGTGTGCTCCACGACCTAAAAATAAGGCGTGGTGTTTATCTGCAAATTGCTCAGCAATCGCATTGATTTTATCATCCAACTGCAAAGCTTTGTCTATTTTTCCAGGCAAGTGCTCCAACTCACGAACAATTCTGCTCTCCTCTTTTCCGGTAAGGCCGTGACGACGGCCTAACGCGATAACGAGCAGCATTAGGGCAACAAGTTGCGTGGTTAACGCTTTGGTTGACGCAACACCTATTTCCGGCCCCGCACGCGTCATTAGCACCAAGTCTGACTCACGCACCAACGAGCTTTCAGGTACATTGCAAATCGCCAACGAATAACCAAACCCTAATCGCTTTGCTTCCTGTAATGCTGCAATGGTATCCGCTGTTTCTCCGGACTGCGATATGCTAACGATAAGCGAGTTATTTCGAACCACCGGGTTTCGATAACGAAATTCACTTGCCACTTCGACGCTGCAGGGTATTCTTGCGATGGTCTCAAACCAATGACGAGCAATAAGGCCGGCATGGTAACTGGTACCACAGGCAATGATATGCACACCACTTATTTTGTCAAATATAGCCCCAGCATTGGCGCCAAATGATTCTTCCAGCAGTTTGTTAGCAAATATTCTGCCTTCCAGTGTGTCAGCCGTGGCGCGGGGTTGCTCATAAATTTCTTTCAGCATGTAATGGCGATACTCACCACGCTCGGTCGCATCAGCCCTTAAACTACTTTCCTGTACTGTGCGTTCGACAATATTCCTGGAACCATCATGAATGACGAGTTGTTCTTTGCTTAGATCAGCGACATCTCCGTCTTCAAGAAAAATAAAACGTTGGGTCACGGGCAACAACGCCGCCACGTCAGATGCAATAAAATACTCCCCAATACCAACACCGATAACCAATGGACTGCCTTTTCTTGCTGCAATGATCCGGCCTGGTTCCAGCTTGCTCACGACACCCAGCGCATAGGCGCCATCAAAATGTGACACCGCTTCAAACACGGCGGTTAATAAATTTTTTTCCTCAACGACATGATGCTGATAGATCTGATGGACAATGGCTTCGGTATCCGTTTGCGAAGTAAACTTAAAGCCCTGCGCGATTTGTTGCTGGCGTAGCATTTCATGGTTTTCAATAATACCATTATGCACAACGGCCACGGTTTCATTGCAAATGTGCGGATGCGCATTGGACTCACTGGGTTCACCGTGGGTTGCCCAACGAGTATGCGCAATACCGGTTAAGCCTTTTAAGGAACCTTTCAACTGGTTTTCCAGGATCGCTACTTTTCCCAGCGCGCGGGAACGACATAGCCGGTGATCATTATCAAGAACGGCCACTCCAGCGGAATCGTAGCCCCGATATTCCAGACGCTTGAGGCCTTCAAGTAAAATAGGCACCACATCTCTGTCTGCTACTGCTCCCACAATTCCACACATAATAATCAACTCTCAATTAGGTTTTGTTTTCTAGTGACATATACCCATAACGTTTTAAGTTTAGGTGTTAACCTAGCTAAATATGCTCGTCCACAGGTGTTTTCCTAATTCGTAACACCTAAAACTCTAGCGCCACGGGTATACAAACAAAATCAAACAGCCTGTTATATACCCAAAGCGTTTAAGAGTTTGGATAAATTACACACCCTATTTCATTCATAGCGGCGTTGAAATTACTTGCAATAGAACGACTATTACGCGTCATTTCGCCTCGCCTAAAAGCGCCTACCGTGGGTGCTATGAATAAAATATGGCGCACACTTTACACCGAAACCTCAAACGCTTTGGGTATAGTGTAAATTATAGCAATGCATTTTGAATGTATTTATGGTGATTTGCTGCGCTGTTTTTTAACCGGTCTTTTCCAACCTTCGCGTGTTTTTTGCGAGGCCCTGCTTAACGTTAATTTACCGGCAGGTGCATCATGCGAAATAGTGGAGCCAGCCCCGATTGTTGCACCGGCCCCTACCGCCACTGGCGCTACCAACTGGGTATCGGAACCAATAAAGGCATTGTCGCCAATCAGGGTCTGGTATTTGTTGGCACCATCATAGTTGCAAGTGATCGTACCGGCACCAACATTTACATTTTCACCCATGATAGTATCGCCAATATAACTCAGGTGGTTTACTTTTGAACCACTGGCAATGTTGGATTTTTTAATTTCAACAAAATTACCAATTTTTACGTTTTCTCCAAGCTCCGTGCCCGGCCGCACCCTTGCAAAGGGGCCAATTTCAACACCTTTGGCCACCCTGGATAACGCCACCATACAATTTGGCTTTATCGTCACATTATCATCAAGAGTGGAATCAATAATGATATTATTAGGCCCAATATAAACACCATCGCCCAACACAACATCGCCCTCAATAATAACATTAACGTCAATAACCACGTCCTGACCTGCAATCAATGTACCTCTTAGATCAAATCGATCCGGGTCCATAAAGGTAACGCCCTGCTGCATCAACACATCCGCTTGCTGTCGCTGATAAGCCCGTTCTATTTCTGCCAGCTGGGTTTTATTATTAACGCCCTCTATTTCGAATAACGATGACGGCTGACAAGTATCAATTTCAATCGCATCTTCGGCCGCCATGCCAATAATGTCCGTTAAATAATATTCACCCTGGGCGTTATTATCATTCAGGCGCGACAACCATTGTCGCAGCAACGATACATTCACCGCCAACATGCCGGTATTTATTTCCTTGATTCCTCGTTGCGAGTCATTGGCATCTTTCTCTTCGACAATACGCATAACCGCGCCAGTATTGTTTCGCACGATTCTGCCATAGCCACCAGGATCAGGCAGGTGCGCCGTCAATAATGCCAAGGTGTGCCTGCTGGCAGCCTTCACCAGCAAACGCAAGGTTTCCTGGCGGATTAGCGGTACATCACCATATAAAATCAATACAGTTTGCTCATCGTCAAGCAGTGGCATTGCTTGCTTGACCGCATGCCCGGTGCCCAATTGTTTGTCCTGCAACACCCAATTAACCGCCTGCTCGCTTAAACCTTGTTTTACGGCTTCCCCTCCATGACCGTAAACCACATAAATTGCCTTCGCATTTAGACCGCGCGCGGCATCAATGACGTGCGCTAACATGGGTTTCGCTCCCACCGGGTGTAGCACTTTGGGCAACGCCGATCTCATTCGTGTTCCCTGGCCGGCAGCCAATATAATGACTTGAAGATTTTGAAAAGAGTCAGGCATAAATTAACCATGTTATCAAAAATAAAAGGATATTAACCTATTTAGGCGACAGAGACCAAATACCACAACGCGGAATTATTTAACCGGAAAACATCCGCCCATGACGAACCGACGACCCTATGTGTATTGAATCAAACCTTGAATAAAATGTAGGTTTAGCAAAGCGCTAAAAATTTAGTTGTTAGGCGCGGTTTCGACACCATAGCAGCCATACGATGCCAACAGAAAGTAGGGAACGTGCACGTTTCCCAATGCCTTTTAGGCAAGTTCAAATGTTCTGAAAAGTCCTTTAAATATTGGTTCAATAGACATTCACAGCTGGTTCAATTGATGAATTTAGGGTGAACTATTCAGCTGAATCAACACACCCTAGGAGCCTGTCCGAGAATAGCCACCGTCACGAGGGAGCGCCATGTTGTTGAGTTCATTTTTTCGATTGCATCTAACGCCTACTTTTGGCACTTGAAGCGAATATTGAGCCTATTTAACGTAGTGATCGTAAAAATGGGTTGGGTTAATGTGGCGTTTTCGCAGTCGGCTTTCCATCCTCGGACAGGCTCCTTCTTCGCTCCCTAGGCACTTATCTTTTAGTCCAAAATTTATACCCACGCCGGTAAAAAAAGCATTGTGAATCAGAGCAGACGAACAAATAGGAGAGAAAATGTTTCTTGGCGACGGCTTGAGGGGCTTAAGTACTACGCTATACCGAGGCCCCTTTATCCAAGGACCTCCTCGGCTTAGCAAAAATTCTAAGACAAGTGGCAGCGCCTCACCCCCACCTCTCTCCATTTTATCTTTATACTGCGGTCAACCTTTGCCCAAGCGTTTTTTGATTTTGCGGATTGCCTCAACCTGCGCAACAGCTTCGGCTAACTGTACTTCAGCTGCCGCGTAATCAACATCATCCTTATGATCTGCCAAGGCTTTTTCCGCTCGTTCTTTCGCTTCCTCGGCAGCGGCTTCACTTAGATCATGAGCGCGTTGCGCAGTATCCGCTAATACGGTAACACCACTGGGCAGGACTTCAAGCATGCCACCGGAAACATAAAAATATTCCTCTTGGTCGTCTTCCGTAATAACACGCACTTCACCTGGCTTAATTTTAGTCAGTAGTGGCGTGTGTTGCGGCATAATGCCTACTTCCCCCATCACCGCAGGTGCAAATAACATCTTTGCCGTGCCCTGGTAAATCTGGGCTTCCGCACTAACAATGTCAACAATCATGGTTGAAGCCATTACAATCCTTCCCTCTCGATATTCTTACAACTTGGCTTTGCTTCGTTGAATAGCATCTCACCTATTTCCTCGCTAATAAAAGCAGCAAACAACAAGGATTATAACAGCTGGTTATAAGGACTTCGCCCGTTCAACCGCCTCGTCAATAGTACCCACCATGTAAAATGCCTGCTCGGGAATATGATCATATTCGCCATTTACAATACCCTTAAAGGCACGAATGGTTTCTTTCATCGGCACGTATTTACCCGGGCTGCCGGTAAAGACTTCAGCCACAAAGAAAGGCTGTGATAAGAAACGTTGAATTTTACGGGCGCGAGCAACAAGTTGCTTGTCTTCTTCTGACAATTCGTCCATACCAAGAATAGCAATAATGTCTTTTAGTTCCTTATAGCGCTGCAACAGGCCTTGTACTGCACGGGCCACATCATAGTGCTCCTGGCCGATAACCAGTGGATCTAACTGACGACTCGTGGAATCTAACGGGTCCACTGCGGGGTATATTCCTAGCTCCGCAATCTGGCGGGACAATACCACCGTCGCATCCAAATGCGCAAACGTTGTCGCAGGTGATGGGTCAGTCAAATCATCCGCTGGCACATAAACGGCTTGAATAGAGGTAATGGAACCGGTTTTAGTGGATGTAATGCGCTCTTGTAACGCGCCCATCTCTTCCGCAAGGGTTGGCTGATAACCCACAGCGGACGGCATACGCCCCAATAGCGCAGACACTTCGGTACCCGCGAGCGTATAACGATAAATATTATCAATAAACAACAGAACGTCGCGCCCTTCTTCGCGGAAAAATTCCGCCATGGTCAAACCAGTAAGAGCAACTCGCAAACGGTTACCGGGCGGCTCGTTCATTTGACCGTAAACCAACGATACTTTATCCAATACGTTGGAGTCTTTCATTTCATGGTAAAAATCATTCCCTTCACGAGTACGCTCACCAACACCAGCAAACACTGAATAACCACTATGTTCAATCGCGATGTTACGAATCAATTCCATCATGTTGACGGTTTTACCAACGCCCGCACCACCAAACAAACCGACTTTTCCACCTTTGGCAAAAGGACAGATCAAATCAATAACCTTGATAC
Source organism: Gammaproteobacteria bacterium (assembly GCA_013152545.1). GTDB lineage: Bacteria > Pseudomonadota > Gammaproteobacteria > SZUA-152 > SZUA-152 > JAADGF01. Next base: position 20,045 of record JAADGF010000071.1, read on the forward strand.
CGGTTTCAAGAATTTCAGTGGTGGCAGATAACTCGTCAAACAACGGAGCTTTACGGTGAATAGCCCAACTATCTTCAGCGCCAATATCGCCCGCATCATCAATGGGGGTACCCAGTACATCCATGATACGACCTAACGTCTTGCGCCCAACGGGGACGGTTATCGGTGCACCCGTGTTTCCCACAACCAAGCCGCGTTTAAGTCCTTCAGAAGCACCCATCGCAATAGTGCGCACCACACCATCACCCAGTTGCTGCTGCACCTCCAAGGTAAGGCCAACTTCCTCAACGTTTAACGCATCATAAACTTTAGGCAGACTGTCACGTGGAAATTCCACATCGACCACCGCGCCAATGATTTGTACAATTTCTCCAGAACTCATTTTTTTAGTCCCCTCACAATACCCGATAAATTCTTTGTCATTTTAAACAGCTGCCGCACCGCTCACAATTTCTGAAAGCTCTTGCGTAATAGCTGCCTGACGCGCTTTGTTGTAGGCTAATTGCAAATCGTCAATCATGCCCCCCGCATTGTCAGAAGCCGATTTCATGGCAACCATACGAGCGGCTTGTTCACAGGCAACATTCTCCACCGACGCCTGATACACTAATGATTCGATATAACGTGTTAACAATTCCGTCAGCACATCTTTGGCTTCAGGTTCATAAATGTAATCCCAATGGTGTTCCAGTTCTTTATCGTCACTTTTTTCGATGGGAACCAACTGATCCACCGTGGGCACCTGCGTCATGGTGTTTACAAATTTATTGTAAACAACGTATAAACAGTCGATGTCGCCGGATTCAAATAAATCCAACATGACTTTGACGCTGCCGATAAGGTCTTCGATTTGTGGCGCATCACCCAATTGAGTGGCATTCGCGACCACTTTACTGCCCAAGCGGGAAAAATAACCGGTTGATTTAGTACCGATGGTACACAGATCAATACCGATGCCTTTTTTGCTCCATTGTGCTAATTCGCGCACAACAGAACGAAATAAATTACTGTTTAACCCGCCACATAAGCCACGATCACTGGAAACAATAATATACCCAACACGTTTGACATCACGCGCCTGCATGTAGGTATGCTGGTATTCAGGATGCGCATGCGCCAAATGCGAGATAACGTTTCGAATTTTCTCAGCATACGGCCGTGAAGCAGTCATGCGATCTTGCGCTTTGCGCATTTTACTGGCTGCAACCATTTCCATGGCACGCGTGATCTTCTGCGTGTTTTTAACACTCTTGATCTGGTTGCGTATCTCTTTACCAACTGCCATGGTTTATAACCCTTTCTTTCGCTAAACGGTGATGATTAAAGATTTTTGGCCTCAACGTGTCGTCTCGAGGACCAGATGCTTGCTACCGTTGTTAACCTATAGCCATCTGCGAGCAACAAATGCTTGAAGCTGACTTCCCAAACCAATTACCATGTGCTACTTGACTTGAATTTCTCAATCGCGGCCTTCATCTGTGACGCTATGTCGTCGTTATAATCACCGGTGTCGTGGATTTTATTCATCAAATCAGCCTGATTCGCTTTGATAAAAGCATGCAATGCCGACTCGAAATCAACCACTTTTTCGATTTCCACATCATCAATAAAGCCTTCGTTAGCAGCGAACAATGAAAATGCCATTTCACCGATCGAAAGTGGTGAATATTGCGTTTGCTTCATCAACTCAGTGACCCGTTGGCCACGCTCAATTTGTTTACGAGTGGTTTCATCAAGGTCTGAGGCAAATTGCGCGAACGCAGCAAGCTCACGATATTGCGCCAAATCCAAACGCACCCCACCACCCAGCTTTTGAATAATTTTAGTTTGCGCCGCACCACCCACGCGAGACACCGATAAACCTGCATTAATGGCGGGGCGTATACCGGAATTAAATAAATCTGTCTCCAGGAAAATTTGGCCGTCGGTGATGGAGATTACATTGGTTGGAACGAAAGCCGAAACATCACCCGCCTGGGTTTCAATTATGGGTAATGCTGTTAGGGAGCCCGTTTTACCTTTCACCTTACCATCGGTTAATTTTTCAACATATTCAGCATTAATGCGAGATGCCCGCTCCAGTAAACGGGAGTGCAGGTAAAACACGTCGCCGGGATAAGCTTCACGACCCGGTGGACGACGTAATAACAACGACACCTGGCGATAAGCCCATGCTTGTTTGGTTAAATCATCGTAAATAATCAGCGCATCTTCGCCACGATCACGGAAAAACTCACCCATGCTGCACCCGGAATACGGTGCAATGTATTGCAGCGCAGCAGAATCAGAGGCAGCGGCCGCCACAACAATGGTATGCGCCATGGCGCCATGCTCTTCCAACTTGAGCACAACATTGGCAATACTGGATGCTTTTTGGCCTATAGCCACATAAACACATTTAATGCCAGTCCCTTTCTGATTAATGATGGCATCCACAGCGACGGCTGTTTTCCCGGTTTGCCGATCACCAATAATCAATTCTCGTTGCCCTCGACCAATCGGCACCATGGAATCAATCGCTTTCAAACCGGTTTGTACCGGTTGGTTGACTGACTGACGTTGAATGACACCCGGCGCCACTTTTTCAATGGGAGCCGTCATCGAGCTCTCAATCGGGCCTTTGCCGTCAATAGGGTTACCCAAAGAATCAACCACTCGTCCTAACAGACTTTCGCCCACGGGGACCTCAAGAATGCGGCCGGTACATTGCACTTTATCACCTTCGGATATGTGCTCATAGGACCCTAATACCACTGCTCCCACCGAATCACGTTCCAAGTTCAACGCCATACCAAAAGTATTACCTGGAAACTGAATCATCTCCCCAAGCATAACGTCGGATAAGCCATGTATACGAACAATGCCGTCAGTCACACTGACAACAGTACCTTCGTTGCTAGCTTCGGTTTTTGCATCGAAATCTTTAATGCGCGTTTTTATTAATTCACTAATTTCAGATGGATTTAATTGCATTGCATATCCCCTCAGCTGCTCAATTTTAGTGAGTCAGCTCTATGGAAAGTTTTTGAATCTGACCTGTTGTGGACCCATCAATAACCAGATCGCCCGCTTTAATAATGGCACCGCCAATTAGGGATTTGTCCACTCGGCATGATAACGAAACGTCACGCCCTAGACGCTGCTTGAGCTTTTGTGCGATTTGTTTTTGCTGCGCAGCGCTAACTTTGAAAGCAGAAACAACTTCCGCCTCAATGGTTTTTTCTTCTTCAGCCCGTAACAATTCATATTGAGCTGCAATTTCGGGAAGAAAACCAAGGCGCTTGTTTTCCGTTAATAATTTAACGAGGTTCTCACCCTCGGCATTCAACGCCTTTGCACATACGCCAATCACCAACGATGCTAGCTCAGCTTTGCTAACGTTGGTGTTATTCACCAACGCTGCTACCGCAGCATGAGAGGTCACCATTGTCGCCGCCTGAAGCATCTCGGACCATTGTTTTAATTTGGATTGTTCCTTCGCCAACGCGAACACCGCTACGGCATAAGGACGGGCTATTGTTGATTTTTCTGCCATGATTAAACCTTATGTAGACAAAAATGTTTCATGCTTAGCCATAACGCAACGTTAAATTTGCGCTGCCAAATCGCTTAGAAGCTTATCATGGGCCTTCGCATCAATTTTCTGCTTTAATACTTTCTCTGCACCAGCAATCGCAATGCTTGCTACTTGCTTGCGCAGATGCTCACGAGCCTGATTAACCTCACGATCAATTTCTGCTTTTGCCGCAACCTTTATGCGGTCAGCATCAGCAAGCGCATTTTCTTTGGCTTCTTCTTCAATTTCTTTTGCCCTGCGTTGTGCTGAGGCAATAATCTCTGCTGCTTGTTGCTTGGATTCACCCACCATTTCTGCCGCACGGCGCTCCGCATCCGCCTGCTCTTGCTTGCCTTTTTCAGCCGCAGCCAGACCATCAGCAATGCGCTTCTGCCTAGCATTCATGAGATCCATCACAGGGGTCCATAAAACCCTATTGACAAACCAAATGAGCAGCAGAAATGCTATCATCTGTGCAATAAGTGTTACTGTTATGTTCACTGTCTTCGCTCCTGTGGAGACGTTCTACGCATTATTCATCGTTATAGCGCAGAACCACAAACCGATAATCGCTTAATCAACCAACCATGGCTATTGCGGCAGTCGCTGCACCAATAAACGGGTTTGCGAACAAGAACCACATTGCAAATGCCAGAATAATAAATGGAAATGACTCCATCAAACCAGCAAAAATAAACATATTTGTCATTAATTGCGGACGCATTTCAGGTTGGCGCGCAATACCCTCCAGCGTTTTTGCGCAAATCAGGCCCCAGCCAATCGCTGAACCTAACCCCGCCGCTGCCAAGATTACACCGACGCCTACTGCAGTGTAGGCATAAATGGTAGCAATCATATCTGGTGTCATCTGTACTCTCCTTAAATATGATAAAAATTAAAAGTTTGAAACCCAAAATTGTAAAAATTAGTACTGAATTTTTTGTAACCAAACTTACACGTTATTTACACTAACACCAACCAGTTTGTTGCATTTAATTAATGCATTCTTTATCTGTACGATTTGGCCACTCGGTTATACCACCCTATTGAATGCTAATTGTAGCGATTGTCCATTACGCTCAGTGATCCTTGGTATGAGCCATACTTAAATAAACAATGGTCAATACCATAAAAATAAATGCTTGCAGGGTTATTACCAGTATATGAAACAACAACCAACCCAGATCCAGCACCACTTGCAACGGAAACCAAATCAACAGACCCAACCCAAGAGTAGCGGCTCCACCCAGCAAGGCAATGAGTAGAAAAACAAGCTCACCCGCAAACATGTTGCCAAACAACCGCAATCCAAGACTGAGAGGTTTAGCCAGTTCTTCAATACCTGTCATTACTATGTTGGCAGGAATAAAAAACTTACCGAACGGATGAAACAAGAACATTTTCAAGTAACCAACCGCACCTTTGCTTTTGAAGTTGTAATAAATAATAAGGAAGAATACCGTAAACGACATGGCAAATGCGGTACTTAAATCAGTAGTAGGAACTACTTTAAGGTATGAAACCCCCATCCAACTGGCGATCACTGGCAGTAAATCGACAGGGATAAGATCCATAAAATTCATTAACCAAACCCAGACAAAAATAGTCAACGCCATCGGGCCAATGATTTTGGGCGGATTAGGGAAACTGTCGCTGATCTGGCCGTTAACAAAATCAAGAATGGATTCAACAAAGTTCTGGAAGCCGCCAGGTACCCCTTCAGTCAATTGCTTGCCCAATCGCGCGCTCACTAACACGATAAGGCCGCCTAATAACACACTGAAAAATACTGTATCTACATGTAGCGCCCAAAACCCTGCTGCTTTATGTGTGATTGGATCACAGTCACCGATACACAGGTTAGTTAAATGATGCTGTATATATTCAACAGTACCGCCACCGGAGGAACCTTCTGCTGCCTGACTCAACTTTTGACCCTCATATAAGTCCGTTATTTCAATTCGTGCATACGCCAGAACCTGCGCTTCTACAGCAACACTCGCCCGCCTCCCTTAATTGGAATTTTGAGCTGATTCTAACCATTGTTTAAGCTTATTTTTAGTTGCGTTTGTATAAATTGCGGTCATCTTAGTTTTTAACGTCGCTGCTACGTTTGTTTCGGGAACTAATCAAATAGCTTAACTGGGCTACTGCAAACCCAACACACAGGGCAACGGGGTCCAGTTTAATAATAGCCAACCCCAGCGCCAGCAAACCAACGACCAACAAGAAGCGTTGCACAGCGCCCACATACAAAATCAACATACCTTTTGTAGGATTCTCAGCGCTAGCCACCGTTGCGCGCTGCACGCCCCATGTCAACAGTACCGCAATACAAATACTTGCTAGGCCACCGTAGAATGCGGACAATGACTGCCAAGGCCCCTTCAAGAGAAAAAACGCGGCAACCAACACACTCACTAGAAGCTGTGTGCTAATGAGCCAACGTGCCTTTTCCACAAATTCAGATTCCGGCTTTTTTATTGAAACATTCGCCATTGAAACGTTGCCATTGAAACCATTGCTGCTTATGGCAGCATTGTTATTATGCCGTTGAACGGCAACCACAGCATTGCCTATTGCATTACTGCAAGTCTGGATCGCTTAAAATTCTATATATTTTCAGAGTGCCGCCTACAAGACCCAACATACCGAAGCTCAGAAAAAAAATCGGCTGAGTCTTTAATAATACATCTACCCCATAACCTAAGAGAAACCCGGCAACGACCATTGACGTTAGCTGAGACCCCGCACTGATCAACAATAGGCCAGAACCCTTGGCTTTTTCCATTGCAGCTACATCCTGAAAATGTGGGGCGAAGTATACCGTCGAAGCAAACATTCAGCAAGGGTAGTATGATTTTTTAATCCTAAAATCATCAGCTGGGGGCATGTAGCATGCATTTTTGATGATAAAGTATCGTCACTGGCGAGGTGCGAATCGTTGTAATAGCTCTCTAATTATAACGATTCGCAACGATGCCAGACGTGAGAAAAACGTGCTCGACATATCTCGTCGCGAGCAACACGCTGAATGATGCAAGAAAAAACACAATATTTCAATTGCGTCAAACAGTTAGTGCAACCTACAAGGATTCAATGAATGACTTCAGGTTAGACTTAAACCTAGAAAATTGGGCTGGAAACAGAAACGAGGCGTACATTGATCGACATCGTGAACTCAAAAACAACATCGTCCGCCGTAATGCTATGGTAAAAAACGGGGTTTAAGTTTGCGAGATGTATCATGGGATTGCGCAAACTTCTGTTCACCAGCCAAACATTCCGGGTTAAACCCAGAAAAACCAGCCGGACACACAGGCGTACAATGCAAGTGCTTGATTCGTCTAACTTACATTTGTACTCAAACGATATTTACAGGATTACGCTTTGATTAATTCACTTAAAAACGAATAAACAACGGCAAATAGCGCGCAATCATTAGGTACTGTGAAGCAGCTCTCTATTTGGTGAACTGAATGGTTTACCTAGACCCTGCAAGTGCACGCACTTGCAGGGTCTAGGTTAAACGTTATTTTATATGAGCCAAAATACCGTCTAACTCGTCTAGACTGTTGTAATTAACAACTAATTTACCTTTTCCACTATTGGAGTGCTGCAATACGACTTTTGCCCCTAATTTACCCGCCAACTCCTCTTCCAGTTTCTGGATATTAGGATCAACTCGCTTAACGCTGGTTTTTGCAATGGGATCGCGCATACGGCTAACCATTTGTTCGGTTTCCCGCACTGAAAAGCCCCTTGCAACAACTTCACGGGCCGCTTTACTTTGCTCCTCACCCTCCAAAGACAATAAAGCCCGGGCGTGCCCCATTTCTAAGTCACCGTTTTCGACCAATAGGCGCACATCCGGCCTTAACACCAATAAACGCAATAAATTGCTCACTGCGGCACGGGACCGGCCAACAGCATCGGCGGCCTGTTGATGTGTTAACTCAAATTCATCGATTAACCGCTGCAATGCGCTTGCCTCCTCAATGGGGTTGAGGTCTTCGCGTTGAATATTCTCTATCAACGCCATCGCAATCGCAGCCTCGTCAGGTACGTCGCGAATCACTGCGGGTATTTGATGTAACTCAGCTAATTGGGCGGCACGCCAACGCCGCTCACCAGCAATGATTTCATATTTTCCATCGTCAATTTTCCGCACGACAATTGGCTGCAAAATACCTTGGGCACGAATAGAGTTCGCCAACTCCTGCAAGCTCTCTTGATGCATGTCAGTGCGGGGCTGATATTTGCCCCGTTGCAATAAATCGATGGGGATTACCTTTAGCTCCCCCGTGCCACTTGGTTCACTGGTGGTGTCCAAATCAGATAAGTTTTGCAATTCATCTGTAGCCGTTGTGGAATTATGATCACTCAACGCAGGTGCCTTTGCCGATTTGGCACCTCCCCCCAATAATGCATCCAGACCGCGACCTAACCCGCGCTTTTTTGCCATCATGCCTTCCTACCCATTCTATTTGCGGTTCGATTTTCTATTGTTGTTATGCTGTGTACTCAGCTTTTTTATAGCGTTGACGCCTGTGCCTGACTCTGCGCCACTGCCGCCTGCTCTCGTCTCACAATTTCACCAGCCAACGCAAGATAGGCTTGCGCGCCCCGTGAAGTTTTATCGTATACCAATGCTGGCACGCCATGACTGGGGGCTTCGGCTAGACGAATATTGCGAGGAATCACTGTGCGGTACAAGCGATCACCAAAGTATTTTTGTAGCTGCTGTGTCACATCAAAGGAGAGTCGGTTACGCGGATCGTACATGGTTCGCAACAATCCTTCAATTTTCAGGTAAGGATTAAGCGTGCTACGTATTTCCTCAATTGTATTTACCAATGCGGTTAATCCTTCCAATGCATAATATTCGCATTGCATTGGAATTAACACGGCCTGTGCTGCTACCAATGCATTAAGTGTAAGCATGTTCAGTGACGGAGGACAATCAATGAATATATAGTCGTAATTATCCTGAATTAATTTCAACGCTGCGCTCAGCTGACGTTCGCGATGGGAAATACTCAACAACTCAACTTCCGCGGCGGTTAAATCAGAATTAGCTGGCAATAAGTCATAACCCGCTTCCCCCGTCTGAACAATAGACGCGGTAATGTCTGCCTGCCCCATTAACACATCGTAACTTGAATTCTCCAAAACCGATTTATCCACGCCACTTCCCATGGTCGCATTTCCTTGCGGGTCCAAATCCAAAAGCAACACGCGCCGTCGTGTCGCCACAAGAGAGGCCGACAAATTAACGCTGGTCGTGGTTTTACCCACGCCACCCTTTTGGTTTGCGATTGCTATGATTTTTCCCATCGTGTTACGACCTGCCGAAGTTAAGAGTTGAAGTCATAATTTGTTATCTTCTCATATTTCAAACGCTATTACCGCCAATTATTTGGCCGTTTCAGGGGATATTTGTCCAAAAGAAATTTCGATCAAATAACGGCTTTCGTTTAATGAAGGCACCTGAATCTCATGCACTGCATTGATTTCAAATGGTTTTGATATTTCCGCCAATTCTTTTTCCGGATATATGCCTTTCATTGCCAAAAAGCGACCATTAGCGTCACACAAATGCCCCGCCAACCGAGTCAAGGTTGTCAATGATGAAAACGCCCGAGAAATAACGGTATCAAATGTTATGTTTTGTTTGCTGAATTCCGTATTATCGCGATACTGTTCCACCCGACAACACACTACCGTTACATTGTGGAGTTGCAATTCTATTTTAGCTTGCTGCATGAACCGCGTTTTTTTATTGTTACTATCCAACAATACAAATCGCACATCGGGCAAGGCAATCGCCAGCGGAATACCCGGCAATCCTGCTCCAGCACCAACGTCAATAACAGACACGCCCTTTAGGTAAGGTAAAATGGACAAACTGTCCAACAAATGACGTTTTATCATTTCAGCGGGATCACGCACAGCTGTTAAATTATAGACACGATTCCATTTCGATAATAAATTGACAAATGCCAGTAACCGGGCTATTTGCAAATTTGACCATCCCGCTACATTCCCATCAGCCCCCAACGTATCTAACCCGGCTCGTAAATTAGCTTCAAGTTTTTCAGCAATCATCAGCAACACACTATCCGATAATGGTATCGTACACTTGGCTTAGGGTTTGCCAGTATTTATTGAGTACCCGTCGCCACTGCCGCAAATTTTTTTAAAGCATTACTCATTTTAAGTATCACCGCATCACGATCACCAACACCATGACGCCTTGCAAAGTATGCCGGATCATTGTAGGTCAACCAAACCTGCCCCTTCTTATCCTGCCATGCCAACGCTTTCATAGGTAAGTCGATGCCCACCGTTTGATTGCTTTGCATCAGAGGTGACCCTAATACCGGATTACCAAAAATAAGCAGTACTGTAGGACGCAATGACAGTTTAGCTTTTTTCGCGCCATCGGTATGAGAAATACGCGCCATTATAGTAACGCCCTTTTCCGTCAAAACATCGCTTAATTTATCCAGTGTTTGCTTCACACTGTATTTACTTTTTAGCGTTACCAGGCCATCCTCACGCGCCAATACGGCCCCGGAAACCGTCAACCCCAAGATCAACAACAACACACTACATTTATTTCGCATCATTTTCTCCGACAACTCAAGTGAAACAGCTATTTATGATTTCAATCAACATCCACTTTATTTTTCCACCCATGCCTGATCAAAACCTTACGCCGGATTCAATCACACTCGCACAATAACACTATTTACCCGACCCGTTTATTCACTCGTTTTTTTAAATAAATCAATAGTAGCGAAATCGCAGCCGGAGTGACTCCAGATATTCGCGAAGCCTGCCCGAGGGTGGCGGGCCGAAATTGCATCAGCTTTTGCCGTACCTCATTTGACAACCCAGCGACTTCACTATAATCGATGTTTTCAGGCAAATTAAGCGTTTCATTGCGACGATAGCGTTCAATTTCCTGTTGCTGGCGGTTAATATAACCTTGGTATTTGGCTTGTATTTCCACTTGCTCCGCCACGACCCCATCGGTTACAGCCGTTCCCGCATCGGGCAACGTCATCAATGCATCATAGGTGACATTTGGTCTTTTAAGTAAATCCAGCAAACGTGTTTCCCGGTTTAACGGCTTACCCAACACGTCGTCAACCTGTGCAAGCGTAACCCCTTCTGGCCGTATCCAGATAGCATGCAGTCGCTGCTGCTCCTGCTCAATCGCTTCGCGTTTGGATTCAAATGCGCACCATCGATTATCATCCACTAGTCCAAGCTCCCGCCCAATAGGGGTTAACCGCAAGTCTGCATTATCCTCCCGTAACAATAAGCGATATTCTGCACGACTCGTGAACATGCGATAAGGCTCAAGAGTACCTTGAGTAATAAGATCATCGATTAACACACCAATATAGGCTTCATCACGGCGCGGTGACCAGGGTTGTTTTTGCTGCACCTGTAATGCCGCATTTAAACCGGCAATCAAACCTTGGGCCGCTGCCTCTTCATAACCAGTAGTACCATTGATCTGCCCCGCAAAAAACAAACCGGGTATATGCCTGGTTTCTAGTGAACAGCTTAAATCACGCGGATCAAAAAAATCATATTCAATGGCATATCCGGGACGCGTAATATGCGCATTTTCAAACCCCTGTATCGATTGCACCAGATCCTGCTGTACATCAAACGGCAAGCTGGTGGAAATTCCGTTTGGGTAAATTTCATGTGTACTTAACCCTTCCGGTTCAATAAAAACTTGATGGGCATTTTTATCCGCAAAACGCACAACTTTGTCTTCAATAGAAGGACAGTAACGCGGCCCGACACCCTCTATATCCCCCGTAAACATTGGTGACCGATGCATACCCTGCCGAATAATCTCATGTGTACGTTCATTAGTATAAGTAATATGGCAGACCACTTGCTTAGGATGCTCGTTATTCCCCATAAAGGAAAACTGCGGTACCGGTGTATCACCAGGCTGCGCTTGCAACTGACTATAATCGATGGTTTTTCCATCTATGCGAGGTGGTGTGCCTGTTTTAAGGCGATTCACTCTAAAAGGTAACTCGCGCAGTCGTTGTGCAAGCTGGTTGGCTGGTGGGTCACCAGCCCGCCCAGCCCCATGATGCGATGAACCAATGTGGACACGTCCACCTAAAAAAGTCCCCACCGTTAACACCACTGTCGGACTTTCAAAACGCAATCCCATTTGAGTCACAACACCAGCGACACGACCATTTTCGATGATTAAGTCATCCACCGCTTGCTGAAACAGTTGTAAATTGGCGGCCCCCTCCAACACCGCCCGAACAGCCTGACGATAAAGGACACGGTCTGCCTGTGCACGGGTCGCACGCACCGCCGGTCCTTTACGCGCGTTCAAACGCCGAAACTGAATGCCAGCCTTATCAATAGCACATGCCATGACACCACCTAATGCGTCGATTTCTTTGACCAGGTGCCCCTTGCCAATACCACCGATGGCTGGATTGCAGGACATCTGACCCAACGTATCCATGTTATGGGTTAGCAATAAGGTGCGCGCACCCAGCCTGGCAGCAGCCAATGCAGCTTCGGTTCCGGCATGACCGCCACCGACAATAATAACCTCATATCTCTGGTTGTAGTGCATAGCAATAAATTTGCAAAATGAAAAAATTACCTGCTAGAGAACGAGCAGGTGCCAAGCGACGTTAATCGATCGCTCAAGTTTTCGGGTTCAGTTTCAGGTTTAACCCACAAGCAATACCCTGTAGACCATGAAACCATGTAAAATTAGAAAGAATTTGGAATTTCTGTCTTTTTATATCGGCAGGAATTTTTATAACATACTGATGATTATAGCTTTATCATCAAAAGTCAACACTGAAATTTGAGTTGTTCTCCTAAATTTATCCGTTGCCCCCCTTAACATCATTCACTCATTGCGCCTGACGCCCACCGGGTAATTTTATGTATCTATTCCTGAGTGTCCATGTATCAAGATCAAGGTAGGCCATATCCTGCCCATTGCAAACTCAAACAAAGAACAAAATACCATCGCAGACCAAAAAACATTAAAAACGATTCGCAAAGCAAGCATTGTATAGGATATATGCTACATTTTACGACTTGCGCGGTTAATCGACAATTGCTTTTTGGCGTTATCTTGCATTACCTGATAACAACGTCGACCAATAGATGGCCTCGATCCTGCAATTATTCGAGCAGCGGTACCGTACCATCACAACATTGTAATTCATGGACTGTGTCATATAACACTAATATTTGAAAGGTTATTGACAGAGGAGGGGAAACTAAAATGGGGCAATCTCAGGCTTACAGTAACAAAAATTGCACTTCATGCATTGATTTTCACGGTGCTAGCATCATTAACGAAGTCGGCGAAGAAATCCCAATAACAGAACAAATGGTCCATCAGGCTTGCCAACAGCTCATTCTACAATGGGAGCAATCTCAGCAACACGATACATCACATCTAATTCAAGTAAAAAAACCAAGCAGTTGGGGAATGACATAACGCCATTCCCCATTACCGTATAACACCAAAAGGCGACGCAGCAAACAAAAAACCGGCTGCTGCCGCCTCATCTTGTTGGATGTGCTTACCTTATTATTCTGCCAGTGGCAAACCGGAAGGCAGGTACTTGGGCATATCGGTACGCAAATCGATGGAACTCCGGTCCGTTAATGCATGTAAAAAATCCATCAAATAGCCTATTTCTTTCTCACGCAGATGAGTGTGTACAGGCAACTCACTGGCACTTGCAATAGCAGCGCGTTTCGCCGAATCATTATGTACAACAAAATCAATTGCATCTAAATCCGGACGTGATGGCAACACGGCTTGAGAAACATCATAGTTTTCAAGAGAGTTTTGCGGATCGAGATGATGAAGCACCACAGCTTTTAGGGAATTAAATGCACCAGCGTGCCCCCAAGGCCCTGTTAACGCAACATTACGTAATGTTGGAGTACGGAAACGAAGGCGATCTTGTGCATTACCGGATACCGCCTCACGTCCAAAATCTTCATCGCCGTCAACGCCGTGACCTTTACCCTGGCCAATTTGTGGCATAGCAATGGCGTGAAACTGATGATCCGTTTGAAACACGCCGCTATGACATTGAGAGCAACCTGCTTTACCGTAAAATAACTTCAACCCTTTATAGGCAGCACGGCTCATTGCTTTTTTATCACCACGCAAGTAGCGATCAAAGGCACTGTTATCTGCACGCCAAGCAAACGCTTCAAAAGCAGCGATGGCGTTAGCCGCATGAACATAAGTAATGTCGCCTGCATCATTTACATCATCAAAGGCTGCAACAAACAAATCCACATATTCGGGAATCGCTCTGAGCCGATCACCCAGTTGTTCCCATACACCTCCCGGACCCGCCAGATTGCCAATTGCCGTCGCATCAGCAATTGAGTTTTCACCGAGTTGCCCCGCCATCTCAGTAGCAGATGTCACCGGAAACATAGCCTGTGCCGCAAGTATGTTATCGAGATTCATCGGTAGATCATCACCTGCCGGAGTACGAAAACCCGAGGGTTGATTCGCATCTACCTGAACACGTCCATCATGAAACAAAGTAACAAATTCGCGCGCACCCAAATTAAAAATAGGCGGTGCATTACGGGGCACACGTTCGTGAATCGCGTCGGCTCCCGAACCTGTATCGCGTGTTACGCCCAAGCCCCGGGCACCTTCACCAACCGGCAGCGAAAGCCCGTCTCCTGTATCGGTTAAAACATGGTGACACGTTCCGCACGAAGTGTTTCTATTACCACTCAGCTCTTTTTCAAAAAACAAAAATTTTCCTAACTCAACTTTATTAAGATTAGGCATTCCATTGTCATAATAATCGCCGTCGCTCACTGCGGGAAACATTTCGCCATCATGAGCCACACCAACCAACGGATTGACCAATGCCAATGAAACGACCGACATACCTATTAATGGTGGGATTTTTTTTAACATTATTTCCTCCAGTATATTTATTTATAAGTCACTCTCAATGAACAAGTGCAGGCGACTGCCAGAAAATAGACTGCTCGATTGCAACCAGGCCGCCAGCTCTTTTTTTACGATTATACGTTTAGTTAAACAAGCTGCCTCGATTAACCCATCGAAAAACCTGACGCTATCAACCTTAACTTTCGCGACAATCGCTATTCACAAATAGCACACTTTACCTGCACATCGTTCAAATTAGCCCCACGCTAATTTTGAAACCTGCTTGATGACCACGGTTACGGTTACACTTAAAACGATACGTAAAACCAAACAACCCCGGCCACTGACGGATAGCCGCTTTGCCAGGCCAGCAATCACGCAACAACTACGTACGCAACACTCCTCCCTTCAAAACGAACTAAACCGCTCGTCGGGTTAGTCGTTAGCCCTAACCAGCAGATTAGGAAGCAAGAGTACTATGGCGTCGATTACAACACAACTACACAAGCAGGATTTGTTCAATGAAATAAAATGGCTTATCCCTGGAAAACAAAAAGCGTAAAACAGGTTCACTCTATTTATTTTATGGTTTTCCAATCAACTTGCTAGTAAGGCGTGAAAGAGGCAAAAAATAGCAGAGCACGCGATACACCCAAGCAATGTCGCCAATACCGACAGTGGCATTTTGCCACAGCGACACTTTGACGCAGCCACACAACATTACAGTTTTTCCAGGACTGACTGCGAAAACTCACGGACACGCGTTAGCGAAAGATTGGCAACAACAACGTAGTCAAGTGAGTCTTTTACCCATGAACAAAGGCCATCAATATTGGACGGTATTCGACATTTAAGTGGCGAATCAATAGTGCCGTCGACATTCGCAGCCACCACAACTGTCATTTTTTGTTTTTTAATGTTTTCGTAAATATTAACCGTAGCGTAATTCACAGTAGAAGGAATAATAATCGAATGTTTATGCCGATGACCCTTTACGGTTATATCGGCAAGCCGAACCGGTTTTCCGGTGCGAGCCGATAACCATTGCAAAGATTCGATAATACTGGTTTTGCTTTCACCAATAAAGTTTTGATCCTGTTGGGTATAAAGAATATGTGAGTTAATCGCCAGCTGTTGTATTCCCCCGCTGGAAATCGGTGTCGTTACGGGATTACTCATAAGCGCAAACATCGCAACACCGATAACAATGCCAATTAACACTAATGAAATCGCACCTGCACCGAAAATATTTTTTTCCGCTGCGGGTGTTTGTTGCGAGGTCTGCCCTGCTGTTTGTTTAAATCCTGGCCATGAAACAGATTTAGCAGGTGCCGTCTCATCCGGCAGCGCCTGCTTTGGTTTGAGTGAAGATGCTGCCTCCTCCGTCACGCCTTGCGCTTTGTCCAACGGCTGCTGCCGTTTACGCTCAGTCTGCAACGGTGGTGACGCAACAATGGCGCCATCTGGCTTCATTTTTAATTTTTGGCTAGAATGACGCTGCCGCTGTTTTGGCGTTGAATCAGTCAGTTTTTCGGGCGGCGTTAGTGGCTTCCGACTCCGCTCAGGCGCTGCTTGCGCACTGGCCTCGGGTACGCTGACCTCGGCCTCAGGGCCGTTAATGTCACCATCATCTGAATTACGCCGTAGTCGAGCAAAACCAAGAGACTGAATTCCGTTTTTAATTTTTCGTGATAATCGTGAAGACGCACTGGAAAAAAGCGCTCCATCCGAAACTGTATTTTCGTGATCAACAATCCCATTATCAAATTGCGCAGCCGCCGTATCGGTATCAACGGTGCCTTTTGGTTTTTCGCCGGGCAACGCAGTGCCTGGCGCCTGCTTTTCAAGCACTTGCCCGGCTTTATCCTCACGCCCAGGCCGGGCCTGATCCAGTTCACTTAATACGACCGCAGTATTATCAAGAGCAGCATCCGCATTTGTGGCATGGGCATGTATTTCATCAAGTACTTTTTGCCATTCTGGATCTGCCTTTATTGCTGACTCAGGCCGTTCCGCCACCCCTTGGCTTTGCGGCGTCAGGTTTCGACATTCACGATCCTGACGCGATGTTTGTTGCGGTGCAGTGCGTGTCTCAAATGTCAGTACACTCGTGTCGCTCTCATGAATAAACGCGCCACGACTCCCTTGGGACGTGGCTAGCTCGGCCTTGCGCCCCGCAGCCAAAGACTCCAACACCAAGGTTTCATTAGGCTCCAGGGTTCTAAAAATTTCAGGCTGTGGTGGCAACTCATGCAATAAAGCCTCCTTAGCACCATCTCGCACGGCAGTTGAGCTTATGGCATTCGATTCTTGAATCGCCACAGAGGCACTTTCAAGCGGTTTTAGTGACATCGCCTCCGCTGAACATGCATCGGCTGGCGTTGCATCTGACGAATTTAAATGTTTGGTGAATGGCTTTGAACACTGTTTCGTGCTTGCCGCATCAGTGACGCGCTCTTTTTCAGGCGGCAGTGTGTGATCCGACGTGGTTGCTTTAGTTTCATCAGTTTCATCGTCATCAACATCCACCGAACCTAGATCCAACGCCGCCCTCAGCTGCACTGTTTGAGTATCCACAGCAGTAGTCGTCACTGGCGCTGGCGACTCAATCGCGTTAACACTGTCGATGTCGAAAGAATCAAGATGGTTACTGGAACTTAACTTAGCTAAATCAGCAAATTCATCATCATGGCAAGACACGGAGTGGTCAATCTTGCCGGAATACCCACTAATGGCGCTCCGAACTAACCGTTGCTCGGCATCATTGCTGACATCATCCTCATCCTCGCTACCCGACGCCAATTTTTGAGATGCACCCGGCAGAAGACCATGCACTGCTAACTGATACAAATCGTCAGGTATCGCTTCCTGCACAACCACATCGAAAACCTCACGCAAACGCTCATTGACCAACTGGTACTGTTGGATCTCTTCAATTTTTTCAGGTATCTCGTCAAGTAGCGCTTCCACTTTAACGCACTGCTCGTCACTCAGTTGCTCATCAATGAAAGCATGAAAACTCTCTGTAGTCAGCTTGTCCGATACAACAATCATTGCGCAGCCCGTAACTCCGAGAAATCATCGCTTAACAAATATTTTATTAAAAATTTGCGTGCGCTATTCAAGCGTAATATTAACGTACCCATGGGAATATTGAGAATCTCACTGGATTCTTCATAACTAAAGCGTTCCAGGCTCACCAATAAAAACGCCTCTTTCTGGTCAGCCGGTAAACGCGCCAATGCGCTAACAATATCAATTTCGTCGAACTCCATATCGTCCAATAACGATAAGTCCCATGGCTCAATATCCAATACAGTTGCTTCCGCACTCTCTTCTTCAGCGCGCCGATCCTCAACATTGATATTATGTAAAATTGAAAACAACCAAATCGCGACATCGGTATCCGTTTGCAAAAAATTAATCAAATTATATGCACACTCAAGCGTTTGATACACTAACGCATCACCACTACCGGTATCGCCAGTATAAGCCCTGGCATAACGCCGTAAATAGGGAATTGTATCGATGAAGCACTGTTGATAATTTTCCATAAACATTTAAACCTGCGATGCGATTTAACTATAATCGTTCTTGCCAACTAGCTTACCGCGCAATGTGAACAACCGACCCCTTTCACTCACTCGACTCTACACTTGTAGACAATCCCCATTAGCGATAACGATTACATTGCATATTGCGTTGTCGACTGCCTTTAGCAATGCCGTTAATCATCTGGCCGTATGATTCTTGTTATTTTCAAGCAAACCCGATGATAAAGCTGATGCAGGATAATGTGGCTATTTTTCTAATATTTTCTAATAACAAAAGCATAGCATGCTACCCAAGCTGTCTGTCTAGCGCTTTATCAGGAAATCGGCAAAAAATAGCACCAAACATGCTAAATTAATCACCAAACAGCATACAGGTCGCGAGCCTTAATGCTGCATAAGATTTAGCCATTTTGCTCAGCTTAAAATCATCCGCTGGATGACACGATCAACCAGGGGGCACATCACCAGGAAATTGTTCCCGGGAAAGACCTTATTGCCATGGGGAAACGGAAATGATGCCCCGTTAAACCTAAGTTAATCAGTTGAGCCTATGGTGCGAACCACTCACACATAAAAATGGAGTCTGTTTTATTCGCACAGCACCAGGAGTAGCAGTCGTTCGAGGCAAAACCTCGACTCAGTCCCTCATCAAAAATCGACGACAACGATGTAGACCACTCTTCACGGCCTAACGCTCACTTGTAATCCCCGGAAAGGCCAGGCACCTGCGTGGCATCGTTCATGATGCCGCCCCCAACGGGAGGTGCGCTCGATTTTGTTGCTGACATGCAGTGCTAGTTTTTTACTTTTTTCGCACACCCTTTCTTCTCCAACCGCCTGATTTCCCGTTTCATCAAACACTGACTGGATGGTCTCTCCACCACTCAAGATAGCCACTTGCGGCTGGTCAATTAAATTAATGGCATAAACAAGAAGATAAAACGACTGGGCGTGATTTTCATACTACAGCAACCAGCACAGTTAATAGATGCCTTGATCAATGGCTAGCGAGGCACCAAAGGTCGCTATTTTTCGCCATACCGGCATGTTCGTTGTATCATTTTGTGACTGATTGATGTAGACAGAATGAACATACAATCACTGAACGTAAGGCAAAAATATTTTTATTCTTCTAATGCTTACCATTTTTTTAGCAAAACATGATCCGATTTTGACCTGTTTTCCGCCTTAATATAACAAGACTAACATTCCGGTTTGCTTTGGTTGTGCACAGCGGATGTTGGGCACCTAATATGACGTTTATTAATTTTTTGGAGGATACGATACATGCGTAAGTTTATTTCAATCGGGATTACATCATGCTGCATACTACTTTTTAGCACTGCTGCGATGGCGGATCAAAAATGTAAAAGTGTTGATATTATTGTTAATAATCAATACGGAAAAATGATTAAGGTCACTAAAATTAATTACAGGGATAAGGAAGATAAACGCTGGCGTGACAACAATGTTAGCAACACCGAAATCACCAATGGTAACAGCCAAACCATTGATGAAACACTTGAGTATGTTGGAAACGAAACTATACCGAAAATGCAGGTGGAGTTCCGATACAAAGAAAATGACGGCGACTGGTCTGACAAAGTATGGTCAAACGTAACCACTGGTCTGGGTGGATCCGTATGCGTCAAGAACAAAGACTATAATCTCACCGTGTCCAGTATCGGCTCGAAACAATAATACCGTGAAAAGACAGAAAAGGAAGAAGGGGGAATGTAACATTCAATGTAGTCACTAACGGTCTTCAAAAACCCGCTCAGACCGATGACAAGGGCGCTATAGTTAAGCTGTTGCCGCTGAGAAGTGGGCTTGGCTCAAACTTGAAGCCGCCCTTGTCACCTACATCACGGCCAAACAAACACTCACCAAAACACAAGTTTAAGAATGGAGCAATAATCATTTTCCAGCTTATCATCCTGCCCCATGTGTTCATTATATACCCATAGCGTTTGAAATTTAGATGCAACTGGCAAACGATAATAAATTCAGCAATTTTCAAGAGTGACGGTAAAGTTCAGCACAGTTTCGTGATAAAGGTCATGGTAAACCTCATGATAAATATAAGGCACGCACGACACATCAATAACGGTAGACTTGAAGCGAAAGGACTTTTATCCTTCATTAATACCCCTTGGGTTGGTATTTTTATTCTCCGACAGCCAAAGTTAATATATTAGCAAACACCAAACCACCAAGGAACAACAAAAACTTAAGCGGGGACGCTGTTACGCCACCGCTCTCACCGTCGTAAAACGATCAATTCAGAAGAGTAATAAGATGACACAATCCATAATATTTGATGAAATGCTGATCAAGCGATATGACACAGCTGGACCACGGTATACCTCCTACCCGACCGCATTACAATTTCACGATAATTTTGGTGCACCTGAATATAAAGCCGCCGCGCAATGGAGCAATGAACAACATCAAATCGCAAATGATCCACGTCCCTTATCGCTCTATTTTCACATTCCCTTTTGTGACACGGTTTGTTTTTTTTGTGGCTGCAATAAAATTGTCACAAAATACCGCGACCGCGCTGCACCTTATCTTGATCGCTTGCATAAAGAAGTGCAATTGCAGGCCGCCTTATTTGACAGTGACCGACCAGTAAAGCAGATCCACTGGGGCGGTGGCACCCCCACCTTTATCAGCCATGCTGAAATTACCAAATTAATGGCCGTTACTCGAAAATATTTTAAATTACTTGATGATGATAGCGGTGAATATTCCATAGAAATCGACCCGCGTGAAGCCAGCCAGCAAACCATGGCATTATTGCGCGAAGTGGGCTTTAACCGCATGAGCCTGGGAGTCCAGGATTTCAACCCCCGTGTGCAAAAAGCAGTAAATCGTATCCAACCTGAAGCTCAAACCATCAGCGCCATTACAGCCGCACGGCAACTGGGGTTCAAATCCATCAGCGTTGATTTAATCTACGGCCTGCCATTTCAAAGCGTTGAAAGCTTCGGCAATACCTTGGATAAAATAATCAACATTAGTCCTGATCGGCTTTCGGTTTTCAATTATGCACATTTGCCAGAAATGTTTAAACCACAACGGCGCATTAATAAAGAAGACCTTCCCTGTCCGCAGGAAAAACTAAACATTCTCAGCCTTGCTATCACCAAACTTACGGCGGCTGGTTATGTTTACATTGGCATGGACCACTTCGCTAAACCTGATGATGAACTGGCAATCGCTCAGCGGGAAGGCAATTTATACCGTAATTTTCAGGGATACTCCACTCATGCTGACTGCGATTTAATTGCCATGGGCACCACTGCAATTGCAAAAGTCGGGAATACATATAGCCAGAACATCAAAGACCTGGACGCTTTTTACCAACGCCTTGACGCTGGTGAATTACCGGTTTTTCGTGGTTTATCATTAAAGGTGGATGACCTATTAAGACGAGAAATCATCACTGCATTATTGTGTCATTTTACCCTGAAAATACCGATAATTGAAGCGACTTATAACATTTTTTTTAAGGATTATTTTGCATCAGAAATCAGCGAACTGCGCGCCATGGAGAACGATGGATTAATCAGCGTTAACAATGACGTTATCGACGTAAAGCCGACAGGCCGCCTGTTAATTCGTAATATCTGCATGGTTTTCGATAAATATTTACGCTCAACAACAAAACAACGTTACTCAAACGTCATTTGAGAACTGTTGAGTGAAGCGAGCAAAAACACAATGCTTCAATTATTTCAAAAAATTAGTGCTATTCGTTTATAAGCGCTCAACTGACTGAGCTCAGGTTTTAAAGCCATAGCACATCAGTGTTACCCACTTAACACCAACAAATAGCACCAAATGCCGGTAGCGTTAATTTTTAATTAAAAATTAGTTCGTTGAGATATTGTCTTGAAGCTATATTAGAACGTACTAATGTAATATTTCATTGATTAGTGACAAAACAACTTGAGCCCAGTACATGCCTTGAATGCGCCAGGTGATAGTATTGATTAATTTAGGATTAAGAGATCCATTTGAGGTGAATCTATGGCAAAGGGTTGCGATTTATCATTTCAGCAAGATTATCAACATTTTACACCAATCGAGTTAAAACAATTGCAATGGGGCCTGCGTTTCACCCCACTAGTGTGCTCCCTAATGACGGCTTATGCTTTGTATTATCAGCTTCCGACACTGCTGCTGTTCGTTGCTGGTTTGGGTATATGGGCTTTTTTTTCCCGGCAAAACACCCCATGGATTTAATTTACAACCATGGCATTCGACATTTATTTACCGCCGTAAAATTACCTGAAAACCCATTTCAACAACGTTTAGCCTGTTTCGCTGCCGGTCTGATGAATGCCATCGCAGCCAGTTTGTTTTTGATTCAAAGGCCCACCGCAGCACTGCTGCTCGGCGCCGTGTTATTGACACTGCAAGCCATTGTTATTTTAACTCATTTTTACACATTGTCCTGGATGTACGGAGCCCCAACGAGTATGCCAAAGAAACCATCTCTGGCACCATTAACCTACCCTTAGAAAAATTGCACAATCATTTTGAAAACCTGCAAAACACAGTTTGCCTGATGCTTTGTAACAGTGATACACGAAGCCATATTGGCACTGAAAAACCACGGACACTCCAACGTATTCAATTTAGGTCCTTTAACCGTGCCAAACAGCTTGTTCCGGCATAACAAACGACAATCACCCCACACATGCTCGTGGATAAGCATTGAGAAAAAGAAAAGGGAAAAACCATGCGTTGCTCCCTTTTTATAACGACACAACTCATCTTTGATTTACTCGGTTACTGTGTCAAAAGTATTCATTTACATCGATAAACACCTCGATTTTTCTGTGTTTTCGAACAAATCAAAGGCAATTTAAGCAAGTACGGTACACTTTAAAGCCAGACCGAGTAGTCGTTACTCCTTTTTTAATGTCTATTGACCCATTGCCAGGGTTCGCCCGAATTGTTGGCCACATTGACACGATTCACACCCCTAATCATCAGACTCCTGTTGTTTAATCAACAATACACTTTAATTGCAAAATCATTTTAAACAACGGTGTATTGCCATAGCCAAAACATTTGAAGGTTTAAGGGCCTGCAAAGAAATAAGTTGTACAGATTGCGCCGAAAACGCAAGGATAGATAATCAAAATATTCAACTTATTTCTTTACAGACCCTAAGTATCGATAACAAACAGAGGAGAACAATCATGCATTCAGGAAAACACGCTTTCGTCGAAAAACTCATTATTATTACGCTTCCCATTGCCTTATTTGCAGGTTGTGCCGGTAGCGGCGATATTAAAACCACCAGCGAACAAAATGCGCCCACAAAAACACACCAGCAGGACCATTTATTAACACAAAATGATCTCGCCGATATATCGCTCGCATTTACGGAACAAACAACGGAACAAACGAATAACATGGGGCTTAACGACCACGTAACCGCGCCAAAAACAGAGGAAAATAACACGCATCATGTAACAGCAACAACTGACAACGTTGTGCTCAACACACCTTATGCGCCTGACAATCGTGCCAACATGATATTACCAACACACAATACGTTACATTTTAAAACCGATGACGACACCATTGATAATGCGCAACGAGCGCTTATAAAACAACATGCGCAATACCTCATTGCCAATAGCAACGTCATTTTAACGATTAACGGTCATACAGACGATCGTGGCACTGAAGCCTACAACCAAACACTCAGCCATAATCGGGCGCAAGCAGTATATAATCTATTGCTATCATTTAACGTGCCGCAAACGCAATTAAAAACTCAGGCCCACGGAGAACATCGCCCCTCGCAAGACCAAAGCCATAGGGCAGCAAATCGACGTGTCGAACTTGAATACACAGATGCCGTGCTACTATCAGTGATACAGTAAATACAATGGCATCTATAAAAAACCATTTGCTGGTGCGCTTTTGGATGCACCGGCAAATGGCTCTTTGTAATAACAATACCTAATATTTCAAACACACATTTCAAACACACAGTCATTGCTTGTTTTTTTAGTCCGCAATTATTCGCGAACTTAATTTCGAGAACGTGTTCGACGATAAAGAAAAAGCGCTCATCCCCCCCTTTTTTTTGCTGGTGACAAAAAACAAGCAGCCCATATTCAACCCATTCCTGCACGCTTTGCATCCACATTAAGGATTTCTTCGCAAATGCAGCTGTCCTTACACTGAGATTCGCTGAGCTATGGTAGGATTTATGCATTTATAGAAAAATCCGTCGCGCAATTAGCTTAAATAAATCGGGATAATCTCTGTCAGGCCACCAGCATCGAATAATGCCGACACACGCAGCCCCTATTAAACCTAACACATCAGTTGAATCGTCGCGAGAGCGACTAGGGCGCTGAAGGTAAAAAACTTATTGGGATTTTTTGGACGACAGCGTCACCCATACGGTGAGTTCAGAAAATCCCAATAAGTCTCTTAGATTCTGTGCTATCGGCGGTCGCAGTAGATTCAACTGAGTAATTTAGGTTAAACCTAAAATCCTCAGTTGACCGCTCCATTCTGATACTAAGTTATTGATATGAATAGCATTGAAATCAATTTATTGCATCACCTGCTGGGT
>JAADGF010000071.1:44772-52010 GCA_013152545.1 Gammaproteobacteria bacterium
ATGACGGCGTTGTAACTCCTTGGAATAGAATCACTATTCCGCGTCGTTACGCCTTGTCCTACACCGCCGCAAACGCACACTTCACCCCGTCACTGAGGATTCTAGGTTAAAGGATTACGCGCAGTGCGGTGGTGGTCCCGCTGCGTTTTCTAGGATCATCAACACTTAATTTTGAGCACGGTTTACTGGCGTAGCAATAGGGCATCAAAACAGATTTTTTAGGCGATACAACAACAGTTGCCACGTATTTTCAACTGATGTGTTAGGCTACTCTATAACCCATTGATAGAATCCTGATGCTATTGGAATATATTCCCGACACAGGTTCCTCAGGTAAATAAACATGACAGCAGAACGACAAATTAAAGTATTTGACCTTCAAACCGAAAAAGGCAACTTAAAATCCATCATTGACAGGGTCGTTGACCAAGCCAGCGACATTGTATTGGGTAAGCAACATGAAACCCGCCTGGCCCTGGCCTGCTTGTTTGCGCGTGGCCATTTATTGATCGAAGACCTACCCGGCATGGGAAAAACAACCTTGGCCCACGTATTGGCTGCTATTTTGGGCTTTAAATACAATCGCATACAATTTACCAGCGACTTGCTCCCTGCCGATATCCTGGGTGTATCCATTTTTAACAGAGAAACCGGCCGATTTAGCTTTCATCCAGGTCCAATTTTTGCTCAACTCATATTAGCCGATGAAGTCAATCGTGCCACCCCCAAGGCACAAAGCGCACTGTTAGAGGCAATGGAAGAACAACAGGTCAGTATTGAGGGCGAAACACGCGCTTTACCCACTCCCTTTTTTGTCATTGCGACACAAAACCCCACCTACCAAGTCGGCACCTTTCCCTTACCTGAATCACAGCTCGATCGATTTTTAATGCGCATTAAACTGGGCTACCCGGATGCAAAGGCCGAGCGAGCCTTACTCACGGGATGCGACCGTAAGGACTTGATCACTAAACTGAAAACAGCATTGACTGAGGAACAGTTAATCGCTATTCAAGATGCGGTTAGCCAGGTGCACGCCTCTAAAGACCTGCTGGACTACTTACAAGCAATGATCAATTACACGCGCCGATCCACCGACTACGTTTCCGGTCTTTCCCCTCGTGGTGGACTGGCGCTGCTACATAGCGCCAAAGCTTGGGCATTAATGCAGGGGCGCGACCACGTATTACCGAGTGATGTGCAAACCGTCACACCGCACGTTGTTTCCCATCGATTGCACTTAATCCATGAGCCCAATGAAACCAACACCTACACCATCGCGGAACAGTTACTCTCAATTCCGATACCATGACATAATAATGAAGCAGATAACTTTAGGCGTTGAAATTAGAACGGATCATGAAGCTACTGATTATTTAGATTTATCGGCTCGGATAACTGAAACGCCACCGGATAAAATACACGGATGGGGCCAGTGCTTATAGAAACAACCGGTAAGACACATAGGAGAGCATCTATATTTCGTCGATATTCAGTAAACGTATACCATCAAGCGAATCATTCTCCGCTTCCTCTTCTTTTTTCTCAGCTAACTTAATCATGAGGCGAATTTCGTTTGCTGAATCAGCATGGTGAAGTGCGTTATCATAAGAAATCACTCCGTCCTTATAAAGATCAAATAGGGCATTATCAAAGGTTGTCATGCCTTCATTAGTTGACTGCCTCATAACCTCCTTCAGCTCGGCAACATCCCCTTGTTTAATGAGTTGCGCCACTAACGGTGTATTGATTAGTATTTCTGTAGCGGGTCGACGAGACCCTTGGTCTTTAGCGGGGATCAATTGTTGCCCTACAATTGCCTTTAAATTCAGGGATAAATCTAACAACACTTGATCGCGTCGATCTTTGGGGAAAAAATTAATAATCCGGTCTAACGCCTGATTCGCGTTATTGGCATGTAGTGTTGTCAAACAAAGATGACCCGTCTCAGCAAAGGTAAGTGCATGCTCCATGGTTTCACGCGCACGAACCTCACCGATCAGTATAACATCGGGCGCCTGCCGCAACGTATTTTGCAACGCCGACTCAAAGCTCTTGGTGTCTACCCCCACCTCCCGTTGTGTTATCACACAACCATCATGTTCATGTATGTATTCGATAGGATCTTCTACAGTAATAATATGGCCAGAACTGTTACGATTACGGTGCCCCATAAGCGCGGCAAGAGTACTTGACTTTCCACTGCCTGTTGCTCCAACAATAATAACCAAGCCACGTTTTGCTAATGCAAACTCTTTAAGCTTTTCTGGCATATGTAAAGCTTCGAGCAAAGGGATATCTGTTTTGATACGCCGTAACACTATACCAATATTGTGTTTTTGTTTAAATATATTAACTCGAAACCGGCCACTATCCTTTTGAGCAATGGCAAAATTGCACTCGAAGCTTTGCTCAAACTCCTTGCGTTGCTGGCGATTCATTAAATTATAAGCCAGTTGATGAGTTTGTTCAGGGGTAACCGGGTCCTCGTCAATTGCGACTATAGCACCGTTTATTTTCATACTGGGCGCAAGTTCCGCTGTAATGAACAAGTCCGACGCATCACGTAAAATCATTGCGTTGAGCAGTGAATTAAAATCTTTAATAATATTAAAATATTCTTTGAATAAACTCATAACAATTAGTCACCAAAACAACGCAGTACGCAGACAGGTTTCTTCTTCTTAGCATTCGCACCGCTTTCCCCAAACCGATTATGTTTAGGAAAGTAATCCATGTGATGCAATAATGTCAGGCCACACACAGCCCTACATCATGCAGCCAAGCCCGGATGACTATTATATGAATGATTGACGGAGGAAAACAACATGTTGTTAGAGACATTATTTTTATGTAGCGGTAAGTATTTTCAGCGCCCCCTCAACAAACCTCCCGCTTTGCTACGCTATTTTAAGCAACAATACAAGTGTCTTTAGCGCAGTTTATTTAAAGGTATCTTTATTAGCCGCTTTATGGGCGGCCTCTTGCTTAGTGATAACACCTTTCCGTAATAAATCTTGTAAGTTTTGGTCCAACGTTTGCATCCCAACGGCATTACCCGTTTGTATCGCGGAATACATTTGCGCCACTTTTGCCTCACGAATCAAGTTTCTTATCGCTGGCGTACCAATCATAATTTCATGCGCAGCAATTCGTCCTCCCCCTACTTTTTTTAGCAGCGTTTGCGATATAACCGACCGCAATGATTCAGATAACATAGAGCGTACCATTTCTTTCTCAGCAGCAGGGAACACGTCGATAATCCGATCGATGGTTTTTGCCGCCGAACTGGTGTGAAGCGTCCCAAAAACAAGGTGGCCGGTTTCCGCTGCAGTTAGTGCTAACCGAATGGTCTCAGGGTCACGCATTTCACCAACCAGAATCGTATCCGGATCTTCGCGAAGGGCCGAACGTAACGATTCGTTAAACCCTAAGGTGTGGCGATGGACTTCGCGTTGGTTAATCAAGCACTTTTTGCAATTGTGTACAAATTCAATAGGATCTTCAATGGTAAGAATATGGCCGTGCTCGGTTTCATTCTTAAAATCGATCATAGCCGCCAAAGTGGTGGACTTACCCGAACCGGTTGGCCCGGTGACCAAAACCAGGCCACGGGGATTCTGGGATATTTCGGCAAAACTAGGCGGACAACCCAATTGCTCAAAATTCAAAATAGTGCTAGGAATGGTTCGAAATACCGCACCTGCACCACGTTGATGATTGAACGCATTAACACGAAAACGTGCTAGATCTGGGATTTCAAAGGAAAAGTCCGTTTCCAGAAATTCTTCATAATCCTTACGTTGTTTATCGTTCATAATATCGTATATCAATGCATGTACAGCTTTATGATCCATTGGAGGTACATTGATACGCCGAATTTCGCCATCAACACGAATCATAGGGGGTTGGCCTGCGGATAAATGTAAGTCGGAGGCTGCATTTTTAACACTGAATGCCAACAATTCTGAAATGTCCATCGTTTTCCTCTGCATTTTTAACCTGTGATTAACCACTGCTTGGCACTGAGCCTCGATACCACAGTTGGTTGTTTTCAGATTATACTAATCCATTGATCATATTTAATGATTAAACTGCTTTTACCACCATCACCAAACACCCGAGTATTCTATACCCATCGCGCAGAATAAAGGTGGCTTTCACGATTTATAACGACCTATCGTGTAGAATACTTTATGTGGTTGGAAAATAGTGAGCGGTACTGGCACTGCTTATCTCGCTAGGTACTCTTCGCTAACGGTGTAGCTATATTAGGGATTAATCCAACCACCGCTTGCTTTCAATAACCGCGGTTGCAGTGAATATTAAGCGTTATAACACTCTAAAGTTAATTTAATACCTCTGTCCTTCTTGATCCGCTAAGGTAAGGCAGTGCTATATTTTTAAACATTTGCGTTATAAAAAGCCTTGCGATAAAAACCTCAAAAACAACATATGACAAAAATCGAACAACGACTACATTTCATTCAACGAAGAATTCAGCATGCGGCACAGCAATGTGAGCGCGACACAGGGTCTATTACCTTGCTCGCAGTGAGCAAAAAACAACCTACATCACGGATACTGCAAGCTTATCAAGCAGGTCTGACGCACTTTGGCGAAAGCTACGTCCAGGAATCAACACCTAAAATCAATGCGTTAGCTGATCACCCCTTAACTTGGCATTTTATCGGTCCAATTCAATCCAATAAAACACACATCATCGCACAGCACTTTGATTGGGTGCATTGCGTTCAGCGAATTAAAATTGCGCAGCGCTTAAATGAACAGCGCCCCTTGCAATTGCCACCTTTGAAACTATGTATACAAATCAACATCAGTAATGAAGCCAACAAAGCGGGCATACCACAGAATGCATTATTGGAACTCGCACAACAAATTAAACGATTTCCCCGTTTACAGCTACGAGGACTGATGGCTATCCCACAAAAGCTTGACAACCCGCAACAGCAACGCATTGCATTTGAACAGCTTCGCAGTTTAATGCACAACTTAAATCAACAAAACTTTCAATTGGATACTTTGTCCATGGGAATGACAAATGATTTAGAAGCAGCCATTATAGAGGGGGCAACAATCGTTCGCGTCGGCACCGGGTTGTTTGGGCCTCGAAATGAAACGGAACCGTAGGTGATGGCATACAAGCTCGGCGGTTTTAAGCGTATTACTTGATGATATGATTACCGCTAAAGCTAACAATGATTTCACGTAAACCTAGCAGCCTGTCCGAGAATAGCCGCCGTCACGAGAGAACGCCATTTTAAGTCCATTTTTTCGATTGCATCGGGCACCTACTTTTGGCATTTGAAGCGAATATTGCGCCTATTTAACGTAGTGATCGTAAAAATGACCCAATATGGCATTTTCGCAGTAGGCTTTCTATTCTCGGGCAGTCTCCTAGGCACATCGATTGAATCATAACGCAAACGGCTCGTCGAAAGCCCTAAATGCAATTATGAACAGTTTAATGACACAAATCATTTAATAGGCAGGTTATTACAAATGAAAATTACATTTATTGGTGGCGGCAATATGGCCTCCAGCTTGATTGGCGGCTTGGTAGCTGATGAGTTTAATGTCGCCGACATCTCTGTTGTGGATATCGACCCGGAGAAACGGCAACACCTATCACAACAATTCGGCGTACAAACATTTTCTGAACTCTCGGCCGCGCTTGAGCAGGTCGATGTTGCCGCATTTTGCATTAAACCACAAAACTTCCAGGAAGTAGCTCAGGCAGCGGCTATCGACATCAAGCGCCAGAAACCGCTAGTGATATCCATTGCCGCTGGCATACGCACGTCGGATATCGCGACCTGGCTGGATGACGCCAGCGCGATTGTAAGAGCAATGTCAAATACACCTGCATTGCTTCGATGCGGCGCGAGTGGCTTGTATGCCAATGCACGGGTCACCCAAGCGCAGCGCGATCAGGCAGAATCCATCTTGCGGGCGACGGGTATTGTCGAGTGGGTGCAAGATGAATCCTTAATGGATGTAGTCACCGCCTTATCCGGTAGCGGACCTGCCTATTTTTTCCGCATCATGGAAAGCCTTACCGCTGCTGCCTCGCAAATGGGACTGCCGCAGGAGGCCGCACATTTGCTGACAATACAAACGGCGCTGGGAGCCGCAAGAATGGCATTGGAAAGTGATGATAATATCGCCACGTTACGTCAGCGCGTCACCTCGCCGGGCGGCACTACAGAGCAGGGGCTTAAAGTAATGGAGGAGAATAATATTGACCAATTCATGGCGGATATCTTAGACGCGGCACGCAAGCGCTCCATTGAATTAGCTGACCAATTGGGGGAAGTATAAATGGGAGGTTATGGAACTAATGCCATCGTTTTTTTGATACAAACTATTTTCAGCTTATACCTCATCGCTATCATGGTGCGCTTTTTGTTGCAATTGACACGCGCCGATTTTTACAATCCGGTCTCTCAGTTTCTGGTAAAGATCACCAACCCACTCTTGATACCGCTAAGGCGGGTAATTCCAGGCTTTATGGGGGTGGATTTCGCTGCGATTGTACTGATGCTGACAATCAAGATCATCGAATTATTTTTAATTCTGTTGCTGCAAGGAATGTCGATAACCGTATCAGGCATCTTGGTTTTATCCATTGCTGAATTATTTAAACTACTAATTAATGTCTATTTTTTCTCAATATTGATTCAAGTAATTATCGGTTGGATAAATCCAGGAGCCCATAACCCCGTTGTTTCATTACTGTATTCCTTAAATGAACCACTATTGGGACGCGCCCGGCGTTTGATCCCTCCCATATCCGGATTCGACTTATCACCAATTATTGTCATTATCGTACTGCAACTTATCGCTATTTTGTTTATTGCCCCCATTACTGATCTTGGTAGAACCTTAGCAATTAGTAACATCTGACGGTGAGTTCAGAAAAACCCAATAAGTCTTTTAAATTCTGTGCGATAGGCGGTCGCAGTAGATTCAACTGATGTGTTAGATGTAACGTAGTGATCGTAAAAATGGGCCAATATGGTGTTTTCGCAGCAGACTTTTCTATGCTCGGACAGGCTCCTGGTCGCTCCCGCGACGATTTAACTGATTAACTCAGGCTAAACGGCATGTAAAGTGCTCACCCTTTAACCTAGAATCCTCAGTTGACCGCTCCATTCTGATACTAAGTTATTGATATGAATAGCATTGAAATCAATTTATTGCATCACCTGCTGGGT
>JAADGF010000071.1:52059-72069 GCA_013152545.1 Gammaproteobacteria bacterium
GTTGTAACTCCTTGGAATAGAATCACTATTCCGCGTCGTTACGCCTTGTCCTACACCGCCGCAAACGCACACTTCACCCCGTCCAACTGAGAATTCTAGGTTAAAGTGAAACCGGTAAAAACACAATATTTCAATTATTTCAAAGCGCTCAATTGATGATCTTAGGCTTAAGAAAGCGCATAAAAATGGAGTGTG
This sequence comes from Gammaproteobacteria bacterium, assembly GCA_013152545.1. Classification (GTDB taxonomy): domain Bacteria; phylum Pseudomonadota; class Gammaproteobacteria; order SZUA-152; family SZUA-152; genus JAADGF01. The sequence goes on from JAADGF010000071.1 coordinate 52,255, forward strand.
ATGTGCCGCACTATTTCCTGAGAAATACACGGCGATGTCTAAACTTCTTAGCGCTAAGGCCGTTATTGAAAAGATAGTTTTAAGTTTTTCTACGATAATTAATGACTTAGGTGCTCCGAAATGGCGAAGGAACAATTTTCTGATCAATTACAACATTATAATCGTTGGAAAACCGACATCATTGAACACATTGAAGCCTATCGTAACTGGGTTGAAGCCCATGATATGGGCAGTCCTGAAGAGGATTTGCGCATGTATGAAACCATCGATGCGCTCAAAATGGACAACATCACCATCGCAGTGGCGGCAGAGTTCTCAAGAGGTAAATCCGAACTTATTAATGCTATTTTTTTCGCCAACTATGAACGCCGCTTATTACCCTCATCTGCAGGCCGCACCACCATGTGTCCCACAGAATTGTATTTTGACAAAACGGCACATGCCCCCTATATCAAGCTGCTGCCAATTGAGTCGCGCCTGGAAAATATGAGTATTGCGGAATACAAGCAACACCACGATTATTGGACCAGTACTGAATTGGAAGTGGACTCAGCTGACAAACTGGTGGAATCATTTCAGGAAATAATCAAAACAAAAACAGTCACTCGAGAAAAAGCGATACAGTTAGGTCTTTATTCCGATGAATACTTCGCTCACATGGAAGAAGCCCCAAATACGATCGATATCCCCGTGTGGCGCCATGCCCTGATTAGCTTTCCACACCCCTTACTGAAACAGGGCTTAACCATATTGGATACACCCGGCCTTAATGCATTGGGCAGTGAACCGGAACTCACTATGGATATGCTGCCACAAGCACAGGCTATTATGTTTGTACTGTCCGCAGACACTGGTGCAACTAAATCCGACATGGAAATCTGGCAACAATATGCAAAAGCATATCGCGATAACCAACAAGTTGGAGTGCTTATCGTTCTCAATAAAATTGACACCCTGTGGGATGAATTACACGATGAGGCAACCGTAAAAAATAATATTCAGACGCAATGCAACGAAACCGCACAAACACTCGGCGTGGATAAAAACGATGTATACCCAGTCTCAGCGCAAAAGGGGTTGCTCGCAAAAATCAAAAAAGACGATGCGCTATTATTGAAAAGCGGTTTGTCGGCATTAGAAATAGCATTGTCAGAGGATATTCTTTCTTCAAAACAGGACATTGTACGCGAAAATATCATTTCAAAAATTGGCTCCATGATACAAGCAACAAAAGCCGTACTCGTTGAACGTTTTGACGGCAGCAAAAAGAAACTTGCCGATATGCGTTCCATGTCAGGCAAAAGCGCTGATGTCTTAATGACAACCATGAAAAAACTACGGGCTGAACAGACAGTGTATCAAAAAGACGTGGGAAATTTCCAAACCAGCCGTGATGTATTAAAAAGACAGTTGATGGATTTAAACGAAACCTTATCACTGGAATCACTGGACCAGCTTATTGCCAAAACCCGGGAATACATGGTCGACAGCTGGACTACTGGCGGCATGAAAAAAGGCATGAAAACTTTTTTTGACGGCGCTCAAGACACCATGACCCAAGTCAGCTGGCAAGTTGAAAAAGCCAACAAAATTGTGAGTTCGATTTATGACCGGTTTCGTGAAGAACATGGCTTTAAAGATATTAAACCCGAACTTTTTACTACAAAAAAGTTTTCCCGCGAACTCGTCATGTTACATGATAAAGCGACCCAATTTCGTAACAGCCCTGTAACCACAATGACGGAGCAAAGCTACGTGGTACAAAAATTCTTTGTTTCCATGGTAAGTCATGCACGTAATATTTTCTTTCGCGCCAACGAAGATGCAGAGGACTGGGCTAAAAACGTCATGCTCCCCCTCGCCAGACGTATCAAAGAACGCAAACGGCAGTTGGAAAAACGCCTAGAAAATTTGCAACAAGTAAGATCATCACGCGAAACAATTGGCGAAAACATTGTGAGCCTGGAAAAAGAAACGCTAGAATTACAACATCAATTAAAAACCATTAACAAAATTTTATCGGCAATCCATTCCCCGCTACCAAAAATAGCCGATCACCCAACAGCAGCCAGCCCTCCGGCACAAACAAGCCGCCCCAGCAGGGTCACCGCATTGCATAACGTGCAATAATCTTAAATTAGTCAGTTGAATCGACTTTCGTCTTTGCACTCTCGCCCTGTCACTCAATAATATTTGTCATTAGACAAGTCCATACCGAAAGAAATCAGTGATTTAGCATCACCAAGCATTTGTGACTCAAAAAACTGAACGAAAATCGAAAAACAGCTATCTCACCAACCCCAAAAAATGTTAATTTCTCAAACTTAATCCCTCAGTTGAATCATCGCGGGAGCGAATATTGCACTGAATAATAAAATTACTCACTGGACTGGAGGCAAGTAGTGTTAAATCTATTCGCAAAATATCAACCAGAGATTCCGACATTTACACACGTTATATTGGCATTGTTAATGCTACCAGTAGCCTTCGGCACCGGAAGCGCCCTTGCGGCACCCCAATCAAAAACGTTTAATGATTACACCATCCATTTTAACGCCTTTACCAGTGATACCTTACAACCCAACGTTGCAAAAGCCTATAAAATTAAACGCAGTAAGAATCGTGCCTTATTAACCATATCAGTTATCAAGAAATCATTATCACCTACGGGCATGCCTGTCAAAGCGCATATTACGGCAAAAGCAATCAACCTCACGGGACAATTAAAAGATCTCCAAATTCGTGAAATTCAAGAAGGCCCTGCTATTTATTACCTTAGCGAACTCCGTGTCGCCGATAAAGAAGTGCTTGATATTACCATCCAAGTACAACCTGAAGATAAAAGCGGCCCGTACCAACTAAAACTTCGCCAAAAATTTTATACAAAATAACGAATCCCCAATTTCGCAGACTGGAGGCGCACAAACAGCAATAACAGAAACACAGGAACGGTGCTAGAATGTGTTAAGGTTTAACCGAAAAACGCAGCTGGACCACAAATGTCTGCACAATACATTGACGCATCTAGCCAATTCAAGCATCCGCTTATCACCACCTTATTCAGCTCATGTATAAGGTAACTGCGCTGTTTTTGAATTCACGCTGCACACCAATGTAGCACCGTTTTTTCGGTTTAGACTTTACTCCCCGTCGTTCGCCCGAGACAATTTTTTTGCCGAACAAAACGCTACGCGCAAAAAATTCAAAATCAACACCCTGATATTACGACAACATTAGGCAAACCACTCGTCGTTCCGCTACACTTAGAGATGGGGAGATAGGAACAATACGTCAAACAGGGCATTATTATGTGCTCACGTCTCCCCTATCAAGTGCTAGTTAATACATTAAACACTAGCACCACTCATCCGTATAAAATTATTCAACATCACCAGATGCCTTATAATAAACGACTAAAAAGTGCGCTCTGTGTGTTTGCGATGATCTGCCTGTGCCAGACCCCTGCTATCGGAAAAGCAGAAATAAGTGGCAGCAAAAACAAGCCCAAAGCAATGCTAACCTTTGGTCTGCTGCCGATACAAAGCCCCATCACCTTATTCAAACGATTTGCACCATTACGGGACTATATATCAACAACATTAAACCAGCGCATTCGTTTGGAAACAGCAAAAAATTTTCACGAATATGCGAAACGTACTGCGGTACGACAATATGATATTTTATTTACCGCACCACACATGGCCCTTGCAGCATTGGATAACGGCAAATATGAACTGGCAGCAACATTTAACAAACCACTACAAGCCGTTATTGTTGCCAAAACAAAAAGCGCTATACAGCAACTGTCCGATTTGATTGGAAAAACCATTGCGACGCCACCGAAACAAGCCATTACCACTCTGTTTGGAATCCAATACATTCAGGCACAAAATATACGCAATGTTCATTTCAATACGTATCGTACCCATAATGCCGCTTACAATGCAGTACTTGGTAATGAGGCTCAGGCAGCGATCATTGCTAACTTTATTGCCATTAATGCTATCAAACATAACAAATCGCTTAAAATTATTGCTCAAAGCCCTTCATTCCCTGGTATAGGGATCTTAGTAGCCCAAGACTTATCATCCGACTTAAAAAACCGGATTAAAAAAACATTTTGGAACATGGAAGCACAACCAGAGGGCAGAGCAGTGCTTAAAAAAATTTCACAACCGGGTTATACAGAAGCGCATCGATCCGAATTTGAAGCCTTACGCCCGTTTTCCGCCATCAAATAAAGATGTGAGACTTATTTTTGTTAATTGAAAATCCACAAAATCAGCTAAAAAAGCGTGTAGAAACTAAAAAACAATTGCTAAAAAATATACCTCGTTGGTTACAGCATGCTAAATTAAGATTGTCCTCACGCATTATCGTAGTGGTCGTTATAATCCAAACCTTAGTGCTAATCGCTATCATTTGGAACAATATCCGCCTCATTAATTCTAGCCACAAAGACCTGCTACAACAATCCGTTGCAGCGGAAACCAAATTATTATCGAATTCATTAGCACCAGGCCTTGCCGTTAATGACCGAGCTACCCTGGAAGATGTTTTATCCATGCTTACTGACAAACATAACTTAGCATATATTTTCGTTTTCAACGCAAAAGGCGAAATTATGGCAAGCCTGGAACAAAGCAATCATCATATGCCGGAAAAAAATAATGACCTGGCCATAAATAAAAATATCTACGATGTTGTGGGTGACATTAATTTGGCAGGACAAAACCTTGGCCATTTGAGAATCGGCTATTCACTGCATTCCGTCAACAAAATCGCCGCCGAAACGCGTAATCAGAGCACCGCAATCGGCGCGATGGGTTTACTATTGTCTATTATCGTCACTATTATATTGAGCCTGTTTATTACCCGTAACTTACGCAAATTGGAGGAAGGCGCCAATGCACTGAAACGTGGTGAATTGAATTACCGCATTGCGATCAACGCCTCGGATGAAATCGGAGAAGTCGCAAATGCGATTGATCAACTGGCGGAACATTTATCCATTGCGCAGCACGAACTCAACCAAAAACATGCAGCACTACAGCGCGAAACCCGCTACCTACAAACACTGTTAAATGGTATTGACGCCGTGATTATGGAAGTAAAATTACCCGGCTACCAGTTTAGTTATGTAAGCCAGGAGGCAGAAAATTTGCTCGGCTACAAAATATCTCAATGGTTAAAACCAAATTTCTGGCAAAACCATATCTATCAGGATGACCGTGCCTGGCTGGATAAATCCATCGAAGATAACACATCGGAACCGGGTTCTTTTACCCTCGACTTTCGCATGGTTCACCAACTCGGGCATCTACTATGGATACGCGCCATTAACAGTGTGGAAATGGACAAAAATGGTAACCCTATCATTCGCGGCCTATTGCTCGATATTATGGAGCAGAAAACCGCAGAAGAACGCATCATCTATTTGGCAGAACACGATTCCCTGACAGGGTTAATTAACCGACGCCGTTTCCAGGAAGAACTGGAGCGCAGCATCGCTTATGCACAACGTTATGATCAACAGGGCGCGCTATTATTCATCGATCTGGATCAATTTAAATATATTAACGATACCTACGGCCATCAATATGGAGACGAGTATTTATTGGATGTCTCCAGGCGTTTAGCAAGAGTGTTACGTAAAACGGATATTTTAGGCCGGCTTGGTGGCGACGAGTTCGGCATTATTATCCCTAGCGCGACAGACGAAGAAACTGAAACCATTGCCAATGCGTTACTGGGTGCCCTTTCCCAGGAAACCATTGAACATGAAAACAAGCTAATCCACATCAGTGCCAGTATCGGCGTTGCCTTTTTTCCAACGCAAGGCACCATTGCCAATGATTTATTGGCAAAGGCAGACGCAGCAATGTATACCGCGAAAAATAAAGGCCGAAGCCAATATCGAACTTTCAGCGAGAATGAAGATGAACTGTGGAATATGCAAGCCAAAATCCACTGGGAGGAACGCATCCGCTGGGCACTGGAAAATGATCGATTCTTGCTGCACTTTCAACCCGTTGCCGACTTAAACAAGCAAATAATTTCACACTACGAAGTACTCCTGAGAATGCGGGGCAAAGAGGAAGAACTCATCACCCCAACCGCCTTTATTGATACTGCAGAGCGCTTTGGTCTCATTCGAAACATTGACCGTTGGGTGTTACGAAACGCAATCAAAGAACAAGCAAAGCGACGCGATAACGGTGAACAGGTAACGCTGGCCATCAATATATCAGGGAGACATTTCGGCAGTTCAGAAATCATGCTATTAGTAAAAGAGTCCATGGAAAACTTTAAAGCAGACCCACACAACATTATATTCGAAATGACAGAAACCGCTGCGGTGGAAAATCTCTCCCAGGCCCGGGAGTTTATTCACTCATTAAAAAGCCTGGGATGCCGCTTCGCCCTGGACGACTTTGGCATTGGCTTTTCATCCTTTCACTATCTACGTAATTTACCCCTTGATTTTGTTAAAATCGATGGCAGCTTTGTGCGCAACCTACACACCGAACCTGATGACCGTATTTTTGTCAAAGCAATGGTTGATCTGGCTAGCGGCCTCGGCATAACCTGCATTGCAGAGTTTGTTGAAAACAAAGAAATTGCGAATGTGCTGCGTGAACTAGGCGTGGAGCTTGGACAGGGTTATTATATCGCCAAACCCAAAGCGGATACCATCCCTGCCGGACTCGACCATGTTATTTGAATCAAGGGCAATCTCTATCGGGAATAACCAGTGGATACAGTCGCTTTGACTTAACTCAACCCACGAACCCATATTAACAATATGGGCACACAATAACGCCTCATTCAGCCCCCCCCATCCATCTACGCTATTTTTAGATCATGAGCTTGGCCACGGTTGACTATAACTGTCGCCGACGATCACCTAGCCTTCGGTTATACGCATTGACGGCGTAAAGGTTCTTAAGCTGGCGATGGCGACGATCATTCCGTTGGCTGCGCACCCAATACGGCCTTGCCCGCAATGAACTTCCTTGCAACGTCAGGTGATCCAAACGCTGTAGCACACGCCGTGCGGCACATTCGGGCTCAATTACGGCCCGCACGTAACGTATAGGACGATCACCAATGGTTTCATCCATTACCTTAAACTCACTATGGTATACCCAGTCTTTTTTGTTGAAAAACCGGCGAAGAAATTCTCTTAAGTTGTCAGGCAATAAGGCAAATCGTAAAATTTTGTCCAATTCAGAGGACTCTAAACGTTCAGGAAGATTTCCAATATAAATATCCATACATATTATCCCCACGCAATACTCACCCAAATAATGACACTGCCGCCCCGGTTCTTGGCAAATAATCAACACCTTTCCTTGTAGTAATACCATCGCAGCACTTGTGTTGCATCCCCCTTGTAACATACACGGCACAAGCAGATGTAGAACCTCTCCCTATTCCATTTTTTTCTGATGAGACGCTAAATCCATATAACGATTTTTTAAATTCACATAATGTGTTGCCGAATAGTCGATCCAAGCATATTCTTTTTTGGTTAGCTCACGCACCTTCCTGGCAGGTGTGCCTAGCCATAAAAACCCCCCATCTAACGTTTTACCTGGCGAGACCAAACTTCCCGCACCAACCATTACATAAGGATGGACGACCACGCCATCCATCATGGTACTACCCATACCAATAAGGCAATTGTCCTCAATCAGACATCCATGTAGGATTACTCCGTGCCCTACTGTCACATTATCACCTACAGACAAGGAAAAACCATCAGGAACATCGTTGTAACCATGGGTAACATGCATCACGGAGCAATCCTGGATGTTCGTATTATCACCAATTGTGATGCTGTTAACGTCACCACGAATCACTACCATAGGCCAAACTGAGCTGTCCCTCCCGATGGTAACATCACCAATAATTTTTGCAGAATCATCAACATAAGCCGTAGCGGCGATGCATGGCACCTTACCCTCAAAAGCGTCTCCAGCCATCGTTTTGTTATTTATTCCTTCTTTCAATTGTGAAACATTAACGCATAGTGACCAATTCTTCTGCGCTGGTAGGATGAATCGCAACCGTATTGTCAAAATCCGCCTTGGTGGCCCCCATTTTGATCGCCACAGCGTAACCTTGCAACATCTCATCCGCACCATCACCAATAATATGGCAACCGATAATTTTTTCTTCTTTCCCCAATGTTACCAGTTTCATCGCAGTTTGGGGTTGGTGACGAGTAAAAGCATATACCATTGGCGTGAACGTTGTCTGGTAAACCTTTACCTCGTTGCTAAATTGCTTACGGGCCGCCTCTTCGCTCAACCCAACAGTACCCGCGGGGGGGTGACTGAATATTACGGTAGCAATATTGCTATAATCAAGGTGCCGCTCGGTTTGCTGATTGAAAAGCCGGTCAGCCAAGCGCCTTCCAGCAGCAATAGCCACTGGAGTCAACGGCGCACGAAGGGTAACGTCCCCCAATGCGTAAACATTTTTCACATTGGTATTCTGATAGTCATCGGTAACAATCGCACCCAGCGAATCAAGTTCGATGCCCAGCGCCCTCAAATTAAGTCCATCAGTATTAGGTTTTCGTCCGATTGCCCAGAGCAAACAGTCAAATCCTTCGTAAAATTGACTATTATTGCAACGTAAATGCAATGAATTTTCGCTGGTTTTTTCAATTTCTTCTATCGTAGTGTTGGTTAATACATTAATACCCGATGAAAGCAACTCTTTCATTAGGGTATCTCGTAGCAAGGCATCAAAGTGCGTCAGGACAGAATTACTTCTCACCAATAATGTAACCTCTGCGCCCAGCGCATTAAGCACACCCGCCAGTTCAACGGCAATATACCCCGAACCAACGATAGCAACATTACCAGGCAGTGCCTTCAAACCAAAAAAATCGTCCGAGGTACCGCCAAACCCCGCACCGGGAATATCGCCTTTCACAGGTGTGCTACCAGGAGCAATGACAATATGATCCGCCGTGAATTGGCGACCATCGACCGTGAGGGTCTTCGCATCGACAAAGCTTGCCTTCCCCTTGACCACGTCTATTTTTCTATCACTTAGATAACCGTCGTACCACTGATTAATGCCACTGATATAATTCTCGCGAGCTGCAATTAACCGCTGCCAGCTAAACCCTTTCACCTTCACATCAAAACCGTAATCGACAGCATTTTCCAACGCATGTGCCATCGTAGCCGCGTTCCACATAATTTTTTTGGGTACACAACCCACGTTGACACAGGTGCCTCCCATTTTGCCGCTCTCTATTACGGCACATTTCGCACCATACTCCGCGGCACGCTCAGCAACGGAAATACCGCCACTTCCCGCGCCAATCGCGATTAAATCATAGTGTTTTGTCATTGTTACTGGACCCTCACGTCTGCACAAAATTTTTAAAATATAAATAAACGAACGTTAACCCGCCGCGCATCATGACCCATACGACTGAATCGTCGTATAACACCATACTCTTTAGTTAAATAACTTTAGCTAAACAAATTAGTTAAACAAACCGTAACCACTCAGCTTATCGTTGATTTGCCCAATTGCTGCGTTAAAATGCTGATTTATAGCTGCAAGCTCAATGATTTTTCCTTGTTCTCGAACCAATCAACGATAAACTAACTGGTTACAACAAATCAAAAGCGACCTGAACAGTTATTGTGCATATTAAAAAATATTAGGCTGAGCTGTTACGTTTGAATCGTAATGATACGGCATGATCTAACATATTTTCTGCAACAATTAGCAAGCAATCGTTATTCGATCTACTGAGGGTTTCGGTCAAAATAGACGCTGCTAAGAGTCTGTAAAGAAATAACGTGAACCTTTTGCTTGTCTATCCCTGCGTCTTCGGACGTTGCGCAAAAACTTACAGACAACGAGTATGCGCCCTGAAAGAAGCACCCTTGAGGGGCGCACTCATTTTCGCGCCCTGCCTCTGCCTATATGGACGTAGGTAAGGGGCGTGAGCCATGGATGGCGGAAGCCTTGAAGACGAAACGATACCCGGCGCAATCTGTTCAACTTATTTCTTTACAAACCCTAACGCAAAAAATTGAGTGCTAACGCCAAATCAACGGCCCTTCATCCATCAAGGCAGATTGTTCCTTTAAAGAAAGTATTTGCTCTTCCCAATAACGCACAGATTCAAACCATGGGAAATTAATGGGAAACGACGGATCATTCCAACGCCTGGCGAGCCAAGCGGAATAATGAATCATCCTTAAGGTACGCAGCGCTTCCAACAAGTGCAATTCAACAGGGTTAAAATCGAAAAACTCCGTATAACCCTCTAATACATCTGCAAGCTGTTCAGTCATTTCCTGACGATCGCCCGACAACAACATCCACAGATCCTGAACAGCTGGCCCCATACGGGTGTCATCAAAATCAACAAAATGTGGACCATCATCCGTCCACAATATGTTACCAGGGTGGCAGTCGGCATGAATTCGTAAGTATTTAATATCAGGCACCAGAGCAAAACAGGCCTCTACCTGCCGCAACACCTGTTTAACAATACTCGAATAGGCTTCATGCAATTCAGTGGCGATGTAGTTCGTCGACATTAAATAGTCGAAAGCTTGCCAGCCATAGGTATCAATATCCACCGACGGTCGATGTTTAAATGTTTCCACCGCACCAAAAGCATGAATACGCCCAATAAAACGCCCGATCCAGCTCAGTTTATCCGGGTCGCCCAACTCCGGCCAACGCCCGCCACAATTCGGGTAAATAGAAAAACGAAACCCCTGGTGTTCGTGCAAGGTCTTTGCAGCCTTGTCTACTAACGGGGCAATTACAGGAATTTCCGCCAATGCCAACGCTTGGGTAAAACCGTGCTCTTCCAAAATAGCCGCGTTGCTCCAGCGAGCTGGCCGGTAAAATTTCGCCACCAACGGCCGGCCATCCTCAACGCCGACTTGATAGACGCGATTTTCATAACTATTTAATGCAAGTAAACGACCGTTTGTAACAAAACCCAAGGTTTCAATGGCATCAAGCACGGTGTCTGGCGTTAAATGAGAATAAGCATGCTGCGTTTCGTTCTGAGTCTTCAATGTACTTAATACCTTCAGCTGTGCATTACCATTAGGCGCTCTAAAGAACTGTAAGTTGGACAGATTACGTCATTTTCCAAGCGCAGCAATAGGCACATGCCCATTTTTGCTCAATCAGAACGAATTCAATCTGACGACGGCGCGAACGCTGCTGGCGGTAGTGCAACTCATCAGACGACTAAAATCGGAGGGTCCGAGGAGCCTGTCCATTCCTTCCTTACAGTGCCCATTCGCGCTATATTTGCTGTTTGGCCTGTCCAGATGGACGCCTGAAACAGCACCACAAACTATACTATCTGGTTCCGCTAAAAGGCGTTTTCAATGGCATGTGACACTTTTCTGGTTGCCCTTATCAAAACCACGACCAAAACAAGCAAACCATTAAGGGCATTCATTGAAACATACAAACAAATACTTTATTATTTTTTTCGTAATATCAATAACTTAGGCAAGAAGCACAATGCAAAACCCATTACTTGAATTCACTGGCCTTCCACCTTTTTCTCAAATTCAACCAAATGATATCCCCCCTGCTATCGATCAATTATTACTCGACAGCAACACCGATATAACCGAATTACTCAACAGCAATGACGATTATAGCTGGGACAATTTTGGCCAGCCCATGGAAAACATTCGAGACAGAATTAACAAAATATGGTCACCTGTAAGCCACATGAATGCCGTTGTCAACAGTGAAGCATTACGGCATGCCTACAATACTTGCCTCACCAAAATGACTCATTTTAATACCGAGTTATCACAAAACCCGCGCGTTTTCACAGCTTACCAGCGCATTGCTGACCACGACTCATTTGCACAGCTAACACTAGCACAGCAAAAGGTGATCGACGATACCTTACGAGATTTTCATCTGTCTGGTATTGATTTACCGGCACAGCAACAGCAGCGCTTTAAAGACATCAAGCAACAACTCTCGAAACTGACGTCAAAATTTTCCGATAATGTACTGGATGCAACACAGGCTTGGAAAAAGCAGGTTACTGATCAATTGGAACTGACTGGGTTACCTGCCTCTGCTATTGCCATGGCCAAACAAACGGCACAACAAAACGATAAAGAAGGCTGGCTGTTCACGTTGGAATTTCCAAGTTATTATGCCGTCATTACCTATGCGGACAATCGTAGCCTACGCAAAGAAATACACGATGCTTATGTCACGAGGGCTTCTGAGCAAGGCCCCTATGCTGGCAAATGGGATAACTCTACACTTATGGAAGAAATCGTTGCGCTGCGTCACGAACTCGCCAGTTTATTAGGCTTTAACAATTATGCCGAGTATTCGCTGGCAACTAAAATGGCTGCGTCACCCAACAAAGTATTGGATTTTCTGTATGACCTGGCTGAACGCTCCAAAGATATGGCGCAAAAAGAACTCGATACAGTGACCGATTACGCCCGGCAAACACTTCATATTAATGATTTACAACCCTGGGATATCCCCTACGTATCTGAAAAACTGCGCCAACATCTTTACGCCATTAGCCCGGAAGAATTAAAACCTTACTTTCCCGAACATCAAGTAATAACCGGATTATTTGCCGTGGTAAAGCAATTGTACGGACTCTCGATACAGGAATGTACTGACATCGACACATGGCATCCCGACGTACGATTTTTTGAGATTTCGGATAGAGAAGGTAATCTCCGTGGTCAGTTTTTTACAGACCTGTATGCACGCCCACACAAAAAAGGCGGTGCCTGGATGGGAGAATGCATCTGCCGCAAAAAAGATGCAAACACAATCCAGATACCTGTCGCTTATCTCAATTGCAATTTTTCACCGCCCATCGGTGATGAACCCGCATTATTTACCCACAACGAAGTGATTACCTTATTTCATGAATTTGGCCATGGCCTGCATCACCTGTTAACTCAAATTGATTACCCCAGCGTATCAGGCATCAATGGTGTACCTTGGGATGCCGTTGAATTGCCCAGTCAATTTATGGAAAACTGGTGCTGGGAAAAACAATCCATCGATTTAACGGCAAAGCATTATCAATCTCATACCCCGCTCCCACATGATACGTTTAAAAAAATGATCAACGCCAAAAACTTCCAAGCAGGTATGCAAATGTTACGTCAATTGGAGTTTGCGCTGTTTGATTTCAAGTTACACTTGGAATACCCACTGAACGCCGGAAAAACAAGCATACAATACCTGCTCGATAACGTGCGACACGAAGTGGCGGTAGTTAAGCCAGCCGATTACAATCGATTTCAACATAGTTTTTCGCATATCTTTGCTGGCGGTTATGCTGCCGGTTATTACAGCTACAAATGGGCTGAAGTGCTGTCTGCTGATGCATTCGAAAAATTCAAAGAAACCGGAATTTTCAACCAGGAAACAGGCTTGCAGTTTCTTCAAGCAATCCTTGAGCAAGGCGGCGCCAGGGACCCAATGACATTATTTATCGCATTTCGCGGACGCGAACCATCAATCAATGCATTATTACGCGATAGCGGTTTAGCGGCATAATAACCTCACATCAACCCAACCATTGAGCCAGCACCCTCATTAAAAACCTCACAACACTATCGAGAACCCATGAAATATAACGATCTCAGAGATTTTATTACTCAACTGGAACAACAGGGGCAACTCAAGCGCATCAGCCAGGAAATCGATCCTTACCTGGAAATGACAGAAATCTGTGATCGCACCTTGCGTGCAGCAGGACCGGCGCTATTGTTTGAAAACCCGAAAGGCTCCCAATTTCCAGTATTAGGCAATTTATTTGGCACCACCCAACGGGTTGCAATGGGCATGGGCAAAAATTCCGTGAACGCATTACGAGGCATCGGTGAATTGCTGGCATTTTTAAAAGAACCAGAACCGCCCAAAGGCATGAAAGATGCCTGGGAAAAACTGCCAATCTACAAACAAGTGCTCAATATGGCACCGAAAACCATCAAATCCGCGCCTTGTCAGACCCATATCATTGAAGGCGCCCAAGTTGACCTCACTCAACTCCCAATTCAGACCTGTTGGCCAGAAGATGCAGGCCCATTGATTACTTGGGCGCTGGTGGTTACTCGGGGCCCCAACAAAGAACGTCAAAACCTCGGCATCTATCGGCAACAGGTCATTGCCAAAAACAAAGTGATTATGCGTTGGCTGGCCCACCGTGGTGGCGCCCTGGACTATAAAGAGTGGTGCCAAACTCACCCGGGAAAACCCTTTCCTGTCGCAGTGGCATTAGGTGCTGATCCGGCCACCATTCTCGCGGCGGTCACCCCGGTGCCTGACACCTTGTCAGAATATGCCTTCGCCGGTTTGCTGCGTGGATCAAAAACCGAAGTAACTCAATGCATTGGCTCAGATTTACAAGTGCCAGCATCTGCCGAGTTTGTACTGGAAGGCGTCATTCATCCCGATGAAACAGCCAATGAAGGCCCCTTCGGCGACCACACGGGCTACTACAATGAAGTGGAACGGTTTCCGGTTTTTACCATTGAGCGCATCACCCATCGGGATAACCCTATCTACCATAGCACTTATACCGGTCGCCCCCCGGACGAACCTGCTGTGCTGGGCACAGCACTGAATGAAGTCTTTGTGCCTATCTTACAAAAGCAATTTCCGGAAATCGTGGATTTTTATTTACCACCAGAAGGATGCTCATACCGCGTTGCCATTATCAGCATGAAAAAACAATATGCCGGTCATGCCAAGCGAATCATGTTAGGTACCTGGTCTTATTTACGGCAGTTTATGTACACCAAATTTGTCATCATAGTAGACGATGACATCAATGTGCGTGACTGGCAGGATGTCATCTGGGCAATGACCACCCGCATGGACCCCGCACGCGACACCACATTGGTGGAAAACACACCGATCGATTATTTGGATTTTGCCTCGCCAGTATCCGGCCTGGGTTCTAAAATGGGATTGGATGCTACCAATAAATGGCCTGGCGAAACCACCCGTGAATGGGGTCGCCCGATTAAAATGTCAGAAGAAATCAATAAAAAAATTGATACGCTATGGGCATCATTAGGTATCATTGAACCTGATCATCAGGACAATAAATAACCATTCAAAAACCAAAGCGCAGATACTCACTACAACAGATTAAAAAACAAACAACTTTTATTAAAACGAATGTAGATAGACGCAACAGGAACCATTACCCAGCAGATTCAATGGCGATACCAAGCACAATAAAAAATTGAACGATATTTCATCATCAAACCGGTAGCAATAACGGGTGGATTGCTGATAGAATTGCGCCTCACGGGCCTGTAGCTCAGTTGGTTAGAGCAGGGGACTCATAATCCCTTGGTCGTAGGTTCGAGTCCTACCGGGCCCACCATATATTTCAATGCCTTACACCTACGCCAGAGATTGTTGCAACTTCCTTTGCGGTAGTTTTGCGTGAGCTAGCTCATCCAAAGACGCCGCCAACACTACCGTTCGTTACCTCATTATCACTATTCTCAGAAAATAACCGATCTGATTAAAAAAAGCCCAAGATTGCGACGGGTGGTGTATCTGTCAGCTTACTCGCCTGAATTAAATTTAATCAAACGATTGTGGCTCTTCTTTAAGAAAAATGTTTTATATACCCGTGGTGTTTGAGATTTCACCTTGCCATGAATATGACGCACACTAAAAGTCGAAATCCCAAACACTTTCTCGGCCTACTATTGAGCTTATCTGCAATATCAAAAAACTGCTGTATTGTTACATCAATCAGCTCCATTGACTTTGTAAAATATTGCCGCCAGGCATTACCATGCGCCGTTTTGATTTTCGTTCATCCAGCGTAACAATAACACCCTTGTGATTTTTGCCTATGATGGTATCCGCTTCCCAGTCACCTACACATTTGCGTTGATTGACCGCTTCAGGTCTCTCGCTTATATCTGTTCTGTTTGAGACACCATTCTTATTCCGTTTGTGAGCTGAACCATAGCATTTCCTATCGGTTTTATTCTGATAACGAAGATGCAAATACAAATCACCGCCAGATCGTTTATCTGACAAAATATATTGATAAATGATTTCGTGGTGTAATTTGATGATACCGTCTTTTTCAAGACACCCAGCAACCTGCTCAGGGCTTCAGTCTTGGCCGAGATAGCGATCAATTAGAACGTAATGTCAGCACAGGCTTCACTGTATGGCGCTCATGGGTCATGCGATCGGCCTGATTATGGCGATAACCTCGCAAGCCGAGATTGCATCTAACTTCCCTGGCGATCGTACTCTGTGATCGACCAAGATCATTAGCAATTTTAGACTCCGACTTCCTTCAAATCCCTCATTGGCTCGCCATCTCCCGTGTTTCCCTCGTCGGGTAGCAGACGGGAGTTTCGGGCATCGCCTACATGCTCCCTTCTTCCAAGCGCCATGACTGGACTTGCACCAGCTAGCCAGCTACCATGCTGGTCACACATGAAAAATTTAGCAATAAAACAAGAGTCCATAGCAGATGGCAGCTTATCAGAAAATCATTGCACATTTAGAAAGCCTAGCAAATTCTGAAATTGCCGAGCATTCTCAACGATTCTTTAAAACAGGAAAAGGTGAATATGGTTATGGTGATAAATTTCTTGGAATACGAGTGCCAACATTAAGAAAAACAGCTAAGTTATACTCAGAACTATCTGTAGTTGAAACAAAAAAGCTACTTAAATCAGAATATCATGAAGTAAGATTATTCTCATTACTAATATTAGTTGACCAGTACTCAAGAGCCAGCGAAGATAAAAAAGAAATAATTTATAATCTATATCTGAAGCACACAAAGTATATTAATAATTGGGATCTTGTCGATAGCTCAGCGCATTATATAGTTGGTGCATGGTTAGCTGAAAAAAATCGCTCAATATTATATGAGTTAGTGAATTCAAAGAGACTGTGGGAGCGCCGCATAGCAATGATCTCTACTTTTTATTTCATAAAGAAGGGTGAATTTAACGACACGCTTAAATTGTCAAAAACACTTATAAATGATCCAGAAGATTTAATTCATAAAGCTGTTGGTTGGATGCTTCGTGAAATTGGTAACCGTGATCAAAAAATAGAGGAAAAATATTTAGAGCAACACTATAAACAAATGCCTCGAACAATGTTGAGGTACTCAATAGAGAAATTTAGCAAAAAGCGTAGGCAAGAATATTTAAAGGGTGAGGTATAAATACACCATACAGTGATTATGGCGTCAAGCTCTGATTAAAAATCAATAAACCCATACCCATTTGTCTCTTACCACGGCATTAAGCATAAGTGATAAGTTTTCTAATACAGACCGTAGAAACTTCAACTGAAATTGATTGTGAAAAGCATTTGCTCAACCATACTGAAAGAGCAAAAAAGACATTATCGAGGCAAGCGTTACAAGAAGTGTGTAAACCGTATCAGGCTGAATTTAGTACGTTTATCGATAGAGAACTAATGGGCATTGCCCGGCATCATAATTATATAAATGTTTGGAAACAAAAAATCACAAGATGAGTTTTTGGCGATATTGTGTCTTGTTCAAGAAGAAAATCCGTATCTTGTTGATAGATGTTGGGTGGATTTTTGGCAACCCCAAAGCTAACAAAAAGTTTAGCTCTGATCTATTTTTCAACGCATCTTTTTGTGATTCGCCACACTCATTACTCCACAAAAAGACGCGTTGAAAAATAGATACAGGTACAGATGCAAGTCAAAGAGCGTTTGTTTAGACTGGGGGTACCAAATATAGGCAGCATGATACGAATTGTCATGACAATGAACTACCTTGGTACGTGATCCGTAGCCGGGTGGTGTGGGAGAAAGGATGTCGTGAAGCATTCCCCTATCTCGATTATACGTGAAAAATAAAATTGTTGCGTAGTGTGCAACATGCTATATTTCCTAAATAATCAAGTCATTTAAACACAAAGGATTGCAAAAATATTTTAAGTCTGGGAGGATAGCTGGAATTCAAGCAGATCATCGAAATAAACTAAAATTTCAACTCGTTGCCATTGATACGGCGACCTCAATTGATGATATTGATCTTTCAGGATTCAATTTGCACCCATTAAAAGGAAAGCGCAAGGGTATTATGGTCGATGTAAAGTAAGTGGAAATTGGCGAATCGCCTTTAAATCTTAAGAAGACAATGTCCCTATTTTAGACTATGAGGATTACCACTAATGTCGATGTATACCCCCCTCACACCCAGGTAAGTTCATAAGGAAGACATTTCGCTCCTCACAAACTAAGCGTCAGAAAAGTAGCTGATAGCCTTGGGGTATCCCCTTCTACGCTGAATCGGGTTCTCAACAGTGAAAGCAATATATCTCCAGAGATGGCGTTACGCTTATCTAAAGCACTTGGCAGATCTCCAGAAAGTTGGCTGGCAATGCAAGATCAATATAACCTTTGGCATGCGAAAAAGAATATCAACCTTAAGGATGTCAAGAAGCTTAAGTTAAACGCGACATAACAATAAAACCAACAAAGTTAACATCAGTTTATTGAAATAAACATAACTATATATTAAAGAAAAAATTTAGAAATTACTTGGGCATAAGTCAGTCAAGAAAAATTATAGAGCTTAAGAACATCGGCAAGAAAATAGCTGGTCGTCTACACAAAGCAGGTATCTTTTCTGAAGATGAGATTAGGTTTTATGACGCAGTCAAAGCCCATACAATGCGAATTAAGTGGATTTCCAAAAGCGGCACTTGTTTTGCGTTCGCAAAAACATGCTACTTCTGAAAGCCGCTTATTCACGACGTTAGACCAATAAATCTCCAAAAAAACTGAGAAAATTATGATAAAAAGACATCGAATACAATTTCCGAAGGATGAATTAGCCAGCATAAATCAAGACGAAGCCTATTTCTACCTCCAAGGATCAGGTGGTAAAAGAAAAATAAGATTCCACGACTACGATGAAATTTATCAAGTACAAGGTCTCTATGAACAAATCTTTTATGATCGCCTTAAATGCACATCTCCAAGTAAAGTAGCATCAATACTCGAAGCCGCAGTAAAACAGTATCAAAACAACTTTTCTGAGCTTAGGATATTGGATTTAGGTGCGGGTAATGGAATGATGGGGGAGGAATTAAAGAAGCATGGTGTTTCTCGCTTAATAGGCGTGGATATAATTCCCGAAGCTTATGATGCAACAGTCCGAGATAGGCCGGGGATCTATGACGCATATTATGTTGAGGATTTCACAAAGCTAGAAAAAGATAAAAAGGAAGAAATAGTATCTTGGCAATGTGATTGCATGGTAACAGTTGCCGCACTTGGTTTCGGAGACATCCCAACGAAAGCATTTTTGGAAGCGTTTAATATAATCAAAAACAAAGCCTGGGTGGCCTTTAATATAAAGGATACCTTCTTTGATATTAGCGATAAATCAGGTTTTTCAAAAATGATTAGGGAATTAATTTTCTCAAAATATCTTGACATTTACTACATCGAACGCTATCGACATAGATTATCAGTTGAGGGAGAGCCGCTGTATTATTTTGCGATAACAGGATGGAAAACGTCAGATGTTCCTGATGATTTTTTGAAGTCAAAAGACATTATGGCCTAACAAAATGAATTCAGCGGATTGCCAAAAGCAGCACTTGTTTTACCTTCACAAAAACGAGCCACTTTTGGCAACCGCCGATTCACGACGTGTGTGCCGGGCATGGCACAAAACTAGAGAGGTGAAAGTCCTCTTGCCAGGTAATCGCAGAGCCGAAGGCTAGGAGAAGGGCAAGG